>JBGCFV010000020.1:0-105988 GCA_045107075.1 Gammaproteobacteria bacterium
CTTGCCGTACTGCCCCTGCCCAGGTGACGGATTTTCATCAACTGCCAGATTAAAGTCGCAAAGAAAGTAACCGTTGTAGCCACCGTTGACGTTTTGGCCAGCAAAGTCGAGTCTGTGTGTGGCGGCTAGCGAGCTGATTGTCGTGCCAAGCAGCGCTGCGACGCATAGTAGACGTCCGATGGTACTCATTATTAACTTCCCACATTGGCCATTACACGATTCTACAACACCGCAGCACTGCAATGGTTATTGAGATATAAAGAATACACGAAGTTCTCTTAACCGACTCTCTGAATCAGACTGATCACGAAGGCTGACCCAGTCGCCAGTCCCTTCACCGTGATCAGAACTCTTTCAAATCGATGATTTCTATATGACGCGGTCGCGAGAAATGCCGGTTAGAGCAGTTAACGCGCTGAGCATTAGAATCATACCTGCCGGAAGCGGTACGGCATACAATGACGCTGAGTCCAGCGGAGATACAATAACCGAATCAAAAATAGACTGCGGAAGAATAATTCCCGTTTCAAGGGTCGAGGGCATGCTCGGATCAAAGGGATCGAAGTCCAATAAGTTAAAAGCGGTGGGCAGCTCGTCCGTATCCCATAACGTTCCGGCCAAGAATTGAAACTGAATCGCGACTGCCTCTAACAATCCGGTGGAAGTGTTGAGTACTTCTACCAGAGTCCCAAAATAATCACCCGCTGTAAGCGAGCTATTGAAAATGATAGTAAAGTCACCCGGATCGTCTGCGATAACGAATTCAATTCCGTTAACTTGTAAATACACTCCGGTAACAAAGTCACTGGTTAAGCTCTCGAAGGGTGAAGGATTCTCATCCACGGCTAGATTGAAGTCGTATTCGAAGTAGCCACTGTAACTGGCGGTCTCATTTTGGCCGGCAAAATCCAGCCGGTGAGTAGCCGCTTGCGAACTTAATGTGGCGGCAAGAATAGCTACAGCACAGGCGATCAGTTTCCCCAATTTGTTCATGGTAAGTTCCTTTTCTTTGTTAGGTTTCCAACTAAGTTCGGCCTCAGACATGGGCTCCGGCGGTCTTGAGCAGAATATTAGTTAGTCTCGTACTAAGAATACGAATTGAGTCATTCAAAACGGCATGCTTACCGCAATCTTTTTGGGGACGAGAAAGAATGGCCAGGTTATGATCAGAAATGATCACCACTCGTTAAGCATTCTGCCGCGATTTTTCCTATAAAAAGTAACTGTTTAAGTCGTTTCGAGCAGGTCAATCAGAATGTTAGCGGATGGTTTTCTTCCCGTACACGTTTCCGTACATAAGCACCTTGGCATCGGCGATGTCGCCTTCCATAACCGTGTCGTCAATCTGTAGAGATGAGCCGACTTCAAGGATGAACTTCTCCCCGTCGCCCGTTATGGTCATGTTGCGGGCGATGCCGTGAGTTGGTCCGTACTCCGGTTTTTTCTGAAACAGGGCAAAAGCCAGGGCGTTGTCGTCGAGTGAAATAGTGTCAATGTCAAACGATGAATTATCTTTTGAGCTAATCGCAATTCCAGACTCTTTCACGACAAGGTTAGTGCCGCTCATCTTTGACGCTTCACCGACGCTGACGCCTTTGTCGCCCGCACCTGAAACCACGATGTCGCGAATTTCGACAGTAGACCCTGACGTGTCGATAGCGTCGTTTCCAGTTGCTAAAAAGCGCGTGTTGGTGATGGTGCCCCTAGAGAAGTCAGAGTCAAATGCGTCAGATTTGTTGCCATCGAAAACACTGTCTTTAATTTCAAATTCTGAACGCACAATATTGAGGGCATCTTCAGACTGGTTCGAATGGAAAGTCACTTTGTCAACCACAACAGGGCTTTCGTTAAACAGCACAGCGGCTGAAATTGACCAGCCAGGGAACTCGGCGGCTCGCAAATTTGAAAACAAAGTGTGCGACACAGAGCTTTGTTGTTCCGCGTTTAAAACCGCCACGCCACGACCCGTGCTGTCGCTCGAGAACACTTTAATGGGTTCAGCTTCGCTGCCAAGAAACTGAACAGGCCCATAAGAAAGAATGAAAGCGCCCTCTGTCAGGTTGATGGTAGCCCCGGCTGCAACCGTTAGCGATTGCGATTCAGATACCACCAAGTTACGAGTCAACGTGGTGAGTCCGGCGGGAATAGTCAGGCTGCTGCCTTCTATAATGACGTTTGGATGCGCTGCGTAGTCGGAAACCGGGTACTGGGTTTTGGCTAGTGCTTCGCTTTTTTTCCACGGAAATATTTTGACATCGAACGGTTTGTCGATGCCTGGAATAGTGCATTTAAACGATGATGAGTGACTGTTGGTCGACGCAAGTTCAGGCGGTAATACAACTTGAGTATCACCGTTGGCTGCTATGTTTTGTTTCAGCGAGATAAGATTTTCGCCAACCTGCAGTGTTTGGCATCGAAGCGGAAAGTGATGCTTGTTGTGAACGGTTACCTGGCCGGGTAATTTATCGGGCCCGTCTTCAGTCTGGTAAATAGTGACGTGTGTGGAAAAATCACCGTTAATATAATTGTTGATGTAGTCGATTTGGTCGTACAGATATTGCGGCGACAAGTCGAAGTAGGGGAATTCGGCGTGGAGCGTTTTACGTGCAGCGTCAATCTCGTCTTTGTGTTCGCTGACAAAATTGTCCAGAAATTCAGTTGATGAAAATTCCTGCAGATAGCCAAAGTAACGACTTATGAAGTCAGCGTCCTGAAAAATGGCGCTGTGAAACGCGTAAGGATTAGCCGCTGGAATAGCCTTGCCCGGGTTTGGGTTAAGGTCTTCGACGAAAAGACGAAAATTGTTCTTCGGCAAATAAGGCGACGAATACTCTCGAGCGATGGGCTCGAGTAGCCGGGTAATCGGGTTCAGGTAGAAGAACTCGTTGCTTAAATAGTGCGTGTGGCGTCCGTTGACCAAATCGGTTAACGCGTAGTATTTGGCAAGCGTGTCAATATCGAAGAGCGCGCTCGCGGGTATATCACCCGCCCAAAAGCCGTCCCACAACGTTTCAAGGGTACGCGCCTGTTCATTTAGCTTGGGGTCTTTGGCAATGGATTTGCCTTTGAAAAAGTCAAGGTTCTGTTCGTCAAGTTTGAGAATGATACCCTCGCGACGACCATTGCGTTCCAGCAGGCGTTTGTCAAAGTGCTCTTCCATGGCGTAAACGCCGAGGTTCTTACCGTTGAGAATAACGTTAATAAACTCGTAGTTTAGTGAGATCAGGCCAATGTGTTTTTCGAGACGATGGTTAAGCCATTCAGACAGTGGGGGCCGGGCCCGGGTTTGTGGCACGAGCAGCGAGAACTTTTTCATGCCGTAAATAAGGTCATCGCCCTTAATGTCTGCACGCAGTGACCACTTTTGAGCCGAGCCTATGTGGTCAAAGTTCACCCCGGCGAACGACAAGTTAGCCTTCGATTTGTTGTTGCTTCCTCTAAGCGACAACTCACCTTTGACCGTCTCGTCTTTGATTACTCTACTAATAACCGTGTTACCGGGAGCCAGTGCCTCGGAGCGCAAATAGGCTAGTTTTTGGTAGTCGTTGTTCTTCATGTCTATGTAAAGAACAGAAGGGTCCGCAGACAGGCCGCTGAGATAGTTGGGTATGATTTTAACGTTTTCGCCAACGACTCCACGAGCTATGTCCATTACCGTTGCGGCTTGTTGGGTGCGGGCCAGTTGACTGCCGTAGTACACGCCGCCAACAAAGAGTATTCCCGCAGCGCCCAGAAGGCCCAGTATCAGAACCAGGTTGTTCGGGAACAACTGCCTTAGCAACGAAACGGAAGGGCCCTTGGAGACCTTTGCGCGCGTGATTTCCATTTAGATGTTACCGATGTTGTCGAAGTAGCTGGTCGTCAGGTTTGGGCTCAGCGTTTTGAGTTCTTTATTAACTTTGACCAGGTCATCAAACGAATCGAGCATCACGGCATAGAGGACTTCAATTTCGGTTTCGGTTTCGTCTAGACGTTTAAGCGTCACACCCAGCGTGTTGGATGAGAGGATTGCAGTGATTTTTTCAAGATCGACGTCTGAAGTAGCACCACTAACACGCATGTTGCCGAACTCGGTAAGCTTGGTTTTAAACAGTCTTGCTCGCAAAATGATCGTGATTGAGATCATGGCGAAAGCGACTAGCGTTAAGACCAGCTGGTTGGCACCCAGCCCAAGGCCAATGGCGATGGCGAGGAATGCATAGGTTAATTCTTCCGG
This sequence comes from Gammaproteobacteria bacterium, assembly GCA_045107075.1. GTDB lineage: Bacteria > Pseudomonadota > Gammaproteobacteria > Steroidobacterales > SZUA-146 > SZUA-146. The sequence goes on from JBGCFV010000020.1 coordinate 4,217, forward strand.
CTCTTTAATAGCGGTTCGAAATCGAACAATGGACAGCGCGCCGACCAGGCCTAGAGACAGTGCCAGCGACGACTTCACAATAGTAATGATCACCATGATGGTCATGGTGAGCATGAGAAAGGTGCGAGCGAACATGTGGCGATTGGATAGCGCCTTGCCGTACGTGACGTAGAGACGCCCAAGCAGCGAGGAGAGAACCGCAGCGACAATGAGATTGATGACAAAACTCGTCAACGAGACCTGGGCGCTCGATGATGCGAGGAATTGCTCAAAAGTTTGTAATTTGTCCATATCCAGCCTTTCTAAATATTTAACATGGTCATGCCAATGCCCTGAACGTATTTGGAGCTCTTGGTCATTCTGAAGGGAAACTGACTGCTGATGCGTTCGATATCGTTGTCGCTGTCGGCATCATACTTTATTTCGATAATGATATTGTTAGGTTTTCGTTTGCTAAACAGCGTGGTTTTACCCGCAGCCATTTTGTAAAAGGCCAGGTCGTAATCGAGGGTCAGCCGATAGCGACCGTCGCTTGAAATGTAGTAGCGACGTGTGTAGCTGTTGAGGAGTACGGGTCTCATAACACTTAGTGAAGTCGTGACCGTCTCCAGCAAGTCTGACCGTTCAATGCAGTCGTCTATGACCGACTTGTCAAATGACGTATTGAAGTCGAACGGAGCGAGTCTATAACGCCGCTTGCATCCCACGAGCGCCTGTTTGATCTTAATTTCAAGAATCGGGTTTTCAACGTATGCAAAGGTGTCGCCGTACCAACGTACTCGGAGCTTGCGACGCTCCGCCTGACCGTCGATGTTTTGCGTCAGACAAAAGAAATCGTCGGTGTCAAAATAAATGTTGTTGATCTGCCGTTCGGCATAGAGCTTGCGAAAGAACGCACTGTTGTTCAATACGACGTCTTCGAGCATACGGTATCCGCTGTTCTCAATGAGAAACTTGCGTTCGTAGCGCCAGTCATGTTGACTTTCAAGGGTGTCGTTCATACGTTTCTGTGCATAAAAGGAAACAGGTCCTGACGAACGGAATCATCTACTATGATTAGACCTGTCAGAATGAGCGCGTATTATACGCAAATAATGCGGATTGACGATAATTACACGGTGCTGTTTCGCTGGGAGCCTTGATCGACCTTTTCCGTTTCACATATTGACGGCCGCAATTGTCAACTCATCGATCAAGCTTGCTTCTTGGCGGAGGCATCCTGCCTTGATGGACGGCATGAACTTTTAATTGCGGCAGTATGTCGCTTCTACGCTTGATTTCGGCTCAAAACCGGGATTGTTCAGGCCGGGAGTCAATATGTTAAGTCGCTCGCAGATTTTATGTGGTTCGCTTCAATGGGGTGTTGGCTCTGCAGCCGGGATGGACGGAAAGCGGGCGGATAAAAAGCGGATATTTGGGAGGCATACTCTCTACCGTCGTGTTCTGTCGCAATCTTGGCAGACAGAACCGATCGCACCTGCCGATGCAATTAAGTTAAATAGCGGATTTTAATGACTTTTTTCTTGCATTGGCATGGTGTTAACGGTGTTATCATGGTTTCGCGACATTGGGGCTGGTTCAATTGCCTTGCAAAACAAAAAGAAAAATTCGCTCATTTGATATCTGCCATGGGACGTTGAGCTTGAGCCGCAAAGGCGGACACGGCTAGCGGGGCGGTATCGCTTTTTCACTTCAGAACAATTGGGTACATCATGGACGTTTGTAAATTCAAAAATCAGTTTTTCCGACATAGTCTTCTTTTGTGTGCCTGTGCGGTTGCTGCGGCTCAAACGCACGCTTTCGATGTCACCTTTACCGACGAGGCGGCGGTGCTCAATCTGGATTATTTCGGTGAGACCTTTGGGCAGTCGTGGGGCGACTATGACGGTGACGGATATGCCGACCTGTATTTCAGTAACCACGGTTTTCAGGTGGAGGTGTTTCATAATGAGGCTGGCGTTGGGTTTACTAACATCAACGATCAAATAACGACCGATTTTACGGGCGATATCCATGCCGGGGCCTGGGGCGATTTCGACAACGACGGTGATCGGGACCTGCTGTTTGTTGAAGGCGCCAGCGGTGGTCAGTTGCCTTCCCCGAACCGGCTTCTGGTCAACACGAACGGAACGTTTGTCGATCAAGCGGCCGAATGGAATTTGGAGCAGGAATTTGCCCGTTCCCGCACTCCCGGCTGGTTCGACTGGAACAATGACGGTTTGTTGGATGTATCACTATCCAACTTTCCTAATTTTTCAGGGGTAGGGCCTTCCGCTGTGTTCACCCGAATAGGCAACATGTTCGCGAACGAGAACGACAACTCAGGCTACGACCCCGAGTTTAGCAATAACTTTGCCGTGCTAATCAAAACGAACACCGTCGCAGAACCGGTATTAGCCGTAAATACCGTGTTCGATTTCTCCGAAGGTATTTATGATATGGCCCAGCTGCCGTTCATAGACCTCACGCCAATTTTGGCTGTTCCTGTAATAGCCGGCGCATGGGATTTCGCGGCGGCCGATTTTGATGGTGACCTCGACCAGGAAATTTTCTTTCCGCGTCAGCGTGAGCTCAGTGAAGTGGCCACCATTGACGACAACAATATTCAGCTCACGTTCTGGGGCTTTGACGACATTGAACACGGCATTACGTTTGAAACGCCAGAGCCTGTTAACTTCGATATCGGTCCGTCGTGGCGAGTGCCGTTGTCGCGCATTTATATTGGTGCGACAGGCTATCACCCAGATTCTTTGAATTTCACTCTCGACGCCACCGATCCGGCGGTTCAAGGCACGCCTGACCACAATCCGTCTTTTACGCGCATCTACATTTATTTCGATACGGTTGAGAACGAATGGCACGTTGACGGTACCGATCGAATACGCGGCACAATGAAAATCAGCTCAACAGGTGTCATTACTGGCACCGAGATGTTCGGCCTGACCAGCGAGACCGGCGGGCGGACCGCCTTTTTACTGGATGAAACCGAGGCAGGCTACGCTAACGTTGCGGCGGCCAGAGGTTTGGCGGAACCATTCCCGTGTATGTCTATTGCGGTAGAGGACTTCGACAACGATATGGACGTAGACATTTATATGTCCTGCGCGGGCGCCGCTGCGAACCTGCCCAACGTGCTGCTGGAAAACGACGGCAATGGCAACTTTACTTCCGTCGATGGCTCCGCCGGTGCCGTCGGATCGATTTACGGTCGCAGTGACACCGCAGCAACCGCCGATTTTAATAACGACGGTTTTATGGATATTCTGGTTACCAACGGTTTCGGTACCGGGCCTACAGCGCCGGGCACCACCGAGCTATTTGTCAACGGTGGTAACGACAATCACTGGATTCACATAGATCTTGAAGGGGTGACGGTCAACCGTGACGGTATCGGCGCCTGGGTTGTTTTAACGGCCGGCGGCAAGTCTCAAAGCCGCCTTCAGGACAACGGCACCAAGCGTTATGGTCAGGACGATCAACGCATACACTTTGGCTTGGGTGACAATGAGACTATTGAAGAGATATCTATTCGTTGGCCGGGTGGTCAAATGCAAACGCTGACGAATATCGCGGCCGACCAAATTCTGCGGGTGGTTCAAGAAATTGACTCTGATGGAGATGGTGTTATGGACGATTCGGATAACTGTCGCGAAGTCGCTAACCCAAATCAAATTGACGCCGACGCAGACGGCTTTGGGAACGTGTGCGACACGGATCTTAATAACGATCTTGTGACCAACTTTGTCGATATTAGTCTGTTTTCTGCCCAGTTCCTGAGCAGTGATCCTGTCGCCGATTTCAACTCCGACGGTGCTGTTAATTTCCTCGATGCCGCCGTCTTGACCGATTATTTCCTGCTGCCTCCAGGACCTTAGTTTGAGTTGCAGAGCACCTTCGAGTCGAGGCGGTGAGCCTCCAATAGGTCGTTAGGTGTCGGCGACAAAGTTCTACGGTTTCTTGTTAATTGTGGGCCTGGCTGCTGTAGCCGCCAGGCTGGTTTACAATTCAGTCAGGCAGTGTCGCAGGAAGCAGCTTTATCAGCTACCCATGGGGGAAGAGTGGGAGCAGATACTAAACCAGCACGTGTCTTTGTACCGTTTTTTGCCTGCACCTTTGAAAACAAAGCTCCACGGTCACATACATTATTTTCTCGACACCAAAATTATTTCAGGCTGCGACGGAATGGAAGTAGATGACGTCGTCCGTCTGACAATCGCCGCGAACGCCTGCATACTTATTTTGCATCGCGAAGACCGAATATTCCCTGGCTTTGAAACAATATTGGTGTACCCGTCGACTTACGTAGCAGTTCGTCACCACCGTCACGGCGAATCGGTTACTGAAAGTCACGCCGCAATGGCGGGGGAGTCGTGGCACCGCGGTCCGATTGTGCTGTCCTGGAGCGACGTTAAACGCGGTTCGCTGAACCCGGCAGACGGCCACAATGTTGTAATGCACGAGTTTGCTCACAAGCTGGACGAAGAAACCAGTGCGGTTAACGGTATGCCTCAGCTACGCTCCCACGAACAATTTAAAGACTGGGTTGAGGTGTTAAATCGCGAATACGGCGAATTTTTAAAACGAGTGGACTCAAATAGAAACAGCGTCATTGACGAATACGGCAGCGTTTCGCCACCTGAGTTCTTTGCGGTCGCGACAGAGTCTTTTTTCGAAAAATCGACCAGCATGCGAAGAAAGTTGCCCGATCTCTACAGGCAGCTGCAAGACTACTATCAGCTCGATCCGGCTTCCTGGCGGTAACGCTGTAGCCTTGCTGCTTGCGATTGCGGTGCCTCCAGTTTTGACTCCTCGGATCACATAGCGCGTACACCGCTAGTGCGCTCTCGTGCACGCTCGAGCGTAAATCTGCAGATACATTCGTAGGAGCGGCATCTTGCCGCGATGGGCGGTCGAATATATAGCGAACCGATCGCGGCTATAAGCCGTTTATAAACACTGTGGGCGCTCTTGAGTGTTCTTCTCTTCGGCTTACTCCAGCACCCTGCGTTATGACACTACAAAGTGGGCATAAGTCTTAGTTTTACAAATGTACACGATGTTAGTCGCTAAAAACCTCCGAATAGACTTTCATTTTCAATCATATAGCGGACAATTGTTATAGCAAATCACGTTGAGTACTAAGCAGCGCGCCGAATGCGAAGCGCCAGAGTGCGGTGGTGACAGCAGTAAGTTTGGGCGCACTAGTAAGCGGAGGCGGGGTTATCTTCCATGATGTAACGCGATTAGTTTATTCGCTCGAAAAATCTTTGTTGGTCAAAAAAAACGCTAGTCTATTGGGTATTTTGCATGAACCGTATTTCTCGAATTGTAGCCACTGTATTTGCGCCAGCCATGGGGTTAAACGCACCATCGGCTTACGCCGGGCCGTTTAGTTGCACAGGTGAGATCTTTCAGGTTCAGTCGGGCTAGCTACGAAAATTCAATCCGCTCACCTACGAATACGTCAACATCGGTCCCAACGTCGGTAGCTACAATGCGGCGGGTTACAACACTCAAGACAACTTTGCTTACGCCACAGCCTGCGTTATCAGCCGGAAGACGGCGACGAGTATTATCTCGCCTACGACCTGCCGCTGCGCTCCAGCACGGCAAACGAGCACGGTACGCTTAATGTTGGCGCGCGTCAGCGTTACACCGACTCGGTGTCCGTATTCGGTGAGGAGCGTTTCCAGTTTGGACGAACCGGGCTTACCGGAATCACGCACGCTTACGGCGTCGACTATCGTCCGGGTGGCTGGACGTTTAACTTCAGCGGCGAAAACGGTGAAGTTGACACCTTCGAGCGAAACGCGGTGTCGGCCTCGTTGGGCTACGGCGGCGAGCGCTTCCAGTGGGGCGGTCAGCTTGAGTTCCGCAAAGACGAAGCGATTAACTCAAACGACGAACGCAACACGCGCTTGTATCGTTTGACGGCCAAGTATCAGGCCAACGACGAATGGCGCTTCCAGGCCAAGTATAATCGTGCGTTCTCCGATCAAACCAACAGTTCAATCGGACCTGTCGACTTCAGAGAAGCTGAATTTACAGAGGCTTCGTTGTCAGCGGCGTATCGTCCCATTTGGGATGACCGCTTGAATATTCTGACCAAGCTTGTGTATCTGGAAGACTTGTCACCCACGTCGCAGCGTTTTGACGGCGAGGTGCTGAACTATCGACAGCGCAGTCAATTTGGCTCTATCGACGTCAGCTACGACCTGTTCAAACGCTGGACCATTGGCGGCAAGTACGCCTACCGTCAGGGCGAAGTCACGTCGAATCGTGAGTCGCTGGACTTCACCCAGTCTCAGGCTGACCTGAGTGTGGTTCGTCTTGACTATCATCTTACGCACCGCTGGGATGCCTTGATTGAAGGTCGCTATTTGTCTATCGGTGACGGCATTATCAGTCGTAAAGGTGGTTTGTTCGGGGTTTACCGTCACGTGAACGATCAGTTCAAGCTGGGCGGTGGTTTTGCCTGGGGCGGTATTGAAGAGCGGTACCTTGGGGTTCGTGAAGACGAAAATCTGCAGTGGTACATGAACCTGATTGGCAAGTTCTAAGTCGCACCTGCGTCCGGGCGAAGAGGGGTGTTACTTCTCCCGGTGCGGCGGTGTGACGGTTATGGCTTTGTGCTTAAGTGCATTTGGAGCAGAGGAATATATATTATTGTTAAACTGGTTTTTGCTGCGTTATTTGTTGTCGGGTAAGTTTACACAGTGAGCTAGTCTTAAACCATGTCTAAATGTAAGGTATTGAATAAATTAAAGTTCAATAGTTGGCTTGGTAATTGCATTTAAAACTGTAACATTCTTAGCAAACGCCCAAATGGGGAGAATAATAATGAATTATAAAGCTTTAGTAAGCACCGCAGTACTCGCTCTGGCCATGCCTTTCGCACAAGCCGGTTCTTTTGATTTTAGCTGCACAGATTGCCCGATTGCGCTGGATCCAAACGCTCCGAGTGATACAACGACGTTGTCAAGCATCAACGTTGATTTAAGCGGTGCCATTCAGGATATCAACGTGTTTATCTCCATCGAACACACTTTTTCAGGGGATCTGGACATTTTCCTGATTAACGACACTACCGGCACCATGGTTGAACTGACAACCGATAACGGTGGCGGTAACGATGACGCTTATCTTGACACAACGTTTGATGACGACGCCGCCATCAATATCGTTGACGCCGCTGTTCCTTTCACCGGCACGTTCGCTCCTGAAGGCCTTCTGGCTGACTTCAACGGCGAAGACCTGATGGGTAGCTGGACACTGAGTATCACCGACGACTTCACTTTTGACGGTGGTCAGGTTCTTGATTGGGGCATTTTCGGAGAAGCTGAAATGGCCGCTGTTGCAGAGCCAGGCATGCTGTCTTTGATGGGTCTGGGTATTGTTGGTTTCGCGATTGCACGTCGTCGCAAGAGCTAAACTGAGTTCGACCTCGTTAGCTAACTTAAGCTAGCAAAGACTTAAAAGCGAAAGCCCCGTTTAGCGGGGCTTTCGTGTTTCTGGCCTGAAGTGAATCTATTGCGATGTTGAAAATGAGCCGTTTCAAGGCGTCCAGTTCGAGCCTTCGCCCTCGGTCAGGTTCAGGTCTGTATCAATTTTCGTGACGTCCCACTGTTCCGTCCGGCCCGATGGCCAGTAAACGCCAACGCCATCAATCGCAGGCTTGTCCCCGAGGCCAATCAGTACACGCACATCACTGGCCGAGAGATAACTGCCGTCGGTATGCACCCGGCGCCACAGCTTAGGCTTGCCAGCTTGAAGAACGGCAACGCGGGCACCGATTGCATCACGATTCGATGTTGTGCCTGTCAAACGTAAGCGCAGCCAATGATTGTTGCTGCCTGTTTGATTGAACAACACTTGCACTTTCTGATCTTTGTTGACGACGACAATATCGGTGTCTCCATCGTTATCGATATCGCCAAACGCAGCGCCTCTTGAAACAGTCAGTGCCGTCACGTCATTGCCAGCCTGTTTGGAGACGTCAACGAAACGGCCTTTGTTGTTGCGGAACAGTTGATTGGGCTGCGAGTAGGCCAGAAGTTTTGATACGCCCTGTTTGGCAATAACGGCACCGTTGGCACTAAACAAGTCCAGCCAGCCGTCGTTATCGTAATCTAGAAAACGCGTACCGAATCCGGTCAGGCGCAGGCTAACTGCGCCGAGATTAAGGCTGTCGGTTCGGTCGATGAAATTACCGTTTCCCGCATTGACTAATAGCGTATTGGTTTGTCCATCCAGATGTGTCATGAACAAGTCTTCGTCGCCGTCGTTATCAAAGTCGCCAGCCGTCAGGCCCATGCTGGCTTCCGGGGCTCCGGCATAGTTGTAGGCTGAGCCACTCATAATCGCCGTGTCCTCAAAACGACCGTTGCTCAGGTTGAGCCAAAGCCGATTAGCCTGCTGGTCGTTGGCCACGTATAAATCGGGATAGCCGTCCTCGTCAAAATCGACAGCGCTTGTGCCCAGTCCGGTACCCACGGTATTTGAAACGCCGGATTGCTCGCTTACGTCAACGAAGTGGTTGTCGCCGTCGTTGCGCCAGAGGCGGTCTGACTCGGCCGTGACAGACAGTGGGCCACAGTACTCTCGCGCTCCGGTACCACCGGAGTACCAGCACTCGACGGCCTGTTGGTGATTGAACGCAACGTAAAACGTGGAGTATAAATCGAGGTCTCCGTCCAGGTCGTAGTCAAAAAAACTGGCGCTGGTAGTCCAGCGTGATTCGGTAAAATCCGATTTCATGCTTACATCGGTAAACGTGCCGTCACCGTTGTTGCGAAACAGTTTATCGAGTCCGTACTGAGTCAGCAGTACGTCACTGTCGCCATCGTTATCTGTGTCGGCGATGGCAACGCCCATTGAATAGCCGGGATCATCAAGTCCTGAGTCCTCAGAAACATCCGTAAAACCCATTGTTCCAGAGGGGATCAAGTCGTTTCGATAAAGTCGGTTAGTTAAACCCGTCGCCCGATTGTCGTTTGACGCGTCGTCTAAAGACACGTCTTCTGATAGCGTGAAGCCCTGAAGCAGGTACAAATCGAGGTCGCCATCATTGTCAAAGTCGAACAAAGCGGCACCACCAATGACGATCTCGGGAAAAAAATATTTTCCAGTAGTACCCGACTGAAGAACAAAATCAACGCCAAGTGAGCTGGCCTTGTCGATAAAAAAAGGAGAGTTCACTGCTACATTTTCTTTCTCAGGTTCTGCGGCTGTTGTGCTCGGAGGAGAGGTGTTCGGTTTTTTATCGCACCCGGCGGTACTCAAAGCCAGTGGCAGTAACAGGCAGAACGCAGCGACGGGTTTCATCCGTTATCGTCCTTTAATTTTAACGTTAGCCGGGCACGACGCTCTTTTAACTTTCCAAGGATTTTAAGGTCGTCATACGCTGTAGCGAGTTCGATCCCGCGTTCTAGCGTCGCCGTGGCCTTTTGCACCTGGCCGGTTTGTTCGTACAGCCCCGACAACAATGCTAACAGTTTGGCGGTGTCCGGCAGGGTGGCTTGTGTCATGCTTTCCAGTTCGGTAGCGGCTTTGTTTAAGTCACCGCTTCGAATCAGCCATTCGGCGTAGTAGTGTCGGGCCACGGGGTGCTTGGCTTTAATGGCGATGGCCTTTTTCAAGTGTTCGGCGGATTCCTGTTCCTTGCTTTGCAGCTTTAACGCATAGCCTAGCCACGCATGAGCGTCCGCGTGGTTTGGAGACCGTTCTACAGCCTGTTGTAATGCGTCAATGGACGGCAGCAGCTGTTTGCGTGCCAGTTCCAGGCGTCCGCGGGCGTAAAAAACCGGACCAAATTCGGGCCTTTCCTGCTCGGCGAGCAACATATGTTTCTCGGCGTTGTTTACGTCTCCCAGCGCCGCGTACCCGAGAACGAGGCCAGTTCGAGTGTCGATGCGGCCGGGGTTTATTGATACAGCTTCTTCTAAAAGCTCAAGTGAGCCCGCCAGATCACCCGCGCCTTTCAGGGTTTGTGCGCGAGTTAACAAGGGGCGGTCGGATATATTGAGCACTAGCAGTTTGGCCATGTGGCCGAAGTAGGGCCGTACTCGCTTGCCAGTATGAACGGAAGAAAGAATCAGATGTTGGTGAGATTTTTGCTGCTGACCCGACTGGCGGTAGAGCATGGCGAGCCGATAATGCCCGGAGCTAAAGGGACCGTTGACGGTGAGAGCCTGATGTAAAGATTCAATAGCGCTCTCACTCTTGCCTGATTGTTGCTCCAGAGTTGCTCTTAGTACCCAGGCTTCCGGCAAAGACTCGCGAGCCAGTATCCGGTCGACGAGTTCAAGGGAGCGTTCAGTTTCACCCAGAGCGACCGCATTCTTGGCAGCGAGCAACAACACGGATAGATCTTTAGGCTTTCGTTCACTCAAAGAACCCAGAATGGAGCGAGCTTGTTCGTTAAGACCCAGTTCGTATAACACCTCGCTGTGATAGTACTGCCAGTCGTTATTTCGCGGTGCGAGAAGAGACGCGCGGTGTAGCGCCGCTTCGGCCGGTGCATACAAGTTGTAGGCGCGCAGCACCATTCCGAGGTGCCCGGTTTTGCGGGCACTGCCCGGGGACTTTTGCGCTTGAGACAGTGCCGTATCAATTTGCTCGGCCACTGTCGGTACCATGCTTTGCGTGTCGACAACAGGTAGCGGAGGTAAGTCAGACTCAGGTACGTCGGGACTGCAGGCGCACAGTGCCAAACAGATAACCATAACGACTGAAATATTGGCGGCCTGTGTCGTGTACCTGTTTTTAAGCAAGCTTAAACATTTCTTTAAAACCGATTCAATACTGAGATAGCTATGATTGCCGGAATTAATGTGGCGATAAATACCTGTGGTCGACATAGTGTGAATTGCCGGTTGCACTACAGTGAATTGAAGAGGTTCGCGGCCTCCTCGCGTTGATCGAACTGTGCTGACGAGTCCAGAGTTTCCTTAAGCAGTGTTTTTCCTTTGTCGTACTTGCCGTCCTTAAGCAACGCGGCCGCAAGGTGGTAAGCAACTTCGGGACTCTTGGTGGAAGAAGTCATTGCCAACGCCTTTGTCAGTACATCGACGCTCTTGGTGCTTTGGTCATTGTGGTACAACGTCCAACCGTAGGTGTCCGCCACGTTGAAGTCGTTGGGGAGAACACCGTAGGCTCGCTCTGCGAGGTCTAGAGCCCAGGCTTTGTCGTCAGGCTGGTTGCGCTTTAAATAAAGCCACGCCAGATTATTGAGCGCCAGAATATTCTGTCCGGAACGTTCCAGCACGCTTTCGTATAGCTCGATGGCCTTCGCGGGTTGCTTGAGCCGGTCGTCGTAGTCGTCAGCAAGAATGAGACGGGTGGCTAAATCATCCGGATGCTCTTCTAACCAAGCCAACATGGGCTCCATCGGGTTGGTTTTACCAGCAAGAACATTCATTCGAAATTCTTTGGCGGCTAATGGTTGGCTGGGTCTGGCATTAGCGGCGCGGCGGTAACTGGCGGAAGCGCGGGTGTACTGTTTTTGTACGGCATGCATATCGCCAGCAAGCTCGAGCGTATCGGGATGGTTGGGTAGTCTTTTTTCCAGTTGGCTTACATAGTCCTGAGCGGACTTCATATCCGAGTTACGAATGGCAAGTGCTATGAGCTCACGAACAGCTGCTACGTTGACGGGCTCGGATTTGAGCGCGCTTTCAAAGCTGGACTGGGCGGCATCGTAATTTCGTAAACGCTTGTGCAGACGTCCTTCAAACATCAGGTAAGGAGTGTAGCCGGGATTTAATTCGACAGCCTTTCGGATACTTTTCAAAGCGGTCTCAATTTTTCCAGTTCGCATTAAAATCTGGGCGAGTGTCGCGTGACCGCGATGTGCCGTTCGGTGTGTGTTTACCGCCACCTGAGCACGGTTTTCAGCTATCTCCGCCTCACCGTTTCTGGAGTCACGGTTGGCAATAATAAGGTTAGGAGTCAGTGCGTCAGGGTGAGCTTGATTGGCTCGCTGTATTAGCTCCATGAACACATCTTGTTTTCCGTCGTATTGTGCTATGCGTGCCATTGCCAGCAGTGTTAGCAGGTCGTTTGGATGCGCATCGAGATAACGCTCCAAATTACTGGTCGAGCGAGCGTGTTGGCCCAGCCGGGCGTCGATGCGGCTCAGATTAATAATGGCGTCGTGATGCAATGAGTCGAGTGCCAGCAGGCGTTCGAACTGCGTGCGTGCTTTTTGCAGTTCGCCGATAGATAAGTAGAAACTGCCTACGACGTTCAAAACCCCGGCATCATCTGGCGCGCTTGCCAAAATGGTGTCCAGCTCCGAAAAGGTAACGGCTGCGTCTTTTTCGTCGTATGAAGACAGAGTAAGAAGCAGGTTCCGATGGTGATCCAGTAATGAACCCTCGGGCATGCTGTTAAACACGCGTCTGGCTTCTTCGAGCCGACCGGCGCCATAGTAGGCCGACGCCAGTGACCAGATCAGCTGCGGGTCATTCGGGTTGTCAGCTACGTATTGTTTAAGGAGATCGATAGCGTCGTCTTTATTACCCAGGCTCATGGACGCTCTGCCAAGTGCGGCAATCAGGGTTGCAGAATCCTGGCCGCGACCCAAGCCGTCGCGCAGGGTCGCCGCGGCGTCTTCGGGCCGGTCGAGGCGCATGCGTGTTTCCGCCAGTAGCTGCCGCACAGTCAGATTGTCTGGTTGAGATGACAAAGAAGACGACAGGTTCATTTCGGCTTGTTCGAGCTGTCCGCGATTTAAAAGCGTCGCGCCCAACAAAGCTTGAGTACGAGGGTCGCCTGGAAATTTGGTGTCGGTTTTTTGCAGCGTTTCAAGAGCGTTGTCTATTTCACCGTGTTCAAATTGAGCGCGACCGAGCAGGTAGCCGGAAACAGGGTGCTTTATACCGTCTGCCGTATAGTTCTTGGCGATGTCCAATGCGTCGGCCGTCCGGTCCTGCTCCAAAAGTGCTTCGATCAGAGCTGAGTTAAGCATCGCTTTCTCGCTCTCGTTAGAACGAAGATTGGCGAGTGCGTAGGCGAGAATTTCTTCCGCGTCCGAGTGTTTTTCTTGCTTCATAAAATTCTGGCCAAGCAGGAGAGCCGACTCAATCGACTCGGGCGCTTCACCCAGTGCTCTTCTAATCAGTATTTCGGCATCCTGCAGCCGGCCTTGATCGCTGGCGATTTTGGCTTGACCCATTAGCGCCGTTCGATTGGCCTCGGAGTTGGCATCAAGGCCAATGACTTTCTCAAAGCGAGCCTGAACGTCGTTTTGTACTTCGGTTGATCGAGGGTCAAGCTCGTAAGTAGCTACCGCTTGCAAGGCCGTAATAATGGCCAGGTTCTCTGGCTCTTTGACGAGATCCGGGTCAATTTCGACAAGCAGTTCGGCGTAGGCGTTGCGCTGGCTCAGGGCCATAGCCCAGGGAACCAGATAATCCTCTGGCGCTGCACCCAGTTTGCGCGCGTGGAGCAGTTCTTTTTCGGCGGTGTCGGCATCGCCTTGCTTCAACATGGTTTTGCCTAGTGCGATACGGGCGTCAATGCTGTCTGGCTGTGTCCGCAGGTAGTTCTTCAGATTAATGGTTGCCGTTCGATATTGGCCGTTCTCAAGGTTTTTAATGCCTTCCGCCAACAATTGCTCGCCGCTTTGTTGTTGGCCACAACCGGTGAGCATCAGCAGATTTACAAGGAAGAGGGCGCAAACGCGCTTGGCAGTATGTTTCATGGGAGGTCCTGATTCTCGAATGCGCTATAAATAAAGTCATTGCGTGCCGGGTCTGCCAATAATACACGCATCTCCAACGGTGCCATACTATAAAGCGATGGCGTAGAACAGACTATGAACACGTTCTCAGGTTAATCGTTCTTCCCCGGTTTGTTGGCGGCGTGTGCCGTGATTGAAGATCTTTCGCCCTTTTCTTTCAGGTTGCGAGCCACGGTTGGCCGCCTGCTGAAAAAACAGATTCAACAGGCGGTTTACGATTCAGGGCCGGATTACGATTTTCTATCGTTCCAAGCTGTTTCGGTTTCACGCTGTCAGCCCTCACTCTATTGATTACGAGCTTCGACCGGTGCGTGCGTTAAGCAACCGCTGGGTTTTTCAGCAGACGGGTTAGTCTCCAGCCAACGCGCTGGGTCCTGGGGGCAGTCCGAAGTAGCTTGGAATAACCGCAAAATCGATGAAGTTAACGGCGCCGTCGCCGTTAATGTCTGCGTCTTGCACGCCGGTTGAACCAAAGGCGTCAACGAACAGTGAGACATCGAGGAAATTAACGAAGCCGCTGTTGTCCAGGTCGGGGTCGCACTGATTACCAAAGCCGTCGCCATTGGTGTCGAGCTGGTTTGCGTTTGCCACATTTGTGCAGTTGTCGAGGTTATCGGTTACACCGTCGCCGTCGCTGTCTGGTTGCGGAACGGCTACGAACACGCGGATATAGTCTCCGGGATTGTCCGCGCCAAAACCGACCGTCAGCTGGTTACCGCTAAACGTAGCGGTGTCGCCAGCTTCGAGTCCGCGTAGAGACGGGTTTAAATATTCGGCCGTGGGGTTGCCGAGGTAATCGCTGGGGTTAAGGTTGTCGACTGAAGTAGCAATACCAATAATCGGCTCGTTAAAGTCGATGGTGCCGGTAATGGTTCTTGGTGGACCAGGGTCGAACGCAACGTAATAGCTGGAAATTTCGGTTCCAGCCGGAATGACGGTCATGTCAGGTTCGTCAACTTCGATAGGATCAGCAAGAACAACGTTCTGCGCTTCTTCGAATACAAACAAATCGTTCGCTTGTTGGTTATTGTTGCCAACCGGGCCAATAGGATCACACAGCTGCGCGAAGACTCCACCTGCCGTTGCGGCCGTGCCGCCAGTCACCATTCCTGAAAGGGTCTGGTCCTGTGGTTCGCAAATGGTGTAGCTCAGGTTTGTCGAGGCCGTGCCCAGAATTACCCGGATCGAATCACCCGGAGACCCGGCGCTGAAATCAATCGACAGTTCATTGTCGTTAACAACAAAAGTATCGCCACTTTCAAGTCCAAGCAGACTTGGGTTGAGATAGGTGGCGGAAGCGTCCCCTAGAAACGCGCTGGCCTCCAGTTCGGCCTGTTGACTAATCACACCAATAATCGTGTCTGGAAACGTAATGGTTGCCAATACCCGGTTGCTTGGCACTGGATCCCAAATAATATAGAAACTGGATACAAACTCACCGGCCGAAATAACCGTCGTGTCTGTTATAAATAAATCGTTAACCAGCTCGACGGACTGTTGTTCTTCGAAAGCATACAGATTGTAAGAGTCAAAGTTGTTATCGCCAACCGGTCCGATGGGTGCACAGATTTGACGAAACTCTCCGCCGAAGGTCAGAGCTTGACCACCTGTAATAACACCGGTAAGCGTTTCGGTTCCGTCGGCGCAAACGTTGATGCCCGGCTGAGGGTTGCTGCTTGTGATGACGCGAATGGCGTCACCTGGCGAATTAGTGAGCAGGTCGTATTCGATCGTATTGCCACTGATGGTTACGGTGTCTGAATTCTCAAGACTTTCGTTACCGATAGAATAGTTGGTAGCCGGGTTGCCTAGCAGGTCGTCCGTATCGTTAAAACGAATGGCGCTTGTTACAACACCTACAACCGTCTCGTCGAATGTGACAGTGCCTGACGTGGTGTCAGTACTCGCCGGGTCGAAAATAATATAGTGGCTCGACACGATACTCCCGGGCCCGAGTACATTGCTGGGCAGGTCCGGTGCGCCGCGGTCCATAATTAGATTTTCAGTCAGAGTCAAATTCTGGATTTCGTTGAACGCGCGAACATTGTCGTCTTGAAACGAGTTGTTGCCTACTTCAGCCGGAGCGGGAATCAACAAGAACATGCCGCTGCCGCCTGAGTTGTTTCCACTGACAACGTCGGCAATAACCGGCGTCGCAATTGAAAACGACATGGACAAAGCCATTGCATACTTAATGATGTTTGGTCTGTTTGCGGTGTGTTTTTTATATGTTCTGATCACGACTATCTCCTTTATTTTTATTGCTCTGCGGCTGAGGGCGTCTGAGTCCATCGCAGCTGTCATCAGTATAAACGCACCAAGAGCAAAAACTAGCTTCCAAGCGGCTATTTGAAGAGCATTCTGGAGTGCGTTACCTATTATTGTGAAATTGGGACGCGTGAAATACGGCTGAAAAGGTTCAGCTTGAACCCAGTCTTGGTGCTTTACTGAATCGACGTTTAACCGGTGTGCATGGGATTCGGATCTTTAACTTGCGTGATCGCCTATGCTCAGAACTATCTCTATGAATTTGGCTTGAGCCAAGCTCGAAGGCTGTTACCACACGTTAATATGATAACGGATTTGCCTAAGGCTCTTAAGCCGTCTGCACGGCGCCGTATGCAGTCATGCCGTCGTGTGCACCGGAGGAGTGTGCACCGCCGCAAGATGGGCAAGTGGCAGGAGTATTGGCGTCGTCAACTTTGACGATACCGGTAGAATCTGTCGAAGTAGCAGAGGAACCAGAGTCCACTTTTTCAGCCGCCAGCTCAGCTCGAGCTTCATTCTCCATTTGGGTAGCTTGTGCGGCAACTCGCCTGTCTTGGGATGACGGGTTGATCGGAGCCAGGGCCGCTTGCCGAATCACCTGCGCTTTCCTTAGCGTGGCCACGGGATCATTGGCTACTTTGGAAGTGTCCACTTGTACTTGGCCTCCAATGGCATACATTCTCTGGTCGGGCCCACGTTCATAGGTGTAGGTTGCGCCGCCTTTCGCGTAGCTGCCAGCCGCGGATAAATGGGCCTGCTCGTGAGCTCGCACTTCCCGGTCACGAGCCTTCAGTTCGCGGAGCTTCTTTTGGTCAGCGTCACTCAGTTCAGCTTCCCCATTTTTTGGCTTGTTTTCAGTGGTTTCTTGAGTCGAATCAGGTTCGGCCATACGAGCGTGGCTTGCCACTGGACTGTAAGATGTCTGATAGTCTACTGAAATCACTTCGGGCACTCGTAAATAGCTTTACCGATTTATGTTTAGCGACCGTTACGTAGAATTCTGAATACCTGTTTTACTTTTTTTTACAAGCGAATTGGAGTGTGGTTAGTGTGGGCGTGCAGATGGAGCGCCGCGGCACATTGGGTGACAGGTGCCGGAGCGAAAAGCAGCGGAGGGGGCTGAAGAGCGTTAGACGCGTTCAGTAATACGGGTTGTGAATGAAGCGGTATGCTGGTCGGATACTCTGCGACGTACCAGAGTCGGTTTTATCAGGTCAGGCTTGACCCAAGTGGTTGACGCCGTTGTTTTCATCAAGGCCATTCGGGCCATATAGGGCTGGCGCGGAGTCAGAACCTCTCAGAATTCGCAGTGCTTTTTCAATATGACCTCGGCGAATTCGGGTAAACGATCCGTTGACCGAGTTGGTTTCTTTGCAGGTTTCAAGTTGAACCAGAAAGTTCTTCCAAAGATTATCCGATGGTTTTCCTTCATGGTCGTTCAAGAACTCATCGATTTCGTCGTTTTCGAGCGACAGCTCGCGGCACAGCTGTGCACGTTCGCTATCCAAACGTTCGAGTAGCACTACGCAGTCGGCCTTGTTGCTTCCGCAACGATCAATCGACTCAATGTCACCCGTGCTCAGTGCTTCGCGCTCTTCTTCAAGAAGTGCGAGTAAGCGGTTCACACAGTCGGTGGCCGAGGTCAAAATGTTTGCCAGTTCTGTGGCTTTTGCAGTGCTTTGCTCAGTTGAATAGGGCATGGGCTATTTTTCACCTGGCATGGATTGTTCCATAGACAGCATCTTGTCCGCTGTTCGTTCAGCCGAAACTGTGTAGTTTCCGGTCTCAATACGACTACGTACGTCCTCGACTCGCTTGCTGTCGACTTCCGGAATTGAGCCGAGTTTCTGCTCTACCGCCTGCATGAGGCGAGCCTCGCCGGTTAACTGAATGGTGTCGACACTCTGTGACGCAGTCGACTTCGCGCCGCCGACTTCCTTGTTAGGGTTGTCTCCGGTGCGTTCCGGACCTTGGGTTTGAGTTGTGCGACCTGAAATTTGCATGTACTGATTTGTCATCGAATCTATGTTGTTAGCCATGAGCTAGAGCTCTCCTGTGTTGTCTTGCACTAGAGGTAGCGGCACAGGCCCCTGAAACTTTAGTGTTTTATTGAAAATATTGCGTTGCGCCACAAACAAAGCTCTCAGGATAAACCCGCATAGCGTTGAGTGTTTATGTAAAGTACTGATAAGCATATGAAATATATAGGTTAGTAACCCACCTCAACCGACTCTGAAGAGCGCACGACACCTTCTACGGTACGACCTGATGAATGGTTTTTCACCCGAATTCGTTCTCCAATACGGCCGTTGCTGAGCGCTGTTCCGGCCATTTTGATCGAAATGGCGCTGTTTGTGCCCGTGCTGATAGTTAATTTTTGACCGCGCTGGATGACGTTAGGTGTGGTTAACAATTCATTCCGCAGTGCGTCTCCTTCTGGCAACCGGCGTTTCAGGACCAGACCCGTGACGGCTTCACCGGCTTTGATGTAGCCGCCGCGAAGAGAGGACAGGTCGCGTCTTTTTGACACAAAGTCCTCGCGCGTCAATACCGTCCCGGCTGCCAGGGGGCGATTAGCCACCAGCACTTCAGCGCTTACGCCTACCCGAACCGGAACAAACAGCTTCCACTGGCGGGGCGAGCTGCACCGCACGCCAACGGTTGTGTTGCGACCGAGCCGGCTTCCGGGTGTGAGGTAGGCTTCTAGTGGGCTTCCACATTTATGCAGTCGAAGACGTGAGTCCAGAGCACCGGCCGTTACGGTGGTGTGCTGTTCCGGGTTGTTGCTGCGGTCCTGAACGAAACGTTCCGCTGCGTCGCGAATGTCGGAGAGGTCTTGCCAGTCGCTTGTTTGATCTTTGGCTGTTTGCGCCAGCACGGGTAACGCGAAGACGAAAAACACACAATATACAAGGCGCGTCGGAAAATTGACGCTTCTAAGCTCTTTCGCATGGGGTTGTTGCGTCGATACACGGTTATGTGGCGCGGTTATTATTTTCTTAACCGACTGTAATATAGAACTAAATTTCATTTGGCACTGCTCATGGGTTAAATCTGTCTTCAATGAGATCTCACATTACTTCCACCGTTTGCAGGATTCGTGCCATTTCGGATGACCGAAACTTGATTCAGGTATCAATTTGGAATTTCGTATCAATGAGTCGTCAGTTGGGTGATGTTCTTAAGACAAGAAAAAAGGTAAAGACATGTTCCCACAGGTTCCAAGTCTGTTAGCGGTTGGCGAGGCATTTCTATATATCGACAGGTCGTATAAGCGGCATCCCGCCGCGAAAAGAGCGGAGTCACACCACCAAAATAAGCCTGTCGCAGGAGCGGCATCTTGCCGCGATCAAATACGCTAATTCTTTGAAACCTTTAAATGCCTCTTCGCCGCAAGATGCCCCGAGTACGCACTCTATTTGGCCCGAGCGTTTGAGCCCTAAACTCCCCCAAGCCACCAAACCGGAAATCGCTTGCCGCTCATGTACACAGGCTTGCCGCCGGGCGGAAATCATTTGCCGCTTTCCAGTACTTCAAACTCTGCATTGTCATCGATTCCAAATAAAAATAAGCACTTACGAAAGTGGCACGATAGTTGCTTTGTAACTATCACTTACCAAACAGGAACACACCATGAACGCAGGTCACGATCCCATACTAGGCATACACGCAACCGCACTGTCCATGTGGACACGCCGCAACGAAGTGCTGGCCTCTAACATAGCCAACGCCGATACGCCGAATTTCAAAGCGCGCGATCTCGACTTTGCAGCTCAGCTAGGGGAAGCCGGCAAGCAGTCACTGGATGTGTCAACGACGAACGCTCGACACCAGACGTCGTTTGGAGGTGGCTTTGGAGGCGGTTCCGAATTGCTCTATCGCACACCGATGCAGCCCTCGCTCGACGGCAACACGGTTGAAACCGACGTTGAACAAGCCAAATACGGCGAAAATGCTCTTCGCTACCAGGCCAGTTTGCGTTTCGTAAGCGGCCGTATAACTGGACTCAAAGCCGCTATCGCGGGAAGGCACCCATAATGTCAATTTTTAAAGCATTCGAAATCGCAGGTTCCGGCATGAACGCCCAAACCGTGCGTCTCAACGTCACAGCCAGTAACGTCGCCAACGCCGACAACGTAAGCGGTGACGAAGCCAGCGCCTATCGGTCACGCCAACCGGTCTTTTCAAGCTTCTCAGACTCTTTCAACCCGGACGAAAATCCAATGGTTCGTGTGTTGGGCATTGTAGAGAGCAAGGGCGAACTGGCGACACGTTATGCACCGGATAATCCCAATGCCAACGAAGACGGTTACGTCTTTTCCAGCAACGTTAATCCGATCGAAGAGATGGTCAACATGTTGTCGGCATCGCGTTCGTACAAGAACAACATCGAAGTTCTTAACACCACCAAAGACTTGTTAACTCGTACCTTGAGTATGGGTCAGTAAGTCAACGTTAGAGGAAATTAGCATGTCAAGTGTAGGTTCAATCGATTCATTAAATGTATACAGCAGCAGAGCTCGTGCGGGTAATGACACAGGTTCAGACCTCGGTCAGGAAGAGTACTTAAAGCTGATGGTCACCCAGTTTCAAAACCAGGATCCGTTCAAGCCAATGGAAAACGGCGACTTTCTTGGGCAAATAGCCCAGTTCGGTACGGTGTCGGGAATTTCGGAATTGAAAGACAGTTTTAGCGCCGTCGCTTCTTCTATTTCATCAGACCAAACCCTGCAAGCTTCCGGTCTCATTGGTCGTACAGTACTGGCCCAGGTTAACACTGGAAATCTTGATGACAAAGGCGAATTGTCCGGCGCTGTAGAGGTGCCCATTGCCACCAATGGAGTAACGGTTGAAGTACGTGACAGTGTGGGACAAGTCGTTCGTCGAATGAGTCTTGGTCAGCACGGTGGCGGTGGGCTATCCCAGTTTACGTGGGATGGTGTTAAAGAAGATGGCACTCGCGCGCCGGCCGGAAGCTACACCTTCGAGGCTAAAATTGATACGTCAACCGGGCCGGAGGCGGTTGGTGTGCTGGTCGCGGCTCAGGTCGAAAGTGTCTCCATGTCGCCGACCACAGGGTCTCTGAGTTTGAACTTCGCCAATATGGGGTCGCTCGGTCTAAACCAGATCCGCCAAATCCAATAGCTCATTAATTTTCATTTTGTGAAGTGACAGACAAGGACAAATAATATGCCTTTTAGAATTGCACTCAGCGGACTTAACGCGGCTTCGGCTGACTTAAGCGTGACCGCTAACAATATTGCCAACGCAAATACTTACGGATTTAAAGGTTCACGGGCCGAGTTTGCGGAAGTGTATGCAGCTGGAGCTGGTAGCCTCGCAACCAGTGTCTCCGGAAGCGGCGTGCGTCTTACTGGAGTCAGTCAGACCTTTAGTCAGGGTAACGTAGATTTCACCAACAATGCGCTGGATATGGCTATTGGTGGTGAGGGTTTTTTCACCATGCTGGATGGTGGTAGTCGCGTATACGGTCGCGCCGGCAACTTCAGTGTCGACCGCGAAGGTTTCGTGGTAAATCCGAAAGGGGCGAAACTTCAGGGCTTTCCTCCTGCTGGCAATGACGCCTTTAATACGGGTCTCCTGACTGATATGCGAGTGCTGGTTGGTACCAATGCTCCGCAGGAGACGTCGCTCACCGAGATTGGTGTGAACTTGCCTGCGGCCGCCGAGGAGCCTGAAAATCCTGTGTTCGATCCAACCGATCCGTCAAGTTATAACCACACTACTTCCACGACCATATACGATTCGTTGGGCAAGTCCCACACCGCTACCTTTTACTACCTTAAAGGGCCTAATCCGAATGAATGGACGACGGAAACCTATATTGACGGAAACCAGGTAGGTGCACCGCAGGCACTTACGTTCGATGCAGAGGGAGAAATTATCACTCCGGCTGGCGGCCAAATGATGCTCGATCCATATGTCACGTCGAGTGGTTCTCTCGATATAAATTTGACACTTAACTACAACGAAACCACCCAGTTTGGTGAACAGTTCGCGGTTAATTCACTGATTCAGGATGGTTTCACCACGGGACGACTTGTTGGCCTTGACGTGGGTTCCACCGGCGTTTTGTTTGCACGGTTTACCAACGGTCAATCCAGTTCGCTCGGCAAGGTTGCGTTAGCCAATTTTGCCAATCCCAATGGTCTGGGTCAGCGTGGTGACACGCTGTGGAGCGAATCGTTCGAATCCGGAAGTGTCGTGTTGGGTGAAGCCGGAACATCAAGCTTCGGTTTGATCCAGTCCGGCGCACTTGAAGCCTCAAATGTGGATCTGACAGCGCAACTCGTAAACATGATTACAGCACAGAGAAATTTTCAGGCAAACGCTCAAATGATCACAACGGCAGACCAGGTTACGTCAACTGTTCTGAACATTCGATAAATTAGTTATATCGACTTAGCGAAAGTGTAGAACAAGGGAAGTGTCATGGATCGATTAGGTTACATAGCCATGAGCGGCGCCAAGATGAGCATGCAGGCTCAGGGCGTGGTGAGCAACAATTTGGCGAACGCCAGTACCGCGGGTTTTCGAGCCGAGCTTCTGGGTTCTACCAGCGCGCCGATATACGGAGACGTCTATGCCAGTCGCGTAAACGTTAAGTCTTCCGGCGCGGGAGCGGACTTCAGCACAGGCTCTATCACTTCGACTGGACGCCACCTTGATGTGGCGATACAGGGCGAGGGGTGGATAGCCGTGCAGGCAGCCGACGGCGGCGAAGCGTATACACGAGCTGGTGACTTGAAACTTGACTCGCTGGGTCTAATGACTACCGGAAGTGGCTTGCCGGTAATAGGCGACGGCGGTCCGGTTGCCGTTCCTCCTCACTCACAGCTGACCATTGGTGGTGACGGCACTATCTCGGTAGTTCCCCTGGGGCAGGGTTCGAACACGCTCGCCGTTGTCGATCGAATCAAGCTCGTTAATCCTTTAAACGGGGATCTTGAAAGAGGAAAAGACGGTTTGTTTCGCTTACGTGGTGGAAACGCGGCTCCAGCCGAAGCTGGTGTGACGATCATGTCCGGGACGCTTGAAGGCAGTAACGTCAACGCGGCTGGCTCGCTGGTTGACATGATCGAGATTTCAAGGCTTTACGAGATGCAGGTGAAGATGATTACCACAGCCAAAGACGACGCCGATGCGGCCGCCCAGTTAATGCGCATGCGTTAACTGGCAGCTGGCATGCAAATTGCAGCTTGTATTTTCATGAGGTGCAAACGACAGAATATTGACGGACAGCACAAGGAACTAACAAGATGAACTCAGCACTATGGGCCGCTAAAACAGGTCTTGACGCTCAACAGACGAAAATGGCGGTTATTTCAAATAACCTGGCCAACTCGAGCACAAACGGGTTTAAAAGAAGCCGTGCCGTATTCGAAGATCTCTTGTATCAGAATCGTCGACAGCCTGGTGGTCAGTCGTCGCAAGACACTCAATACCCTTCAGGTACGATGCTCGGAACAGGTGTGCGTTTGGTCGCGACCCAGAAAACCTTTGCTCAAGGCAATATAGGTCAAACAAATAATGCCCTTGACGTAGCCGTTACCGGCCGTGGTTTTTTTCAGATCTTAATGCCGGATGGCACTCAAGCTTACACTCGTGATGGCGCCTTTCAGATGAGTAATCAAGGTGAACTGGTTACGTCAAGCGGTTATTCGGTTCAGCCTGCGCTGGCCATTCCGGAGGGGGCGCAGAGCGTTACGATTGGTAGCGACGGCACCGTTTCGGTTCAACTGGCCGGTCAGGCGGCTCCGGTACAGGTCGGTAATATTCAACTGTCTGATTTTATAAATTCGGCCGGGCTAGAGCCACGCGGCGAGAACTTGTTTCTCGAAACGGCGGCGAGTGGAGCGCCGCAAGCTGGAACTCCCGGGTTGAACGGGCTCGGTAGTTTGGCTCAAGGCGCCTTGGAAAGCTCAAACGTAAACGTGGTTGAGGAACTCGTTAGCATGATTGAAACGCAGCGTGCTTACGAAATGAATTCCAAAGCGATCGCAACCAGCGATCAAATGCTTGAGTACGTTAACAACTCCTTATAGGCCAAACAATGAATAGTGTCACTAATAATCCGAGCGCGCGTCGTTTATTGCCGGTTGTAATGTTGGTTGCTTCGACACTCAGTCAGGTTGGCTGCGGAACGATGAAAGCGGAGGAGTCTATGCGGACTGAATCGAATTCAATGGACATGTACAACTATGGTCGCAACGAGCTGATCACCGACGGTGTAAACGGGTCAATCTTTCAGTCGTCTACAAGTCTTGCGTTGTTCGAAGATCAAAAAGCCAAACGCATTGGAGACATTCTTACTATTAATTTGGTTGAAGCGACCAACGCTACAAAAAGCTCGTCAACTAACACCAGTAAATCGACGGCGGCCACCATAGCCAATCCAACCGTTCTGGGATACGACGTAACTCGTGACGGTGTGCCGATACTGAGCGGAAGCCTGGGTGGCGATACAGAATTTACAGGAGAGGGCGGAGCCAGTCAGAGCAACCGTCTGGAGGGTAGCGTTACAGTGACGGTCATTGACCGTATGCCAAATGGCAATTTAGTCGTTAGAGGAGAAAAGTGGTTGACCCTTAACCAAGGAAAAGAGTTTGTTCGAGTGAGTGGCATTGTGCGACCGGTCGATATTCTTGCAGACAATTCAATTTCGTCAGAAAAAATCGCCAATGCACGCATTGAATATGCAGGAAAAGGTCCTTTGGCAGACGCCAATCGAATGAGCTGGCTCGCTCGGTTTTTCAATTCTCCGTGGATCCCTTTCTAATGCACTCTGGAAACAAAATGAAATCACACACAGCCAAAATGTCGGTTACCCATCACTTTTTAATCTTTATTTCGCTGTGTATTTTTACGGTGCTGACACTTCAGGTTCAGGCGGACCGCATAAAAGACATAGCATCTGTTGCCGGTGTGCGCTCAAACCAGCTTGTCGGTTATGGATTGGTCGTAGGACTGGACGGAACCGGAGACCAGACAGCTCAGGCCCAGTTTACACTTCAAAGTCTGCAAAACATGCTGACTCAGTTTGGAATTACCTTACCGCCTGGTTCCAATCCTCAATTGAAAAATATAGCAGCCGTTGCAATTCACGCTGACTTGCCTGCTTTTGCAAAACCCGGGCAGAAGATTGACGTCACCGTGTCGTCGATTGCCAACGCCAAGAGCCTCCGAGGTGGCAGTCTGTTAATGACTCCTTTGAAGGGCGCGGACGGTAACGTCTATGGGATTGCTCAGGGAAATTTAATTGTGGGTGGTTTTGGTGCAAGTGGTAACGACGGCTCCAGTATTACGGTCAATGTGCCAAGTGTAGGCCGTATTCCTAATGGGGCCATTATTGAACGTAGCGTTTCAAGTGACTTTGCAAACGATGGTTTTATTACGCTTAACCTACACAGTCCTGATTTCACCACGGCCTACCGTTTGAGCGAAGGCATTAACGACCTGCTGGGTGGCGAGGTAGCCGAGTCAATCGATGCAAGCTCCGTGCGTGTTAGAGCACCCCTGTCACAGTCAGCCAGAATTGCCTTCGTTTCGGAGCTTGAGAATCTAACAGTCGACCCTGGTGAGGCACCGGCACGAGTGATTATAAATTCCCGCACCGGAACGGTGGTTATTGGTGCCAATGTACAAGTCACTCCGGCTGCAGTCTCACACGGTTCGCTCGTCGTCACCATTAGCGAGGCTCCGTTTGTCAGTCAGCCCGAAGAATTTGCCCGTCGTGGCAACACCGAAGTTGTAGAGAACTCGGAGGTTTCGATTACGCAGCAAGACAACCGGATGTTTCTGTTTCAGCCTGGTGTAACGCTGGACGAAATCGTACGTGCGGTCAATGAAGTTGGAGCGGCCCCGGGAGACCTCGTGGCTATTTTGGAAGCGTTAAAACAGGCGGGTTCTTTGCGCGCCGAACTGGTGGTGATATGAGCTCAATCGACACTCCTTTGTTTACCGATCCGGCACACCTTGCTAAGTTGAAGGTGCAGGCCCGTAATGATACTGCGGGTGATGATATCGGCAACTTGCGAGAAGTTGCCCGTCAGTTTGAGTCGTTGTTCACGCACATGCTGATGAAAAACATGCGCGCGGCCAGCCTGGGTGACGGTGCTTTTGACAGCGATCAGTCAAAGTTCTATCAGGATATGTTCGACCAACAGATGTCGACTGAATTGACTAACGGTAACGGGTTAGGCATCGCAGATTTATTGGTTAAACAGCTTGGAGGAGGAAAGTCATCTCACTCGAACCCCGCCGAACCTGGCCGTATGGAACTGCCAGGACGGGTTCAGTCCCAGCAGCCATTGACGTTAGCCGGAATAGCAGCTGCTCAGCTCTCAACTAATCATGCCGCACATTTTAGAATGGGATCACCTTCGTTTTCTAATAGTAGAAATCCAATGGTAGAGGGTTCTCTTCATCCGTCTGAGGCACCGTCAACTACGGCGCATATTAAAACACCTGAGCGAAATTCGTTTATGGCTGAACCGCGAGTTTCTGTCATGAAGGCAAATGACGGCGGTATATCTGACCCGGTAGATTTTGTGCGCAAAGCGCTACCTCATGCACGCCGCGTAGGCAAGCTGCTGGGTGTGGCCCCCCAGTTAATACTGGCACAAGCCGCGCTAGAAAGCGGTTGGGGTCGAAAAGCGATACGAAATGACGACGGTAGCAACAGCAATAACGTTTTTGGTATTAAGGCCGGGTCCAGCTGGAAGGGCTCAACTACAGTGGTTAAAACGGTTGAATACACGGAGGGCGTAGCCGAGCGCGTCAAAGCGCCGTTTCGAAGCTATGGCTCAATGGTCGAGAGCTTTAACGATTACGCCCGACTATTGTTAAACAACCCGCGCTACGAAAACGTAGTTGGCAGTGGCGAGGACAGCACAGCCTTCGCCGGTGCATTACAAAATTCTGGCTACGCTACTGACCCTGAATACGCCAATAAGATCAAAAGCATCGTTAACGGCGAAACGTTGAAGAATGCGATGCACATCACAAGATTGACCCAACAGAGGTAAGGTCGAGTTCAAGTTCTGGGCATGCGTGCCGATAACGTACTTGGCGTCCCTGCAACTTAGAGGAAACCTGAATGGCCGACGTACTACTGACCAGTTTGAGTGCATTGTTGTCTTCACAGCGAGCGCTCGCGACGACTGGGCACAATATTGCCAATTTCAACACACCCGGATACTCGCGCCAGCGTGTAGAACTGGGTACGCGTATTGCTGACATCGGCGGAAGTGGCGCAGTTGGAAATGGCGTGCAAGTCATGAATATTACTCGCAGCTACGATGCGTACTTGGCAGGGTCGTTGCGGGATACCCAGAGCACATTCAATCGGCTGGATGCCTTTCATTCGCTTTCAACAAGCATCGATAACTTGCTGTCTGACCAAAATGCCGGTCTGGCCCCCAGTATGCAGGCGTTTTTTGGTGCAGCTCAAGATGTCGCCAATGATCCGACATCGTTACCAGCGCGGCAGGTTTTTTTAAGCCAGGCGGATAGTATCGCCGATCGATTTCAAACAGTGGCCGGACGCTTTGAAGATATCGAAAGCGAAATGTCCGCGCGATTACAGCAGGAAGTTGATGATATTGAAGGTCTGGCACAGTCGATTGCCAATCTGAATGAAGAAATTGTTGGCGCAAGTATCGGTACAGGTGCTCCGAATGATCTGCTTGATTCGCGAGATCGATTGATTGATGAGTTGTCGACAAAAATTAACATTTCAACCACGGTTCAATCAGATGGGTCTGTCAACGTACAGGCGGGTAATGGTCAGACACTCGTTACAGGTCGTGAGGCTACACCAATTTCTGTAGGCAACGACGCTGAAAACCCCACGCGCCTGACGATCGTATTGGGTAGTGGACTGGATCAAACCGATATTTCATCGAGTGTATCCGGCGGTACATTGGGTGGGATTATGGATTTCCGCCGAGAAGTACTGGACCCGGCTCGCAACGAAGTGGGTCGTATCGCTCTGGCGTTTGCTGCGGCTGTTAACAATCAGCAGTCCGTTGGCATGGACTTAAATGGCAATATTGGAATGGATATGTTCCAGACCTCCGAACCAGCCGTCGTAGCGTCGTTGAGTAACAGCGGTTCAGGAGACGTCACTGCCGGTATTGCTGATGTTGGAGCGCTTACCGGTGTTGACTACAATTTGAGTTTTTCGGGAGGCGCTTACACGCTGAGCAGAGCGGATACGAATGAGCCGGTTACAATGACAGGCTCAGGCACAACCGCGGACCCGTTTGTAGCGGACGGAGTAAGTTTTGAAGTATCAGGTACTCCGGCGGAAGGAGACTCGTTTTTAGTCAGGCCAACTTACAACGCGGCGGCCTCACTGCAAAATGTGCTGGAATCACCAAGTGGCGTAGCCGCTGCCGCACCTCTTACGACACTTGCTGGAATCGATAATACCGGTAGCGGTCAAATAGTCGCCGGGGCGATAAGTAATCCGGACAATCCTGGATTACTGTCTACCACGGTTATTGAGTTTACCAGTCCTACGACCTTCAGTATTAACGGAGCTGGCAGTTTTCCCTACACAGAAAATCAATCCATTAACGTTAATGGCGCGTCCTTTGAATTGAGTGGCAGCCCGGCGACTGGAGATACGTTTACCATCGATTCCAATGCTGGTGGTGTTGGCGACAACAGCAATATGCTCGCCATAGCTAATTTGCAAAGCGTGGGAATTCTTGACGGAGGTAGCTCCAGTCTGGTCAGTAGTATCGGACAGTTGGTCGCCGAAGTCGGCTCTACCACTCGCCAGACCGGTAACAGTCTGGATGCGCAAGGCACGCTACTCAATCAGTCCCTGGAGAGAAGAGAGTCCATTTCAGGTGTGAATCTGGATGAGGAAGCGGCCAATATGTTGCGTTATCAGCAGGCGTATGAGGCCGCTGCACAAATGATTACAGTCGCAGACAGTATGTTTGCCACTTTGCTTAACGCAGTAGGGAGGTAGAGCTATGAGAGTCACTACATCAATGTTTTACCGACAAAGCACTAACACGATACAAGACTTGCAGTCGCAGTTAGTGCGCACGCAAACACAGCTATCGAGCGGCTTTCGCCTGCTCAGTTCCGCTGACGATCCGGCCGCCGCAACCAGACTGCTTCAATTGGATACGGCCTCTGCGCAAACGGAGCAGTATCAACGAAATTCGTCAATGGCAAGAAACCGCCTTGGTTTGCAAGAACAATCGCTTACCGATGTGCAGAATGCTTTGTTTAAGCTGCGTGATCTGGCCGTACAGGCTAATAATGATACTTTGGATATTACTACCCGGGGTTTTATCGCCGCTGAAGCTGACGAGGTGCTTAACGAACTCGTGCAGGTGGCCAACACCCGGGGCATTGGCGGTAACTTTATATTTTCAGGCTTCAAAGAAGATACACAGCCGTTTTCACGTTCCGGCGACGGTGTGCGATACGATGGTGATCAGGGGCAGCGCCAAATTCAAATCAGCGATTCGCGTTCGGTGGCGGACGGCGACTCAGGTGCGGATGTGTTTATGAACGTCTCGAATGGCACCGGTACGTTTTCGGTTTCTGCAGGCGCGAACAATACGGGAACAGGAACGCTTGGCACCAGGTCACTAAACGATGAAGCGCTGTGGGATAATGGTGAATACACCATTCAATTTACTGACAGCGAAAACTACGATGTGTATTCGGCTACGAGTGGACTAATATCCAGCGGTACATTTTCGATTGGTGATACGATCGACGTGCAGGGAGTTTCGATTGTCCTGACCGGTGCTCCAGACGCTGGCGACGAATTCGAACTGGGTCCGTCACGTAAACAAAGTGTGTTTGAGACCGTGCAGAACTTCATTGATGCACTCGCAGCGCCCGAGAACCCTGCGGGTTTTGCCAAGCTCCACAATGAAATGGGTAACGTACTTGAGGACCTCGATCGTGGTGTCGACAATGTTCTTGAGTACCGCACACGAGTCGGAACACGACTGCAAACAATCGATGCTCAGGAAGTCAGTAACACGGATTTTCAGCTAACCCTTGCATCTGCGACTTCTGAGTTAAGGGACCTGGATTATGCAGAAGCAGTAACCCGATTAAGTCGACAGGTTGTAGGGCTCGAGGCAGCTCAACAGTCGTTTGCGCGCATACAAGGACTTTCGCTTTTTAACTTGATCTAGGTCACACTTTTCCAATTTCTATCCTTTTGTAAGAACAAAATGGCAGCAGAATCGTCCTTTCGGTTCTGCTGTTTTTAAATGTAAAACAGCAGATTTCATCTTCCAGGACCACTCTTGGTCACAACAAACCCTGTAAAAATAGCGTTTCTGACAGAATTGGGCGTCCGTCCGTAAAGCGTCAAAAATCCGCTCTGCTTTTTCTAAAGTATTTTCCTGAGCCGCCGCTAACAATGGTGTACAGCGATTTCGATTAAAGATCAGCTGGCATTATTTTAGAAACTAAACCTTACGGAGTATTGAAATGGCTCAGTACATTAACACTAACGTAGCTTCACTCAACGCCCAGCGAAACTTGAATAAGTCGGGCAGTGCAATGGCTACTTCCATGCAGCGTCTCTCAACAGGCCTGCGAATCAACAGCGCTAAAGACGACGCCGCCGGCATGGCGATTTCTGAGCGTTTCACCTCGCAAATTCGTGGTCTCGACCAGGCTATGCGAAACGCCAATGACGGCATCTCACTGGCTCAAACAGCAGAGGGTGCTCTTGGTGAGCTAACCAACAACCTCCAGCGAATTCGTGAGCTGGCTGTTCAATCGGCTAACGTCACGAACTCTAACTCTGACCGTGCAGCGCTTGACGCTGAGGTTCAGCAGCGTATCGCAGAGATTGATCGTATTGCTACGCAAACGTCTTTTAACGGCCTCAACGTATTGGACGGTAGCGCAGGTTCGGCTTCTTTCCAGGTTGGCGCAAACGTAGGTGAAACCATTAACCTCGGCTTAAGCACGAACGCACGCTCGGGTGCTTTGGGTCAGATTGCTACGGCGCAAGGACAAACTACAAACGCTGCGTTTTCAGGTGGCATGACGATTTCGGTTGGTGATAATGATCCGGTAGCGATTGGCTCTACAGACGGAGATACAAGCGCGAAAGCCAAGACAGAGGCGATTAATTCGGCTGGTGTTCCGGGGCTCACCGCTACTGTGACAAACTCTGTTACAGCATCTTTTACTTCTGTAACGACTTCTACTGGCGCAGACGACAATTATGATCTGACCATTAATGGCACGGCGGTTATTACGGGTGATGTATCTGACGGAGATATCACAGGCGCGTTTGTTGCCGAACAAATTAACCTGTTTGCCAGTGAAACGGGTGTAACAGCAACCTTCGATGCCGCCAATGATGAGTTAACGATGGTGGCTCAGGATGGCCGCAATATTGTTGCGATAGAAGATATTGGCGCTGACGTAACCGGGGCCGGTTTTGCTGCGGCTTTCGCTGACGCTGATGGTGAGACTTCGGTCGGGCAAATAACGTTGTCCGCTTCAGACAACATTACGCTTGCCGGAACGGCAGCTGATATTACCGCATCTGGTTTGGCATCCTCGATTGCTAAAGATGCCCAGACTCTGGACAACGTAGCCATCAACGATGTAGCTGGTGCTAACGACGCAATCAGTCGAATTGACTCAGCTCTGCAAGCGGTCAGTGGTTTCCGAAGTGACCTGGGTGCTATCCAGAATCGTCTTGAGTCCACTATCGTGAACTTGCAGACCACCAACGAAAACCTGTCTGCAGCGCGTGGACGTATTCAGGATACGGACTTTGCGTCTGAAACAGCGTCTCTTACCAAGTCGCAGATTCTACAACAGGCTGGTGTAGCTATGCTTTCACAGGCGAATTCACAGCCGCAGGTGGCTTTGAGTCTTCTTGGCTAAGCAGAACTAAGTAGTTAGAAAACCTTTCGGGCAACTATTCACTCCGCCCGGAAGGTCTCTTAAGAATACCCTCCGGGCAACCATTCACTCCGCCCGGAGGGTCCCTTCTTAAAGAGGTAGTCCGAAACATGGTATTCATGGCGGGTTGCGCAATCGGACAGTTGGAAACAGGAAGCAATGTGATGATAAATGAAATTAACAACACTAGTCTGGTCTCAGTGACCCCTGGTTCTGTGGCCACGGCCGAGAACAAGAGCGTCGCTTTTTCCGAAAGCGGCAAGCAAGTTCCGCCTCCCGGTCGGGCGCAGCCGCAGGAAGCGTCTGACAAACCGGCAGCCAGCAAAAAAGATCTCCAAAAGGCCGTTGAACGGTTCTCGGAGCGGGCGAAGAGCATGGGTCGCGAATTGAAATTCGAGGTGGATGAAGATAGCGGACAGACGGTCGTTAAGGTGATTGATCCTGAAACGGATGAGGTTGTTCGGCAGATTCCGGGCGAAGAAGTTATTGAACGTGCAGCAAGTAAAGATTCTTCTGCAATGAACATCGTTGACGATACGGCTTAATTTGTCTGGCGCCAAAGCCAAAGTCTGTTCAGGACTGGCACGGAAGTTGCAATTAATTTTGTAGATTATGAGCTATGCCGGTTTCCGGTCTGCTTAAGATGGGAGGAAGACTTGTGATTACAGCTCAAGGTATTGGATCAGGATTGGATGTAGCCTCTATTGTGTCGCAGTTGGTCGCAGCAGAGGGCCAGGGCGGATTACTGCGCATTGCAACGCGCGAAGCCAGTCTTCAGTCGCAGCTTTCCTCACTGGGGAGTTTAAAAAGCGCGTTGTCACAGTTTCAGGATGCGCTGAATCCCGTTAAAGACATTGAACAATTTCGCTCTCGCGTTACGACCTCAACGAACGAGGAGGCTTTCTCAGCGTCCGCGGGCACGAATGCTGTACCGTCGACATACGAAATTGAAGTTATTAATCTGGCTGAGTCGCACAAACTTGCCTCAGACGGATACGCTAGTCCCGAGACCTCCATAGGCTACGGTACACTCACATTTCAGCTTGGTGCCGACTCGGAGAATACCTTCAGTATTGATATTCCTGAAGAGCCTGAGCCCGAATACGATGACGAGAATAATCTAATCGAGGTTGATGCGAGAACCTCTCTTGAAGCGATTCGCGACGCGATAAATTCAGCTGAAGACAATTTGGGCGTAGGCGCATCAATTGTCGAGGCCGAAGACGGCGCCCACTTGATTATTACCTCAAACAAGACAGGGCTTGAAAACGAACTCACTATCACTGCTGAAGGCGGTGACGGCGGTCTTGCGGCTCTCGAGTTCGGTGGAGGAACAGGCAACACTCAAGTTACAGAACTCCGGGCGGCGCTGGATGCCACAATCAAAGTTGATTCGTTTACTCGTACGAGCAGCAGCAACGTAATCAATGATGTTGTCGACGATGTGAATATTAATTTGCTGTCGGCAGATGCTGGCAGTGGTCAACTAACCGTTGAGTTTGATCAATCGGTTGCAACTGAGAAAGTGAAAGCCTTTGTCGACAGTTATAATACTCTGGTCGATGCGTTTGCCAGTTTTTCGAATTTCGACGCGGAGACCAATACAGCATCAAGCTTGCTGGGCGACTCAACTCTTCGAGAAATCAGTTCAGCATTACGCCGAGAGATTGGCGGTGGCGGCGTTCAGGGTAATGGCTTTTTCCGGAGCTTGTCGGTAATCGGAGTTACCACCGAAACAGACGGCAAGCTTACGCTGGACGTGGAAACACTTAAAGACAGTCTTGATGAAGATTTCGATTCTGTTGGACGCCTTTTGGCTGATGAAGAAACAGGTTTTGCTACGCGCCTGGATGCCGTACTGGAACCGTTTACACAAACGGGTGGTCGGATTGATTTGAGAACAGACGGACTTAAAGAGTCAGTCGATTTACTCGATGACCAACGCGAAGCGCTCGACACCCGATTGGCCTCCGTAGAACGGCGTTATCTCGCACAATTTTCGGCGCTAGACGGGATTATTTCGGGCCTTACATCAACCAGTAGTTTTCTGGCTGCTCAGCTTGGCAATCTACCTGGCGCCGCTTCAAACGGCTAATAGCTAACACCAAATAATGTACACAATTTCAAAGTAACAAGGATTGGAAATGGATAACTACGTCGCTCACGGAGCGTTAGACACTTATAGAGCAACTCGCGTGCCGATGGCGGACGACGACACCGACCCTCATCGTCTGATTGACATGCTCATGGAAAGGGCGCTGGCACGCATAGCCATTGCGAAGGGCCATATGTTGCGTGGAGACATAGCCGAAAAGGGCGCTCATGTGGGCGGCGCAATGGCTATCATAGACGGGTTGAGAGCTTTTCTGGATCATGAAGCCGGGGGCGAAATCTCTGTAAATCTTGATAACTTGTATGAGTACATGAGTCGACGCTTAGTGGAGGCGAATATGAGGGATGACGTAGAGATTTTAGATGAAGTTTCAGCTCTCATGCGCGAAATTCGCGGTGCGTGGGTTGCGATTGGAAGTCAACAACCAAGTTAATCAGACGCGGTTTAAATGGATTTTATAAGAGAGTGAGAGTGACATGAATAAGTCAATAAAAAACATACTTAGCCAACTACTGACCATCAGTCGTCGCCTCGCCGAGTCTGCGGCGAATGGTACATGGGATCACGTTGCGGAACTTGAACAAGAGCAGCGCGAACTTCTAGCGTATTTTTTCTCGCGAAAAGGAGACCAGCCACTGACCGCTGAAGCACTGGCGGGTTTGGCGCAGGTTCGCTTGTATACGGATATGGTGGTAATGCTGGCGAAGAAGAAACGCAAAATTCTGGGTGGCGCGGCCGATCGAATTCAGGTGGGTAAG
Organism: Gammaproteobacteria bacterium; assembly: GCA_045107075.1. Taxonomy (GTDB): domain Bacteria; phylum Pseudomonadota; class Gammaproteobacteria; order Steroidobacterales; family SZUA-146; genus SZUA-146. The sequence goes on from JBGCFV010000020.1 coordinate 39,042, forward strand.
AAGGCAGTTAGCGCCTACGCTGAGTGCGTTTAATCTCATAGTCGATTAACTTCAGGCTTCTCGTCGGCACAAGGCTGCTTCTCGCCAAGTATGGTTTTTAATAGAATTACGCCTGCCACTAACTTGCCATCCAGTCGGGTAGCTGTTTTTTTTGAGCCACAAATTGCGCGGATTCCTGTCACGTTAATCAAATAAGATTTCGCCTGAAACAATAATGACTGCGTTTTTCCCTTGTTAATTAGCATATTCGAGGGTATTCCCCGAAAGGGTATTCTCCGATTCTTAAACTTGTGTGATTTCGTTCACAGATTTGGCCTCCACCCAACAAGTAACCTGTTCCTAACGTAATAACTATTAAGTCAAATAGTCTGACGGATTAGTCAACGTATCTACTGAAAAGATACGAAAAAAAACAGGAAAAGAGAATGAATGCTACCTCCAAGAACGCCAAAGTACTGGTTATTGATCAAGATATAGAACGTGCTCAGATCACCCAGCGAGCACTCGAAGGAATTGACTACAAATCTGTAGTCGTCACCGACCTCGACGATTTGTCTGACGCAGGATCGGTAAAGTCAAATTACATAGCGGTGATGCTAGGAAAAGTATCGTCTGCTTCCGCTCTTGACACTTTTTTAAAGAAAGGACGTCCCGGAGCCAATCACGTGCCCTTTTTAATGCTGCCTGAAAGTGCAGATGACCCGTCACTGTTCGATCAGCTGGACCCTGAGCTGGCCTGGTCAATGCACTCACCGGTTCGTTCCCCAGAACTGGCTTCACTCTTACAAAGAGCTGAAAAGTGTGACCGACGCGCGGGCCAGGATCTGCAATTTACGCCGACAGGGCGTTCGAGCCGAATTTCGAGAGTGCGTGACCTCATTAAGCAGGTCGCACCGCATAACAGCACCGTTTTGATTACCGGAGAATCGGGCACAGGAAAAGAAGTGGTAGCACGATCCATCCATGAGAATTCAGATCGCGCAGATATGCCCTTTGTGCCGATTAACTGTGGCGCGATTCCAGCCGAGCTGTTGGAAAGCGAGTTGTTTGGCCACGAAAAAGGCGCTTTCACCGGAGCACTTACTTCACGTAAGGGGCGTTTTGAAATGGCCGAAGGCGGCACGCTCTTTCTCGACGAAATTGGTGACATGAGTATGTCGATGCAGGTTAAATTGCTGAGAGTACTTCAGGAGCGCTGCTACGAAAGAGTTGGTGGAAGTAAAACGAGGCACTGTAACGTGCGAGTTCTTGCAGCCACACACTGTAACCTCGAAGATGCCATTGAAAACAAAGAATTCCGACTTGACCTGTTTTATCGATTGAACGTGTTTCCTATTGAAATGCCACCACTGCGCAAGCGCAAAATGGATCTGCCTGAGCTTGTTAAAGACCTGATGTCACGACAGGAGTCAGACGGACGTAGAACGCTGCGCCTTACCGCCGGCGCGATGACAGCTTTGGGTTCTTACGCGTGGCCTGGAAATATTCGCGAACTTTCGAATCTCGTTGAACGTATGTCTATTCTTAATAACGACGGTTTGATTGATACGTGCGATCTCCCAGCCAAGTATCGTGCGTCGTCAGGTGACCTCATTGATGATGGTCAAATGGCTAACGAAGAAGCGGTTGTGAACACAGAAACTCTTCTTCCCGGTGATGGTTTGGATCTTCGCGAGCACCTGAGCAACGTAGAGAAAAATCTCATCTGCCAGGCTTTAGAGGCAACTAACGGAACGGTTGCCAGCGCTGCGCGACTGTTGAATCTAGGGCGTACAACTCTGGTTGAGAAGTTGCGTAAGTATGAACTGTCAGGCGGCCCTCAAATCGCGTCAAGAAATTGACATAGAGCGAGAGTTTGAGGTCTGAAAACACTATAAAAACAGTACAAAACACTTGGCATTAAACTTGCAAGTTACTAGTCCAGACACTCAATACTGAGTTACAAGGACAGGAAACATGCAGCAAGCACAAGGTAAACAAATACTCGAACAGGCTTTTGCAGAGTTTAATCAACAGTCTGCACAGCTGCAAAATGCTTACGACATCTTACAAGGCCAGGTTGGCGTTCTAACGGAAGAGCTGGCTGCCGCACGAAGTGAACGCATCAAACAGCTTGCGGAAAAAGAACGGCTTGCCAGTCGGCTGGAAAGATTGCTCGAAGCTTTACCCGGTGGAGTAGTGGTGTTGGACGGTGACGGAAAAATCATCGAATTTAATCCGGCCGCTTTACACATGCTTGGAGAACCCTTGCTCGGACGGGACTGGCAGAACGTCATTAAGCGCGCTTGCGCAACAAACGCCGATGGCGAACTGCGACTTGCCGACGGCAAACGAATTAGCCTTTCTACTCGAAGGCTCGTAGTCGAACCGGGTCAAATTCTACTCCTTACCGACGTCACTGAGACTCGACAGCTGCAGACTTTGCTTGAACGCAATCAGCGTCTGTCAGAAATGGGCCAAATGGCCGCGCGGCTTGCACATCAAATTCGCACCCCTCTTAGTTCTGCCATGCTCTACAGTTCGCACCTTCAACGTTCCACGCTCGCAGCCGACAAGCGGCAGCGCTACGCCGGAAAAGTGACGGCGCGCATGCAGCAGCTTGAACGCATGGTTGACGACATGTTGGTATTTGCACGCGGAGGACGTAGCGCCAGTGAGGCTTTTTCCGCTGCCGGATTACTCAATGATGTGTCTCAGGCTCTGGAAGCACAGCTTGGCGATAACGATCTCATAACGGTCAACATTGAGCCCACGATCGTTCCGCTCCACGGTAATCGTGAGGCGCTTCTTGGAGCACTGTGTAATCTCGGCAGCAACGCACTTCAAGCAGGCGACGGAGGAGCAGTGGTTAGCTTTACGGCTCGTGCCGGTAGTAACGAAGACGTAGAGATCATCGTTGAAGATGACGGTCCTGGTATGTCGAAAGAAACGCAGGCGCGCGTGTTTGAACCCTTTTTTACAACGCGACCGGCTGGTACCGGTTTGGGTCTCGCCGTAGTGCAGTCAACTGCCAGAGCGCACGGCGGAGAGGTAAGCGTTGAGTCCCGGCTCGGTGAAGGTACAAGTTTCACCATACGAATTTCCAACGGCACAACAGACCAGGCGCTTCCCAGTGCCGTGAACCAGGGAGCGGCGGAAGCCGCACACGGACAAACCGACGCACTGTATTTGCCGACTGCCTGTTAGCAAAGGAACCAACATGACAAACATGAATACATCTGAAAAGAACATCTTGATTGTGGAAGACGACGACGAATTACGCGAAGCGCTTTGCGACACACTTGAACTCGACGGCTTCAGTGTAGTGTGTGCTTCAAGCGGCAACGTGGGTCTTGAAGCGATACAGAGTCACGCTATTTCTCTTGTCGTAAGCGACGTTCAAATGCCGAAAATGGATGGTATCGATCTATTGGTTCGAATTAAATCCACTCACCCTGAGCTGCCCGTCATATTAATGACGGCCTATGGAACGATTCAGAAGGCGGTTGAAGCGATGCGGTTGGGAGCCAATCACTATTTGGTCAAACCGTTTGCTGCGTCGACACTGGTTGAGACAGTTAAACGATTTTTACCCGCTGATTTGCCAAGTGACGGACTGGTGGCGAGTGATCCTTGCACTGTGAAAACGCTCGATCTGGCAAGGCGCGTTGCTACCAGCGAAGCGACAGTCATGTTAAGTGGAGAAAGCGGAACCGGTAAAGAAGTTTTTGCCCGTTTTATTCACCGTCACTCAACCCGTTCGGAAGGTCCGTTTGTTGCAATTAACTGTGCTGCTATTCCTGAAAATATGCTCGAGGCCGTATTGTTCGGACATGAGAAGGGGGCTTTTACCGGTGCCGTGTCAGCTCGAGCCGGTAAATTCGAGCAGGCACAAAACGGGACGCTGTTGCTGGACGAGATTTCTGAAATGGACCTGGCCCTGCAAGCCAAGCTGTTGAGAGTGTTACAGGAGCGCGAGTTAGAGAGGCTGGGAGGTCAGAGCACCATTGCGCTGGACGTACGAGTCTTGGCGACGACGAATCGCGATTTACGCAGTCATGTCGATAAAGGCGAATTTCGAGAGGACCTTTACTACCGGCTGAACGTATTTCCGCTGTCGCTACCGCCTCTTCGAGAGCGTCGTGGCGACATCGTACCGCTCGTGGAGCATGTGCTTTCAAGACATTCAACGAATGGCATTTCGGTGTCACTCACTCCATCGGCTGAAGAGCGACTTCGCGCTCACAATTGGCCGGGGAACGTACGGGAACTTGACAATCTGGTCCAGCGAAGTCTGATTTTGCTGGGTGGCGACACAATAGACGTGGACGATTTGTGTTTTGAGCTAGCCTCGACGCCGCCGGAAATCGAAGACACAGGCGTGCTTCGAGCCGATCTGCGTAGTAAAGAAGATCGTTTGATCATGGACGCTCTTAGCGCCGGTAGCGGTAACCGCAAGGCGGCGGCAGAGCGCCTCGGCATAAGCACCCGGACGCTCAGATACAAAATAGCGCGTCTGCGGGATGCCGGAGTTCCGATTCCTGACAGAGTTGGCTCGAAATTTGCTTAATGTTTAGTGCGTCGCCTAAAAGCGGCAGAAAAATGACACTGGAGACGAATCAGGATGAGTAACACGGATATCAATGCGCTGCTGTCGCAAATGCGCACGACGGCTGGAAGGCTGGAAAGCTCGTTGCCCAGTGGCAGCGTCACGCCTGAAGCGAGTCCTGTTGAATTCAAGCATATGCTGAAAGACTCAATTGAGAGCGTCAACAAAGCGCAGCAGGCCGCCGCCACGATGAAGGCGGACTTTGAGCAAGGCGATCCGGACGCCAATTTGACGGAAGTAATGCTTCAGGTTCAAAAAGCAGACTTATCATTTAGAGCCATGACCGAAGTGCGTAACAAGCTGGTTAACGCGTACCAGGAAATTATGAACATGCCGGTGTAATTGACGACATGACAAAACCAAAAACCATACCAGACTCATTCAGTAATTCAGGCCACTAAAATGGATAGTGTCACCGTACAAAACCCGGTAACCACAGCGCAGAGCATGCTTTCTAACCCGGCTGTACGCCAGCTGCTGACAATGGTTGGTATTGCGGCCAGTGTCGCACTCGGTGTTTTGGTTATCATGTGGACCCAGTCACCCGACTATAACTTGCTATACGCCAATCTGGATGACGAACAGACATCCGAAATAGTGCAGTCGCTTGAAGCCGCTGGTATTCCATACAAACTGCAAAACGGCGGCGTGACCGTGCCCGCCGAATCTGTGCACGAAGCGCGCATGAAGTTAGCCGGAGAAGGCTTACCTTCTTCATCGGGTAATGGTTTAGACATGTTGCAGGACGAACCGGGTTTTGGTGTTAGTCAGTTTCTCGAAGTAAAACGCTACAACCACGGTCTTGAGACGGCGATTGGGCGCACCATTGAACAACTCAAACCGGTTAAGAGTGCTCGAGTGCACATTGCCGTGGCGAAAGACTCGGTGTTTGTTCGAAATCGAAGCGAAACCACGGCTTCAGTCATGTTGGACGTCCGTTCTGGCCAACGACTAGAGAAAGAGCAGGTGGGGGCTATCGTCTTCTTTTTGGCCCGGAGCGTAAACGGACTTGAGGCTGACAATGTAACCGTAGTAGATCAATCGGGTCGCATGTTGAACTCTCCTGACAGCTCGTCTGATCACGCTAATTCGGCTAACCAGTTCGAGCACACGAAGCGTGTGGAAGACGCGTTTGTAGAGCGCATTGAAGATATCTTGAGCCCCATTGTAGGCGCTGGCAAAGTTCGCGCGCAGGTTGTAGCCAGCCTGGATTTCACCAAGAGCGAAGAAACCAAAGAAGTCTATGATCCCGATCGATCGGTTGTGCGAAGCGAATCCACGCGTTTCAAAGAGCGTAGAGGTGATGCTGGCGGAGCGGAGGGTATTCCTGGCGCGTTGACCAATCAACCGCCCGTGGGTGGCAATGAGGAAGCTAACAATCCGGAAGACGTCAACCCAATTGATTCTTCGCGAGATGCGGTGCGGAATTTCGAAGTGGATCGAACAATTAGTCACACCGTTCAGGCATCCGGCGGCATACGCAGGCTTTCTGTTGCGGTGATTGTTGACGACAGGCAGTCGTTAGATGAAGAGGGCAACATAATTAATACACCGCGCACGGAGGCTGAGGTTCAGCAACTTAACGCGCTGGTTCGTGAGGCGGTCGGGTTTGACGAAGCTCGTGGAGACACCATTCAGGTGATTAACTCTTCGTTCGAAACTATGGACATGGGTGAGCCTCCGGTTGACCCGAAAATATGGGAGACACCCATGTTTCGAGACCTGCTAAAGCAGGGGTTAGGGGTTCTTCTGGTGTTGACATTGTTTTTCGGCGCACTCCGTCCAATGTCTCGCAGCCTGATTCAGGCGGCCAACGCACCGCAACTTGCCTACGCGGGTGCGGCTGGCGCTGACGGAACTGCTTCTGGCCGCATGCTGGCCGTCGAAGATTCTGACGAGGTGACCACCTTACCGGATTCGGAACCCAAGGAGGTGCCGATGGAAATGCGTATTGATAACGCCCGAAAACTGGCTTCTGAAAATCCTGAAACAGTAGCTAACGTTGTAAAGACGTGGGTGGCTGAAGATGGATGACGCTCAAGTAAACGGCACTGAACGAGCGGCAATTTTATTGCTGTCTCTCGGTGAAAAAGACGCAGCTGCGGTGCTTCGACACATGGCGCCTGACGAAGCCGAAAAGCTCGGCGTGGCGATGAGTGGGCTGTCCCAGATCAGGAAAGAACAAATTGAGAGCGTATTTATAACACTTGACGAAACCCTTGAAGACCAATCCGGAATTAGTGCAGGTGGCGAAGCGTATATTCGCAATATGCTAACCAATGCGTTTGGAGAGGCTAAGGCGAACACATTGTTGGATCGTATCTTCGCTGACGGTACCAGCAAGAGCCTTGAAGCACTTGCCTGGATGAACACTAAATCGATTGTTGAAATGATTCGTCATGAACACCCGCAGATTATTGCCATTGTGCTGGCCTATCTGGATCCGGAGAGAGCGGCCGAAGTGCTGTCGATGTTACCGGATGAATTAACGGGCGATATCGTTTTTCGGATTGCCAATTTAAATGACGTTCAGCAGTCTGCTCTCAAGGAGCTCGAAGCAATGGTCGACAAACAGTCTACCGGCAGCACCGAGTCGAAGGCTGAGCATATTGGTGGCGAGAAAGTCGCTGCGGGTATCTTAAACGCCTTAGGCAGTAGTCAGGAAGAATCAGTTGTTGAACACTTGAATGCCAAAGACGAGAATTTGGTCACGCGTATTCAAGAGTTGATGTTTATATTTGATAACTTGTTAAACGTAAGCGACCGTCACATTCAGGCGCTTTTGCGTGAGGTTTCTGGTGACCAGCTTGGTCTTGCCGTTAAAGGCGCTGACCCGGCTATGCAAGACAAGATTTATCGCAACATGTCGAAACGCGCCGCGCAAATGTTACAGGAAGATCTTGAGGCGAAAGGTCCGGTTCGGTTAAGCGACGTTGAGGAGGCGCAGCGAGAAATTCTTGTTATCGCCAAGCGCATGGCCGACGACGGCGACATTGTGATTTCCTCTGGTGGAGGCGATGAGTTTGTCTGATATCCCTGTGACCGAGCATGTATCCGTTTCTGATCTGGCGGTAGACCCAAAACCTTCATTTGATCGTTGGGAAACTCCCGAGTTTGCTCCGGAATCATCTGCAAACGGTTCACCTGGTATTTCCATTCAGCAACTTGAAGAACTGCAAAAGCAGGCATACGAGGAAGCGTACGCGGTAGGTATTCAAGATGGATTCAAAGCGGGCGCGGAAAAGTCCAATAAGGAAACGCAGAGGCTTAACTCCTTGCTTCAACAATTTGCTCATCCATTTGAAGAACTTGATGACGTAGTCGAAAAGCAGGTTGTACAGCTAGCCCTGGTTGTTGCGCGCAATATTATTCGTCGTGAACTCAAGACGGAGCCGACACACGTAATCGGCGCCGTTCGCGAGGCGCTAACGGTGCTTCCGGTTGCGAGTCGAGACGTAACTGTAAGGCTACATCCGGAGGACGCTGTAATCGTGCGAAAGTATTTAAAACCGGCAGAGGGTGAACGTGCCTGGGCTATTGTAGAAGATCCGGTTTTGACCAGGGGAGGCTGCGTTGTGGACACAGAGTTTTCACACGTAGACGCACGAATTGAAGCCCGGATTTCGGCACTGGTAGCGACGCTGTTCGGTGACGAACGCGAATCGACTGACACTCCCAAATCCCAATCGTCTGCGACCACACCGCAAGGAGAGAGCGAGCATGGTTAATCGAGAACCTCATTCCCGGAGTGTCGTTGCGAACCGCGGGCCAATATGGGCGGAGCGAATCAGTCGTTACGAACAGAAAATTGAAGAAACCCCGGGGCTCGTTGTCGAGGGCGTACTCCGCCGTGTAGTTGGGCTGACTCTTGAAGCTGCCGGATGCCGTGCGCCTATTGGCGGGCGATGTCAAATCGTCGCGCCTGATGAGAGTCGCGTTGAAACGGAGGTCGTCGGATTTTCTGGCGACAAGCTGTATCTGATGCCAACTCGAGACATGGTGGGTGTTGTGCCCAATGCACGTGTGATTCCGTGGGGACATGCCGGCGAGGCGTTGGTTGGCGATGCCATGTTAGGCCGTGTCATCGATGCTGAAGGTCGAACGCTTGATGGCAAGGGGCCTTTGAAGCTGGAGCGACGTGTGCCACTCGTTGGCAAGCCGGTTAATCCGCTCGCGCGTCAGCCGGTGAGAGAGCCTCTCGACGTAGGCGTGCGTTCGATTAACGCGCTTCTATCTGTTGGGCGCGGACAGCGAATGGGATTGTTTGCCGGCAGTGGCGTCGGTAAGAGTGTGCTGCTTGGCATGATGACACGCTTTACGACGGCCGACGTTATTGTCGTGGGTTTGATTGGCGAACGTGGCCGTGAGGTCAAAGAATTTATTGAAGACACGCTTGGCGATGAAGGCATGCGTCGTGCTGTGGTTGTTGCCAGTCCAGCCGATCATTCGCCTTTGATGCGTATGCACGGAGCGATGTTGGCGACAAGTATTGCTGAGCACTTTCGTGACGAAGGTAAAGACGTTTTGTTGTTAATGGACTCTCTAACCCGGTTCGCTCAAGCCCAGCGCGAAATTGCGCTGGCCATTGGCGAGCCTCCGGCTACTAAAGGCTATCCGCCGTCCGTGTTTGCGAAACTGCCCAGACTCGTCGAACGGGCCGGTAACGGCGACGTGGGAAAAGGTTCGATCACAGCTTTTTACACGGTGCTCACCGAGGGCGACGATCAAAACGATCCTATAGCCGATGCGTCCAGAGCGATTTTGGACGGACACTTGGTACTATCGCGGCAGTTGGCCGAGTCCGGCCTGTATCCGGCAATCGATATCGAGGCGTCAATTAGTCGCGTTATGAATCAGATAGTGTCAGAAAATCAGCGTGAGCTCGTGACGCGCTTTCGTACCTTGTATGGGGCTTATCAGCAAAACCGGGATTTGATTAACGTGGGGGCTTATCAAGCGGGCACGGACCCGTTAATTGACGAGGCCATTGAGTTTTGGCCACGACTCGTATCCTTCTTGCGCCAAGACATGCAGTCTTCTGTCAACAGTCCACAAAGCTTAAGTGAGCTGGAGGCACTGCTGACTTTTCAGCCAGCTGACTCTGGCCAGGCCTTCGCTCTATGAAACAAACTAAAATGCGTCTAGAACTGGTTAAGCAGGTATTTGCCAAGAGAGAGCTTATTGTGGCCAAGGAACTCGGTGAATTCCAAGGGCAGCTGGACCAGGCTGTCATGCAGCTAAGGCAGCTTCGTGACCATCGCGACCGGCAAACCGCCTCACAGCGAGTTGGATTGAGCACAGATCCCAGCCGTGTGCAAAATCAACAGGCTTTTCAGCAGCGGCTTAACGAAGCGATTAATCAGCAAGAGCAGCTCATACAGCGCGCCGAAATTGAGCGGGCTGAAATGCGCCAGCGTTGGCTCGCTCGTCGGCGTAAAACGCTGTCGGTTGAAAAACTCAGCGAACGCAGGTTGGAAGCGGAGCGCAAAGACGAATTGGCCAGAGATCAAAAAATTCAGGACGAGCTCAGCCTTACACTGGGGCGCAATCGAGGATCTGAGCGTGTCTAAACACGCTGTGTAGAGCTAAGTGAGCTTGTGCTACGTCTCCGATGCACGTAGGTCGGATGCGACACGTTTTTCATTCCATCCTATTCGCCGCCCTGGCATTCGTAAAACCTGTAAATACCAGTCAGGCTTCGATGGCGAGTTTATTGCCGGCGGACTCCAACTCGTAAGATGCCATCTGATTTCGCCCCCGGTGCTTGGCAACATAAACAGCTTTGTCAGCTGCGGCCAGGAATTCAGCCACTGTTGCAAAGGAGCAAGACTCAGTCATCGTAGCGATACCGATCGAAGCGGTTGAAAAAATGGTTTCGTCGCCCGATACGTCATGTTTTAGTTCATTTAACGACTTAATAACTCTATTACCAACAACTATAGCGCCGTCTTCGTCTGCGCCGGGCAGGATTAGAACGAATTCATCGCCGCCAAAGCGACCTACTGTGTCCGTACAACGAACCAAATCGGAAAGAGACGACGCGATTGTGCGAAGGACAGAGTCACCCGCCTGATGACCGTAAGTGTCATTAATCTGTTTGAAGCCGTCCAAATCGATGAACGCAATCGACAGTGTCCAGCCAAATCGCTTAGCATGAGCGAATCCTCTGTTAAGCACTTCGTCGAGATGGCCGCGGTTCGATACCTTCGTTAAGGGATCAACCTGATTCTCGAGCTGTAAATCGTTCGCTTTATCATTCAGTTCTTGAGTTTTGCGACCTAGCTCGGCCACTTCATTAATTGAAATCAGGTTGCGCATGGTGAGCGCTTCCTGAGCCTGTTCCACAATAGCCTGAGCGTCCTGCTCGGATACGAGTTCTGTTTTGAAGGTGGCGGCCATATCCGGAATGTTGGTACCAATTTCTCCCATAACCAAAGCGAAGGTATCTGCATCCATGCCGACAGATTTTTCGGCGATATCGGCCATTTCTGCGAATATGGCTGCATCGTCGCCGTCTTTTAACCATAAGTCAGCGACCAGCCCGGACAGTGCAACGGCACGAATAAGAGTTTGTCGTTGTGGGTCGGTATGCTCACCGTCCAGCCGATGCGACAGCGCAACAGTTTCCTGCAGGTATTTCGGCAGGGCCCAATGATTCAGAAGCCACGCACCGACATCGGCGTGATCACCGCCTAGTTGCTGGGTTTCATAGGCTCGCAGTTGATCGTGGTTGTCATAAAACTCTTCGCATGCCTGATAAAAATCTGGCACGACGCGATCAATAGCCATCATTCCAATGTCCTGAAGCAGTGCGGCCAAGAAGGCTTCTTCGGTATTGCCTACTTTGAGTCGCTTGGTGATGACTCGAGCCGAGACAGCAGAGAGTACGCAGCGCTTCCAAATGTAGGCGAGGTGTTTGTTTTGGTTGGGAGAGCGTCGCAGTATCGGCATAAGTGAGAACCCCAAAGCCAAGGTCACGGCAGCATTAATGCCCAGCACCACCAGTGCCTGGTGCAAATTAGCGCATTGCCTACGCTGTGCGTACATGGGTGAATTGGCTACGCGCATCACTTTGGCCGTTAGCGACGCGTCGCAGGTGATGGCTTCCGCTAAATCTCCCATGTACACGGAGGGACTTTGGGCCAAGTTAATAACGTTTGCAGCAACGGCCGGTGGGGTCGGTAAATTGGTCACATTTTGCAGTTTAGCGAGAAAGTCGGGATTCATGTGGGCACTCCGTTGTAGCCGTTTTCCGTTTATTAATGAACCGATCGCACACATGTAAATGTGCGCAGCCTCTGTAGCGGCCAGGTTTACGTTTTCATGAGGTTTATTTACAAGTTTTTTTACTCCGGATGGCATGGAATTTGCTTTGTATATAGCAACGCACATTATCGGTAAATTCATAGGAGCCCCCAGTGACCCCATCTTCCAGTTCAGGTCCTTTCGCAGCGCTAGTCAATACTGGTTCTAAATCTTCAATTAGCACAGATTCGCCCTCTGGCGATCGTCATCCAGCGCTAAATTCTGATTCCGATGCATTCAAAAAGAAAGCGCAGTTTAATCAAGTATTTCAACAGCTAAGCGATACTAATTTAAGTGAAGTAGAGATAAATACTGGCCTAATGCCAGATGGACTACGAACGGCAGATCCTTCGGCAGTGGGCCTTCTGGGCGGTCCGCTTGGACAACAGCTACCCGTTCAGCCTCCGGCCATACAGTGGCCCGTACATGTGGCCGGTCTGTCACCTACTGAACTGGCCGGAGAATTGTTGCCGGGGCAGTTGGCCAATCTTCCGCCGGGGACTCAACCCGAACTGACGCCGGATTTGGCCTTGGTCAACGGCAAACCGCAAACGCTTTCGGATATGGCCGGTATTGCAGGCACGGCTAATCTGACCGGTCTGGACGAGATGCCGTCGACCGAAGCGTTAGTAGCGGCCTCTGGCAGTGGGGCTGTTTTATCACCCTCATTGACTGGCGGCGTTAAATCGCCGGTACCCGGCAATCCTTTGCCGCTTGGAGTACTCCAGAACCCGTTAGGTCAAAGTGCTGACCATTTGACTACCGGGGCACAAAGTATTCCGGGAATTCTCAGTGCAGCAGATCTGGGAGATCACACCGCTGTGCTGCAACAAGGTGCTTTTAAAGCGGCGCCTGATGCTACGGAAGTCCTGACCCGGCCGTTTGTCCCCGAGTCCGCAGCACCATTTGCCTGGTTGTTGAAACCCATCCAGCCCGCTCCAGTCGCCTCGAATACCTCGATATTGCCCATAGTTGCGGATGCTGCGGCAACGGTAGACGCAGAGGTGAATCAGGCGGAAGCGCTTCGAACTCAGGCGATGTCCTCACCACCAGAACGCCCTCCAACCACTCAGGCCCCCATTCAGACAATGTCGTTATCACGAGTAGCTGGCGCACCCGGTTGGGATCAGGGATTGGGGCAGCGCATTCTCTGGATGGTCGACAACGGACTTAGACAGGCAGAGCTGCGTCTGGATCCACCGCATCTGGGTTCGGTCAATGTGCGTATTACGATGGTAGACGACCAGGCACAACTGGCGTTTCAGGCGCAACACCCGGGGGCCCGTGAAGCGTTGGAATCAGCGTTGCCTAAACTGAGGGAAATGTTCAATCAGGAGGGGCTTGAGCTCGGTGACGCGGATATTTCTGACGAGCGCTCTGCAGACACTGGACGAGAAGCCAAGGGTAACGAATCGGGTTCTGGTTCTGGCGAGTACGGTCAAGCTGACGTGAACACAGTGCCAAACGCCACCTCGGTAGATTCTTCCGCTTCTGAGGTTCGGTCGGGTGGCTCATTATTAGTCGACGAGTTTGTTTAGTCTCACAAGTAAAGGCAGTGTGGGCAGCCGATTTACGCAACTGTGGGGTCAATGTTGCATGACCGTGTCCGGGCGATTGTTTTGAGGCGCCTGAATACCGTCGTCTTCATGGCGGTTTCGGAAGAAACAGCATAAATGTCAAATTTCCGACGTATGCAGAGTGTTTGCTGGCCCGGTGATGTCTGGGTAACTACATGAATAAAATGAATAAAAAGTAATTCTCGATATGTGGCACGCTGTTTGCATTGAACAGTCTGTCATCCCCCACTGGAAATTACTGACATGGCAGACGCAGAAAAAACGGACGGCGAAGAAAAAAAGCCGTCTTTAATGAAGAAATTGATGTTACCGGTGGTGATGTCTCTGGTTGTGGCTGGTATCGCTATTGGCGCCCTGCACTATTTTGGGGTTATCAAGCTCGGTGGCGAACCTGAAATGGCAGCAACAGCGGAAGGCGAAGAGGGCGCCGAGGGCGATATGGAGCCGGAAGGTAGCAAAGCCGGCATGCCGGCGTTCTTCTTTTCGTTCTATCCCGATATGTTGGTCACAATGTCGTCGGGTTCCAGCACGCATTATCTGAAACTGAAAATCGATGTTATGGCTCGTGATGAAGAGCTTGTGGCGGCGGTTGAACAGTTTCACCCGATCATGCGTAACAACCTTATCAAATTATTTCAGGAAGTAACCTACGAGCTTGCTTCCAGCCCTGAAGGTCTGGAAACGCTGCAGGCTATGGCGGCAGAGGAAGTAAAACGCGTACTGAAAAAGTATCACGGTCCCAGCGATATTGAGGGCGTTTACTTTACGTCCTTCGTGGTCCAGTAGCGCAATGAGCGATAGCGACGTTTTATCCAAAGCCGAAGTCGGTGCTTTGCTAACCGGTGTTGAAGACGGCGTTGTTTCGACCAATGGCGGAGTCAAAGCCAAAGGTGAAATTTCAGCGTTCGAATACAAGTCGAGTAGCAATGTGTCGAGTTACTGTCCGGCTTCGCTGGTTAACGTTTACTCGCGTGCCGCTCGTCTAATTCAGAAATCGTTGTACGCCTTGCTGCGAAGTGAAGTCAAAGTCGTTTTGGGAGGCGCGCGGCGCCATCGCTACGACGAGTATGTTGCAACGCTTGGCAAGCCGTCTTGCATTTACAAGATTAGCGAAAAATCACTTCCGGGCACTGCACTGATTGTGTTCGACGCGGCGCTTGTTTACGGGTTTGTCGATAACTACTTTGGTGGCGCCGGTGCGGTCGTGCAGTCTGATGACAGCACAGAGCGCACAATCACACCCTCTGAAATAGTCATGTCACGCAAAATGCTTGACCTTGTTCTGGATAATCTCACGCAATCGTGGTCCGAGGTAGTTGGACTTGAGTTTTCCGTCAAAGGCATGGAGACCGAGCCCGCGCTGGTTACGACTGCAGCGCCGCCTGAGTCAATGCTGGTTGTGAAACTGGGCATGGAGGTAGCGGGTAGTACAAACGATTGCCACATTGTCATGCCATTGACGATGCTGGCGCCGGTACGTCCGATGCTGGAGGCCAGCGGTCAGGGTAGCTTGCTCAAACGGGATCAATTCCAAACGGCCATGCGCCGATCCATTAAAGACGCAAACGTAATGCTTCAGGGCAACTTGTGCGAAGTTCAGCTTACGCTGCGCGACTTGCTGAGTTTAACGCCTGGCGATGTGCTCCCAATAGACCTGCCTCCCAGCATTGAACTGGGCGTTGATGAAACGCCGGTTCTGTTTGGGCGTTTTGGTCAGTCACGGGGAATACACGCCGTTTGCGTGACCGGTCGTGGCAGTCAGCAGCATCACGAATCGAAATCTAACGAGGCAACAACATGAGCGCTGAAACAGAAAACCCGGTAGCGCCGGACACCGAAAAACCTGAGTCTGCGGCTCTGGATACTGATACGCCAGATTCCGAAGTGATTGGCGAGCCTGTTGCGGAGGCTCCTGAAAACGTAGCGCCAGCCAAATTTGACGAGCTCACCGAATCGGGCATGCCGACTTCGGCTGACGAAGTCGATCTGGCCGTTATTCTCGACGTCCCTGTAACGCTTGCGTTGGAGGTGGGGCGAACCAAAATGACGATTCGCGATTTACTACGCTTGAATCAAGGCTCTGTTGTGGAGTTGGAACGAAGTGCTGAAGAGCCGATGGATCTTCTCGTCAACGGTACGCTAATCGCAAAAGCCGAGATTGTTGTCGTTGAGGAAAATTTTGGTATTCGCTTAATTGACGTAGTCAGTCCAAGTGAACGCATTAAAAACCTGCGAGGCGGTTCGGCGTCCAAGTGAATATGCGTCTCACAAACTGGTCTGCAGTCTGCTTCGTTCTTCTGACTGCGGCCTTTCCGTTAAACGCTGTTGCAGAGGAGGCTGTGAGCTCACTACCCAGCACGCTAGATGTCAGTGGTAGCCTGATTGAGGTAACTCTCAATCTAGGGCTTGTTCTGGCTGCAATCGTTTTGCTTGCATGGATTTTCAAACGGGTCCAGGGAATGGACCAACCCTCAGCAGGACAGCTCCGGGTTACGGCTTCGCTGCCTTTGGGTCCGAAAGAGAGAATATTGGTTGTACAGGTAGGCCAGCAACAAATTCTGGTAGGTGCCAGCAGCGCCGGTATTAGTACCTTGCATGTACTGGACACTCCGATTCAGGAAGCTGAGCTCGACACCGAGTCTTTTCGCGATAAACTCGTGAAATCGTTAGGCGGTACGCCTTCATGATTCGCCTGTGCATCGCGGCAATTTGCCTGTTACTGAGTGTTAACGTATTGGCTCAGGGACTGCCCGCTATTTCGGCCAGCCCGGATGGCAATGGAGGGCAGTCATACACGCTGAATATTCAAGTGCTGTTGCTGATGACGGTGTTAACCGTGTTGCCTGCACTTGTCCTGGCCATGACCTCGTTCACCCGAATTATTATTGTGTTGTCGATTCTGCGGCAAGCGTTGGGCACGGCCCAAACCCCTCCAAACCAGGTGCTAATTGGCGTAGCGCTTTTCCTAAGTCTGTTCATAATGGGGCCCGTGTTGCAGGACATTAACACGCAGGCCATACAGCCCTATTCGGCCGGTGACTTGGAGTTTAAGGATGCCGTAGTTGCTGCCAGCACACCGCTGAGAGGCTTTATGTTGGCTCAGACCCGTGAGTCGGATTTGGCTCTGTTATCCGGTATTGCAAACATTCCCGAAATGGCTACGCCGGCCGACGTGCCTATGACTCTCCTAATTCCGAGTTTCATTATTAGTGAGCTAAAGACCGCATTTCAAATTGGGTTTCTAATGTTCATACCATTTCTCATTATTGACCTCGTGGTCTCGAGCGTCTTGATGTCAATGGGCATGATGATGCTGTCCCCCATGCTGATTTCGCTCCCGTTCAAATTGATGCTATTTGTGTTGGTGGACGGTTGGGCGCTCGTGGTGGGTACGCTTGCCTCGAGCTTTTTGGCGTAGTTGCTATGACTCCTGAAACCGTCATGACGATTGGCCAAAAC
This sequence comes from Gammaproteobacteria bacterium, assembly GCA_045107075.1. Taxonomy (GTDB): domain Bacteria; phylum Pseudomonadota; class Gammaproteobacteria; order Steroidobacterales; family SZUA-146; genus SZUA-146. The sequence goes on from JBGCFV010000020.1 coordinate 55,971, forward strand.
GCACTGGCACTCACCGTTATTATCGCTGCGCCCATGTTGATTTCAGCTCTGGCGGTCGGTCTGTTTGTTGGCATGATTCAGGCGGCAACCCAAATTAACGAAATGACGTTGAGTTTCATCCCGAAGCTATTGGTGCTGGCTACAGCCTTGATGATTGGCGGGCCGTGGATGATGAACAAAATGCTCGATTTCACACGTGAGCTGTACGCCACAATTCCGCATCTTGTGGGCTAACCGGTTTCGCCAGCGACATGCTTACCAGTGACATCTTCAACATCGTTAGTGGCCAAAGCGTGCAGATTAACAGCTTCGATGTGCAAACGGTTTTGTCATATTACATCTGGCCGTTCGTCCGCATTTTGGCCATGATTATGGTAGCGCCGGTGTTCAGTGCATCAATGGTACTCCCAAGAGTACGTGTGCTCATATCGATAATGCTTACCTTGATACTGGTTCCTTTAATCCCACCGCCACCTCCTGTCAGTTTGTTAAGCGTTGCAGGTGGTCTCGTGACGGCACAGCAGGTGCTTATAGGCATTGGGATGGGATTTGCGCTGCAAGTAGTGTTTGACGCTCTCATTCTAGGCGGTCAGGCGGCAGCCATGAGCATGGGGCTTGGTTTTGCTATTGCTGTTGATCCGGCCCGAGGTGTAAACGTACCAGTTGTCAGCCAGTACTTTATGGTGCTGGCCACGTTGGCCTTTCTCGCTATCAATGGCCACATCGTTATTATCGATACGCTGGCCAAGAGCTTTCAGATTTTGCCTGTCGGCGAAGTAGGGTTACAGGCCGAAGGCATCAAGCAGCTCATCGCCTGGACAAGTCACATCTTTTACGGCGCACTAAAAATTGCTTTGCCGGCGATGACCGCATTAATGATTGTCAATCTTGGATTTGGTGTCATCAGTCGAGCCGCACCGACGCTTAACCTGTTTGCTATCGGGTTTCCTATCACCATGCTTTTGGGCTTCATCATTTTGATGGTGAGCGTTCCCAATATTATTAAAGTCTTCATGGCGCTTATGTACACCGCGTTCGAAAAGGCAACGGTAGTGCTCGGACTGTGAGTGAGACGAGCGGCCAGGAAAAGACAGAACAGGCGACGCCCAAGCGTCTGGAGGACGCGCGTAAGAAAGGGCAGGTTCCCCGGTCGAAAGAGCTCAGTACGGCGGCTGTCATGCTGGCGTCGGCCGGTGCGCTTATGACGTTTGGTCCAACCATGATCACCGGCTCGCTGAACGCGCTTAAAGACGGACTGACCTATACACGTACTGAAATATTCGATCCGAAGGAACCGGTAGCGGCGTTTGGCGAGGCGATTGGAATTGCCCTGCAGTCGCTTCTGCCGTTTTTTATTGTGGTGGTAGTGGCGGCCATTTGCGCTCCTGCCATGACGGGCGGTTGGTCCTTTAGCACGCAGGCAATGGCGTTCAAGGCCGAAAAACTTAACCCTCTGAAAGGTATAAAGCGCATGTTCAGCGTCAACGCACTGGTTGAGCTGTTCAAAGCGCTGGCCAAATTTGGTGTAGTGGGAAGCGTTGCGGTTGCGTTTCTGTATTCATCCTCGGATCAGCTTATGTCGTTAAGCATGCAGCCAATCAACGTTGCGCTGACACAAGCGGCGACAATGGGTGTCAAAGGGCTGTTGATTTTCAGTACGCCACTCTTGTTAATAGCGGCGGTCGATGTGCCGTTTCAGCTGTTTCAACACTCCAAACAGATGCGTATGACCCGCCAGGAAGTACGCGATGAAATGAAAGAAACTGACGGAAATCCAGAAATGAAAGGGCGTATTCGTCAGATGCAAATGGAGCAGGCCAACGCGCGCATGATGGATCAAGTGTCGTTGGCAGACGTGATTGTCACTAACCCAACACACTTCGCAGTTGCTCTGCAGTACGACCCCAAGAAAATGGCTGCACCTCGGGTCATTGCTAAAGGCGCAGATCTCGTAGCCGCCCGTATTCGGGAAATCGCTCGTGAAAATAACGTGCCGCTGTTAGAAGCGCCTCCTCTTGCCCGAGCGTTGTTTCGCACCACCGAACTGAACCAGGAAATTCCGGCTCAGTTTTTTACCGCTGTTGCTCAGGTACTGACCTGGGTATTCCAGCTAAAACACGCCCAAAGAGAAGGCGGCATAGAGCCAACTGCGCCAGTTGTGCAGTTTGACGAGTAATTGGAAGAAGGTTTGTTCATGAATAGTTTTGCTGAATTGTTATCGAAGTATCAAGCCGGAGCCAAAGGGCTTGGCGCTCCTCTGCTGCTCATGTTGCTGTTGGCCATGATGATATTGCCTCTGCCCCCTTTGGCACTGGACGCCTTGTTTAGTTTTAACATTGCGTTGTCGCTAATTATTGTGTTGGCCGTTGTATACGTCGGCAGACCGCTTGAACTGTCCGTTTTTCCTACCGTTCTGCTGGTCGTCACTTTGCTGCGTCTGGCCTTGAATATTGCTTCAACGCGGGTCGTACTCCTGAACGGGCATACAGGAACAGGAGCGGCCGGTAAAGTTATCGAAGCGTTTGGTGACTTTGTTGTAGGCGGTAATTACGCAGTCGGACTGGTTGTATTTGCGATTCTTGTGATTATCAACTTTGTTGTTGTGACAAAGGGCGCTGGACGCATATCGGAAGTGACGGCGCGTTTTACGCTTGACGCCATGCCCGGTAAACAAATGGCCATTGACGCCGATTTGAATGCGGGTGTCATCACGCAGGAAGAAGCGAAAGACCGTCGGCAGGACATTCGCGAAGAAGCTGACTTTTACGGCTCCATGGACGGTGCCAGTAAATTTGTACGGGGTGATGCGGTCGCGGGCATACTCATTTTGTTTATCAATATTATTGGTGGTGTGGCAATTGGCATGGCTCAGCACGATCTGTCTCTGAGCATGGCCATGCACAACTACACTTTGTTGACCATTGGTGATGGTCTCGTTGCCCAGATTCCGTCGCTGTTGCTGTCATCAGCTGTCGCAATCATCGTTACGCGTGTGTCGAGTATGCAGAACCTCGGCGACCAGGTTGTGGGTCAGCTGTTTGGCCATACTCATGTGCTGGCCGTGACCGCCGGAATACTCATGCTTCTCGGCATGATTCCCGGTATGCCCAACATGGCATTTTTAACATTGGCCGCCGGGTGTGCGGGTGGTGCCTGGTTGTCGCACAAGAAAAAACATGAGCCTGTCGCAGAGGAAGTGCAAGAGCAGGTCATGAGTGACGAACCGACCGAGCTTGGTTGGCAAGATATTCCTCAAATTGATGCCATTGGTCTGGAAGTCGGCTACCGCTTAATTCCACTGGTAGATCGCAACGGTGGTAACGAACTGCTCAACAGAATCAAGGGTGTCAGGAAGAAGATATCTCAGCAAATAGGCTTTCTGGTTCAGCCGGTTCACGTTCGCGATAACCTGGAGCTGCCGCCAAATGGTTACCGACTCGTCATTATGGGCGTACCGGTTGCCGAGGCCGAGGTCCATATTGACAGAGACCTGGCAATTAACCCCGGACAGGTGTTTGGCAAACTGGCGGGCATTCCCACGAAAGATCCCGCATTCGATCTTGACGCGGTCTGGATAGAGCCGGCTCACAGGGAGCATGCTCAGACCCTTGGCTATACGGTTGTGGATACCAGTACCGTCGTTGCGACCCACTTGAGCAAGCTTGTTCAACACCATGCGGCCGATTTGTTCGGCAGTAACGAAGCCCAGCGCCTACTGGACAGAGTGGCCGAGAACTCGCCAAAACTGGTTGAAGATTTGGTGCCCAAGAGCATGCCAATGAGTGTGTTTATCAAAGTTCTGCAGTCATTGCTCAATGAGAAAATCCCGCTTCGCAATATGCACAAGATCGTCGAAACATTGGCGGCGAGTGCTACCCAGAGTCAGGATCCTGACGCTCTGGCCGGACAGGTACGCATTGCACTGGGTCGCTCAATTGTTCAACAAATCAGTGGCTTAAAGGACGAGCTGCCCGTTTTAACGCTGGATCCGGAATTGGCACAGTTATTGCAAAATTCTTTACAGACAAACACCGCTGATGGCTCAGGCTACGGCGGACCCGGATTTGAACCAGATTTGGTGGAGCGTGTACACAACGCTTTAAAAGACGGAGCAAAGCGTCAGGAAGCAGCCGGTGAGACACCAGTACTTCTTGTAGAACCAAGGCTGAGGTCCTGGTTTGCACGACTGGCGAGACACTCTATGCCGAATCTGAACGTACTCGCATTTAACGAAGTGCCAGACGACAAACCGATACGCATGGTAGCAACAGTTGGATAAGAGCACCGATGCTGGCTGAAAACTAAAAAGAATTATAGACAGGATGAATTATGAAAATTAAACGGTTTGTAGCGAACAACATGCGTCAAGCACTTCAGAGTGTACGCAAGGAGCAGGGACCAGACGCTGTCATTCTGTCCAACCGCCGAGTTGAGGGTGGCATTGAGGTTGTTGCAGCCGTGGACTACGACGAATCGCTTATGGCACCTGCAACCGGAACGCCGCGAATGGAAACGGGCGGTGACGAAAACATGTTCGATAACGATGTTGTCAGTTCGTCACTGTTTGGTGACGATGTAGAGGTCACTACCGAGAATGAATTTGATACGTTTTTAGATGAAGGACCCGTTTTAAGCGCCACGGATGGCGCATCCTGGTCACGTGAATCGGCACTGGGTGCCATTCGTGAGGAAATTAACGGCATGCGCTCACTGCTTTCAGATCAGCTTTCTTCTATGGCCTGGAACGATGAGGTACGCCGCGATCCGACCACTGTAAACATACTCAGACGCTATGCCGCCATGGGGATTGATTCAGACATTGCCAGGGCGGTCGTAGACAGTGAAATTACCCCGGAAGATGAAGGTAGTTGTCTGGAACTGGCGACTCGCGCACTGGCTTCTTCACTTCCAATTTTAGATGATACGGTTCTCGACCAGGGAGGTGTCATCGCCGTCATTGGACCAACCGGAGTCGGCAAAACCACAAGTATTGCAAAACTGGCAGCCCGCTATGCGCTGCGCCACGGACGTGATCAGGTCGCTCTGGTCAGCACCGACAGTTTCAGAATTGGCGCTCAGGAGCAGCTAGCAACATTCGCCCAAATTCTCGATGTTCCGATACATCGCGTCACCGATAAAAGCGAATTAGGCACTCTGCTGGCCAGTCTTAGTGATAAATCTCTGGTACTTATCGATACCGCAGGAGTGAGCCAGAGAGTCACAGGGCTCTCTCAACATTTGAGCGCGTTCAGCGATAGCGGCGTCAATATTAAAATTTATCTGGCGTTAGCCACAAATGGACATTCCCAAACGCTTGATGAAGTTGTGCGTAATTTCGGTTGCGTACCGCTAGACGGTTGCATTCTGACCAAAATCGATGAAGCCGCAAGTCTTGGAGCAGCGTATTCCGCAGTGATTCGACACCATCTTCCGATTGCGTTTCTAGCCAACGGACAGCGTGTGCCAGAAGACTTGCATACGGCAGCCGGTCGAAGTGTCTCGCTGGTCAATTATTCTATGCGGCTGATGAGAGAGTCGGGCCAGCGTGTAGGCGAAGAGTTCATGGCACGAAACTTCGGCGAGGTGCGAGCAAATGTCTGTGCATAGTTTTCCACTTGACCAGGCTAGCGGCCTTAGACAATCTGTAGCTCAGCAGCCGGTTCGCGTGATTGCTGTTTCGGGAGGCAAAGGGGGCGTTGGCAAAACGGTTGTTTCCGTCAACCTCTCCATGGCGCTCGCTGCCAAGAATCGCAGAGTCGTACTAATGGATGCTGACCTTGGATTGGCAAACATCGACGTGTGTCTTGGTTTGCAGGCTGAGCGAAATCTTTCCCACGTACTGGATGGCTCATGTACGCTGGATGACATCATTATTGACGGTCCCGGCGGCATTAAAATCGTACCGGCGTCTTCAGGTGTCAGGCAGCTGGCCGATACGTCTCCGGCACAGAACAGCGGCTTGATTTGGGCGTTCAGCGAAATGAATACGCCTGTTGATGATCTCGTTATTGATACGGCTGCAGGCATTAACGACAGCGTTATTCGTTTTAGTGCGGCTGCCCAGGAGGTGGTGATTGTTGTTTGCGACGAGCCGGCTTCAATTACAGACGCATACGCCTTAATTAAACTGTTGAGTCGTGACCACGGCGTAAAACGGTTCAATATTCTCGCCAACAAAACGCGTGGCGCCGTTGATGGACGACAGCTTTTTACCAAACTGAGTACCGTAGCGCAGCGGTTTCTGGACGTTGGGCTGACCTACATCGGCCACGTTCCCCAGGACTCAAGCGTAAGCAAGTCTATTCAGCAACAAAGTCCGGTTGTCGAAAGGTTTCCAAACAGTCGGGCTGCTAAAGCCTTTGCCGATATCGCGACCACCGTTAATCGGTGGCCAGCCGCCTCACTCTCGACCGGGAACATTGAGTTTTTCGCAGAGAGGCTGGTCGCGGCGCTGCCCGAAAGGAGTGCATTGTAATGGCTCCAAATGCTGCCTACGCATCCGATGTGTCTGCCTCCCAGGACGAGTTGGTTATTGAAAACGCCGAGTTGGTAAAGCGCATTGCTTACCATCTTGCAAGCCGTCTCGCGGGTAACGTGGACGTCGATGACCTGATTCAGGCTGGAATGATTGGATTACTCGAGGCGTCACGTAAATACGACGCATCGCGAGGTGCTAATTTTCAAACCTTTGCAGGCATTCGTATTCGAGGTGCCATGCTGGATGAAGTACGTCGTTCAGACTGGACGCCACGATCCGTGTATCAAAAACTGCGTAAAGTCACCGAAGCGGTGAGGGCGGTTGAGATGCGTCATGGACGCAATGCTCGCGAAGTCGAGGTTGCGGAGGAGCTAGAACTCACAATTGATGAGTATCACAAGGTGCTACGTGACGCGACGACTTGCAGGTTGTTTTCGTTGGAGCAAACTCAGGGAGAGGGCAGTCATACACAGCCATCTGGCGAAATTGCACCCGGTCCTCAGGAAAGTGCAACCGATCATGAGTTTCGCACCGCTCTCGCTGGTGCCATTGATAATCTTCCCGAACGGGAAGGGCTGGTGTTGTCGCTCTACTATGACGAAGAGCTGAATCTCAGAGAGATTGGCGAAGTGCTGGGTGTGAGTGAATCCCGAGTTTCGCAGATTCACAGTAAAGCGGTCATCAGATTGCGCGCCAGACTCGGAGAATGGACTGATCCTGAGAAGTAGCTATGAGTGATATTAAGGAAATCAGGCCGGCGTTACCGATTGCGCACGTTAAGCGAAGGGATCCGCAGGAACAGCAGCAGGATAAACCGTCGCCAAAAAGGGTACGGAAAAAACGGCCAACACAAAACAGCGGCGACGCCGAGTCTCACCAAATAGATGAGTACGTATGATGTCCAATTACCTGTCTAGTTCAATCCCGGTCAATGGTTTTATTCTCTTGGCTTTACTCATTTTTATTAGCAGTATGCTGTTACTGTTTGGGCTATTGCGCCGACAGCAACGACAACTTGGCAAGCAAAGATCGATTCTGAACCAGATGGCAGAACAGTTTCAGAATTGTAATCTCAACGAGTCTGGTATTCAGGATCAATTAGAGGCTTTGCACGAGCAGTGCAAGAGTCTAAACGCAAGGCAGCAGCTGGTTGAAAAACACGGGTCGGACGTTCAGAGAATTGATCTTGCCACGCGCATGCTGAAACGGGGTGTTGGAAACGTTGAAACACTACAAGATCTGGGCCTAAGCGCGAGTGAGATAAAACTACTCTTAAGACTTCACGGTGTTCCGGCGTCAAAAGATAAATCACCCACAAGGCTCGAGAAGGAACTCCGATCTGCTGTGCCTGAAGGCAGTCGTAAAGCGCCGATAGCGCCGACAGCTATCAAGCAAGACGCATCAACCAGGACTGACTCTCAGGCAGTTTCCAGCAACTCGAACCCGAATTCTCGGCAGGGGCGAGAGCTTGCAAAACTGTTCGAAACACGCGTCGCGAGTTAGCTATTCCGGGGATACCATTAGCAGAAGCGGGATGGCGCTATTCTGGGTCTGGCTGACATCAATGTTAAGCGTTAGCCCACAATCTGATACTGCAAAGGAGTTTTCCCTAACGTGTAATGGTTGCTTTACTACGGAAGCTACGCTCTCGTTGACGCGGTATAGGAAATACCTGAACCCCTGCGGATTTTGTGCATTGACGCACAGATAGTTGTCGCTCTTGTTCAACGCTTTAGAAGAACGAAGTGGGCGAGCGCGTACCGAAGTAGGGACTGTTAGCGAAATGCCGAGCGACGCAGTAGATGTGCTGCCGGTGTTGCCGGGTTTTGCGGCCGCCGCCGTTTGCATCGCAATCAAGACAAACACCGACACAGTCAGACAGGCCCCCGTTTCCTTAAAGAAGGAGGGTGAATTCTCATTCCGCTTTTCTATATTTGGGTTCAAGCTGATCGCCAGTTGAAATAGGTTGATTTAGATCTGGTTTCGTCTTCGCCGCTGTACCAAGACTATAAGTCTACATCACCGGTAGACAGCACTATCCCGTAACTGACCGGTTCTCTTCCTCGGCCGCTTGTTCTCTTCTTTTAAGTCTTAAGTCTTCAATTTCCCGTTGAAGCGCACGTCTGGCCAATACTTCGCGGTAGCGATCAAGAATGTGCTCGAAGTGCACGCCAATGATATGTGAATAACCGTCGTACGCATCCTCAATATCAGTAACCCGAATGACCTGTCCATAGGCGACGACGTGGTGGTAGTTAGGCAGCACAACCATGCGCAGGCACAGGTTCGTGCCCATCGGAATCTGTTCTTTACACGCAAATGCGATACCGGATGCGCTCAGGCTGCAGTTGCGGACTTCACGAGTTTTAATGGCCGTATCAACTTCTACTGCGGCCGGCACGAGACTAGTCAATGTGTTGAGTTTGTTGTTAATCAGATCCAGACATTTGGCCAGGTCCTTGTCATTCTTCTGCAAGACATCTAACGCTCCCTGAAAGTCTGATTCGAGCCGGCGCAGGGTGGTCGTTGCGTTCATTTCGGCCGAGTCTACTAATACGATGTTTTTCAGTGCGCCCCTCATTTCTGTATCGGAGACTACTTCGTAGTCCAGCAAAATTTGATCTTGAACACGGAAATCCTGACGCCGCTCGGCTCCCGTTTTTTCACTCATTGTTCTGTCCTCATGTTGGTGTTTGTTCGTTTTCCGCTGCAGGCAATTCGGTCGCGTCATCCGGGTCGGTCGTCTGCCGACTTTCTTCCAGGGTTGTTTTAACGTCATTGCTACTACGTAAAATACTGATTTCTACTCGACGATTCGTCGCTCTGTTCTCGGCAGTGTCATTCGGGACAATCGGTTGGGTCCAGGCCAGGCCGGTAATGACCAGCCTTCTTGGGTCTAGATCGTTATTCTTGAGCATACGGTGTGCGACGGTAACGGCACGGCTTGACGAAAGGTCCCAGTTTGATCTGAATTGCTGGGTTGAAATTGGCACGTCGTCGGTGTGGCCTGTTACCTGAACAATGCCGGACATGTTCGCGCACAGCCTGCTGATTTTGTCGAGCGTTGGGAGAAAGTTCTGTTTTACGATTGCAAAACCTGAGGCGAAGGACCCTTGCTCGTGAATCTGGATTATAATTCTGGAGCCCTCGCGCCGAACGCTCAGCTTATCAGCTTCGATTTCTGCGCCGAGTTCTTTTCTTAAATGCGCCAAGGCCGCTTCAATGTCTTTGAAGTCATCTTTTTCGGCCTCCGATTTATCTTTTCCGGGGTCGATATCGAGCGTGCTTTTGGAACTGTCAATTGTGTGCTGACGAATTTCGTTTAGGAGCGTTGGCTCTGGTTTCCCGGGGCTGAACTCAGTCGCTACAACACTTGTACCTTTAGGGATAAAATCAGCTTTAATCTGTGCTTGCACACCAAATGCCATTTTCATGGAGCCCGATAGCTGCTTGAATTTTTGCGCGTCCATTTCCGAAAAAGACAGTAGCAGTACGAAAAAACACATCAGCAGACTCATCAGATCCGCAAACGTCATGACCCAGGCTGGTATCCCTTCGTCCTGTTCTTCCGGTTCGTCCATACTCATGTCTAGGCGGCTTCTTCTTCACCGGATGGCCGGCTCGAGGTCGGTAGATAGTTTTGCAAAAGCCCCTCAATGACGCGAGGATTCTGTCCCTCCTGAATACCCATAAGGGCGTCAATGACCATAGACTTACAGAGTTTTTCGTCAGCACTTCTAAGTTTTAGCTTGTCAGCAATTGGAATCGCGATGACGTTTGCCAAGATAGCGCCATAAAGCGTTGTGAGCAGAGCCACGGCCATTGCCGGACCAATTGACTTGGGGTCGTCCATGGCCGACAACATCTGCACCAGTCCGATTAGCGTACCAATCATGCCCATCGCAGGGCCCACATCTCCTATAGCCTTAAAAATCGCTTGTCCGTTGGAGTGTCGTTGAAGTGTGAGTCTGACGTCGTCTGAAAGCATTTTGCGAACCACTTCTGCGTCATGACCATCGATCAGAAGGTTGATACCCTTTTTCATGAACGGGTCGGGAACTTCAGCTTCTTCCAGGGCAAGAATACCTGACTGGCGAGCTGCTTTTGCCAACTCGACAGATTTATCAATTAAATCAGTTGGTTCAGCGAGTCTGTTGGTAAAAGCGTGAATCGCAACCTTGGCTGCGCTAAGGAATTGACTGAGGCTAAATTTCATCATCGTTACGAGCAGCGTACCGACTAGAACAATGACCAGTGATGGTACGTTAAAGAATGTGGACGCCGAGCCTCCTAGCATGATGGTGGCGCCCACGGTAATAACGGCCCCAATTAATCCAACTAGCGTGGCGATGTCCAAAGCGTTTTTCTCCTAAATCGATTCTTGATCAGACGTGCAGGCACTTAGCCAGGCTGTTGTCCTGCTGAAGTAGCTAGCGACACGTTTTGCTACATCTTGAGATAACTCGATCACATTAATAGACGTCGGCGATTTCGGATCGGTATCTCTCTACTTGACATAAAAAAGCCTGCGTCAGGTAAGACAAGTAAGTTGCTAAACAATTCGGGGTTTTAGCCGATAACGTTAGAGCAGGTCTGATCTTATGTGTAACCCAAAAGTTGTAAGTCAGTACTCTACATTGACCTCGATCTCGCCCATCTACCGTCTATTGGAAAAGGAAGTAAATGTCGCTTGGCAAGAAATTAGTGACACTGTTTATAGTGCTCGGGTTCAGCTTCTCTCTGGGAAGCTATCTCGTGGTCAAGATAAGGATGTCAGAGGCACTGCGAGATTTCGAAAGCGAGTCTATCGAGGCAGCCCTGTTGCGTGTCGAAAATGCCCTGGACGATGATCTTAGCAGTTTGATTTCTATTGCCATGGAGTACACAAGCAATAATCAGGTTTTAAACTTCTTGCAGGACCCTGCGTCCCAGCCTCCCCCTGACAGCTTCGATCCCGGATACCTGCGGAGTATAGGTGTTGATACCCTAACTTATTTTAATAATGCGGGTGAACGCTTGACCGACGCTCTTGGTGATATCGCCGCGTTGCGTGAGAACGATGTGGAAAGTGGGACGTTTGATTCGCTTGTTCCAAGAGGCTCGATAGCTGCTGGCTCCTTAAAGAACGATATGCTGGTAGGCGTAGTCATGTCACGTCAAGGCTTGTTACAGATTACCTCCCATTCACTATTGGAAGCGTCCGAAAGTGGGGCCACGCTTGGGAGGCTGATTGTAGGCCGGCTACTCACCAATGAGCGGCTAAATGGCATTGGAGAAGTGTCAAGAGCCAGAGTTACTTTGCATCCGACACTTGAATCGGCTCGAGTGATGTCCGATCGCGCTGATGGTGAGCCGCTTAGTCAAGTAGGTAACGAGACCACCACATCCGGTTTCCACATATTGAAGGATATCAATGGAAAAACTGTTGGCGTTCTTGAAGTTCAAGCACAGCGTCGCCTCTCTGCAGTCGGCAATGAGTTAGTGCGAAATGTAACGCTCTTTATGCTCGGTTTGAGCACGTTATTTCTGGTTGCGTCTTCCTTACTGATTCGCGAACTGATTCTCGAACCGCTGCGAGTGCTGAAGGACAAAATCCTCGATCTTCGACAGTTTGGAAAACTGAACCTGGAGGTCGAGGAGGGAAGAACAGATGAGGTCGGGATTCTCGCTGGCGAATTTGCTGTAATGATGACCGAACTCACTGAGGGTAAGGAGCGCTTAGAACAAGCGCGTGATGAGGCGGTAGCCAAATCAAGCGCCAAGAGCGACTTTATTGCACGTATGAGTCATGAGATTCGCACGCCTATGAGTGGGGTCCTGGGCATGACGGAAATTCTAAGAAGTACGCCTTTGTCGACAAAGCAAAGAAAGTATACCGAAACGATTTACGACTCAGCTCAATCGTTGCTGGGCGTCATAAACAATATTTTGGACTTCTCAAAAATAGAAGCCGGAAAGCTCAATCTGAATTTCGTCGACGTACAGCTTAATGCGCTGGTCGAAGAAGTTGTGGAAGCACACGCAGGCCACGCGCACGCTCAGAAAACAGAACTGATGATTGTACTGCCACGTGAATCGCACTCGTTGGTCAAAACTGATCCGACACGTTTGAAGCAGGTGCTCAATAATCTGATCAGCAATGCAATCAAGTTTACCCAGGCGGGTGAAGTGGTTGTCAGGCTCACTTCTCAACCAGAGCAAAACGGACATCAACGCGTTTTCTTTGAAGTTAGTGACTCGGGAATCGGAATAGGGCCGGAGCAGCAAAAGTGCATTTTTGATTCGTTTACACAGGCGGAAGAGTCGACTACACGAATTTACGGTGGTTCGGGTTTAGGTTTGGCCATTTGCCAGCAGCTGATTGATCAAATGGGCGGTGAGCTGACAGTAGAGAGCGCACCGCACAGTGGCTCCGTGTTTTCGTTTTCACTGGAACTGGAAACGAGTCACGACATTGCATCCCAAACAGCTAAACAGATGGAGTCCGTTGACGGCAAGAGCGTCCTTATCGTTGATAACAGTTCGACTAATCGTAATATTCTAGAGCACCTGCTACTAGGCTGGAATGCAGTGGCACGCACGGCGGCGTCCGCTGATGAGGGCTACGCGAAACTCATTGGTGCTATGTCGAACTGTGATCCTTACGACCTTGTCATAGTTGATCTCGATATGCCTGAGAAAACCGGCTTTGAGTTGATTCGTTCGATTCGCGCCAACCCGCGCCTAGAATTGCTCAAGATCATCGTCCTCAGTTCACTGGCAAGACCCGCACGAGAGGAAATGTTCACTCAGTACGCAGTCGCCGGAGAGTTAAGCAAGCCTGTACTTCAATCACGACTTTATTATTCTTTAGCGGCCGTCATGCGGCACCAATTGATAGACAGACCCGAGACGTACAGTGGGAGTTCCGCAGTCAAATTGACAGGACGTGTACTGGTAGTGGAGGACAACGAAGTCAATCGTCAGGTAGCCTTGTCCATGCTTAATTCAATGGGTCTTGAGGTTGAGCTGGCCGTCAATGGTCTTGAGGCGGTAGAAAAGCTTGCCTCAGAATCGTTTGATTTGGTGCTAATGGACTGCCAGCTTCCTGTAATGAACGGCTGGAAAGCCACCGAGACTATTCGCCTCCAAGAGGTCGAAGCGAACAGCAGGCGTACTCCTATCATTGCAGCAACGGCCAATGCGCTTAAGTCAGACCGTGAACACTGCTTGCAGGCGGGCATGGACGATTGCCTGATCAAGCCATTTACGACGGAACAGCTATACGGAGTGTTGAATCTGTACCTTCACAGTGCCGGGGAAATATCTGGCGAAAGCAATGAAAAGCTGGATTTCACAGGTAACGGTGCTACAGAAAACGAAAGTACCGCACAGGAAATCGCTATAGACCAGTCTACTTTATCGCGGTTGTCACTGCTGCAGCAGCCGGGCTCACCGAACATCGTGCGCAAACTGCTGAGCTTGTACTTACAGTCGTCGGTGGTTATCAAAGACAGGCTTGGAAATGCGATTGACAGTTCTAATGGGGCTGTTGTCCGCGAAAGTGCCCATGCGTTGAAAAGCAGTAGTTTGAATGTGGGCGCAACCGGGTTGGCCGAACTGTGCAAGCGTCTGGAGAGCATGGGACGTGACGGTACTATTCAGGATAGTGTTTCGCTACGTGAGTCTCTTGAGACCGAATACACGCGAGTGGTCACCGCAGTGGAATCTGAACTCGGGAGTGTTACCTCATGACCATGGTTCCGATTTCTTCGAGTCGCCCGGTTGTTCTAATCGCAGATGACGACCCTACAACGCGACTAATAGCTCGTGAAGTTTTGGAGCAGGCTGGAATGGACGTGGTGGAGGCTTGTGAAGGTGAAGAAGCGCTTGCCCGTTTCTCCGAGCAGACGCCTGATCTTGTCTTGCTCGACGTTGATATGCCTCTGATTGACGGTTTTACGGTCTGCCAGAAAATTCGCGCTTCAGAAGATAATCGCAGTGTGCCGATTTGTATTATTACAGGTCTGGATGATTTCGAGTCTGCGGACAAGGCATATCATTTGGGTGCAACGGACTTTATTAGTAAACCTATTGATTGGTCGGTTTTGGCTTATCGGGTGAGGTATTTGCTCAGAGCCAGCAATGCGCTTAACGATATTCACGGTCTGGTTGCGGCGCTGCCCGACGTTATTTTCGTGCTGGACGAAAATGGTAATAAATACCTCGGCCCGACGGGTCTGGAAGACAATGTTCTTGACGGCATTGATGCTCTCAAAGGCGTGTCATTTGACGAGTTGTTTGACGCAAACGTCAAAGACAGTGTCAAAGAGACCATTGGTCTCGCACTCGAGTCCTCCAGGCCGCAGATTTTGGAGCACTTTTATACTCCGCGAAACGTGCACATAGAAACGCGTTTCGTCGCCAGAGACCGCAACACCGTCCTGGCAATTGTCCGGGATATTACGCAAAGAAAGGCCAGCGAATCACAGGTGTTTGATCTGGCGTATTACGATCGTCTAACCGGTTTGCCCAATCGGCATTTGTTCTCTCAAGAGCTGGACGATGTGCTGAACGACGCGAGGACGCAGAAACGCCAGTTTGCCATGATGTTTGTTGACTTGGATCGTTTCAAACGCATTAACGATACGTTGGGCCATTCGATAGGTGACGAGCTATTGAAGGCTGTAGCTGACCGGCTTCAGAGTTGTACCAGACCGAGCGACGGGTTTGTGCAGGTTGACGGAGAGTATGCGGATGACATTCGACTGGCCAGACTTGGCGGCGATGAGTTTGTCTTGATGTTGGATCAGGTGGACGGCGAGACAGCGGCCTCAAAAATTGCCGACCGGGTCATTTCGGCGCTGTCGCTGCCGTTCAATTGCAAAGGTCATCAGTTGGTCGTAACTCCCAGTATCGGAATAGCGTTCTATCCGAAAGATGGCCGCACTAAAGACGAGTTGCTCATGAACGCTGACTCAGCCATGTACAGGGCAAAGGCAGCGGGCCGTAATACGCATAAATTCTATTCTGGTTCGATGAGACTGCGATCGCTGCACCGTCTTTCGATGGAAGAAGAATTGCGTAAAGCGATTGATAATGAACAGTTTGAACTGTTCTACCAGCCAAAAGTGGACTTGTCTAATTGGGAAATTGTTGGCGCTGAAGCGCTGATACGATGGCAGCACAATGAGCGTGGCTGGATATCACCAGCTGATTTTATTCCCGTTGCCGAAGAAACAGGTCTTATTTTGCCAATTGGCAGATGGGTAATGGAAGCGGCCTGCGAGCAGCTCAAGAAATGGCGCCACACGTCTTTAAACAAGCTGTGTATTTCCGTCAACGTCTCAAGTCAGCAAATATACTCGGACGGGCTAACAGACCTTGTCAGTAACATAATAAATTCGGTAGGAATTGACCCGGGAAAGCTCGAGCTTGAAATTACCGAGAGCATGTTGATGCGGGACATAGAGTCGACTATTGATACGCTGAATGAACTGAAAGAGTTTGGAGTTGGGTTATCCATTGATGACTTCGGAACCGGCTATTCATCTCTCAGCTACTTAAAGCGATTCCCGATTGATGCGCTCAAGATTGACAGTTCTTTTGTGCGCGAATTACAAGACGATAATAACGATGCCGCCATTTGTGCAGCTATTTTGGCGATGGCGCACAAGCTTGATTTGAAAGTGGTGGCAGAGGGGGTTGAGTTAGTGTCACAGGTAGACTATTTGCGTAGTCAAAACTGCGATTTGATTCAGGGCTTCTTTATTAGCAAGCCGGTGGCGGCTACAGATTTTGAGTCTTTGTATCTGGAGCATACCCAAGCCGGCACTAGCGCTGTCGTTTAGACGGCGTTTTCGATACTGCGCACACTTTTCCGAACGCAGACGCCTTTCAGCATACGAACGGTATATCAACACCTGACCCAGACTCGCATTCGCAAGGCCTGTCGCTGTGGTGCCGGTCTTCTGCGCTCTTCGGATTCATGCCTTCTCTCGTCAAAAGCAGGCTCTTCCCTCGGCTAATGGTTTGTCTTCTGAGAGCGTCATTGTGATTAGTATTACGTTGCATTATGACAACTAGATAAGTCGGGCCCGGCTCTTAATGTGTCTGTCGCCATGCGATCGAGAGCAGATTTGGCCTGTTTCCGAGTCATGTCGTTGTAAAATAGCTGTTTATTGACGTACAAATTAGCGACAATTGAGCTGATTCTTTCACGTACATGAAGAGGCTCTTCGAGAGAGGAGGGTCATCTAATAAAAGCAAAATAGAATTCTTAGGAAGACCGCAATGAACCATCAGTTTGGGATAAAAGAAAAGACATCACGCCTCGGGGCTCATCTGGCTCAAATCGTGTGTGTCATCAGCCTGTCATTGTTTGCCCAGATAACACTTGCGCAAGACACGGACGGAGACTCGATTTTAGACGTTGACGATAACTGCACGCTTGCAGCCAACATGGATCAACGTGATACAGATTCAGACGGTATCGGAAGCGCGTGTGACCCTGATCTGAATCAGGATTGTTTGGTGAATTTTGCTGACATCGCACAGTTTGGAACTGTTTTCCTGACCGGCGATGAAAACGCAGACTTTAACGGTGACGGTGCGGTTAATTTTGTAGACTACGTGCTCCTGACCGGGGCCTTTCTGTCGAACCCCGGGCCTAGTGGCATTGAGAATATTTGTAGCAGTGACGGTACGCTGGTCGTAGAGGGCTCTACGGGTCCCGTTCCGATCAACGGTGGTCTGGTCAGCGCTGTGCTTGACCAAACAGCCGCTGGCGGTACGGTTGTTGTGGTCAACGC
This sequence comes from Gammaproteobacteria bacterium, assembly GCA_045107075.1. Lineage (GTDB taxonomy): Bacteria > Pseudomonadota > Gammaproteobacteria > Steroidobacterales > SZUA-146 > SZUA-146. The sequence continues at coordinate 73,239 of JBGCFV010000020.1, forward strand.
CACCACAAATACTGACGGTACGTTTGAAGTCACGTTTAACGACGTCAACGACAGTGATTTTATTACACTTGCCGTTATAGGCCTCGGCACACAAACCGGATTTTCGCTAAGCAGCATGGCAGGATCCGTTGAAACGCTGTCGCTTGCAGGCGGAAGTGACGGAAGCGTTGCCTTTTCAGAGGCGGCTGCACTGCGACTAACCCCGGCGACCACTGCGTTCTCAGTGCTCGCTTCTGAAGCGCAGGGGAGCGACGTTAACAGTCAGGCGGCCCTCGATGCGGTTGCGGTCGGAGTAGATGTTGCACAGTGGATGGATCTGGCAACGTTGTTAACCGCGATAATTCAAGATCCCGCCGTAAGTTTGCCCGCCGGATCGACGGATACGTTGACGCTCGCCGCCAGCGGCGCAGCACGTACCGATTCCCTGGTCAGACTCAAAACAGATCAACTGATAGCCTACGATGCTGCGGTTGTTAGCGTTATCGAAGAAGGATCCAGCACGTCCTCATACTCTGGCGAGTCGTTCAGCGGCGTTATCAACAGTACCTATCTGAACAATATTTTTTCAATTCCCAACACTGTTCAGCTTGAGTTTGGTGCGGGTAACGTCGTTACCTATGTAAGTGAAGCCACGACTACTGGCACCTGGAGTGTCGACGCAGCAGGCTCTCTGGTTGTAACGCTCGATGCCCCATTGCTTGTCAATAGCTTCGTGGTTCCGATTGACGATCCGAATAATCCGGGCTTCACAATCCAGACCGAGAGAAATCAGTTTGTAACCGATGTCGTCATCACTCGATTGCGCGATGGGGTGCTAGCTGATTTTGCCGTTGTGAGTAAGCCGAGTTTCTTCAGTTTTCCTGAGTTTCCCGAGCTGGACAATATTGTGATTAACACCGAGAAGAATATTGAGGGCGCGCGTACCGTTATTGATTCCGATTCGGCACTGCCGTTCACCGCAAGTGAACTGGCGGGTACAGGAGTTGCAATGGACCACTATCATCAGAATAACCAGTCGGAAGGGGTTAACCTGGACGATCGGCGTGGTTTCGATACGCTGGATTTTGTCGCGGATGGCACGGGTACTTCGCGCCGAAGAGGGTTTGCGTTCAATTGGGAGGTGTTTGCCAGCGGAGAATTGAGTATCGTGTTTGCCAATGGCGACATCAACCGCTACAAAAAACTTTTCAATGCGGTGGAAGGAACTTCCGTCACGAATCTGCTGTATCAAGTGGCGGGTGAAAGTGAGGCTTCACGACGTGCCTATGTCGTTCCTCGCAATGAAGCGGACGCCTTTGACAGCTCGATGTTGCCGGGTAAAACGTATCGTTCGTTTGCGGCAACCGGGGGCACTTTCAGTTTGCCTGTAAATTCGGTTTTCGATTTCGTCTTTTCAAATGGCGGTGAGGCGTGTCGTGGTCCGGACTCCACGATTTCCAATTGGGCTTGGGAAGTCGTTGACGGCCGCCTTGAGTTGCTGCGAACCTTTACGTCTAGCGACACGGCGTTTCTGGCAAGAAGCTGGGAGCCGATACGAATCGTAGGTGACCGCTACTGGGTTATTGAAACGCTACAGCTTGAAAATTCTGGTGGCCCGGCCGCAGACGCTTCGGTAACGCCCGGGCGCATGAATATATATGAACTCAGGCATGACAGTGTGGGCAACAGTCGCCCAACGCTGACCGACGATGCTTACGTAACCAGTGTAGACACACCTATTACGATTTATCTAACTGATTTGTTCAATAACGATTTTGACCTTGAGGGCGACCAGATTATTTATCGACGTTTTACGGGGAATCAGTTGCCGATAGCTAATGAGTTCGTAAATGATAATGCGCCTTATGCGTTTAGATACACACCCTCGCCAGGCTTTACTGGCGTCGAAACCTTCGAGATCGAAGCGAGTGACATCGCCTGCCGTGGAGTTTCAACGGTACCAACGTCCACAATTTCCATTACGGTAAACTAACGCCGATATAGTCAATGCAAATTTATTGGGTCTTGGGAGCGGCGTACTCTGCGGCTGCCCCAGACCTTGGCGTAGACTGGCAAGATTAGAGCGTCTCTCGTTGCTGCGTGAGTGCAACCTCAAGGTATCTATCAAATGAATCTGTTTACCACAGTGTCAAAGGACGAGTTTTTAAACGACTACTGGCAGAAAAAGCCGGTGGTGTTTCGCCATGCCTTTGACGACGTGAAAGACTTTGTGAGTGGCGACGAGCTTGCGGGGCTTGCCTGTGAGGACGTGGTCGAATCGAGGATTATCCGCGGCTTCGAAGCGGACGGGAAGTGGTCGTGTGAGCACGGGCCCTTTGTTGACTACGATTACGACAGTCTGGGTGAACGCGACTGGACGCTTCTGGTTCAAGGGCTGGACCAATGGGACAGCGATGTTCGTGCGTTATTAAATCAGTTTGATTTTTTGCCGAGATGGCGTCTTGAAGATGTGATGGCCAGTTTTGCACCGCGCGGTGGCGGAGTAGGGCCGCATTTTGACTACTACGACGTGTTTTTGGTGCAGACATCTGGACGGCGACGATGGCAGACAGGACAGACCTGTACTGAAGACACGCCTTTACGTAATAACGCGCAGGTCAGGTTGCTTGAAGAATTCGTCACCCGCGACACCCACGACCTGAATGCTGGAGACGCTATTTACATTCCGGCGGGTTGTGCACACTGGGGGACGTCGCTGTCTGACGATTGCGTTACCTTGTCTGTCGGTTTTCGGGCTCCGTCTGACAAGGAGCTATTAAGTGAGGCCGTTGAGCTATTGGTGCAGCGACTGTCGGACGCCAAACGCTACCAGGACACCTCAAAGTCAATCGATACCGATCCGTACAAGATAAACGCGACCGCAGCAGAGTATGCTCATCAGCTCTTGTCACGAGTTGACACAGGGATGCTGGAAGAAGCGCTGGGTGAGGCGCTTGGGCGCTTGGTGACAGATACACGCTACTGCAGTTTCAGCGAAGAGCCGTCCAGCTGGACGTCAGAGGCGGTTGAACAACTCATGAAGCGTGGCGCCGGTTTAATTGTGTCTCATCAGCCGCATTGCAGGTTGGCCTATTCGGATACTCAGCTTTTCGTAAACGGGGTCGCCTATGAGCTATCACCGGAGTTTTCCAAACGTGTCTGCAAAGGTGTCGTCACCGCGTCACTGAATCCGCGCGAGCTGGCCGTTTTGGCGACGCTTGCGAACGACGACATGGTCGTTCTTACGCCGCTCGAAAGCCAGCCATAAACACTTATCAATTTCGACCGTAGAGTGTGCAACCTGGTCAGATTTGTTTTGTATACGGCCTTCTAAGGCAGCTGATTCATCGTGCTACTGTTCAGTATCCGCTTTAATTCCACGTTGGCTGGTTAGATACAAAGCAAAGCTGGCAAGCCAGTGACTGCCGGAATAGTGTGTATCCGAAACAGCGGCGATGCCCGTTTCCTGATGTATTTCAGCGGCTTCAATTAGACTTGGTTTGCGGGTGTCTGTGTCATCCAGTGAAGCTGCGATCCCCAACAATGCCCAGGCTCTCGACAAGTTAACGCCATCGAGGTGCACCAGTTTGCCATCAGTCGCGTCGCGTACCACACCGGGCGTCAGCCAGTCGCTTGAGCCGTCTCGCGGCAGGTCAGGAAGAAAACCGTCCAGCCAACGCGAAAAATCCGCTTGTGGCAAAACCCTGCGCATCAAATCGGCTTCCATAAGGCATGGTGACAAAAAATCTTCACCGGATGGCTCGTACTCCAACGGGCAATCCTTGTCATTCAAGTGAAACAGTCTGGATTTATCGACCAACAATGCCTCGAACGTTTCGTTGCCGACCGTTCGGGCATAGTCAAGCATCAAACCGAATGCGAAAGCCGACTGGTTATGGGTACCCAGACGAATAGGGTAAGCAAGTCGTGGAAGCCACTGTGAGACGCGGTTGACAATGGCTTGCTCAAGCGGTGCCAGAGTCTCGCGCCATTCTACTAACTGTGGATCGTCGCTTTCATGCAATTCGGCAACCAGTTGAAGAAACCACGCTACGCCGTAAGGTCGTTCAAACGAACCACGGCCGGGCTGATTATAGTATTCAAGCTCGATTTTCGCATTGTCGGGCGTAAAGCTTAACGATAGTTTCTTCCTAAGCCCCTGACGTTGTAAATCGGAATTGCTTTGCTTTAAAAGCCTGACCAGTAGCCAATGACCGTGCACCGCCGAGTGCCAGTCGAAACAGCCGTAAAACATCGGGGTGAGTTCGCTGGGTGTTTTGACGTCTTCGGCGCTGCTGAGTACGTGACTTATCTTGTTTGGATACTCCCGATGTACGCAGTCAAAAGCGAGTTGGGCAAAGCGGTCTTCCACCACGTTTGCTCGAGGAGGAGGGAGCGTCAGGTTCAGGGTATCCGCTGTCGGGGTACTGACTGTCGTTACAGGCGCGTCTTCGCTGCAAGCTGATCCGAGCAGTGCCAGTCCGATGACTAGAATAGCCCGATTGATACGCGAGTAGTCCATGCTTGAGTCTCCGGTAAGCTGAGCACAATTAGAGTCGGTTTGGCGGTGCCCTCAAATTCAGGCAAAACTCTACCATGTTCGATAGACAGGATGGCCAGCTACCTTTTATTAAACAAAAAAAAGAGCTGGCCGGAAAACCGGCGCAACTCAAACAGGGGAAACTTGCTTTTTCAGACTGACACTGGCCCGCGGTAAACTCCGGGCCAGTGTCAGAGTGAATTACGGTTAGTCAATCACGACAGCTAAACCTGAGTTGTCGTTGACCGCTGTGGCACCGGCCATATTGAGCTGTACCACTTCCATGTTTGGACTCAAAAGACTGGCTTTGCGAAAGTCGGCGAGCGCGCGATCCAGGTTTCCATCGAGCATATTCAAAACACCACGGTTCGATAAAGCAGCGGCTTTGACGCGCTTGAGCGACTTGGGGTGCTGGCCAATACCGGCCACCATTTGCATGGCGTGGCTTACTGCGCGTTTGCAAGTTGATCGCGCTTTTTTGAGGTTGTTCTGCTTGATCATGGCAATGCACAAGTTGTTATGCAGCTCGGCCGAGGTTGCAGAATGCCCGGAGATTGACGTTTCCATCCGCAGTGCGGCTTTAGTGCGCAATGCGCCCTTGGCAAAGTCCCGGTCCAGAATTTCGCTAGCGCCAATGTGGTCGTCGTGCACGCTGACGTGCAGAGCTACGTTGTCGGCCTGAGTGGCGACGCCCGTTACGAGTAGGGCGACGAGTATTAGAAGCAGGTGCCTGGTTTTCATGTTGATCTCCATTTGTTTTTATTGGGTCCTGACCAAGAAGGCGACGCACGGAGCAAAATCCCCTCAATTTGCTGATATTTTATTTTCGGGATGCGCGCTGCGATGACTTAGACCGGGTAAACAGGCGCTTATTAAATGAGTCGTGAGCTATCCAACAGGGAGCCGCGGTACGGGATGTCGTGTCAAACAGGCGTTGAAGGGGTGTGCACTTGGCGATGGGCCAAATAGGTGTTTTGTAAACCGCTGCCGGGTACCATTAGCGACTCACTACAAGCAGGAACATCAGATGCCAGGTTTATATTACGAGCAAGCGGAAGTGGGTAAGACGATTCGTCATGCGCTTACACGCACAATTACAGAAACCGATAACGTCATTTTCTGTGCGATGACGCACAATCCGCAGCCCCTGCATTTAGACGCGGAGTACGCAAAAAACACAGAGTTCGGTCAACGGGTGGTCAACAGTATGCTTACCGTATCGTTTGCTACAGGCGTGTCTGTAGAAGACACGACGCTTGGCACACTGGTAGCCAATCTGGGATACACCGACATGCGTTTTCCGCGACCGGTCTTTATTAACGATACGCTGACTGTAGAAACAGAAGTGCAAACCCGACGTGAGAGCAAGTCTCGACCGAATGCCGGTATTGTGACGTTCGAACATCGAGTCACTAATCAACGAGGTGATATTGTTTGCACCTTTCTACGAACCGCGCTTCTTCAAAAAAAACCCAAACAAGTTCAAGAGTAAGTGCCGCACGCTTCTTCGGTTTACAGACTGATACGGCGTTTTAAAAATCGATGTTCGTTCAGAGCCTGCGTTAATTCTGAGTACCCGCATTGGCTTTGCACCTTAATCCATTGGTGACTTGATAATCATGACCGACAAAACGACCCCGTTAGACCGTCAGCTGGATGCCGAAAACCTTGATCCTGAAAACTGGGACGAAATGAGGGCGCTGGGTCACCGCATGATTGACGATGTTGTTGATTACCTATCATCTGTGCGAGAGCGCCCGGTATGGCAACCGCCGTCGGAGTCGATGCGAGCGTTTCTGAGTCAGGAGGTGCCGTCGGAGCCGATGGAGCCTTCAACCGTTTACGATCAGTTCGTCGAACACATCAGACCCTATCCATTGGGAAATATTCACCCAAGGTTTTGGGCCTGGTACATGGGTAACGGAACCGTTATGGGTGCTTACGCCGAATTACTGGCAGCCACCATGAATTCCAACGCCGGTGCTGGCAAGCACGGCCCTATGGTGGTCGAGGAGCAGGTGATCGACTGGATGCGCGAGCTGCTTGGCCTGCCACAAGAGAGCTCCGGTTTGCTGGTCAGCGGCGGTTCCATGGCGAACCTGGTGGGCCTTGTTGTGGCACGCCACGCCAAGTCCTCGTTCGATCACCGCCAATACGGCTATCAGTTCGGTCCGGGCGCGACGGCCAAGCCGATGCGAATTTACGGCTCGGCTGAGCTGCATAGCTGCAACCAAAAAGCGCTGGAGCTCATGGGCATGGGTCACGAGGGACTCGTGCGTATTCCGGTTGACACGAACTACTGCGTTGACATGGCTCTCCTGCGTAAAGCCATTGAGGACGACATGGCCGCAGGCTTTCAGCCCATTTGCGTTATTGGCACGTCGGGCACGGTGAATACGGGTGCGATTGATGACCTGCAGGGTATTGCCGATTTATGCGACGAATTTGGGCTCTGGTTTCATATTGATGGTGCCATTGGCGCTATCGCTGTTTTGGCCGACGATCTTCGCGGTCGACTCGCCGGGCTGGAGCGAGCCGACAGCATTGCACTGGATTTACACAAGTGGCTGCACGTGCCGTTCGAGGCCGGTTGCATCATGGTGAGGCACGGCGACCAGCACAAAGACGCGTTCTCACTCATTCCCGAGTATTTGGCCAAAGAGGCTTCTGGAGTCGCCAGCGGTATTAACTGGGCGAGCGAATACGGCGTGCAGCTGTCGCGCCAGTTTCGGGCGCTCAAAATCTGGATGACGTTCAAAGAGCATGGTACCGTCAAGCTTGGCCGTATGATGAGCAAAAATGTGGAGCAGGCCCACTATCTGGCGGCTCGCATTGAGGCAACAGAAGGGCTTGAGCTGGTGGCTCCGGTCGGTCTTGATATCGTCTGCTACCGGGCCATTGTTCCCGGCTTCTCCGTGGACGCCCTCAATGCGTTAAACAAACGTATTCTGACAGACATGCAGGAAAGCGGCACAGCCGTGCCTTCTTACACCACTTTGAACGGTGTTTACTGTATTCGTGTGGCCATATCCAACCACCGTAGCGAGCAAGCTGATTTCGATTTACTGGTCGACGAGACCGTCCGGCTGGCCGCAAAACTGGCAATTGAAGCCGTGTAGCGACGATGACGGAAAAAGGACTGTTATGTCGGGGTTTGGATGGTCCCGGTACAGTCCTCTCGAGCCACTAAAAAAGACAAATAAAACCGTCAGTTGAACGGTTCCTTAGTCGCATTCAATACGCTACAATCTGTCGATATTCCGCCCCCGATGGTTTCGGGGAACGGGCACTGTGGCGGCTAAACCGCCTACGAACCATGGCGAGCTGAGAACCTCAATGGGTCAATCTTTATCCGAGTTGTACAAGTATTCTGCGCTGTTTGGCGGTAACGCAGCGGTAGTAGAACAGTTTTATGAGCAATATCTCGAAGACCCAGATTCGGTTGAGCCGGGCTGGCAGGCTTTTTTTAAAGGCATAAGCCAGGGAGCGACTCAGGACGTTGCGCACGGCCCAATTCGCAAAGCGCTGGCCGAGCAGGCCCGCAATCAGCGGGGGGCCGTGGCAGCCAGTGGCGTAGATCATGGCAACATTGAGTATCAGTCGGCGGTGCTTCGCCTGATTAACAACTACCGGCTGCACGGGTATTTGTGTGCGAGCCTGGATCCGCTGGGCATTTCCGACCCGGTCAAATCTCCCGACCTAGAGCCTTCGTTTCACGGGTTGGACGATATCGATCCCGACGAAGAGTTTCTTACGGCCGATCTGGCGGGCAAAGATCGAATGAAATTTGGCGATATCCTCGCGCTTCTCGATCAAATTTACGCTGGCAATATCGGCGTCGAGTTTTCGTATATTTCGAATACGGCTGAGCGACTTTGGCTGCGTGAACGCTTTGAAATGGGTCGCGTAGATTCAGACCTTAAAAGCGACGATCAGGTTCAGCTTCTAAAAGACCTGACGGCTGCTGAAGGCATGGAGCGTTACCTGCATACACGCTACGTAGGTCAAAAACGCTTTTCGCTTGAAGGCGCTGAATCACTCGTTCCACTCGTTCAAGACGTCATTCGCCGGTGCGGTAAGGAAGCAGTTGAAGAAATCGTAATCGGCATGGCTCACCGTGGACGCCTCAATTTGCTGGTCAACGTTCTGGGTAAATCACCAGCTACGCTGTTCGATGAATTCGAAGGTAGCAGCACAGCGGTCAACAACGGTTCAGGTGACGTGAAATACCACTTGGGCTTTTCAGCCGACCTCCGCACGCCTCACGGACCGTGTCACGTAGCGCTCGCGTTTAATCCGTCACACCTCGAAATTGTTAATCCTGTGGTAGAAGGTTCTGTGCGTGCCCGACAGGAACGACGGGGCGACGCCAATGGCAGTCGAGTCGTGCCTATTGTGATACACGGCGACGCGGCTTTTGCCGGTCAGGGTGTGGTGATGGAGACCTTCCAAATGTCGCAGGCTCGTGGTTTCTCCACCGGCGGCACCATTCACATTATTTGTAACAACCAAATTGGCTTTACCATAAGCAATCCTGACGACGCCAGGTCTACGCCTTTCTGCAGTGACGTCGCCAAAATGATCGAAGCACCGGTTATCCACGTAAACGGAGACGACCCGGAGGCCGTTTTGGCGGCCGGCCGTCTGGCCTTGGCTTATCGCATGCGCTTCTCGAAAGACGTCGTCATCGATCTTGTTTGTTACCGTCGGCACGGCCACAACGAGGCCGACGAACCGGCTGCAACCCAGCCTCAAATGTATCAAAAGATTCGCAAGCACCCGACAACCAAACAGATTTACACCGACCGACTAGTGTCGACCAGCGTTGTGACGGAAGAAGATGCCAAGGCTTTGGCTAACAAGTACCGCGACAAGCTTGACCAGAAACTGCCGGTTCAAGAATCACTGCTCGGATCCGACGGCAATGAACACACGGTCGACTGGACACGTTTTCTCGAAGGCGATCTTGGGGTAGGCACCAATACCCGTGTAGCAGAGGGCCAAGTGCAAAAATTTGGCCAGGTTTTGCTGAACGTGCCGGACGACGTCAAATTGCACAACCGTGTTAAACGCGTCATTGATGACCGCGTCAAAATGCTTGCGGGTCACATTCCAATGGACTGGGGCTTTGCTGAAAACATGGCCTACGCAAGTCTCCTCAACGACGGCTATGCGATCAGACTCACGGGTCAGGACAGCGGTCGCGGAACCTTCTTCCATCGCCATGCTGTTTTGCATGATCAAGATGTCGACAGGCAGTACATATCGCTGCAACATTTCTCGGCCAATCAGCCGCGTTTCAGGGTGACGGACAGTCTGCTTTCTGAAGAAGCCGTAATGGGTTTCGAATACGGTTACTCGACTACCGACCCGGACACTCTGGTCGTATGGGAAGGGCAGTTTGGCGACTTCGCTAACGGAGCCCAGGTGGTTATCGATCAGTTCATCAGTTCTGGTGAGACCAAATGGGGTCGACTTTCAGGGTTGGTGCTGTTTTTACCACACGGTTACGAAGGTCAGGGTCCGGAGCACTCATCAGCTCGACTTGAGCGTTATTTGCAGCTCTGCGCTGAGGGCAACATGCAAGTATGCGTGCCTTCAACTCCAGCCCAAATGTTCCACATGCTGAGACGACAAATGCTGCGGCCTCTTCGCAAGCCGCTCATTGTTATGACACCCAAGAGCCTTTTGCGACACAAAGATTCGGTCTCCGATATCAAGCTGCTGGAAACGGGTAGTTTTCAGCTGCTGATTGCCGACAACCGTAAGCCCGATCCCGCTAAGGTGACGCGCGTCGTGTTATGCAGTGGCAAGGTGTACTACGATCTCGACGAGCAGCGACGTGAACACAACGTTGAAAACGTCGCTATTGTGCGAGTTGAACAGCTATACCCATTTCCGGCCGGTTTTTACGAAGCGGAGCTGAAACATTTTCCGAATGCGACCGAAGTGGTTTGGTGTCAGGAAGAACCGCAGAATCAGGGCGCCTGGTATCAGATTCGGCATCGGTTACAGGAGCCTTTAGGCACCTCGCGTCGTCTCTACTACTCTGGGCGAGCGGGTTCTGCCGCACCGGCTTCGGGGTACTACCGAATTCACAACGAACAGCAGGCGGGCCTCGTCGCGGCCGCCCTTGGCATTACGCTATAACCCTTGAGCTAAAGAGTGCAAGGTCGGACCGTCGCGTCACCCACAAAGGTTGAGTTATGAGCACAGAAATTAAAGTAGATGCATTACCCGAATCAGTCTCCGATGCACTGGTGGGAACATGGCATAAGAACGTTGGCGACTCGGTAAGTCGCGACGATATTATCGTAGAGCTCGAAACGGACAAAGTGGTCCTCGAGATTCCCATGCCGGTCGACGGTGTGATAACAGAGATTAAAGCCGCCGAAGGTTCAACCGTTGTGGCGGGAGAGGTTCTGGCGATAGTAGAAGCCGGCGCCGTCGCGGCGGCACCTGAATCAGCGCCTGCTGCAGCCGAAGAAACTTCTGCCCCGGCGACAGCGAGTGCCAATAACGACGGCGACAAGCTCAGCCCGGCCGTGCGACGTGTGGTTGAAGAAAATCAGGTCGACCCCAGCGGTATTCAAGGCAGTGGTAAAGACGGTCGCCTGACCAAAGGTGACGTACTGGGCCACGTAGCTTCTGGCTCTTCGGCGCCAGAGAAATCAGCACCCGTTTTGGCACCAGCCGGTGCGCGCACCGACCGACGCGTGCCCATGACACGCATGCGTACCCGTATTTCTGAACGCATGATCGAGGCGCAGTCAACCGCCGCCATGCTGACGTCGTTTAACGAAGTTGACCTGACTGAAGTCAAAGCGCTTCGGGCGAAATACAAAGAAGCGTTTATTAACGAACACGGCGTTAAGCTTGGCTTTATGTCGTTTTTTGTCGCCGCTGCGGTTAAAGCCCTCAAGAAGTTTCCTGTTGTGAACGCTTCGCTTGAAGATAACGACGTCGTCTATCACGACTACTACGACGTAGGCATTGCTGTTGCAACTGAACGAGGGCTTATGGTGCCCGTGCTACGCAACGCTGAAAACATGACGCTTGCCGACGTGGAACAGGGTATTCGCGGATTTGCCTCACGAGCTCGTGAAGGCAAAATTACGCTTGAAGAGCTGACCGGCGGCACATTCAGTATCACTAACGGCGGCACGTTCGGATCCATGATGTCTACGCCTATTTTGAATATGCCCCAGAGCGCGATTCTCGGCATGCACGCCATCACAGATCGCCCAATGGCCGTTAACGGAGAAGTGAAAATACGCCCGATGATGTATTTGGCGTTAACGTACGATCACCGAATCATTGACGGCAGCGACGCCGTACAGTTCTTGGTTGAGATCAAAAATGCGCTTGAAGATCCAGCCCGTTTGCTGCTTCACGTATAACTTTTTACGCACAGCGTGCGTTCTCTAACATTTTAAATTGAAGGAATTCTCATGGCTCAGACATTTGATGTCGTGGTTATTGGTGCCGGTCCTGCCGGATACGTTGCGGCCATACGTGCGGCGCAAAACGGGCTAAAAACAGCCTGTATCGACGGCTGGAAAAATTTTGACGACAGCCCGGCTTTTGGAGGCACGTGCCTGAACGCGGGTTGCATTCCTTCCAAAGCGCTGTTGGAGTCGTCTGAACTGTTTCATCGCGCCGAGCACGAGTTTGACGTTCACGGCATCAGTGTATCCAAGCCGGAAATTGACGTTGCTAAAATGCAGCAGCGCAAAAACGGCATTGTTAAACAGTTTACCGGCGGAATTGTACAGCTGTTCAAGGCGAACAAAGTTACTGGCTTGTTTGGTCACGGTCGCATGCTGTCTCCAGGTAAGGTCGAGTACGTGCCTCATGAAGGTGAAGCTGAAGTAATTGAGTGCACCCACATTGTACTGGCCTGCGGGTCCGTTCCAATTGAGTTGGGCTCAATGCCGTTCGATCGTAAACATATAGTTGATTCCTGGGATGCACTGGAGTTTGACGAAGTGCCGGAACGATTGGGTGTCATTGGTGGCGGTGTTATCGGACTGGAATTGGGAAGCGTCTGGAAGCGTTTGGGTGCCAAAGTTACCGTGTTCGAAGCCATGGACAATTTTTTGGCAACGGCTGACCAGCAGCTGGCAAAAGACGCTCATCGACAGTTTAAAAAGCAGGGCATGGACATTCGTCTCGGCGCAAAAGTGAGTTCGGCCACCGTGGCCAACGGAGCGGTTACCCTTGAGTACGAAGACAAAAAAGGCGGCGGCTCTGTCGATGTTGACAAAGTGATTGTCGCGGTTGGGCGACGACCCAATACGGCAGGATTGCTTGCGAACGACACGGGTGTACGCGTAGACGATCGTGGTTTTATTGTAGTAGATCACGAATGCCGCACTGGCGTGCCGAACGTCTGGGCCGTCGGAGACGTCGTGCGTGGTCCGATGCTCGCGCATAAAGGTTCGGAAGAGGGCGTGATGGTCGCCGATTTAATGGCGGGCAAATATGGCCACATGAACTACGACGTTATTCCGTCGGTTATTTACACGGCACCAGAAATTGCCTGGGTTGGTAAAACCGAAGAAGAACTGAAGGCTGAAGGGATTCCGTACAAATCAGGGTCTTTCGGTTTCGCGGCCAACGGTCGGGCCAAGGCACTCGAGCAAGCAGGCGGTTCAGCCAAGGTGTTGGCATCAACTGAGGACGATCAGATTTTGGGTGTTCACATCATCGGTCCAATGGCGGGTGAACTCATCGCTGAAGCGGTTCTGGCTATGGAATTTACCGCAAGTGCTGAAGACTTACAGCGCACCATTCACGCACATCCGTCTTTGTCTGAAGCGTTGCATGAAGCGGCTTTGGCTACGGACAAGCGAGCGATACACGGTATTAATCGATAATATCACACCGGTTGGCCTTGCCTCGGCGAGGCGTAGCGGTACTGTCAGAAATACTCGCAATCAAGAGACGCTAATAATGTCAAACCGACATCTCTGAAGAGGTGTCGGTTTTTTTATGAGCTTGTGCCGGGCGAGATGGTTTTTCGGGCTAATGTGGCGTTTAAAGCGAGCCTTCATGGCGATTAGAAAGAGCACGGCAAAAGCTCAAATCAAACCGTCATTGCGAACGGAGCAAGGCAGCCGCCCAAAGCTACCCGTCATTGCGAGCGCAGCGCGGCAATCTCTTACAGATTGACATTTACTAAAACGGAAAGAGATCGCCGCGCTTCGCTCGCGATGACGGTAGTGGCTCGCGATGACGGTGGGAACTCGCGATGACGGTAGTGACTTGCGATGACGGTAGTAACTCGCGTTGACGGTAGGAAAAGATCATTAACCAGACGGCACAAACCTACTGCCGGTTCACCGCAAACACATTCGGTAGCGACGCGATCTTGTGAAGAATACGACTAAGCTCATCGAGCCCGGAAATCTGCAGCGTCATGTGAATTTTAATCGCAAAACTCTCATCGTCTTTCAGCAAATTAATCGCCGCGATGTTTATCCGCTCGGTGGACAACAATGCCGTGATGTCTTTTAAAAGTCCTTCACGGTCGTAGGCCTCTACGACGATATCAACAGGGTAATTGTCCGGTCGGTCTTCGGTCCACGAGACTTCCAGTAAACGCTCAGGGTGTGTGGTTTGTAGTCGCAGCATGTTACCGCAGTCGTTGCGGTGAATGGTGACCCCACGACCCTGAGTGATGTAGCCACAAATTAAATCGGGCGGTACGGGTTTGCAGCAGCTCGCCATGGTGGTCAACAGGTCGCCGACTCCTGCGATCTGAATATCCTGACCTTTGCCGGTTCCTTTGGCGATTTTTGGTTTAAAGACAGGGGCTTCTTCAGGAACGCGAGGTCCGGTAAGACGCTGCACGACCCGGATAACGTCAACTGTGGTCAGGTCACCAATGCCGACGGCAGCATACAGACTGGTGGCTCCGTCGAGTTTTAACTCGCGAGCGAGTTCGGTTACGTGCGGTACTTCTACACCCAGTCGTTTGAGTTCTTTCTCCAGTATCGCCTGACCTTGAGAAACCGTGTGCTCTTTGTCTTGCCGTCTGAACCAGGCTCTGGCTTTTGACCTCGCCCGGGTTGAAATGAGGTATCCCAGCTGAGGTATTAACCAGTCGCGACTGGGCCTGGGTTCCTTGGCTGAAATAATCTCAACGACGTCGCCATTTTCAAGCGTATAGGTCAGCGGAACAATGCGACCATTAATCTTGGCCCCGCGGCAGCGATGGCCTAATTGAGTGTGCAGGTAATAAGCAAAGTCGAGTGGCGTAGAACCAAAGGGTAAATCGATGACGTCGCCATTCGGCGTAACCGCGTAAACCCGGTCTTCAAATATCTCGGCTTTAAAGCGATCAATAAAATCCTGATTATCGCTTTGCTCTGACTTTGCGTCTTCGTCGGCGGCTGGCTCGAGTATTGAACGCAGCCAGTTAATTTTCTTGTGGTAACTGGGCTTGGCGGATGCACCTTCCTTGTAAGTCCAGTGAGCCGCTACGCCGAGTTCCGCGTGGGCGTGCATTTCGTCCGTGCGTATTTGAATCTCGACCGTTTTCTTGTCTGGCCCAACAACGGCGGTGTGCAATGACTGGTAGTTATTTTCTTTGGGTGTCGCGATGTAGTCGTCGAACTCGCCGGGCAAATAGCGGAAATTACCGTGCACGATGCCGAGCATGGTGTAGCAGTCGGTAACGTTATCGAGCAGAATTCGCACCGCGCGCACGTCAAACACTTGCTCAAAATCAAGCTGCTTGCGCTGCATTTTGCGCCAAATGCTGTAAATATGTTTGGGTCGTCCCTGAACGGAGCCCTTGATGCCAGCGTCTTCCATGTGACTGGCCAACAGGCTGGTTACATCAGTAATGTACTGTTCACGAACCTCGCGTCGCTCTGCCAGATACACCGCAATCTTTTTGTACTGCTCGGGTTCGAGAAAACGGAACGACAGATCTTCAAGCTCCCACTTGATTTGCCAAATGCCTAAACGACTGGCGAGGGGAGCAAAAATTTCTCGCGTTACCAGCGCGACAGGGTGACGCTCGTCTTCACTGCTGTTCTTGCTCTGACGCAAACGGTGCAGTTGATCGGCCAGCCGCACCAGTACAAGTCGCACGTCTTCGGCTATGGCCAGCAGCATGCGTCGCAGAGAGTCGACCTGTTTGGCACCCAGCGCGGTCGTCGAGTCCCAGTTACCGAGCTCGCCAAAGCTTGACAGCTTCACAATTTCGGCCACCAACGAGGCCAGTTCGCGGTCAAAGGCTTTGGTAATTTGCTGGGTGCTGACGTAGCTATCTCTTAGCAGCGGAAACAATCGGGTTCCGGTCAGCATGGTGTAGTCGACGCCCAGGTCTTTGACGATAAGCGCAATCGCGTCCCCGTCGCTGCGGGCTTGGGCAAACCCGTCTGAACCATCGTCTCGTGTCGCGATAAAGTCGGCGACAAGCGCGTTCAAATCGCGCGCGTCATCTGCGTATTGTGAGTCGCCATCACCGGATTGACCCGACTTGGCAGAGGCCGTTGCGGACGGTGAAGCGGTATTTTGGTCGGTTGTAGATGAAGACATGACAGAGCGAATTTCGAGCCTTATTGAGCGAGCCGCAGCGGCCCGACAGATTTGTGGACGAAAATGTGTAATTCAATGCAATCATACGCCTATTCAACGGTCAGATAGGCAATAAAACCGATGCTTTACGCCAACCATGTGCGTAAAATAAGAACACCATCTACCGAGGGGACGACATGTTTTCAGTTTCAACGTCAAAAATGGCCGCACTCAGACCGTTAATGGCCGTGGGTCTCTTGACCGCTATGGCCTGCAGTACGCCCGTTTTGGCCCAGAATTCTTCAATAAGCCTTGATCTCAACGACGATGCCGTTCGTTTGAGCTGGAATCAGATTCGTCCGGAGAGGCAAATAGGTTACGGCGCCTCAGCGTTTAATCATCAGGATCGCGGCAATATTTTTTCCGGTGATTTCCACATTACCGGCAATGCCGCCACCAAAGCACGCCCCATTAATGCCGGTCTCGGCGGACGCGTGGTTTTGGCCCGTGCGGAAGAGGGGCCAGAGCTGGAGAATCCAGTTATCGTAGACCCGGTACCCGGTTCGACTGATTTTCCGTCTACAGCGGAGCTGATTGCGCTGGGCGCGATTCGACGCCCGAGCCGAAACGGTTACGCACTCGCAGTGGGTGGGTTCTTTGACGGTAAAATACCGAATTACGACCGCATCGGTTTTGGCGGGCATCTTTATTACTCCCCCGAAGTGCTGGCGTTTGGCGAAATGGAAGAGTTCACCGACGTCTGGCTGTACGCCAGCTACAGCGTATTGCGAAACGGTGACGTTTATCTTGGCGCGCGTGCGCTGAAGGCCGATTTCAAAGACATCGGTGACTATAAATTTGATACCGGCGTACACGTCGGCTTTAAACTAAAATTCTAATTTAACGACAGGACATCCGAAGTCATGGCAGGTCATAGTAAATGGGCAAATATCCAACACCGTAAAGGTGCGCAGGATAAAAAACGCGGCAAGCTTTTTACCAAAGTGATTCGTGAAATCTCGGTGGCGGCCAAAATGGGTGGATCCGACATGGACGCCAACCCGCGACTGCGACTTGCGGTTGACAAAGCCAAAGCCGTTTCGATGCCAAAAGACAACATCGAACGAGCGATTAAAAAGGCCGCCGGCGAGGTGGACGGAGCCAACTATGAGGAAGTGCGGTACGAGGGCTACGGTCCCGGCGGCGCCGCCGTCATGGTCGATTGCATGACCGACAACAAAAACCGCACCGTGGCTGAAGTGCGTCACGCGTTCAGCAAGTCTGGCGGTAATTTGGGTTCCGACGGTTCGGTGGCGTATCTGTTTAATCAGGTGGGCTTGATTAGCGTAGCCAAAGGCGCTGACGAAGACGCACTGATGGAAGCCGCTCTGGAAGCGGGAGCTGAAGATATTGTCAGTAACAGCGACGGTTCTATGGACGTCACAACAGACCCGAGCGAGTTTGTCGCAGTTAGAACGGCGCTTGAAGAGGGCGGGTTTAAAGTTGATCAGGCGGCGGTAACCATGCAGGCCTCCACAACCGCTGAGCTAAACGCAAAAGAAGCGAACACCATTATGAATCTGCTTGAGCGTCTGGAAGATCTCGATGACGTTCAGGAAGTGTATTCCAACGCTGAAATCTCAGATGAGATTCTCGCCAAACTGGCTGAATCGGAATAACGCCCCGGCCAATGCCTTCTTTAATGGTTAAAGAGCACCGTTGAATGACGGAGACGATTCGCATACTGGGTATCGATCCGGGCTCGCGTTTAACCGGCTATGGTGTGGTCGACGTGTGCGGTCGAACGATTACGTATGTTGCCAGTGGTTGCATTCGCACCCCGAAAGGGTCACACATTGACCGCTTGCATGCGATTGGCTGCGGTGTTCGGGAGCTTCTGGACCTGTACGGACCTGCAGAGGCCGCTGTCGAGCAAGTATTCGTGAGTAAAAATGCCAACAGCGCGCTGAAACTGGGCCAGGCTCGTGCGGCGGCTATATGCCGTATTTTGGACGATCTTGAATCCAGATACATTTACGAATACGCGCCGCGTGCCATTAAACAGGCTACCGTCGGGTTTGGCGGGGCTTCAAAAGAACAAATACAACACATGATGAAACAGCTGTTAAAACTGACCGGCGACCTGTCGGAAGACGCAGCCGACGCGTTGGCTGTAGCGGTTTGCCACGCCAACTCGCGTGGTTTGAATGCGCGCCTGCGCGCCGCGGCGGAATCCTAGATGATTGGTTTTTTAAACGGCAAGCTGGCTTTCAAGCAGCCTCCCGAACTGGTGATTGACGTGGGCGGCGTTGGCTATGAGTTGTTCGCACCTATGTCGACGTTTTACGAACTTCCGAACGTTGGTGAAACTGTGTCCGTTTATACCCATCTGGCGGTGAGCGAGAACGCTCATACTTTGTACGGATTTGCGGGGCAAAAAGATCGCCTCATGTTTCGCGCTTTGATAAAGGTGTCGGGTGTTGGACCCAAGCTTGCTATGACCATCTTATCCGGCATTAGCCCGGCCGAGTTTGCCGACGCCATCGCCGAGCGTGACATTGACCGGCTGGTGCGCTTGCCCGGTATTGGCAAAAAAACCGCAGAACGTTTACTGGTGGAAATGAAAGATCCTCTGGCCAAGCTCAACTTCGGCGTACCCGGAGCGGCTGTTGCCGGTGCGAGTGACGCATCCGACGAGGCGTTTAGCGCGTTGCAAGCACTGGGTTACAAGGAGGCCGAAGTACGGCGTCTGTTAAAGGGTGTCAAAGTCGACGGACTGACCACGGAAGACTTGATTCGTCAGGCGCTAAAAAACAGTACGAAATAGAAACGCCGAATCCAGAGTGATGACGTAACAATACAAAACGTAGGAGCGGCATCTTGCCGCGATGGAAGTTGCGATACAGGCGGAATATTTAAACAATTTACGTGCGGCAAAGCGTCGCGTGTACAACCCGTTGGTCTCAAGTTCGCCACATTTGGAACAATAATGACCAGATTCTTTTTGCATACTGTGGCTGTTCACAGTTTGGGGACTATGAATGATTGAACAAGACCGGATCATTAGCGCATCCGTGGCTGAGGGCGAGCAGTCGCTCGAGCGCGCTATTCGTCCGCGGACGCTGGAAGAGTACATAGGTCAGAGCCGCGTCAAACGCCAAATGCGGGTGTTCATTCAGGCCGCCCGTAACCGCAGTGAAGCGCTCGATCACATACTTATTTTTGGGCCGCCCGGGCTTGGTAAAACCACGCTTGCCAACATCGTGGCTCAGGAAATGGGCGCTAATCTCAGGCAGACCTCAGGACCCGTGTTGGAAAAAGCGGGCGATCTCGCCGCTCTTCTAACTAACCTTGAAGAAGGCGACGTGCTGTTCATAGACGAAATCCATCGTCTGAGTCCCGTCATTGAAGAAGTGCTGTATCCCGCGATGGAGGATTTTCAGCTGGACATCATGATTGGCGAGGGACCAGCCGCTCGTTCCATCAAAATAGACCTGCCACCTTTTTGCCTGGTGGGAGCGACAACGCGAGCTGGTCTTTTAACTTCGCCCTTACGCGACCGCTTCGGCATTGTTCAACGTCTGGAGTTTTACGAGACCAGCGAGCTCGCCGACATTGTTCGCCGTTCAGCCACTATTTTGGCTCTGGACGTAGATGAGGCTGGGGCCCAGGCTGTGGCCGCAAGGTCGCGGGGAACGCCCCGTATTGCCAACAGGTTGCTGCGCCGCGTCAGAGACTTCGCCGAAGTAGAGGCCGATGGCCGGGTAACCGAGGCCGTGGCCAATGCGGCACTGGATATGCTGGAGGTAGACCCGGAAGGTTTCGACATCATGGACCAGAAACTGCTCAGAACGGTGATCGACAAATTTGACGGCGGCCCGGTTGGCGTCGAGAGTTTGGCGGCCGCAATCGGTGACGAGCGGGGCACGATCGAAGACGTCATAGAGCCCTTTTTAATTCAGCAGGGCTTTCTCATGCGCACGGCGCGTGGACGAATAGCAACAGCCAGAGCTTATCGACATTTCGGGCTTGAACCGGTGCCGACGGCCGATTCCGCTGTGCCGTCGACCAAAACAGGCGACGACCCGAATTAAAAACGGAAAAGAACAAAGATAAATGAACACAAGGTGGTTGTCGCAGGACCGGCATCTTGCCGCGATAGGCACGAATACGCGACAGGCGCACAAAAATGTGACCGCTGATCGCGGCAAGAGGCCGTTTTTACACGCTGCGTCCAAAGGCTCAAGCATCCGAATACGCATACTCTAGTTGAGTTTTAGCTGGCACAATGAGCGGAACTTTTGTTAATAAATGCTCTCAAAAACCTCCGATAACACCATGAAATATGAATATATTTAAGTGCACAGTCTATTTTGAAGATACGGACGCCATACAAGTTGTTTACCACGCCAACTACTTGAAGTTCTGCGATCGTGCCCGAACCCAGTGGATGGAAGATTTAGGCATTTCGTTTTCACAGCTTTTGGAGGAAGAAGCCTCGTTTGTGGTGGCCGATGCCAACATGAGGTTTATTGCACCGGCGAGGCTTGGCGAACGGCTCGAGGTTCACAGCTCGGTTAGTCATTTTGGTCGGGCCAGTATTACGTTCTCGCAGCTGGTAAAGCAGGCCGATAGTCAAAAAACACTGTGTGACGTAACGATTAAATGTGCGTATGTTTCGGGGGCCGAACTTAAGCCCACGCGCATGCCGCGTCACTATCCATCATTATTTTCTCACTAGGGAAACGCTCATGACCGACCATTCCATACTCGATCTGATACTCGGCGCCAGCCTGGTTGTGCAGCTCGTCATGCTCTTGCTGCTGCTGGCCTCTGTCGCTTCCTGGGCCATAATCGTGAACAAGAGTCGCCTGATTCGCAGCTCCCGTGAAATATCCGACGAGTTTGAAAGCTCGTTTTGGTCGGGAAGCGATTTGACCACCATTTATCAAAAGATTACGGGGTCCGGCCGGTCTTCGAAGGGCATGGAAGCCATATTTGCGGCGGGATTCGGAGAGTTTATTCGGCTCCGCGGCGAAGAGGGTCTGGTGCCAGCGCAAATAGTGGAAGGCTGTCAGCGTGCCATGAGAGTGTCTCAAGCCAAAGAAATTGACCGGCTTGAACACAATCTCGCCACACTCGCTACCGTTGGGTCCACCAGTCCGTATGTCGGCTTGTTCGGCACCGTTTGGGGCATCATGAACGCCTTTATCGGATTGGGCTCGATCAAAAACCCGACTCTTTCAGTGGTGGCTCCCGGTATTTCAGAAGCGCTCATCGCAACAGCCATGGGTTTGTTCGCGGCCATTCCAGCGGTGATTGCCTACAACCGCTACGCCGATCAGGTTGACCGGCTCGAGAGTCGTTTTGACACGTTTATGGAAGAGTTCTCCAGCATATTGCAGCGCTACGCGCAGCAGCGTAAAACCGCCGCGCCGGCTCAGTAGGAGAGGCTAATGAGCAAACGTAATAAACGTCGGGTAATGGGTGACATTAACGTTGTGCCCTACATTGACGTCATGTTGGTGCTGCTGGTCATTTTTATGGTTACCGCACCGCTGCTCACTCAGGGCATCGAGGTAGAGCTGCCCAGCGCTGACGCGTCGCCTATAAGCGAAGAGCTACTCGACGGGAAAGACCCGTTGGTGCTGTCAATCGACGCTGAGGGGCGCATGTTTTTGAACATAGGCAAAGACGAAGAGGAGCCTCTTCAGGAGCTGGAAGTTCGCAATCGCGCGCGCACCACGCTCACCGCTAACCCGGAGCTACCTGTGCTCGTACGAGCCGATCATCGTGTGCCGTACGGCGACGTCGTGGCGGGCATGGTGCTGCTGCAGGATGCCGGCGCCAAGAAAGTGGGCTTCATCACCGATCCGCCGGATCGTGTGACGGCGTTACCGGACGAGTAGCCAGACCTCATGACAGGACCCAGTAAAACCGCCTGGATTGTGTCTGTGCTTTTGCACGGATGCCTCGTTGCGGCGCTTATTTTTGGACCTTCGCTGCGCCCAACGGTGAAGCCGGCGCTGCCCGGTGGTCCGATTATTGAAGCGGTGGTCATCGACCCCCAGCAGCTTGATCTGGCGCCACTTGCGGAGCCGGAGGGACCCACGGCTGCCGAGATAGAGCGTGCCGAGCGACAGCGCGAGCAGGAGCGGGTGGCTGAGGAGGAACGGCGGGCTCAGCAGAAGCAGAAAGAGCAGGACGAACAGCGGCGCCAGGACCAGATTCGTCTGGATAATGAAAGGAAAGAAGAAGAGGCACGCGCGAACGCGGCAGCCGAGCTTAAAAAGAAGGAAGAGGCCGATCGTGAAAAAGAGCGGCTCAGAGTCCAGAAACTAAACGACGAGAAAGAAGCCAGGGAAAAGGCGGCCAAAGAAAAAGAAGCGGCCGATCGCAAAGAACGTGATCGCATCAAGGCAGAAGAAGCCCAGCGCAAAAAGGCGGAAGAGGTTGCCCGCCAAGAACAGGAAGCTAAAGAACAAATCGCCAAAGAACAGGCCGCCAAAGAACAGGCTCGTCTGGAGGCAAAAAAGAAACAGGAAGAAAAAGAAGAGCAAGAGCGAATAGCGAAAAAGAAAGCGGAAGAACTGGCGGCAAAGAAAAAGAAAGAAGAAGAGGCGAGGCTTAAGAAAATAGCCGACGAGAAAGAGGCCGCTCGCAAAAAGGCGGCGGCCGAGGCGCTCGCGGCTCAGATCAGGCGCGAAGAAGAGCTGCAGAGAATGATGGGCCTGGAAGACCAGCGCAATGACGCTGTCGACAACGGCCTGTTAGCTCAATACATCGCCGAAATCGTACAGAAAGTTGAGAGTCGGTGGACGCGTCCACCCAGTGCGAGAGGCGATTTGTCTTGCACGGTTCGAGTGAAGCAGATTCCGGGTGGCAGCATCGTGGATGTTCAAATCGAAGAATGTAACGGGGACGCGGCGGTTAAGCGTTCCATTGAAAACGCTGTGAACAAGTCCAGTCCGCTGCCTGAGCCGCCGGATGCGACTCTTTTCGAACGGAATCTGGTGTTTATTTTTGAGCCCAAGTAGGGAACGTTTCGCGCTATAAGTTGTTGAAGTAATCAGAGAAATACGAGATTTATCGGGGTAATTGTGGCTAAATGGACGCAGCTGCCTCCTGACAAACACAGGCAGGATAGGCTCGAATTGAGATCGTCCCACGCCATAACCAACGAGTTTGACTATGACACGCATGTTTCGCTTTTCATTGGCCCTGGCCGCGCTGCTGCTTTTAGCGCCGTTTGGTCAGGCCGCGCTTGAAATTAAAATCACCTCTGGCAGTACTAATCCAACGCCTATCGCGTTGGTGCCGTTCGGCTGGCAGGCGGGGACACCGCTGTCGGAAGATGTCGCGCAGGTGGTGGAGAACGACCTCGCCAGCACGGGCCTTTTCAAGGCCTTTCCTCGTAGCAACATGCTGGAAACGCCCACCGACGACTACGAAGTCGATCTGGATGACTGGGGCCTGCTTGGCGTGGAGTTTGTGGTCATTGGTAAAATCGAGCCGGCTGAGGCGGGCTCTGTACAAATTCGCTACTCGCTGTTTGACGTCGTTAAACGCGAAAAGCTGTCCAGCCAAATTGTCAAAGCCCGAGCTGACAGGATGCGCAGTGCGGGTCACTTTATTGCCGATGCGATTTATGAGGCGCTGCTGGGTCAGCGCGGTGTCTTTTCAACACGTATTGCCTATGTGACAAAGTCTGATTCCAATGACTTTGAGCTCGTGGTTGCAGACGCCGACGGCGAGAACGCCAAAACCGTGGTGCGCTCGCGTGAGCCGATAATGTCACCGGCGTGGTCGCCCGACAGCGAGCAGCTGGCCTACGTAATTTTCGAGGAAGGTGGCGCCGCCATTTACACTCGCAACATTTACACCGGTGCTGCCAAGCGTGTATCGGCACGCAGAGGTGTCAATGGAGCTCCTGCGTTTTCGCCAGACGGGCGGCAGCTGGCGCTGACGCTGTCGAGTCGTGACGGAAATCTGGACGTGTACAAGCTGGACTTGGCCACATCAGATTTAACGCGTCTTACCAAGTCGAGCGCCATTGATACCGAGCCGGCCTGGTCGGCCGACGGCGAAACCATCTATTTTAATTCTGATCGTAGCGGTGGGCCGCAGGTGTATTCCATTAGTTCAAACGGTGGACGTGCCAGTCGCATTACGTTTGAAGGCAACTACAACGCTCGCCCGCGGGTGGCACCGGACGGCAAGAGTCTGGCGGTGGTGCACGAGTCTAAAGGCCGGTATCAAATTGGCCGGGTTGATCTTCAAACCGGTGGTTTGATTCTGCTCAGCGACGGGCGGCTGGACGAGTCACCAAGCTTTGCACCCAACGGTGCTGTACTGATTTATGCGACTGGTCAGGGTCGTCGTGGAGGTCTTGCCACGGTGTCCTCGGACGGTCAGGTTAAGCGCGAACTGAATTCGAAAGGCACCTCGGTGCGGGAGCCCGTGTGGTCACCGTTTCCGATTGGAACCAATTAAGCCTGCGGGAATCGTACTATTTAATTCAAATACCACTATAATAAAGGTGTTTGGCGGTCATAGCGTCCATGGGGGGCAGATGACTCGATCCACCGACCTGGAGTTACTGAATGAACATTAGAATCGGGAAGACCAATATCATGAATATTAAAATCGCCGGCCTTTTACTGGTGCTCTCTTTAGGGATAACCGGTTGTCAATCGGCTCAGCCTGCTGACGCCGCCATGACCGAAACCAAACCAGAGCCCGTAAAACCAGCCGAAACAGTGCAGCGTCCGACTCGAGTCGACAGCGGCTCAACGTCGTCGTATGTCGCGCCCGTTGAAACAGTTGATCCGTATCAGTCACTGCTCGAAGTACGTACGTTGTTCTTCGATTTTGACCGTAGCGAACTGCGATCAACTGACCAGGCTGTGGTCGCCGCTCACGCCCGTTTCTTGCGTGAGAACCCGGGCACCCGCATTCGCCTTGAAGGTCACGCCGATGAGCGCGGTTCACGTGAATACAACATTGGTCTTGGCGAGCGTCGTGCACAGACCGTGCGCCGTAATCTGGCGTTGCAGGGCGCGGGTTCTGATCAACTGGACACGCGTTCGTATGGTGAAGAAAAACCACTCGCGTCAGACCACACGGAATCGGCCTGGCAGCTAAACCGCCGCGTTGAGCTGGTTTACTACTAAAGCCTGACCGTTTGCATACTGCCGCGTCAGTCTCTGCTGGCGCGGCCGTTTTATTAATAACTTCGAGCCTTTCAGGAATTGCCATGAGTTATCGTACTGTTCTCTCCTTTAATCGTCCGTTCATTAGCGCCGTCGCGTTAAGCGCCACTCTCGCTCTTGGCGGGTGTGTGACAACACCTGAGGTCGACCCCGTGTTAGTCAAGCTCACCGAGTTGGAAGACAGGCTGGTTGGAATTGAACGCGTGGTAAACAACCAAAGTCTTGTTGGATTGCAGGGGCAGCTGGATCAGCTGCGTGAAGACATGCGCAGTGTGCGCGGAGTAGCCGAGCAGGTGCAGTTTCAAAGCGAAGCGGCGAACAAGCGTCAGCGTACTCAGTACGTTGATCTTGACGGACGCATTGCGAAACTTGAGAAGGGCGGTTCGGCATTTCCAAGCGTCGTGGGCGCCAATTCCGGTTTGGCCGGTTCCGACCGGGCAAGCTACGAAGCGGCATTTGAGCTGCTGAAGAGTGGCCGTTACGACGACGCGAAAGCGGCGTTTGCGGAGTTCACCACCAACTATCCGTCGAGTACGTTTGCTGACAACGCCAACTTCTGGCTGGCCGAAGCGCACTACGTAACAGGCGACTACAAGTCTGCTTTGGCTCAGTTTCAAACGGTGATTACCAATTTCCCAAGCAGCGCTAAAGTGGCGGATGCCTGGATGAAAGTCGGTTACTGCCAGTACGAGCTCAAAGCCTACGCTGAAGCGCGTGCTGCTCTTGAAGCGGTTGTGAGCAGCTATCCTGACACCACACCGGCTCGTCTGGCGCAGCAGCGCCTGCAGCAAATGGAAGGCGAAGGGCGTTAACGAAGCGTGGCTCTCACAGCCTGCTCGTAAACACCAGCTCATAACGTAAGGGTACGGAACCAACTGATGGAACGCGACGACCTTCCGGCGACGCAGCGTTTGCGCCTGACTGAAATATTCTGCTCGCTACAAGGCGAAGCGCTTGACGCCGGGTGGCCGACCGTATTTGTGCGGTTGACCGGATGCCCATTGCGTTGTCAGTACTGCGACACCGAGTACGCGTTTCACGGCGGCGACTGGCACAGTTTTGCCGACATAGAAAAGGCCGTGGATGCTTACGGCGTCAAGCATGTGTGTGTCACAGGTGGGGAGCCTCTGGCGCAAAAAAACGCTCCGGCTTTAATCCACAGTCTCTGCGAGAAAGGCTACAAGGTGTCGCTCGAAACATCTGGCGCGATGGACGTGAGCCCCGTAGACGAACGCTGCAGCAAAGTGCTCGACATAAAAACGCCGGGCTCGCTTGAGGTGAAACGCAACCGGCTTGAAAACCTGGCGTTGCTCAGCTCCCACGACCAGGTCAAGTTTGTCATTTGTAATCGAGCCGACTACGAGTGGGCTGTCGCCTTTGTAAAAGAACACGATCTGACCAAGACCTGCACAGTGTGGTTTTCAGCCAGCCATCTTCAGCTGCCTCATCGAGAACTGGCCGACTGGATAGTGGCTGATGCGCTGCCGGTGCGTTTTCAAATGCAGCTGCATAAAATTCTATGGAACGACGAGCCGGGTCGATAAGCGCTTCAGCGGGTGCGGTCCCGGCGGTTGTTTAATTGCGGCGGTCGCCTGACAATGGCCGCACTAAACTCAAAATGAATACGATTAGGTTGCTAGCGAAATAACATGTCCCAAACAGATACAGAAAACTACTCGAGCCAGCGTGCCGTCGTACTGCTGTCTGGAGGTCTCGATTCGGTTACCGCGTTGGCTATGGCGCAAGAGGCCGGCCACGAGTGCTATGCGCTGTCGATTGACTATGGCCAACGACACAGTGCGGAGCTGGATGCTGCACGCGCTATTGGGCGTTCTTTGAAGGTAGCGGGGCACAGAGTAGTGGGTGTTGATCTCACCGCGATTGGTGGCTCAGCCTTAACCGAAGCGGCCATTGCCGTGCCTGAGCACGAGTCGACTGGCATTCCTGTTACCTATGTTCCGGCCCGCAACACCGTAATGCTCTCGCTTGCGCTCGGCTACGCTGAAACTCTTGAGGCAAACTACATTTTCATTGGCGCAAATGCGGTTGATTACTCGGGTTATCCGGACTGCCGCCCTGAATTTATTGAGGCCTTTGAGCGCCTGGCCAACGTGGCCACGAAGGCGGCGGTGGAAGGCCAGGCGATGCATATTGAGGCACCGCTCATCGCCATGACCAAGGCCGATATTATTCGCACAGGGCTAAAATTAGGCATCAATTACGCTACGACAGTTTCGTGTTATCAGGCTGACGACGAAGGCGCGGCATGCGGCGTGTGCGATTCCTGTCGACTGCGCCGACAGGGTTTTGAGGACGCCGGAGTCGCTGATCCGACTTGCTACAGATGAGTCGTTAAGGTGAGACGATAAATCGTCTTGTTTTTTAATCACAGTGGGGTATTATGCCGCACTCAAAGACGAAATGGGCCGTTAGCTCAGTTGGTAGAGCACTGGACTTTTAATCCATTGGTCGTTGGTTCGAGCCCAACACGGCCCACCATTTCGCAACTCCCACCCAAATCTGATCAACTTGATAACACCCTTTCATCGGGTAATTGGTAATGGCGCGTGTCTGTAATTGACCTGGACGTTTTGCCGGTCAGACAAAGAACAAAAACTCATTTGCCGAGCTGCGTTTTCCAGCGCACTTTAATGGCCGGTTCAGATCTGCTTACCTACCCGAAACGGTGCGTTATTATTTTGGGTGCTGTTACCACGACTGTTTACGTACGGATCCAAGTCAGCTGTTTTATTAAAAACAGTAGCTTGCGATATTTCCCTGCGTTTTTCTTTCTGCCCATTTCCGCCCTATTTCGGTGCGTATTGCTCCCCAATCCAGTGCATTTTGTGTAAAGCTGCTTCAACTTGATGCATCTAGTCCAATTGCCCACAATCCGTGCATCTTTTTAATGCGTAATATCGATTTGGAGAGCCTGCGTGAGAATGTGGATAAAAAGTCTAATGATCGGAATGGCCGCGGCACCGGTAACCGTTTTGGCAAGCTCTGGAATCGACAGCGGGGACACCGCGTGGATGTTGACCTCAACGGCGCTCGTGCTCTTTATGACACTGCCCGGTCTTGCGTTGTTTTACGGTGGGCTGGTTCGAAACCATAATATTTTAAGTCTCCTAATGCAGTGCTTTGCCATTTGCTGTCTGGTGTCTTTAATTTGGGTTGCCGTAGGTTACTCGCTCGCGTTTTCCGGATCCGGCGCCTACATTGGGGATTTGTCCAAGGCCTTTCTGAAGGGCGTCGACCTAAACAGTAATTCTGGCTCCATTCCTGAATCGGTTTTCGTGATGTTCCAAATGACCTTCGCCATCATTACGCCTGCATTGATCGTCGGTGCGGTGGCGGAACGCATGCGCTTTTCAGCGCTGCTGTTGTTCTCGGTCATGTGGTTGCTGCTCGTTTATATTCCCGTGACCCACTGGGTTTGGGGCGGCGGCTGGCTGGCGGAACTTGGTTTTCGCGATTTTGCTGGCGGTGCCGTGGTGCACATTAACGCCGGTGTTGCGGCGCTTATTGCCGCCCTCATGATTGGTAACCGCCGCGGTTTTCCGAAGAAACCCATGCCGCCACATAATCTGCCCATGACCGTCACAGGTGCCGCAATGCTATGGGTTGGCTGGTTTGGCTTTAATGCCGGTAGCGCGTTAACCGCTGGCCACGGAGCCGGAATGGCAATGTTGGTGACGCACCTTGGCGCAGCGGGTGGCGCACTGTCCTGGATGGCAATGGAATGGCTGCGATATAAAAAGCCCAGCGTTTTGGGCATTGTCACCGGCATGGTAGCCGGTTTAGGCACGATTACGCCCGCGTCTGGCTACGTGGGTCCTCTTGGTGCCATTGTGATTGGCCTGACCGCGGGTGTGGTGTGTTATTTCGCGACACAATTTATCAAGCGCAAGCTTGAGATTGACGATTCTCTCGACGTGTTTCCGGTCCACGGGGTAGGGGGCTTCCTCGGGATTCTGCTCACGGCCGTGTTTTCCTCCAAGACGTTTGGTGGGCTGGGGCTTGATGAAGGTACGACCATTGCCAGTCAGTTCGGTGTTCAGGTTATTGGGTGTCTCGCCACGCTTGTGTGGTGCGGCGTCATTACCTTTGTGCTGCTCAAACTTATTGGTTTTGTGGTGCCGTTAAGGGTGACCGACGAAGAAGAAACGGAAGGTTTGGATGTTGCGCTGCACGGCGAACGCGGCTACGAATTGTAGGTCCGGTTGGCAGTTCGGGCGATGCGTTTGGTTGCATGGTGTGTGACGCCGAGCGAGTGCGTTGCTCACGTTCCCGTGAGAGGGAAGAGCTTGCCAAGCTATGACAATTGTTGATGTGGGACGTTTGTGGTTCTACCCGGCCCCAATTTCGGCTATTCTCAAGCTATGACAGCATTAAGTGTAAACGTAAACAAGATAGCCTGGCTGCGAAACGCTCGCGGTGGCAATGATCCCGATGTTCTTTGGGCGGTACAAACGTGCATTGACGCCGGAGCTGACGGTATCACCGTGCATCCCAGGCCAGACCTTCGTCACATTCGGCCGAACGATGTACGTGCCATAGCCGACGCCGTAACGGTTGAATACAACATTGAAGGCAACCCGTTTGAGGGCGCGATGGGCGACTACCCCGGGTTCTTGTCGCTTGTCAGAGAAGTGCGCCCGGCTCAGGCCACGCTGGTTCCTGACAGCGTCGATCAAATTACGTCTAATCAGGGCTGGCGCGTAGAGCGTAACAAAGAGCAGTTGGAGCGCGCTATTGGGGAGCTCAAAAACCTCGGATGCCGCGTAAGCCTGTTCATGGACCCGGACTCAGACGAATTCGAGCTGGTTGAAAAGCTTGGTGCGGACCGCGTTGAGCTCTACACCGAAGACTACGCCATTGCCTACGGCACGGTTGAGCACGAGAAAGTTCTTAAGCGCTACGCTTCAGCCGCTGCCAAAGCGCAGGAACTGGGGCTTGGCGTTAATGCCGGGCACGATCTTAATTTGGACAACTTGGCTGAATTTCTACAGATACCTGACGTTCTCGAAGTGTCAATT
Organism: Gammaproteobacteria bacterium; assembly: GCA_045107075.1. GTDB lineage: Bacteria > Pseudomonadota > Gammaproteobacteria > Steroidobacterales > SZUA-146 > SZUA-146. The sequence continues at coordinate 103,541 of JBGCFV010000020.1, forward strand.
GGTCACGCTCTGACTTCCGACGCACTCAAGTACGGTCTTTCCAACACGGTAAGAAAGTACATTGAATGCATGAAGTACGGTCAGTAAGTTAATCGACTTACCATTGCAGAGTGTGATGGCTTACACCGGCTAAGCGGTTAAAACTTGTTTAAGGCGTTATGCGCTTTTCTACTGAGGCCTTGCCTAACTCTTTACTGTTTTGCGTGGAATTTTTTTAGCTGGCCGAGACGTGCCCCAGATTTACGTGCAACCATCTCGAGGAGTTACTTTGTGATGTCTCGACGTCTTGTAACGCTTGAACGAAAACAGGAGTTACTCTGTGATGTTCCGACGTCTTATATCGCTTGAACGAAAGCGAGTGACTGTTCTTTTATCAATGTTTGTTCTGTGCACAAGTTACTTGCTCAGCTCGTGTACCTCTACCCGTCACGTTCATGCAGAAGCGGACGAGAACCTGGCGCTTGAGCAGGCGGAGGGTACACGTATAGCCGAGGGTACACCTATAGAGGTGGGGCGGTCGTTTTACATTGACTCATCTGTGTTCCAAACCAAGAGGCGCATTTCGGTACGCTTACCTGCGGCATACGCTTCGGAACCTGACGCACACTATCCTGTGGTCTACGTTGTCGACGGCGGACCTGAGCAAGACTTTCCTCATCTAGCCGGTTTGACCCAAAGCCGGGATATGAACTGGACGTTCGCACCATTTATTCTGGTTGGCATAGAAACCGTTAATCGACGACATCAAATTGTGCCGCCGGCAACCGACGTTGAAACCTATGTGGCCGAGCTTGGTGAGAAGCCAGGCGGCTCAGCTGTGTTTCGTCGTTTCATTCGCCAAGACGTTATGACCTGGGTAAATAATAAGTACAGAACCACGTCGCACGCCGCCATTATGGGTGAGTCGCTGGCGGGGCTTTTTATTATTGAAACACTCTTTACCGAACCGGATTTGTTCGACGACTACATTGCTATTACGCCATCTCTTTGGTGGGAAGAAATGAAGTACGGTCGTGAAGCGTCCAGCTATCTTGCGAAGTTACCAAACAACAAAAAGCGCTTGTACATCACATCGGCCGACGAAGGGTTTCGGCATCAGCAAGGTGTCGATCTACTGATTGAAGCTCTAGAGCAAGGTAGCCCTTCGTCGCTTGAATGGACGTACTTCGCACGCGGTGACCGTGAAACGCACGCCAGCATTTATCACGGTGCAGCGCTTGATGCGTTTCGCCGTTTTTTCCCCATGACCACACGCTACGGGCGAACCGGATCTTTACTGAGTGGACAGCCTCTCGGACCCCGCACCGAAGCGCACGAGTTACTTCTGAAGCAAGAGTGCACGGTAGATAACGCGCTGCAGCTCAGGCCTGGTCAGTACATGGAAAACGGACCGGATGAGAACACGTATAAATGCCTAGTGTTTGAGTTTGGTGACGAGCCAACGGCGGGTAACTACAAGCGTTTGTCTGAGCCGGCTTCGAGCGAGCGTTAGTGTTTGGTGGAGTAGTTGGGTGCCTTGATGGGGCCGTACGCAAGCGGGTAGTTTGAAGTTCTGGGTGTGCTTGCCGCTATTTTTCTCGGCAACGGTAGTCGCTACTGCTGTTTGTATTCAAGATTGACTGATCGCATACAAGTGTTTTTCCTTATGTGTGAGTCGGCATATTGATATTTGCCTTGCTTATTGGATTAGTATTTTCTATCTAAATCAATAGCGTATGCGGTTACGCCCTTAAGTGTCCTATTAATATTCGTAAGTAGTCGGCTTTTCGTTGCTGGATATACTTTGCGATATCTCGACAATTGGTTGATTATTGATGGCGATATTAATTCTTTAGAAACTTGTTTCTTCCGGTTTCTCGGGTTTTTTGGATCTTTCTTCTTTTTCTGATGACGGTTGGCTGGTTTTTATGATTTTAGATATCCGATTTTTATTAAGACTTCTTCCGTTGATTTATAGTTATATGTTCTAAAACCATTGATCTGACCTAGCATGATAACTTTTACCCTGCTTTTAATTCTGTCCCTAATCGTCCTATTTGGTGCTCCGGCGCCATTTACGCCTATGGTTTTTCTCGCATTCCCTTTGCTTTGCGTGGTTTCTTTCCTGGCCGCTAGTAGTAATCGTTCAGTCTATTTCGCCTTCGGAGCAATAAACTTATTAGCCATTCTACTTAGTCCTATTTCTGATAGCATCTTAAGAAGCACAAGTGGTTGGTTGCCAATTTTAATTGCAATTTCGCTTTCTGCGTTTTCGTATTTCTCTGGGACTTGGTTTAGTGTCAAACGGAACACATAACAAATCGATGCAACCGACGGTCATGCACGTCTTCCGCTTCAGGCCGCCTCGAGCCGCGGCTGATCTTAATAGTTATACAGACATCGATTCAACAGGACATGAGAGCCACGTTCGGCGGGAGAGTTTCAATGGAATTTGTTAAGCTGGTGACA
>JBGCFV010000021.1:0-13697 GCA_045107075.1 Gammaproteobacteria bacterium
AACAGGCCGAAGTTCAGGTCGCTTGCCTGCTTCGCGCTTTGATCAGAACTGCTCGTCACTCAGTCCCATAATATTGGTTGAACCGGCCGTTACCGCCTGCGCAAAGGCCCCGGCACGCGGCAACACGTTGTCGAGAAAGAAGCGCGCGGTGACCAGCTTGCCGTTTAGAAATACGGTGTCGCTGTCGCCGCCGTCCAGTCTGGCTTTGGCTGCTAACATGGAGCGAGCCATGCCCCAGGCCGCTACGACTGTGCTGCAAGCCATTAATAAGTTGTAGCAAACAGCGTTCGGTGCAAACTGGTCGTCGGCGTAATTTTCCAACAGCCATTCTACGGCCGTTTTCATCACGTCATTACCTTGTCCAAGCTGCTGGGCCTGAGTGCTCATGCCCGCTTTGGTCAGGGCGACTACGGTTGTTTGAATATCGGCCATAAGCGCGGTCACGGCTTTGCCGTTGTCCCGAATAATTTTACGTCCGGCCAGGTCCTGCGCCTGAATGCCGGTTGTACCTTCGTATATGGTGGTGATGCGCGCGTCCCGGTAAATAGGCGCGGCACCGGTTTCTTCGATGAAGCCCATGCCGCCGTGAATCTGGATGCCAATGGACGCCATTTCCTGACACAGTTCGGTGCACCAGGCTTTGACCATAGGCACCATTAGGGCTACGCGAGCTTCGTAGGCTTCACGCTGAACAGCGTCGGCCAGATGCTCGGAGCGATCGGTGTCAGCACCTGCGGTGTAGCACATGACACGCATGGCTTCGCTGACCGATTTTTGCAGCATAAGCATGCGGCGAACGTCGGGGTGTCCGGCAATCGGCGACTTGTCGGTACCGCCGGGTGGTCGGCCCTGAATGCGATCAAATGCGTATCGGCGAGCGTGCTGATAGGCTTTTTCAGCTATGCCAAGTCCTTCGAGACCCACCTTAAGCCTGGCGTTGTTCATCATTGTGAACATGCATTTCAGACCTTCGTTGGGCGCACCCACCATGTAACCGACAGCGCCCTCGTCAGCGCCGAATTCCATGACGCAGGTGGGGCTGCCGTGAATGCCCATTTTGTGTTCGATGCTGATAGGACGGAAATCGTTTCGTGCTCCCAGCGAGCCGTCGTCGTTGACCAGATATTTAGGTACCAGAAAGAGTGAAATGCCTTTTACGCCCGGAGGTGCGTCGGGCAGTCGGGCGAGTACCATGTGGAGAACGTTTTCGGCCATGCCGTGATCGCCCCAGCTAATATAGATTTTGGTGCCGCTCAAAAGAAAGTGGTCGTCACGAGGCTTGGCGCTCGCGCGAATGGCAGCCAGATTAGAGCCGGCCTGCGGTTCGGTCAGGTCCATCGCACCGGTCCACGTACCGCTGATGAGGTTGCCTAAATAAGTCTGTTTAAGTGACTCGCTGCCGTGCTTGTCGAGAGACTCAACGCACGCCTGGGTGAGCATGGGGCATAGCGCGAAAGCCATATTGGCTGAGTTGAGCATTTCGTCAACTGAAAAAGACAGCAAAGACGGCAGGCCCTGCCCACCGAAGTCGGGGTTGAATGAGATGCTGGGCCATCCGCCTTCAACAAACGCTTCGTAGGCTTCTTTAAAACCGGGCGCGGCGGTTACATTGCCATCGTGAATTTGAGCGCCGACGCTATCGCCATCGTTGTAGCACGGGGCGACCGCCTCTACGGCCAGTTTGCCGGCCTCTTCCAGGAGGCTGCCAACGAGATCGGAATCGAGCTCGCTGAACTGCGGTACAGTGCGAAGCGATTCGAAGTCGACCAGTTCGTCCAAAACGAACTGCATGTCTTTGAGGGGTGGGCGATACGTGTTCATGAGTTTGCTACCTGATAAAACTTGTTGTCGGGCGGTCGCATAGCTTACTGAATGCGGTTGTAGTTTTCACCTGTGAAGACTACTCACTTAACAGCGATGAGGATGTGAATAGATCGGTTCGGGGCTACCGGCGTCGTGAAGCAGGCTCTGAATTCAGGTGAATGCGCCATCTGGCCGCAAGCAGACCCGCCAGAAAACCAAATAGATGACCTTCCCAGGAAATGCCGGTCTGATTGGGTAAGACGCCGTAAAGAAGGCCGCCGTATGTGACGGCGACGACAGCTGCAACAACGACCGAAATGAATGTTCTTTCAACCAGTCCGCGCATTACCAGATAGCCAAAATACCCAAACACCAGAGAGCTGGCACCCAGATGCAGTCCCTCACGCGCGAGCGCCCAGGTACCCAGGCCGGCTATTACCGTGACAAAAGCCGTTACGCGCCAGAATGTGGCGCTTTTGAAGCTGCAGATGAGCACGCCCAATATCGCTAACCCGGTTGTATTTGAGAGTAGATGGTTGAAGCTGCCGTGCAGAAAGGGCGCGGCAAGCACACCGTCGAGACCGCGAATCTGACGCGGTTCGATGCCCAGAAAATACAGCCAGCCACCGGTGACTACATTGACAAGATGTATGGCCCAGATAAACAGTATCAGCATGATGACGGGACGAAAACGGGAGAGAGTAGCGTTCATTCAGGATCCTAAAGCGTGGTTTGAAACCACATGGCTGGCGTTGTGCGTTCGTCCAATAACGTGTTGCAGTCTATTAGGCTTATTCGAATACCGGATTCGTTAGGGCGGTTTATTGAAGCTGGAAATCGATCTCGTTTTGAAGATGTTCATCAGAGTCTGACATATGGTGCTCGTGGTTTCTTACGACGTCTCGCTAAGCAGTGGAAGTCATTGAAGTTTGTTGTCAAAATTATGCCATGTGTGCTCATTTCCTGCTAAGCTTAGCACCGGCAAGAATGTGCCTGTTTTTGAATTCCCGAGCGTGGTGATAGTTACATGAAGAAGGTCTGTATCCGTCTGATTTTGGTGGCCTTATCGTTTGGCATGGTGAGTGTGTATGCGTCGTTGGAAGACGCGCAGCGACTTTATGAGCAAGGACGTAGTTCTGAGGCGCTTGCCAAAGTTAACGATCTGCTGGCTGATAAGCCCAAGAACGCTGAATTGCGGTTTCTGAAAGGCATTATTTTTGCTGAATCAGGGGACGCTGACAAAGCAATCGAGACCTTCGCGTCTTTAACTCAGGATTATCCTGAGCTTCCCGAGCCGTGGAATAATCTGGCCGTGTTGTTTGCGGAACGCGGTGAGTTCGACAAGTCGCGCGAAGCGCTTCTAGCCGCGATTCAGACGCACCCAAGTTACTCCACTGCTCACGAAAACCTGGGTGACCTGTACGCTCGTATGGCCGGCATGGCTTACGATCGCGCGCTCGAGCAAGACCGGGCTAACGACTCAGCCCGACTGAAGTTGTCTGCCGTCAACGGGTTGTTTGCGGTACCGGGCGTGACTGACCAGCCCGTTTTGGCTTCGACCTCTCCAGAGCCTCCGCGAACCGTCCCGGCAACGCGTCCCAACCCTCGTCCTCGTCCAGCTCCGGTAGTCGAACAGCCGGTGGTGGCGTCGACAGCACCTCCGCCCGAGCCTGCTCCCGAACCGGTTGTGACCCAGCCAGTGGTCACTCAGCCAGTGGTAACTGAACCGGCCTCGCCGAACCCTCTAGCCGTAGAGACCGCCATCCGAGGCTGGGCGAACGCATGGGCGTCTCAAGACGTTGAAGGCTATCTCGCCAGGTACTCACCGACTTTCCGGCCGAGCAATGGCGCGAGCTACGCGGCATGGGCCAGCTATCGTCGTGACCGTCTGACCAAACCCAGCGTTATCGAAGTGGAGTTGTCTGACATTCAGGTCGACTTCAACAGTGCATCTTCGGCGCGCGCAATGTTTAAGCAAAAATATCGTTCTGACAACTATCGAGACGAAGTCATCAAGGAACTGGTAATGATCAAGTCCGATGGCCAGTGGCGAATTGTCAGCGAAGTGTCTCAGTAATACGGATAGATTTGCATCGTGACCTTTGGCTTTAGAATTCTGTTAATCGCGGCACTGCTGGTTATCGGGCTGGGTATGCCTGTCGCTAGTACGGCGCCTTCTCCAGGGGCCAGTGAACAGCTCGCCATGGTGGCGCTGCCGTCTAACGCGGCGCGCGTCGTTCGTGCCATGCAAACACCCGAAGACATGCTACTTGACGCTCTAACAGCGCTACGCGCTGGTGATACCGAGCGAGCTCTCGAACATGTCGATAATCTCGTGGAACAAAAGCCTACGTTTCGACTGGCTCATCTTGTCCGCGGTGATATTTTGGCCAGCATTGGCGGCCGCATGCCAAACATCGTCACCGAAGATGCCGGCGCACGTAAAGACATTGAGCGCTTAATGGCCGAGGCGCGACAGCGCGTAGCCGGTACCTCGTTTGAGCCCGGAGAGCGCGTTCCTGCACCTCTGTTGCAGCTGGCCGATCATCATCGTCATGCAATTTACATCGACACACTAAAGTCCCGTTTGTACGTGTTTGCGAACAACGAAGGCGATCCCAAGCTGGTGGGCGACTACTACATCTCAATTGGTAAAAACGGTTCACGCAAGCGCCGCAAAGGCGACAAACGCACACCGCTTGGTGTGTATGTAGTCACAGAGCGCCTGCCGGGCGAGTCGCTACCAGACAAATATGGACCGGTTGCTTTTCCAGTTGATTATCCAAATGCCTGGGATCGTCGTCATCAGCGCACTGGCAGCGGAATCTGGCTGCACGGCGTTGCCAGCCGGTCATACAGTCGCCCTCCGCAAGACAGTGACGGCTGCGTCGCCCTGATTAACGAAGAGCTGCAACAGCTCTCTCCTCTCATGGAACCAGGCAAGACACCAGTCGTTATTGGTGAAGGCGCTGAGTGGGTTGAATACGGCGAGTTGCTAACTCGGCGTGCTGAAGCGGCGCGCATAATCGAGCAGTGGCGATACGACTGGGAAAGCGGTGATGTCGAAAAATACTTGTCTCACTACGACGACGAGTTTGTGGGAAGCAAAATGTCCATAGACGCGTGGCGAGACTACAAACGTCGCGTAAACAAGAACAAAACCAATATTGCTGTGGAGCTCAACGACATAAGTATCTTTGGCTACCCGGACGAAGATGATCTGATGGTTGTTACGTTTAAGCAGCACTACGAAAGTAACAACTTCAATGGTACCGCGAACAAACGCCAGTACTGGCGCCGCGGAAGCGATAACCGCTGGCGCATTGTTAACGAAGACCTCGCTAACCGAACATAGGGGTCTTGTCATTGCGAACCCGCGCAGCGGGTGTGGCAATCTCATTCAGGTTTCTTCGAGTCAACTCATCAAGACAGGTCGTGGCATCGTCACGAGATTGCCGCGCGCTACGCGCTCGCGATGACCGTGTGCGCGAGGACTGCTATGCCGGTAAGTGCAAGCACCTCTACTCTCATTTCAATCTTTCTTCAGGCGAAAAAAAACGCCTTGGACCCAAAGGTTCAAGGCGTTCTATTCAGATGTTGTGTCCGGCGTGATTTAGCGCTCGGTCATCTCTTTGGCAACGAGGTAGTTAACAATGTTTTTCAAGCGCTCGTTAGACTTGGCCATGATGCCTGACGTCTGGTAACGACCGTTAATGATTAGAGTAGGAACACTCTGAATCTTGTAACGTTTGTTCAGGTTGGCCGCTTGACGAGTCTTGGTGTCAACATCGAAAGACGAAAAGGCCTTGTCAAAGTCGTTACCGTCAACGCCGTTTTCGGTGAAGATTTTCTTAATAGCACCTTCGGAGTTCAGCGGGTTGCGGTTGCCGTGAATGGCTTTGAACAACGGCAGGTGAACCTGCTCGCCAACACCCAACGCTTCGGCTGCGTAGTAAGCTGCCGCGTGAAGCTGTGCTGGTCGGTTGAACTGTGCTGGAATGCGTAGAAAGTTAACGCCAACCGGCTTTGAGTCGTTCAGCCACGTTTTAATGAAAGGTTCAAAGTTGTAGCAGTGCGGGCAGCTGTACATGAAGACTTCGGCTACTTCGATATTCTCCGGGTCGCTGCTGGTAGGCTGCGCCGGGGCTAGCACCTGGTAGTCCTTGCCAGCGACAAATTCGTCTTTAAACTGAGCGACAACGGCCGCAGCGTCAAAGTTGGCTCTGCCAGCTTCAGGTCCCATTTTCTCAAGCGCTTCAATTGAAGACGGGCTGATTTTAGTCGTGCTGGCCATGACCGTTTCCGCAGCAGCGCTCGCCATTTGTTTGGCGTCGGTGGCGGCATTGGCGGCGGTGTTACTCGCACTGTCTGCTCCACAAGCTGTCAGACTAAACGTCAGCAGAATGCTAACAAGTACGCTTTTTTTCATCTTACTACTCCGGGTCGAATACGTTGTTTCGTTGATCGTTTTAAAACGTGTTCACAAGTCATTACCGCAAGGTAGTGGCTTAGTGAAGGCCTTCTAAAAATGATGCAACGGCTTTAATTTCTTCGTCGCTCATTGCGGTGGCTACGCCGTGCATCATGTTGTTGATGCCGCCATGACGCATGCCTTTGGCAAACGCGTTGAGCTGGTTAACTGTGTAGGTGCTTCGCTGGCCGGCGACCGCGGGCATCATGGCTTTCGGATTACCAGCACCTTTAGGTCCGTGACAGGCGGCGCAGGAAGGCACGTTTGTGTCTTCATTGCCGAGTCGGTATAGCTGACCACCCAGTTCGACAAGAGCCGGATCGGCTTCGCCTGGCTTGACGGTCTGAGAAGCAAAGTATGCAGCCACATTGTGCATGTCCTGTTCGCTCAATCCAGCAGCCTGCGCTTTCATGACGGAGACGTTAGCGCCGTAAACTCCGGAGGCTTTTTCAAAACCTTCTCCAGACTTGTAGGCCTTCAAACGCGAGACAATGTACGCAGGGTGTTGGCCAGCAAGATTAGGCCACTCCGGGTTAATGCTGTTGCCGTCAGATCCATGACAGGCACCGCATACAGCGGCTTTGATTTTGCCAGCATCCGCGTCACCGGTCATATCGGCGGCGGTCGTGCTATGAGCGAAAGTTGCTACGGCAAATATTAATAAAAAACGCATCACGGCGTGGTTCCTCCAAAAGCGGGCATAAAGGCGGCCGACCGTGCTAAGTTGCGTTGCAGGACCGACGTTAGCTCGGCATTGTACACTATTGATTCGCCTCGCCCTAGATACCCTTATGTCCAGATTTCAGACAGTCCAATTTTTAAAAAGTGCCAACGATATCGGGGGTTTCCCGCCTGATGAAGGGCACGAAGTTGCCTTTGCGGGCCGCTCAAATGCGGGTAAATCGACAGCAATTAACGTATTGACGCAAAGACGCGGGCTTGCGCGTACGAGTAAAACGCCCGGACGCACGCAACTCATCAATTTTTTCGAACTACCTGACAGTCGCCGACTGGTCGATTTACCAGGATACGGCTTCGCCAAGGCTCCGAAAAACGTGCAGCGGCACTGGCAAGAGTTGATGGGCGACTACTTCGAGCATCGTAAGTGCTTGTCCGGTCTGATAGTTATGATGGACTCAAGACGTCCGTTGATGCCGTATGACAGACAGATGCTGGAATACGCCGTTGAGGCTGAGTGCCCGGTTCATATTTTGTTAACCAAAAGTGACAAGCTCAGCAGGGGCGCCGCCGCTAAAAGCTTTCAGCAAACGCGCAAACAATTGGCGGAAGGTGTCAGCATTCAGTTGTTCTCCGCTTTGAAGAAACAGGGCGTCGATGAGGCGAGGGAAGTGCTGGCTTCACTTTTGCACCTTCCGGAAAGTAAAAAACCCTCTTCGTCCGACTAAGGTGACTAGACAATAATCCAATAAAAAACCCCGACACCGATTAGGGGAGGCGCCGGGGTTAACCTGCATCCGGCATGGGGGGCCGGACTATTTGTCCGCTCAGGGAGGGTAGCGGACTCACGTCATCACACGCTTAAAAACTTTGAGTAAGTTGTTTGGCTTTAGTTCCAAATCACGCCGCCAGAAAGTTAAGCGGTTGATAAGAATAGGATTGGATCAGAGCAAAAAGCGACTTCATGGCCTTGCTTTTAGACCTTCCAGAAATAAGAAACCCCAGCGCCGATTAGGGGAGGCGCCGGGGTTAACCTGCACCCGGCATGGGGTTGCCGGGTAAACGTCCGCACAGGGAGGGCAGCGGACTAGCGTCATCACACGCTTAATACTTTGAGTAAGCGTTACGGCTTTAGTTCCGAATTCTGAAGATATCTCTTATTTTTTATTAAAATCAATAAATTATATTGAGACAATTAGCGTCCGCCAAGTGCTCTATCGCAGGCTAGTGCGCTTCGTCCCAATTTGCGCCCGTACCGGCGTCTACTTTCAGTGGCACGTTAAGGCTGGCAGCGCCACACATGAGTTGAATCACTTCATTTTTTACGTTTTCGATTTGGTCCGTGGCCACTTCCAGTACCAGTTCGTCGTGCACCTGCATAAGAAGTCGGGCGTTGACGTCGGAGCTCTTAAGCCAGTCGTGTACAGACAGCATGGCCAGTTTAATGATGTCGGCAGCCGTGCCCTGCATGGGCGCGTTGATGGCGCTTCGCTCTGCGTACTGACGACGCTGTCCGTTGCGGGCATTGATATCAGGCAAATACAGACGACGGCCAAACACGGTTTCCACGTAACCGTTTTCTTTAGCCTGATCGCGTGTTCTATCCATGTAGTTTTGAACACCGGGATAGCGTTCAAAATAAACGTTCACGTACTCCTGAGCGGCGTGACGCGTAATGTTTAACTGCTTGGCGAGACCAAACGCGGACATACCGTAAATAAGACCGAAGTTAATCGCTTTAGCAGATCGACGCTGGTCTACTGTCACGGCGTCTAGTGGCGTACCAAACACTTCGGCCGCCGTGGCGCTGTGTACGTCGCGGTCTTCGGCGAACGCGCTCGTTAAGCCTTCGTCACCGGACAGGTGCGCCATAATACGCAGCTCGATTTGCGAGTAGTCAGCGGCGAGAAGCGTGTAGCCTTTTGGCGCAATAAACGCCTGACGAATTCGTCTGCCCTGCGGCGAGCGAATGGGAATGTTCTGAAGGTTAGGATCGGAAGATGACAGCCTCCCGGTTGCGGCGACGGCCTGATGGTAAGAGGTATGGACGCGGCTACTGTTCGTATTGGCCTGCACCGGAAGTTTGTCGGTGTACGTGCTCTTCAGTTTGCTCAGGCTGCGGTAATCCAGAATGAGCTGAGGCAGTGGGTAGTCCAAAGCGAGTTCGACCAGAACGTCCTCCGCGGTCGACGGCTGTCCCTTGGGTGTTTTGCGAATGACGGGTAAGCCTTGTTTCTCGAACAATATTTCCTGAAGCTGTTTGGGCGAACCTAAATTAAATTCCTGCCCGGCGGCGTTAAAGGCTTCGGTTTCAAGCTTTTGCATAATGCTGGCAAATTCAACGCTGAGTTCGTTCAGCATGTCGATGTCCAGCAGCACGCCGTTGTGCTCCATGTCGAGCAAGATCGGAACGAGCGGTCGCTCGATGTCTTCGTAGACCTTCAGCAAATCGTCCATGGCTTCAAGTTTGGGCCAGATTTCTTCATGCAGTCGCAGCGTGATGTCGGCATCTTCTGCGGCATAGGGACCGGCTGTTTCAAGAGACACCTGATCAAAGGTAATTTGTTTGGCTCCTTTGCCGGCTACGTCTTCGTAGTGAATCGTCTCTACGCCAAGATAGCGCTTGGCGACGCTGTCCATGTCGTGACGGGTCGCCGTTGAGTTGAATACGTAAGACTCAAGCATGGTGTCGAAGTCGATGCCGCGTAGCTCTATGCTGTAGTTACGCAGCACGTGCGCGTCGTACTTCAGGTGGTGCCCAATTTTGGCCACATGTGCGTCTTCAAGTAACGGCTTGAGCTCTCCCAATACGTAATCGCGGTCGAGTTGTTCTGGTGCGTCGATATAGGAGTGTGCCACCGGAACGTAGGCCGCGTGGCCGGGCTCTACGCAAAACGACACGCCAACAATTTCGGCTTCCATGTAGTTTAGACTCGTGGTCTCCGTGTCAAAGGCGAACTTGTCGGCCTTTTTTAATCGTTCCAGCCACGGCGCGAAGTCTTTCTGGGTCAGCACGATTTCGTAACGAGTTTCCGGAGCGTCGACGTTGACCTCGCCCGGAATGTCGCCCGCTTCAGGCAGGCCGCGCAGCAGCGTTTTAAACTCAAGCTTGCTGTACAGTTCGTGCAGTGTGGCGACGTCGGTCGTGCCTACGCTCAAGTCTTCGGGTTTAACGTCCAGCTCAACATCGAGTTTGATGGTGGCGAGTTCCTGCGACAGACGGAGCTGTTCAATATGTTCACGCAGGCTTTCACCTACCTTGCCTTTGATGGCTTCGCTGTTCTCAATTACGCCGTCAATCGTATCGTATTCGTTTAGCCATTTTGACGCGGTTTTAGGCCCTACTTTTGGCACCCCTGGAATGTTGTCGGAGGTGTCACCGACAAGCCCCAGGTAATCGATAACTTGATCGGCTCGAACGCCGAATTTCTCGACAACGGCGTCCATGTCGGTTACGGCATTTTTCATGGTGTCTTCGAGCGTGACGTCTTCATTGACGAGCTGCGCGAGGTCTTTATCGCCAGTCGATACCACTACCTGCATACCTGCCTCGCGTGCCTGTACGGCAAGAGTGCCAATCACGTCGTCGGCTTCAACGCCCGGTATTTGAATCAACGGCAGCCCAAGAGCGCTGACAATCAAGTGGATTTGTTCAATCTGGGAGCGCAGCTCGTCGGGCATTGGTGGTCGATTAGCTTTGTACTGGTCGTAACGTTCATGTCGAAACGTGGGTCCTTTGGCGTCAAACACCACGGCAATGTTGCGCGTTTGGTAGTCGGCGAACAGGCGGTTGAGCATGTTCGTTACGCCGAGCACGGCCCCGGTTGGTTCGCCCTGCGAGTTGGTCAAAGAGGGCAGGGCGTGGAATGCCCGGTACAGGTAGGACGATCCGTCAACCAGAATGAGCAGGGGTTTGGATTTCTTGGCCATAAAGAACTCGGGTGGAATAGAGGAAAAAGCCGCTAAGAGCGGTTAGGCGTGAAGCGGAATATCCGCAATTAAATCAAAGACGGTTCGATTTGTCTTCGGGATCGTTTTCTTTGGCAGACGGCTCGGTGTCAGCGGGCTCGCTCGCAGGTGGCGCATTCTCGGGGAGGTAAAGCGGACCTATTTGCCCGCAGGCGCTCAGACTGGCGAGCAGCACGGCGCACAGCAGTGTCACAGGTTTGCGCTTGGATAAACCAGAAGCAGAAGCGGTCATGGTGCGGTCTCGATTTAATAATTATCGAGTATGGCAACCGTCAGTCGCGAAATGCAAGTGAGCTTGTTCTGGTCGTTGTGAATCTGAATCTCCCACACCTGCGTTTTACGGCCTTTGTGCAGTGGGCGGGCCGTGCCGGTGACTATTCCGGTGGAGACCGGTCGAATGTGATTGGCATTTATTTCCAGACCAACCGGGTGTTTTTTGCTGAGGTCCAGCGTTAGCGCAGCGCCAACGCTTCCAAGCGTTTCCGCAAGAGTGACTGAAGCACCGCCGTGGAGAATACCCATAGGTTGATGCACTTTCGGCGTCACAGGCATGGTTCCGCGCAAATAGTCCGGACCAAACTCGGTCAGCTCTATGTCGAGAGTTTGCACAAGAGTCTCTTTTTGCATGTACTGCGTTGTTTCGAGGCTGGGTTCTGCAAACCAAATAGTGTTCTTTTCGGACACTAGCGTTTCAACATTCGGTATAAAACGGCCATTTGAGCCAGCATGCGATTACGGGCCTGTTTAAGCACCAGGCTGCGTGGGCCGTCCAGTATGTCGTCGGCGACGCTAATGCCTCGTCGAACCGGAAGGGCGTGCATAAACTTGGCGTCCTCTACCGCGCCACGGTACCAGAGTTCGTCGATGCACCAGTCGCGGTATTTTTGACGCAGTTCGAGTTCGGCCTGGCGGTTGCCGTAGTGAGCTGGTGACACCCATGATTCGGCGTAGACCACGTGTGCGGCTTCAAACGCCTTGGTGCGATCAGAGGTTTCCATAATGGTGCCGCCGTTTTCGCTCGCCGCGCGCTGTGCTTTGGCCAGAAGTGGCGGCGGAAACGCGTATTCGTCCGGCCGAAGTATGGTGATGCGCATGCCGCGAAGTGCAGCCATATGCAGCGTCGCTGCGGTGACACCGTATGGGTGTGGTGCTTTGTTGTGAGCCCAGGACAGGACAATGCGACCGTCTTTCTCGGGAACGCCGGCGTCGTTCAGCGTTTTCCAGTCACCCAGACTTTGACACGGGTGGTTGATGGCCGACTCAAGGTTAATCATGGGGACAGGGCAGGCTTTGCAAAGTTTCGTAAACACATCTTCTCTGAGGTCGGAAGCGAGGTCGCGGAAGCTGCCGGGTGCGCGAATTCCGAGTACGTCGGAGTAGGCTCCCATTGACGGCACCATCTCGAGTGCGTGGTGCGCAGAGCTTCCGTCCATGGCGCCTTCACCCGTTTCTATTTCCCAACCGGTTCCAGACGGACCGATGTTAATAACTTTGCCGCCGAGACGAGACATTGCCGCGCCCATGGACGCACGAGTATGAAAAGAGTGTCGCAACATGAGAAGCGTCATGACTTTGCCGGAGAGTGCGTTGGGTTCTGGGTATACGTCGAGTTGTTGAGCAAGCTGAAGTAAATCTTCGAGTTGGCTCTTGGAAAACGTAGCGAGATCGAGAAACCATTTCATCAGCACATGTCCATAAGGCGTTTAGAGCGCCAATGATAGGTGCTGTCTTTGTCATATTCCATAGCCATTTCTTTTAAATTTTGTTTCATATTGAACTGGACTGGATTGAGTGACTTCGGTTATCAGGGTTTAACCTGATACCGCTTACAGCCCGTGTATTCAAAACCGTTCTATATCGGGAAAACAATTTCCTCTACACTCGGCGCCTGAGTTTCACTTTAAACGGAATGTGTTGATGAGTAATTATTTGGCCGCCGAAACGGTTACGACAAGCAGCGACTGCACCCACAGTGTTATCTGGCTTCACGGTTTGGGAGCCGACGGCAATGATTTTGTACCGGTAGTTCCGGAGCTTGGGCTTGCGAGTGAGTTGGGAATACGTTTTGTGTTTCCGCATTCAGACATGCGTGCCGTTACTTTAAATGGTGGCATGAGCATGCGTGCCTGGTACGACATTAAGAGTCTCGATCGTCACGGTCGTGCCGACGAAGCGGGCGTTAGAGAAAGCCAGGGCCAGATCGAGCATTTAATTGCGCGCGAGAATGAGCGAGGTGTTCCTACGTCTAATATTGTTGTCGCCGGCTTTAGTCAGGGTGGGGTTATTGCGCTACAGGTCGGGCTACGTCACGCCGAAAAACTGGCCGGGATTATGGTTCTTTCAAGTTACCTTGCGCTCGAAGATAGTTTGGCCGCGGAACTCAGTGATGCCAATAAACACACACCTTTATTTATGGCTCACGGGACGCAAGATCCAATGGTGACGTTTGAGATGGGCACTCAGAGTCGTGATGCACTGGTTTCAAACGGGGTTGAAGTTGAGTGGCATGATTATCCGATGGCGCATCAGGTTTGTCTGGAGGAGTTGCAGGATATTGGTGGGTGGTTGAATAAGGTGCTTGGGGGCTAGGCCCCCATACCCCGTTATCGGGGGCTTTGCCCCCGAACCCCCGGTCTGGCGTTTGGGTATTTGGGGTCAAGTCTGCCCTTATCCCATTTCTTGGATTGATGTTTGGCCATCTCGGGGTTTCCGGTCTGGCACCAACTAGTCCTTTTTCGGAATGGCTCCCTTCGGTCCGCTTTATTTCCGAAAAAGG
>JBGCFV010000022.1:0-21252 GCA_045107075.1 Gammaproteobacteria bacterium
GCACGGGCACAGGAACAGGTCCTGCTGACGGCGACGTTTGGGCCTGGTTTGGTGGCATTGGCGCCTCAGAAATCGGTACTGTTTCACAAGACGTTACCTTTGAAGTTGGCACCGCTGAACTGACTTTTATGTTTGAGAACATTCTAAGCGACTCCGATACTGACTTTATCGAAGTACGTGTCGACGGCACGACAGTCTGGTCGTACACCGGCGGCGGAGCGTTCGACGGAATCTTGGGTTACTCACCTGTCACGGTCAATCTTGACGCGTTTGCAGACGGCGGCACTTACACTCTTGAGTTCTACAGCGAGATCTTTGGTCTGAACGGCGCTGGCTCAAACTTCTTTGTCGACGACGTATCCATCATCTCAAACGCAGCACCAGTACCACTGCCTGGCGCATTCTTTCTATACGGCGCTGCCATTGCAGGTTTAGGCATGGCTCGTCGCAAGAAAGCAGCCTAGCGTTTCACTCTCTACACGTTTGGCCGTTGGATAAAAACAGCCAAAGGTTAGATGCTTTACAAAAAACAGCGGTCACTGACCGCTGTTTTTTTTTGGTAAGCGGTGTGTCAACGGGACCTCGGCCAAGAGCAACTGAAACCGTCAAGCTCTGGTTTTTGGTGAACGGTAGACGCGAAGTGGCGTATAAGTAGAATAAACAGCATACCCCAAGCACGGCTCGCGTTTGTCCTGGCCGGCCCAATTGGCCAATCGCCAAGCAAAGACTGGTATTCACGGACACCAATGCCACGCCGATATCTCAGTTCGGAACTCAGTTGCTCCTGTTGCGACATAGCGATGGTCATTTGATTGGCAATCGACGTCCCCATTGTTTCAGCAATTTGCACAGCGCCGGTTATTTCCAGCATCTCATCGAAAACCTGTCTCTTCTCTGCAGATATTTCTTCTGCAATAGAAGCCTGGGAAATGGCCAAAAAGAGCACTAGCAGGATCACAAACCTGAAATATACCGGTGCTGGCAACCTCTATGCGTTCTGAAGTTCCGCCTTCACCCATTTTTTCGTGCTCCGTGACCGCGGAAATTGGGGGTAGTTCAAAAAAGAGACGGGGAATAAATATTCCCGAGCATGGCCGAAAAACGGGAACTTGTCGCCATTGTTAATGACAAATACTGAAACAACAAAGGAGACTACTAATGCGCAAACTTGCGATTATCCCCGCGATACTACTCTGCGGACTCACATTGACCGCCTCAGCCGATACCTCTTCGGCAATGAAAGCATCATCCAAAAGTAACGCCGTTCGTGTTCCGTTGTCAGAACTCCTTGAGAGCGTGACAGACAAGACCGGGCAACGTTTCCTTATAGAAGAGCGAGTTCCGAAAAATGTGGTCGTTACAGGTTTGTCGATGAATGGACTGGACACAGCCGATTTAATGCACATTCTCGATATCAATGGTCTCGCTGCGGTGCACCGCGACGACATTACGTCCATCATTCCCAACGTCAATATTCGCAACAAGGCCATTCGGTTGGTAGACGGCACAGAAAAGGATCTACTCGATGCCGAATGGGTGACCTACGTACTACGCACCAACAGAAAAGACTCCGAGAAATTGGTGCCGGCACTTCGTCCTTTAATAAGCCAAGCCGGACATATGGCTCCACTACCGGGCAGCGGCAAATTGTTGCTTGTCGAACGGTGGGAAGTGATTAAGCGTATCGAAGCTATCGTGAATGGACTGACGGAATCTTCGACCCGATGAATCCGCTCGTACGGTCCTTCGCAATGGTTGGACAGCGATAGGGCACCATGGACAGGCGCACGAGTCCAGCAATGTAACCCGGTTAGTACGTTAGCGGAAGCTCGCAGACAAACGTCGAGACTGCGCAAAGTTCAGTTACTGGCGTTTTAGGTGTTGGCGGAGGGCTTTCGGATGGAATCCAATTGTGTGTAACGCAAACGGTATACTGTATTGGTTAACTAGTAGTTTTAAGAATATTGAATCACCGTAATTGGTAAGCGCCCGGTATTTTCTGGATTTATCAGTGCCGGTGTGTCGGTTATGTTAGCGTATATGACTGGAAATCTTCAACTGGCTAGTAGTGTTTTTATAGGGTCTTGGGTCCTTCTTGTAGTAACCGGGTTTATTTTCACTTTTATCGCAATTCCCCCCGAATCGTCGAATGCTACTATCGCGCTTCGTCTCCGTATGTGCGCCATAGGATTAACTGACTCCTCGGTGTGAGCAACAGCCAGAGGCATGGCACTGGAAACCTCAGCTGGAAAGGACGCCCTTTAAGTAGCGCTTACTTTTTTTGCTTTACGTTTACTAAATAGGTGCAAAGCGCGGGTTCTGGCAAACAGTAGAGTGCCGGCACTGTGCAATAACCTCACCTCTATAAATTCGCGACGCAAGCACCCGGCACTGTCTTCCGACTAGTTCACGCTGTCACGATAAACTTGCAAACGTGCCAGAGCCGATTGTGTATAGGGCGATTGGTCACCCAATGCCTGATTGAGTATTTCATGACTGGAATACAATAGCTCACCGGCCTCTTCGGTTTGACCCATTGCCAACAGGGCGGCGCCTTTTACGCTGAGCGCTCGAGCGACTATCCAGCTTTGCTCACCATATTGAAGCTGCAGCACCTTTATCGATGGACCCAATAGTTCCAATGCGCGTTGGTGATCGCCAACGACTGTGCTGCTCTCGGCAAATTTTACTGCAAACAGGCTGGTGTAAATGTGGTCGTCTCCCAGCGTGCTGTGTGCTGTAGTGTAGGCTTCACCCAATAATCGATTTGACTCCTCGGCGTTACCCAAACGCAGCAACAAACTACCCAGGTTAGCTTTTACCGCCGCCGTGTCAGAGTGTGAGTCGCCATAGATGGAACGTCGTAACGTTAAGGCTTCACGATAGTGATTTTCTGCAGCGACGAAATTCTCAGCACTAGTGGCTACATCACCCAGGTTATTTAAAGTATTAGCTAATTTGAAACTGCCTGAATCAGGTTGTCTGCGATAAATTTCGGCTGCTTCTTGCAATCCTTGTCGCGCTTGCTCGGGCAACTTAAGCTCAATATTGATGGCCGCCAAATTATTTAGCGTGTCAGCAACCGAATAATGATACGCGCCCAACGCATCCCGCCTCACTGCTAGTGCACTGTTCGCCGCTCGCGCCGCCATTTCAAACTGTCCGGCGTGATAGTGGAGCATAGCCAGTGTATCGGTGGTGTCGGCAAAGTCGGCGCTTTGCAAACTGACTTCTCTATGGAACTGCAAAGATTCATCTAGCAAACTTTTGGCTTTGTCCAGATCTCTGGTTTTGATGCGCACTTTAGCCAGCCAGGTTTTGGCACGCGCCGCCGCTAACGAATTTTCCGCACCGGCTTGTGTATACAGCACTATAGCCTGTTCTAAATGGTTTGATGCAGCGGCATAGCTACTAAGTCCACGATAGGCATTGCCGATGGTAGCGAGATAGTCGGCCGCAATTTCAGGCTCGTCAACGGACAGCTGTTGGCTGAGCTGCGCAGCACCTCGATCGAGAATTTGTCGCAATTGCGTCTCACCGGCCTTGGCAGGATCTGCTGCGCGAAACAAACCGGTCACAAACTCCGACACTCTCGTCGCACGTACCGCCTGAGCCGTCGCTCGCGAGCGCTCCAGCATGGCCTGAACTCCAGCCACTGTTGCCGCTAGCGATACGGCCGCTACTACACCCACCACAAAGCGACGCACACGATTCACGCGTTTGATTCTTTGTTGTGAATCTTTAATTAATTCAGATTCTATTGAGCTAACAGGGAAATTATTGGCCAGTAGCTCAACCGCTTCGTTTAAAGGAGTGCCCTCTGCGAGAAGATAAGCCTCTTTATAACGGTCTTTGCGCCAGCGCTTTGCCTGCGTAGACAGCCTCGCGTGAGCAGAAATCAAGCGCCGATCACTTTGTAACAATGCTTGCGCCCGGGGCCAGTGGCTTAGTAAAGCCTCATGTGCCAACGAAACGCCACGACGCCCTTGTGCATTTAAATAGCTGGAAAATAATCGTGCGTCTAAAAACTGATCAACCAATTCTTTGGCGTTAGGTAATAAAGCAGAGTAGTCGGCCAATGACTGCTGTGCGTTAGCAGGTGACGACGACACATCTATTTGCGTGACGAGCTGGCGTAACACTTGCGGTAGTGCGTCTTGTGCCGGTACAGGCAACGATTCAAAAACCGCCTCAGCTCGATTGGCGATGCAACCGTTTAGGCCACCTAGCGTTTCATACGCTTCCCAGGTTAATACATGGTCTTGCCGATGCTTGAACAACTCACTCAACGTGAATTGCAACAGAGGCAAAGAGTTTGGCTGAGTCGCAGCGGCGTCGTGTAGGGCGTCATCTAAAGCGTCACCGAGCTGGTTTTTTTCAAACTGCACATTAGTCAGCTGTGCTGGAAAGCGTATCATACGGCCTAGCTGTGCAAACCCCGGAAAATTTAGCTCGACCTGACCATGGGGATTTTTTAGATCAACTAGCGCTTGAGTTTCCAAAAATTTCGGTAAATAGTCACTGCGCAGTGTAGCAATTATCGACACATGCCCGCTTCGGCCCAACCCATAAATCAGCGACACATAATCGGTAAAAAGCTGCTGCGGAATTCGAGTGTGCAACAATTGTTCGAATTGATCAATGACCAGCACAAGATGCTTTCCGTTTTTTTCCAACACCTGATACAGTTCTTGCAAACCTGATTCGGGTTGATCGCGCAGCAATACCAACGCCTGGCCTGACGCATTTTCCAGAGTGGAAAACGGCGAAGCTTGCAGGGCATCAATCAGACCGCCAACAGGGTCGTTTACGTTTTTCTCGCATCGTTGCACCGCACTGACGGTCGCACGGGACGCGTCTTTTAGCAGCGCTTGCATCACCCCGGCAATGACAAGCGACGACTTCCCACAACCACTGGCACCGACAACCAATGCAAAAGACCTCCCGCAACTTGCCTGTGTTTCCAGTGCTTTTACAACACGTACGATTTCGGCTTCGCGGCCGAAAAATACCGCGTCGTCGCTTAAATCAAATGATCGCAAACCAGGATAAGGTCTAGCGATAGGTTGCGACGAGCCTGCCGGCACAGCATCCAAAACCGCTTGAGGCTTAACCATTAATCGATAGCCCGTTTTATAGACCGTCTCAATAAATCGCGGCGCTCGCGCGTCGTCATTGAATATTTTACGTAGCTCTGAAACACCTCTTTTTAAAACACCCTCGACCACGAATCGGTTGGGCCACACGTGTTCCAATAGCTCGTTCTTGGTGACAACTTGTCCATGGTTGGCTGCCAGCACTTCGAGCATCGCCATTAACTTTGGCTCAACTACGTGCTGTTTGTTGCCATGCACGAGCGTATTTCGGCTGGGTTTAACAATCCAGTCGCTTAGTTGAAAGTCGCCATGTTGTACGCTTACCTGATGGTTCCCTGTCGAGCTGTCCATATTCTCATTACGTAAACGGCCTCATATTCTTGCATGTAAACCTACTATGATAGTCTGGTATACGACCTGTTCGAAGTCAAAACCGGAAAAGGAGTTACCGATGAAACAGTCACATGTCGCTCACATTTCGTTACTGAAACTGTCGATGTTTGTTGCAGGACTACTGTTCTCAACAAACCCTTTCGCTGCCACCACCGCATGCGAAAACGGCAATCCGAGCTCGCAAGCCTGCGAAGGTGCCTGGCATTTTTTGTGGGCCGATATTAGTGGCCAGGGTGCTGACCAAATGATTATTTACACCGACGGTCTGTGGAAAATTGACGACGAACAAACGGACAATATTGTATTTGGTGATGGCAGTTACACGCCTATTGCCGGCGACTGGAACGGTAGTTCCAGTGATTTTGTTGGCTTACACAGCAAGCTGACGGGCGATGTTCAACTCGTTATTCCTTCCGACGAAGGATATGACGTGGTGCAGATTCCGTGCACGGATCCGTGTATTCCCGGCGGCATCCCCATTACCGGAAAATGGAGTTGCGAAGGGGATGTTGCCAAAGATCAGGTAGGGATTTTTTACGCCGGTTCTGGCAATGAAAGTGACGGTACATTACTGGTTTGGGAAGATTCAGCCTGGAGAGAATACCTGGTACCCGGTGCCGGGACGAAAACCATTCCAATCTCTGGACAGTGGCAAGGCAACGAACAAAACTGCGATGGCTTTGGCTTCTATTCGCAAAAAACCGGATATTGGAGACAGTTTGCGTCGATACGTGATTTTTCCGAAGTACACGAAATGAAACGCTTCTACACCACCAACTCAAACAACGTTATCTCGACATTAAGCAGTCCGGTTACGGCGCGGGTTATTCCCGGTAGCTATGATGAGTTTGGGCTGATTGCCCATAGTTCAGTCGCCAATGTGCCTCATGACTTTACCGCTGATTGTATTGAAATGATCATCATCGAACAGCCCGAGTACTGGTTTACTCCGTGCCCACGAAGCGCGCCGCCAGGTGAATTTAGAAGAAAAGAGCCTAAAGAGCATGTCGCCAAACTATCGGACACGATCATTATCATACGACCCAGCTTTTAATAAACAGACGGAAAAACAATGAGCTAGCAAAACTCCTGCGAATAAATCACAGGCTTTACCACTTCTTAACGACCTTAAGAGGACGAATGTATAGCGTTGCATGAACCACACAGTCACATAGAGGTTCATGAACATGCGAAAAATACTTAGCTTAATGATGCTAATGGCATCCACATTGATCGGCGGCCAAACACTGGCACAGTCGCTTATTTTTGACGACCTGCCGACGGCACCGCTCGTCCCCTCGCCCTTCACTTTTCCGGGACTCGGCGGCGGCGCAGAAAACCCGTGGGGTTTTGCCACCTTTCCCGGTGTACCCTCTGGGCCATCGCCGCTGTTAACCTTCAACCCGATGACCATCATCGGTGATGGCGATATCCACACGCCAGCGGGTGGAGCGCTGAACGTTTTAGGCGTAGTCGGTCCGTTGCCGTTTATTTCTGGCCTTTCAGACACAACCACTATTCCGATAATCAGTGATACCTTCAGCTATCAAATACACTTCTCGGTAGACCGAATCAGCACTGGCAGCGGCGGCACGGCCGTGGCTGCGCAAACCGTGCTTAATCAGCAATCGTCGGACATTTACTTTGGCGGTACGTTTCTAATGTCGCCGACCTCACTAATTGGCAATATGGGGAGCCTGCCGCAACCGTTTGCAGGTAACCTGGGTGCAGCGGTGGGCGGCAACCCTGGCAACACGCTCATTAGAGACGAAGCATCGTTGTCTATCCCGGCCGACGCGAGCGGTGCTCTGTTGGGCCCAAACGTGGTCGCGGCGACGATTGCCAATGGTACGCACAACAACCTTGACGGCTTCGATTACAACACCGTGGTCGCTGACACCGGGTTGTTTACAACGCCGACGTACATTACAGCCTATCCTGATGCGCTGATTCCATTTGGGTTCTCAATCGCCGATATTTACGACGCTCCAGCAGGCGGTGCAGGTGCTTGCGGCACGCCCTATGCTTTGGCAGCCAGCATGGGATTAACCCAGAATGACGTGATTGATGCACTAGTGGTGTTTGACAATCAGGCCACAGGCAGTACCGGTTGTGGCGGACCTGGCGCGCAGGCTGGTATAGACGGAGTGCTGTTCAGTCTTGCTCCCGGATCACCGTCTCTGCGAGTCTTCGGATTAAGTTCAGCCGATATGTTCTTAAGTGATTTCACCGGCAAGTTTGGCTTGTATGCCAGTGCTAATCAGTTGGGATTACAAACCTCGGTTGGTAGCTTACCCGTTCAAACGCCTAACAATGTGGATGCAGCCGAACTACTCTGCACCGGCGATCTGGATGCAAATGGAACTGTAGACATTTCGGACTTCAACATTATTGCCGCATGCACAGGCGCTCCCAATTGCGCTGACGTTAACAGTGACGGTGTGACTAATTTTCAAGACTTTGTTGCTGTGATTAATAACTTTGGTTGCGTAGCGAATTAACACCCAGGCAGTGGAGTCAGGCGGCAAGGCGAATCGTTTGCCTTGCCGCCTGATTTTTGCTTTCAGATGAAATACGCCCAATCTTAACATCGGACTTCCAAGAGATAGGAGATGATTGGTTTGATAAAAGCGGGGTTGCTGTGCTGTGGGTCCCGTCGCTCGTGTCGCCTTACGAAACAAACGTACTAATCAATCAAGAACATCCCGATTTTCGCAGAATTAAAGTATAAAAAAACAGACAATGCGTACGTTGATACCAGGCTATTTGAACAATTAAAGTTTTACGACTTAAAGCGTGCGTATCTTTTACAGCGTAATTACCGTCGGCCGGCTACCACGAACAAAAGTGGCACTCTTTATTCTTTTACCCAACTTCACATTAACCAGATTACTTTGCGTGGCCCATATCTCATGAAGAGCGCCGTTATATACGGTCAGCTTCAACAGTTTTTTTGGCATATCCGCCTCAGCATAGACCCACAAAAACCGACCTTCTATTTCGTGACCAACTGGTTGTAACGCCAGCGCTACACCGGTTTGATCGGCTATCGAAAACGTGTTGTGAGCGTAGTCGGCGAATAGCTGCCGATCGTCGGCACTTACAAGCACGTTCACCGACTTGTCAAAAAGCAGGCGACTCGCATGCTCCACATCGTGTATCGAAAAGCGATGCATTACCTCAAGTTTGCCTGTGCGTTCGTTAAATTCAACTCGTGTAATGGATTCCTTTTGCTGGTGAGCAGACACTGTCAATACCCCGAACAGGCTTATCAGCAGTGCTGCGAATTTAAGCTGCGAGATCATTTATCGTCTTCCTTGTCTTCTAATGACTCGAGCTCGGTTTTACTGTCCTGCATGGTATCTCTTTGCTCATACCCTTCTTTGTCAGGGGCTTTGAAAATCTCCAGTCGTGACGGAACAATGCGACGTGGATAGTGATTATTCTCAATATCCGTGTCGGCTGTTTCCCAACTCGGGTCGATCACAACTTCTTTGAGTTCGCGGTCGGTAATAATGAGCTTCTTTACGTTCTTTGAGTTCCGCCGCCAGATTTCAGCCGGAATATCCATACGTTCTTTTCGACCACCCTCATAAGTGAGCTCGAGCAATATGGGCATGACCAACCCACCGTGATTACTGAAATCAAGAACATAATAGTTCTTGTCTTCCTCTAACGCTCGCTCAAGCGCTTCACGCTCCCAGTCTTCCAGCTCAGACAGCATCTTGTTGTATTCGTTACGCTCAACGTTTGTCACGGTGAACTGATCGTTGTCGTCATAAAAATCACGAATACGCGGGTTCTCCTCAACCCAGGTAGAGCCTTCACGCCGATTGCGTCGAACAATGACGGAGTCAGGCTTGTCGGCCTCTTCAATACGAAAGCGCTCAAAGTCGATGTCGGGGTTTAGCGTGTCGAGTCTAAGCTTTCTGACACGATCGATGCTTATATCAACGTGATCAGTCGAGTAAAACCAGCCCCGCCAGAACCAATCGAGGTCAACCCCTGACGCTTCTTCCATGGTCCTGAAAAAGTCAGCCGGTGCGGGGCGTTTAAAACGCCAGCGCCGCGAGTACTCACGAAACGCAAAATCAAATAGCTCCCGCCCTAGAATCGTCTCGCGCAATATCATCAACGCGGCCGCAGGCTTGTGGTACGCATTGGGACCCAGTCGCAGCACCGAGTCTGACTGAGTCATGATGGGCACCTGATCTTCGGACTTCATGTAGTCGAGGACATCGCGCGGCTGGTTGTTCCAAGGGATATCCGGGTCCCATTCCCAGCCAGCGAGAGCGTCGAGAAAACTGTTAATACCCTCGTCCATCCATGTCCACTGACGTTCGTCAGAATTAACAATCATAGGGTAATAAATATGACCAACTTCGTGAATGATAACGCCTACAAGGTAACGCTTTTCAGCGAGTGAATACGTGCGTTCTCCGTCGTCCTGCAAATCTGTACGCGGACCGTTAAACGTGATCATGGGATATTCCATTCCGCCAACCGGGCCATTAACCGATTGCGCTACCGGGTATGGATAGTCGAATGAAAATCGAGAATAGACTTTCATTGTGTGAATAACTGACGCAGTTGAGTACTTGGACCAAAGCGGCTCGCCCTCCTTCGGGTAGAAGGACATTGCCATCACTTCAGGCTGCACACTTCCACCTTGCTGGTAGCCCTGAGCATCCCAGATAAATTTTCGCGATGACGCCCAAGCGAAATCGCGTACATTGTCGGCCTGAAAATGCCAGGTTTTCTCATTGCGAGCCGCTGAGCGTTCGTTTGCCAACGCTTCGTCGGGGGTCACAATGAACACCGGAGCCTTCGCCGTCCGCGCCTTCTCCAACCGTTTGCGTTGCACGGTTGTCAGCACGTCATTCGGGTTCTTAAGTTCGCCCGTCGACGACACCAAGTGATCGGCGGGAACCGTAATATTCACCGTGTAGTCGCCAAACTCGAGGGTGAACTCACCGCGCCCTAAAAACTCTTTGTTTGTCCAGCCTTCGTAGTCGGTGTATGCATGCAGCCGCGGGAACCATTGGGCCAACAAAAATATATCGTTGCCGCCCTTTCGTTCGTCGTCCTCAAAGTGCTCGTAGCCCGCGCGAGCCCAAACGGCGTTTTCATCCATAATATTAAACGCGAAATCGATTTCGAACTCGGCCGAGTCGCCGGGTTTTAGGGGTTTGCGTAAATCAATCCGCAGGTTGGTGCCTACCTCGGTAAACGTTAGATCACCCTCGGAATCACGAACCGACGACAGCTCATAACCAGGCGTGTTGTCGTCCAGAAACTGTTGTCGGCGAAGCGCGTCGAGACTGATTCGGGGTGGCTTGCCATCTTTGGCGCCCTCTTCTTTCGGACCACGCCGACTCGTGTCAGCAAACGCGGCGGCGCGCTCAGCCAGTGAGTCGCTGCGAAAGCGGTTTTGGTCGAGCTGTAACCACAAGAACCGCAGGGTATCGGGACTGTTGTTCGCGTAACGAATGCGTTCCTTGGCTTCGATACGGCGATCATCTTCAATCAGTTGAACATCAATAGTGTAATCAACTTTTTGTTGCCAGTATTCGTGGCCCGGCTCGCCTCCGGCTGTGCGATAACCATTGGCGGTTGGAAGCGTTTCGTCAAGCTGTCGGAACTTGTCTTCAAAGGTACCTTTAGTCTGATTTACCGCCGCTGCGGCGGACCATCCAGTCAGAATAGTTAATATTGACAGACAAATAATTCTTAGCTTCATACCCGCTCCAAGGAAAAAGTTACGCTGCGTCTCAAGACGTTACCGAAGACGCAACGTCAACACCATTAAAATATAGCGAAAGCAAATTGTCGGGCACTAACCTCAACCAAAAACCGACAGCTCTAAGTTAACGCCAACACAATGTTACAACATGGCATCAAATGTCACCGCACACGCTGTTAATAACGGAGCAGTGCAAATGATTTCTGTAAAAGCTCATAACACACCCGGAAATGTGACGGCCTTATGGCTGACGAATAGAGCGTCGCCCATTTGTTGCAGACCAAAAGTAACAATATTGCCAGCTAGTTGAATCTAGCACAGCTCCTTAGCCATCGATATCACATTGATATACGGTGTCAAAAGGCTTTCGTCACCGGCATTCAAGTCACATCCAGCATCCTCAAATTCAACGCCTCAGCGATGTGCAGCCGACCCACCCGTTCTTCAGCTGCCAAATCCGCAATGGTTCTGGCAACGCGCAGGGCTTTAAACCACGACCGCGCTGACAGCGCCTTGCGTTCAGTCACCTCACACAACAACTTACGCGCGTCGTCCGACACCAACTCGCTTGAGTTTAGTGTGGCGGCTGACAGGTCACGGTTCGATCCACCACGCTTTGCTTGAATCTGTCGTGCTGCCATAACCCGCCGCCGAATTTCTGCACTCGTGTCTGCCTTCGCACCACCACCAGCCAGAATATTGGCACTGGGCCTTGGCACGTTTAAATGCAAATCAATACGGTCAAGCAACGGCCCTGAAATTTTACTCATGTAGCGAGCAATTTGGCTGGGGCTGCATGCGCACTCACGTTTCGTGTCGTGAGCGTAGCCACACGGACAGGGGTTCATGGCAGCTACAAGTTGGAAGTGGCACGGATACGTCATCCTACCTGCAGCGCGTGAAATCAGTACGCGTCCTTCTTCGAGAGGCTGTCGCAAAACTTCCAGCGTGCGACGGGAAAACTCGGGTAGCTCATCAAGAAAAAGAACGCCGAAGTGAGCCAGTGAGATTTCGCCTGGCAATGGAACACGACCACCTCCAACCAGCGCGACACCCGACAGAGTGTGATGAGGTGCTCTGAACGAAGGTAAGTGCCAGGCACGTGGCGTACGCACCAGCCCGGCCACGTCGTAAAGAATTGCGCTTTGTAAATACTGCTCTCGTTCGAGGCCTGGAAGAATGGTAGGCAGTCGTTTTGCCAACATGCTCTTGCCGCTGCCGGGAGGCCCTCTCATTAAAACGTGATGAGAACCGGCAGCTGCAATTTCCAACGCCCGACATGCAAACGGCTGACCCCGCACCTCACAAAAGTCCGGTGCGTCTTCAGGTACGGGTTCAGGGTCATTTGGTGCCGGCCGTTCCAATCCGATTTTTCCGTCTATGAAACCCGCGACATCGACCAAAGTACGCGCACCCAGAACGTTTTTATTTCCTGCGCCTCGCGTGGCGTCCAGACTCAGGGCCGGAATGATGACCGTGATTTTTTTCTCGAGCGTCGCAATCGCAATTGAGAGTGCCCCGCGCATGTGTCGCAGCTCTCCGCTTAACGACAGCTCGCCGTAGAGTTCGAACCCTTTTAGCTCTGAGCATTTAATTTGACCGGATGCGGCCAGAATACCGATGGCGATGGACAGGTCGAAGTTACCGCCTTCTTTGGGCACGTTAGCCGGCGCAAGGTTTACCGTGATGCGACTGGCTGGAAACTCAAACCCGGAGTTAATCAGCGCTGAACGAACACGGTCTTTACTCTCACGAACCGCAGCTTCTGGAACGCCGACCATGTAGAAACCGGGCAGCCCGCCAGCGAGGTGCACTTCAACGTGAACGCGCGGCGCTTCGATACCCACGTGGGTTCGACAGTAAACGGTAGCAAACGACATGCTCGCACTCCTTTGCGATTACCGCGACTGCGGCGTGTCACTCATCCTTGATAACTCTGGCTTGGTGACTCTGGCGTTTCGTATTAGGTTATTTCTTGGCGTTGGCTTCCAACTCGGCCAAACGCTCTAACAGTTGTTCGAGTTTGGCCCGGGTTTTGGCAAGGACAGCGGCCTGTACGTCGAATTCTTCCCGGGAGACAAGATTCATTTTGCCAAGCACGGAGTGCAGCGCGCCCTTTACGTTGGTTTCGAGATCCTGCTGTACGGACTTAACCCCGTCCGGCAGTTTTCCGATTAGGCGTTTCGCCAAATCATCGATTAGTTGTGGGTCCATGTTTTGCTCCTGTCCGCGTGCGGTGCTACGACCTTTCAGACTGGCTGAACCAGAAACCGATGAGTCGAATTGCTTGTGTATCGAAATATGAACCCAGTGTATCCCAGTCATGGGTAAAACCCATGTGACAAATTGGTCTTTTGAGTCCAGTTTTGGCACGGCCTTGCCAATATGAGTAGAAATTTCGTCAGCGCGAGGCCGCCTAAACCCTCGTCACCGTCAGACAACTCCCCATCCTCGTCATTGCGAACCCGCGCAGCGGGTGCGGCAATCCCCGTCAGGTTGCAGCGGGTCAAATATTAAGACATGCCGCAGCGTTGAGAGATTGCCGCGCGCTTCGCGCTCGCAATGACCGAGCTAGTACACATTCCCACACCACAACTCCCCATGCAGTGGTCAGTCGCAGGACAAATGCGGTACTCTTTGTTACCGATTCTTAGGAGACAGCCCCCTCATGAAGATGATCACCGCCATTATCAAACCCTTTCGACTCGACGACGTCCGTGAGGCACTAGGCGAAGCCGGTGTTCATGGCATTACGGTAACCGAAGTCAAAGGATTCGGACGTCAGAAGGGGCACACCGAGCTATACCGCGGTGCCGAGTATGTAGTTGATTTTCTTCCAAAAATGAAGCTGGAAGTGGCCGTTCCCGATGACCTGGTCGACACGGTGACCGAAGCACTGATAAACGCCGCCCGAACCGGCAAAATTGGCGACGGCAAGGTCTTTATCACCTCTTTGGAGCAAGCTATTCGTATTCGTACCGGTGAGACGGGCGATTCCGCTATCTAAGAACAGCTAAGTCATTGATAGTGCTCTCATTCAGGAGCAAATTTCAGGGTTATTCTCTAATCTGTGACGCAGGCGCAGGTGCTACGCTAAGGCATCTGTGATAATGCCTGTTCCACACTTATCGACTGAGACCGACACCATGAAAACCACGCTGACCCAACTCCTTTCCGTTTCCCTGCTGACGCTTGCAAGCTTGAGCGCCAGTGCGGACTCCGACGTCTATAAGTGGACCGACAGCTCAGGGCGGGTGCACTACTCTGACAAACCAGACGGCGACAATCTGGAAAAGATGAACGTCAAATCAAAACGCACCGACAACGCCGCTATCGTAAAAGCCAAGCAGGTGCGTATCGATGTGGCGCAAGCCGCCGCGGCCGATGCCCGCATCCAGGCAAACCTGGATCAGGAAGAAGAGCAAAATCAGGCCATCCGTGACGAGAACTGCTCACGTGCCTCAGAGGCTCTGGCGAGCCTTCGAAATGCCCAGCGCTTGTATATTCCGGGTGAAAACGGCGACCGTCGCTACCTGAGCGAAGAAGAGATTGCTGACCGTATTCAGCGAGCCGAGAAAGACACGTCCAAGTGGTGCGCTAAAAAATAACAACACACTGCGCAATTGCGCGGTGTTCTTGGCATAATACGCGTCTAATGGCTTAAAAAGCCTCGCTTTTAACCGGAGACGCTGTGCATGCCAAACCCCGGCGTGGATAATGCCCGCGCGGCTTCCGACGCGAGCCCCGAAGAGACTTTTTTACCCAACTTCTGTGCGGGTAAAACGGCGTTGGCTATTGTGCTAATTGCCGAGCTCGTGGCGATCATGCTGGCACTGGCTGGCGCCGCCAGCGCAGAAAGTTTCTGGACCGACCTCGCCCGGCTGTCTATGCTGCTACTGTGGATAGGCTTGGCTAATGCGGCGGTGCTTTGTCTCGCCAGGCGATACCTCATTGGTGAAAGCGTCGCCAAAGTCACCGCCATCAGCATGACGTTAATTTTGCTCGTGTGCGCCATTATTTCGGAGATTACATTCCAACTGGGCCAGTACGCTTTTCCCGAGCCCCACACCCAAACGCTTTTTCCGCGCGAACGCGGACCGTTCATTGCCCGCACTCTTGGCATTAGCGCTATCACCGGCGCACTCATGCTGCGCTATTTTTACGTTACCCAGCAGTGGCGTACAAACGTACAGCTCGAAGCGCGTTCGCGCGTTCGCGCCTTGCAAGCACGCATTCGACCGCACTTCTTATTTAACAGCATGAACACCATTGCCGAATTAACTCGCAGCAATCCTGTGTTAGCCGAACAGGCGGTCGAGGATTTAGCCGATCTATTTAGAGCAACGCTTGCAGACTCAATGCAAAAGGTACGTCTCAAGAACGAACTCGAAATGGCCCGGATGTATCAACGAATCGAAGAATTACGCCTTGGTGACAGACTCAAAGTAGAATGGCACGTAGACGAGCTACCCATGCGCGCGTTGATTCCAGGCATCAGCATTCAGCCGCTTCTGGAAAACGCGATTTATCACGGCGTTGAGCCACTTGCTAACGGCGGTACCATTTCGATCTCGGGAGAGTTTAAAAATGACCATCTCTCCATCATGATCAGCAATCCCGTGCCCACTGACAAAAGCGAAGGCCGCAAAGGCGGCAACCATATTGCGCTAAACAACATTCGACAGCGTTTTGAACTGGCCTACGACGGGCTGGCCAATGTTAAGACCAGCCTTATCGACCACCAGTTTAGCGTTTACCTGCGATTCCCGTATTTGGAGAAAGAGTGACCCAGCCTCTATATAACGTACTGGTAGTCGATGACGAAGCTCCCGCGCGCGGTCGTTTAAAACGACTCTTGGACGAGTTCGAGCAGTACAGCTGCGTCGGCGAAGCGAACAACGGACTCCAGGCACTGGAACTGGCGGGTGAACTGCAGCCGCATATTTTGTTAATGGATATTCGCATGCCCGGAATGGATGGCATTGAAGCGACTCGCCACCTGTCTGAACTGGAGTCGCCCCCAGCCGTAATTTTCACCACTGCCTACAACGAGTACGCAGTCGACGCGTTCGACGCGCAGGCGATTGCCTACCTGATGAAACCGGTGCGTCGGGAAAAGCTCGAAAGAGCGCTTGAACACGCGAGCCGGCTGACCCATCGACAGCTGGACACGCTGGCCACCGAAGCCTCGACCAACGTACCACGCACTCACCTCTCCGCTCGAATTGGCGACCGTCTGCGGCTCATTCCGTGGGACGACATTCGCTATTTCCAGGCCGATCAGAAATATGTTTCTATAGGTTTGGAAGACGAAGAAATTCTAATCGACGACTCGCTAAAAAGTCTTGAAGAAGAGTTTGGCGAGCAGGTTTTTCGCATTCACCGCAACGCTCTGGTTGTTGTTCGTCATCTTCACGCGCTGGAACGTCAACCCGACGGTTCACAGCAGGTGCTAATTGATGGCGGCAAAAAATCACTGGCCGTTAGCCGCCGCCACGTTGCCCGTATTCGCAAACTAATAAAGAGCAATCAACGATGACCACACTTCGTATCGCCACCCGACAAAGCCCGCTCGCACTCTGGCAGGCTGAACACGTACGCGACGCACTCAAAAAAGCACACCCTGACATCGACGTTGAGCTACTGCCCATGTCGACCCGCGGGGACGAAATTCTGGATAAAAGCCTGGCTAAAATTGGCGGTAAAGGCCTGTTCATTAAAGAACTTGAAGTGGCCATGTTAGAGGGCCGCGCCGACCTGGCCGTGCACTCAATGAAAGACGTACCGGTGGAACTGCCTGAGGGCATGACGCTCGCCGCCATTCTCGAACGGGAAGAACCAACCGACGCATTTGTCAGCAACAAGTACGCGTCTTTTTCCGAGTTGCCGCAAGGCGCCGTACTCGGCACCTCAAGCCTGCGTCGTCAGGCTCAGCTTCTCAACAAGCGACCCGACCTTGATGTACGGCCCGTCCGTGGCAACGTGGGCACGCGCCTGTCCAAACTCGACTCAGGCGAATTCGACGCCATTATTTTAGCCTCGGCCGGCCTTATTCGACTGGAACTAACAGAACGCATAGCTGAAAAACTCGACGTGCGTTTGTGCATGCCGGCCGCCGGCCAGGGAGCTGTAGGCATCGAGTGCCTTGCGAGTGCGACGCGAACCCAGGAGCTGGTTGGCGCCCTTGCACACGAAGTCACCACGGCGCGGGTAACGGCCGAACGTGCGGTTACGCACACGCTGGAAGGGTCTTGCACCTCGCCAATTGCTGTTTATGCGACGCACAAAGATGGCATAATCCAGTTGGGGGCACGCGTTGCCGCGCCTTCAGGCGAAGAAATGCTTGAAACCGTGGCCCGTGGCGACGCAGCTGATGCACACGCTCTGGGTATACAGGCAGGGGCGTCACTCAAGAAAATGGGTGCGGCGCAATACCTTAAACAGGAAGACTGACTGCATGGATCCATCCTACAACACGCAAGCGCGGGTTATCGTGACGAGGCCGGTTGCACAAAGCGACCGCCTTTCAGCCATGATAAACGACGCTGGTGGTACCGCCATTCGGATCCCGGCGCTTGAGATTAAAAGCACCGACAATCCCGAAGCCGCGCAGGAAGTGTTTGCGCGTATCAGCGAGTTTCAGTGGGTACTTTTCATCAGTCCGAACGCTGTTCGCCATTCTTTACAATTCATTGACCCCGACGCACTCGAGCCGCACACGTGTCTGGCCATAGGCGCCAGCACCGCCCAGGCAATGACTCAAGTTGGCATAGAATGCGACGCTCACCCCAAGAATAATTTCACTAGCGAGGCACTGCTCGAACTGCCCGAACTGCAACAGGTCGACGACCAGAATATTCTCATTATTCGCGGCAACGGCGGTCGCGCACTGCTCGGTGACGAGCTGACTCGCCGCGGTGCAAACATTACTTACGCCGAAGTCTATCAACGACAAGTGCCACAGGAGAGTGCGCCGGCACTCAACGCGCTACTTGCCGAACAAGTTGGTGACATTGTCATTGCCAACAGCGGCGAAACCCTGTCGAATATTCTTGGCATGGTTGAACCGCAAAATCAGGAAGCGCTGCTCGAGCTGCACGTTATTACCGGAAGCGCGCGTGTTGCCCAGTCAGCTGTAAGCGCCGGGTTCGTACACGCACCGATAATCGCTGACACGCCGGACGATCAGGCACTCATGAAAGCGATTACTCGCTGGACTCCAGACGAGAATGTCAGCAACGCTTCAGAGGAAGCACCGCAGGCAGCTCCTGACGCGTTCAACGAAGACAATACGTATACCGAAAATGACCTTGAGAATAACAACTCAAGCGATTCCTCTTCCGATCCGCTTGTCGAAGAAACCACCGGGCTGTCAGCCCACGATGCAAGCGATGCCAATAAAGAGACTGACATGAACGAAGACGCCAAAGACAATCAACTCAACGACGATCACGACGATCCTCAAGCGCAGCCTTCCGAGGAAGAAAGCGCATCCGGGAACAGCGGCGAGTTCGTCGAAGAAACGGCCGCCAAAGCGCCGCCACCTCCGCCCGCTAAACGCGGCGGTGCGGGAATTGCGTGGCTTGCCCTTCTCGTGTCACTTCTCGCCGCAGCCGGCACCGCCTGGACCTGGTTACAACCTGAAAAAGAAAGCATCGTGCAGGTTACCGAAGAGTTCGACGCTTCCTCTTTGAATATTCCTACAAGCGAAGACATCCGCAGGCAGGTTGAGGATATCAGCCGATCTCAAATCCAGGAGCAGGGTCGCACTCAATCCAGTCAGGTCAATCGGCAAATCGAACAGTTCAGCAGTACGATCAACAGCGTTCAGAGTGAACAGTCGACGCTCGCATCTCAAATCCGCACACAAAAACGCAGCGTCGATAACCTCACCGACGAACTCGTTCAAATGTCAGACTCCATCAGCTCCATGCGCGGCGTGTCGGCCAACGTTCGCAAAACCTGGGTTCGAGCCGAGACCGAGTACTTTTTACAAACAGCTAACACCCGTCTGCAGCTTGCTGGCGACGTCAAGAGCGCCTTGCAGGCACTGAAAGCCGCCGACGAGCGCATTGTGTCGCTCGGCGACCCGTCGCTTACGTCAGTACGTGCTCAGCTCAGCGAAGACATTCTCGCGCTGGAAAGCCTGCCCAAAATGGATCTCGAAGGCATCGCGCTGTCGTTAAATTCTTTAGCCTCTCGCATTACCACTCTTCCGCTGAGGAACAAGGCCAAAAGTAATTTTTCCCGGGGAGAAGATGGAACGCAATCGGACAGCAATAGTGAAGACGGTGCGTGGACCAAAATTAAAACGGCTCTGGGCGAAACCGTTGGGGAATTTGTTCGTGTCAGCCCAACAGAAGACGACGGCGAAGCGCTTCTCGCACCCGAGCAGGCTTACTTTCTATATCGCAATTTAGAACTCCAGCTGCAGGTATCCCGTCTCGCCGCTTTGCAAGGTCAGCAGGCCACTTACGACGACAGCCTGGCGTCAAGCCAGGCGTGGATGGAAAAATACTTCAACACCGACGACACAGGTGCCGCTACCGTACTGAGCCGTATAGTCGAACTACAAGACGAGATTGTCACCTACGACCTCCCGGACATCTCCGGGTCCCTCAACCTGATTCGCTCTGTCGCGCCTGCCAGCCGAAGCTCCGGACCAGCGGCCATATCGAGCTCATCCGACAACAGCGAGCCGCAGTCATGAGAAAGAGTCTTGTTCTTCTTTTTCTCGCCATCCTGGCTAGCGTACTGACGCATTTTGTTATGCAGGAAGATCGCGGATACGTGCTGATCAGCTTCCTCGGATTAACCGTAGAAACGTCCGTACCTGTATTAATCATGTCGATCGCATTGATCTATCTGCTTATCCGCCTCGTCATTTATATCTTTCGAGCTCCCAGGAAATTCGGTCAGGCCGTCTCCGCACAGCGTCAACAAAGAGCTCGTCGCAAACTCAACCGCGGCCTGATTGAAATGGCTGAAGGTAACTGGAAAAAAGGCGAATCCATGTTGGCGCAAGGCGCCAAGTCAGGCGAAATGCCACTGCTTAACTACATTAACGCCGCAAAAGCCGCTCAGTTACAGGGCGAACACGAACGTCGCGACAACTGGTTAATGCTGGCCTACGAACAAGACCCGGAAGCCAGTACAGCTGTGCTACTTACTCAAGCCGAACTTCAAATTGGTCACGAACAATACGAAGAAGCGCTCGCTACGCTGCGTAAAGTAGAAGACAGTAATCCTAAGCACACCCACGCAAAAGTTCTCATGGGCACCATTTACGAAAAGCTCGGTGACTGGGACAGCCTCTACGCACTGCTTCCCGAACTGAAAAAGATCAAAAAATCACCGGCCATGAACGACATCACACGACTCATAGCCGCAGCCAGTCGACATCAACTCATTGCGGCTGGCACCAAAGGCGACAAAAGCACCGTAAACAAAACGTGGAACGGCCTCACGCTTGCCGCCCGAAAGGAAACCGAACTCGTAAGCTGTTACGCAAGAGCGCTGTGCGACTGCAAAGACCACAACGCCGCCGAACAAGTCGTCAAAAAAGCCATGGGCAACCAGTGGAGCGCTCAGCTCGCCTCGCTGTACGGCAACATCGAAACAGACGCGCCTAAAAAACAGCTCGCCGTAGCCGAAAGCTGGCTGCAATCAAGAGGCGACGACAGCTCACTTCTTATCGCCTGCGCTCGTCTCGCCATGCGCAGCGAGCTCTGGGGCAAAGCCAGAAGCTATCTCGAATCCTCTTTGTCGATAGACCCACAGCCGCACGCCTACCAAATCTACGGCGAACTGCTAACCCAGTTAGGTGAGACCGACAACGCAGCCGCCGCCTTCCGCCAGGGCCTTGCCCAAATGACCGGCGGCGTAAATCTGACCCCGGTCCTAACCGGACCAGACAGCACGCAAGAGCAAGAAGACGCACAAGACGACGCGGACAAAAAAGAAACGTAAAAACACACCGAAAAACCAAGAGCAAGAGATTGCCACGCGCTTCGCGCTCGC
>JBGCFV010000023.1:0-38800 GCA_045107075.1 Gammaproteobacteria bacterium
GGCTTCATGTATGTCTCTACTCACTACAGGCGGCAAGGCATAAACAAACACATTTTAAACAGGCTTGTAGACTGGAGTCACGAAAAGGGCGTGAAAGACATCTACCTTGAAGTTTACGCAAAAAACGTATCGGCTGTGCAGGCCTACGAGAAAGCCGGATTCGAAGCCTGTGTCATTGAGATGAAGTTGGACAACACACAAAACGAAGGCGACGTAACATGAGCAGTATCGACAGAAGAAGCTTCCTGAAAGCCACTTTAGCTGCGTCAGCAGCAGGGTTAAGCGCGTGCACAAAACCCAATAGCGGCCTGCCCGTCCCGACACCTTCAAAGTCTGTCATGAACCTGATAGTAGAACCGATGGCAACGGTTCGAATAGGCGTCATTGGGGTCGGTCAGCGCGGCCACAGCTTTGTGCGTCGTTTTTG
This sequence comes from Gammaproteobacteria bacterium, assembly GCA_045107075.1. Lineage (GTDB taxonomy): Bacteria > Pseudomonadota > Gammaproteobacteria > Steroidobacterales > SZUA-146 > SZUA-146. The sequence goes on from JBGCFV010000023.1 coordinate 428, forward strand.
CAATATTGACGGTGCAACAGTCGTGGCAATTTGTGACATTAATCCGAGCATGCTCGATCGCGCTCAGGAGGTGATTGTCGATCACGATAAACCTCTTGCTGCCCTGATTACCGGAGATGACTACGCCTACCGAAAAATGCTGGATCGTGACGACATAGACATCGTCATTATTGCAACACCTTGGCGTTGGCACACGCCTATGGCTGTTGACACCATGCAAAGCGGTAAACACGCCTTTGTAGAAGTTCCTGCAGCGCCGTCAGTCGAGGAAGCATGGCAGCTCGTAGAGATTTCCGAGCAAACGCAAATGAACTGCATGATGATGGAGAACGTGTGTTACGGCCGAGAGGAACTTATGGTGCTCAACATGGTTCGCAAGGGCCTGTTTGGAGAAATCCTGCACGGCGAAGCGGCTTATCTGCATGAACTTCGTTGGCAAATGAAAAGCATGGACCACGGAACAGGCTCGTGGCGTACATCGTGGCACGCCAAGCGCAACGGTAATCTGTATCCGACACACGGCTTAGGTCCAGTATCTCAATACATGAACATTAATCGTGGAGATCAGTTCGACTACATGAACTCAATGAGTTCGCCTGCCAAAGGTCGGGCCGAATACGCTCGAGAAGAGTTCCCGGAGAATCATCCGAGAAACCAGATGAACTACATTAACGGCGACATGAGCACCAGCCTGATCAAAACGAAAAAGGGCCGAACAATCATGGTGCAACATGACACCACAACACCAAGGCCCTACTCGCGCCACAACCTCATTCAGGGAACAAACGGCGTCTTTGCCGGGTTCCCAAACCGAATTGCGTTGGAAGATGGCATGCTTAAGCCACCCCAAGACGAGGAACGCGCGTCATTTCACAAGTGGGATTACGACATGGAGCCCTGGTTTGCCAAATACGATCACCCGTTGTACCTGCGAATTGGAGAACAGTCGGTAAAACAAGGTGGTCATGGAGGCATGGATTTCACCATGTGCTGGCGGATGATTTACTGCTTAAGAAATGGTGAACCTTTGGATCAGAATGTCTATGACGCAGCGGCGTGGTCGGTTATTGCGCCGCTAAGCGCCGAGTCGGTTGCAGACCGCGGCAATAGTCGCGACATTCCCGACTTTACTCGCGGCCAATGGCAGGTTGCCAAACCGCTCGGAATTGTCAGTTAAGAAATATGGGGGCAGCAGACTGCCCCCGCAGGTAGATCAGAGTATTACTCTTAAACCGATTTTCGACCAAAGCCAATTAGTGCACCAACACCACTTAGCATAAGCCATACGGCGGCGGGTACCGGAAGAAAAACCAGCGGTACGCCAGGGGTGCCGGTCATGAGCAGTTCAGACCCCACCGACTCACCGGCTAAATTGACAAAGGGATTAATGCCGTTTTCAGAGAGACAGAGCGTTTGGCCACAGGGTGTTGGTGCCAGTCGCGGCACATTTATGACGTTAAATGTGAACGTGCCGATTGTGCCAGCACTGTTGATACCGTTAAAAAACTCAAACGTACCAATTCCAAATCCTTCATAAAGACCAGGCGCCACAAGAGCACCTTCAGGTGAAGCAGGTGCCTGAACGTCGGCCGCAAAAGGGCCTTGCTCGAATGATACGAACTCCAAGTTAAAAGTATCGTATGTGAGATCAAGCCCGCCGCCGAACATTGGAAACTCGGTGAAGTCATAGATAACTGAAACAGTTACCTGACCGTTATCGAGAAAAAGATCTGTTTGATCAAACCCGATGCTATTCGCACTGGCACTCAAAGTCATCCCGCTCAGTAGTAGTGCAGCAAACGACCGGGTAATTAGTTTCATGTTCATTTACCTCTCATTAGAACTCAAAATTATAGCAGGTCTTACAACCAGCCTAACTCTCTCAAGGCCAGGGAGAGTTTTTATTTCGGAAAAACCGGCTTCATAGATTCAGTGCGTCGTATTTTTGTTCTCACATCGGGCGAAAACGAACAGAAGCTGCGACGCAAACGTTTCGACATAACGTATGAGTAACATGAAATTCGCGTACCTATTTATACAACCTATCCTGACTGAACTCGTGGCCCACGTCCGCCGGCATTATCTTCAATGGATTCAATGTTAACCAAACTGGCAAACGACTCTATCTTACCAATAATGTTGTTTAACACCGGTACTATCCGGCCAAAATTTCTCACGGTCAGCGAATCAGGCAAAATTCAGGCATACAGGCTTACGAAAAGATTAGAGAGTCTAAAATTACGTACTCAGGTGTTCAGTTTCTCCTACAACGGTCGAATACAACTTATGTAGGAAAATTACTAATAACTCCTGAGACTCCGCCAGAGTGGTTCTGGTGGATTCTTTACTCACCGCACAACAGTCGGGAAACCCCGGCTTTGGGAGTCAGACTAAATGTTCACTCTAAACCATCTGCGCATTGGGCCTCGCCTGGCAATAAGCTTCGGCTTAATCGCCGCAACAACTTTGGCCATTGGGATTTATGGAGTCAATCGACTCGCCAATTTAACAGATTCCTTGACCTTGATTGGCGAAGATCGCATGCCGAAAGTGAGTCAATTATCCGATAACGTTGACCATATTAATCTTATAGCACGTGAATTACGTAACACGCTCATCTTCGACGAGCCTGCAGATGTTAACTCGGCAATTGCGATTGTCAGAGAAACTCAGGAAAAAGCCAAGCAGTCTATCGCACCGCTGAAAGATACGATTAAAAGTGAAGATGGGCTGAAGCGGCTGAATGCTATGAACCGCGCGTTCGAGTCATATAGGCCCTTGGAGGCGAGTTTCATTTCGCTAATTAGATCCAACAAGAAAGAAGAAGCCGAAAATTTGCTGACAAATAAACTACGTCCCGCCCAACTTGAGTATTTCAATGCGGTTGGCGAATTAAAAAAATATCAGATTGAGCTGGTTCAGACCGCCGTCCAAGCTGGTCATGAGGCTTACAAACGTGATCGGAACGTAGTAGCCGGCATGTTGTTTTTCATGACCCTCGTATCCATGACGTTTGCCGTCTTTATAACGCGTTCAATCATTCTGCCAATACGCAGAGCAGTGGCCAGCTCTGAGAGAATTGCTCATGGTGACTTAACCGAAGTGCTGGACGTACAGGGTCGAGATGAAGCGGCGGATCTGCTAGGAGGCGTGAGAAAAATGCAGGAATCCCTTCGTGAGGTTGTAGGTCAGGTACGCAATGGCATGGGTTCGGTGACAATGACAAGCAAACAAATTGCAGAAGCTAGCGTAGACCTTTCCCACAGAACAGAAAACCAGGCGGTTGATTTGCAGCGCACCGCCGCTTCAATTGAAGAAATTACCAGCACAGTCATGCAAACCGCAAGCAATGCCGATCAGGCAAATGAGTCAGCAAAATCAGCGAGTGAAGCGGCGAGTCGTGGCGGTGAAGTCGTACGCGAAGTTGTGACAACCATGGAAGAGATCCGCGAAAGCTCCAGACACATTAGTGATATCGTGGCCAAAATTGACGATATCGCATTTCAAACCAATATCCTTGCTCTAAATGCTGCAGTGGAAGCAGCTAGAGCCGGTGATCAAGGTCGTGGCTTCGCCGTAGTTGCTTCCGAAGTGCGCACCCTTGCCGAGAACAGCGCGAAGGCCGCCAAGGAAATTGGCGAAATGATCGAAAATAGTAGCCAGAAAGTGGAAACTGGCGGTCGCAGGGTGGTCGAGGCCGGTGAGGCCATGGACGATATCGTAAAACAAGTTCGTCAGGTGACGGGTTTAGTCGGTGACATTACGACCGCGTCGCAAGAGCAAAGCTCAGGCATCAGCGAAATCAATGATTCCGTTGTGCAAATGGATAGTTCTACTCAGCAAAATGCGGCGATGTCTGAAGAGAGTGCGGCTGCAGCCCAGCTGCTGAGCACAGAAGCTCAGACTCTTTCGCAGGTTGTCGCAGTCTTCAAATTGGATACCAACGAACCAAGTCCTGGCCGGCCTGCAGCAGTTGCGGAATTTCCCGGTGCTTCCACAGTGTCATCACCGCATAGGCAAAGTACCGAAAGCTGGGACGTTGCAGTCTAATCGGAAGAGTAGACGGTCACCGGATTTCGTCAAAGTAAATACATTAGAGCATCAACTTTGACGGCTGTTTTCGACCAAGGCTTAACAGTGCGCCAAAGCCACTGAGCATCAGCCAAACGGCCGCAGGTACCGGAAGAGTGACCAGGTTGGCTGTGGCACTACCGTTCGCCAGTAGCTGTGCGCCAACGGTATCGCCTGCCAAACTAACGAAGGGGTTAATTGCGTTCTCAGTGAGACATAAAGTCTCACCACAGGGTGTGGATGCCGTGAGCGGGATATCGAGAATATTGAACGTGAACGTTCCAACCGTGCCAGCGCTGTTAATGCCGTTGAAAAACTCAAATGTAACGAGACCAAAACCTTCATAGAGGCCCTCTTCGATAAAAACGCCCTCTGGAGAAGCGGGAGCCTGAACATCTGGTTGAAATGGACCATGCTCGAACGACACAAACTCTAACGTTGTCGTGTCATACACAAGGTCAAGTCCGCCACCGAACATGGAAAACTCTGTGAACTCATAGACAACTGAAACAATTAACTGACCGTTAACAGGGGTGGGGGTCGACGAGTCAAAACCGGCACTGTTGGCACTGGCACCCAGCGTCGTTCCGCTTATTATCAGAGCGGCAATCATCTTCCTGATTGATTTAATATTCTTATTCTTATACCTCTCGTTATAGTTCGAATTCAGAGCGGGCTTACATCCAGCCTAACTCTCTTGAGGCCCAGGGAGCATTCCAAATCTTGACCATATTGCTCACTTTGCCTCCACCGTTCATTTCAATAGAGTACACGTAGTGCGTAGCCGCCGTTTTGTTTGTCGCCGGAACCGGGCCACACTCACCTGTGTGCGTGCCGTTAAACGTACCGAAAAACAACGCCGTGTTATTCGCTTCGTCGTAGGAAGAACTGTGCAGTTCGTAACCGCAGCCTTTGAGTGCCGTTTTGCCAAGGCCGGCCAGCCACTCACAGTATTCTTCAACTTTTGTAAGCTCAGTCTAAGGCTCGCATTGAGCTGAAAAAGTCGCATTGTCAGCTGTGTACTGCTGGCACTCCGCCTAACCGCCCAGACTTTCGCAGGCGTGGAAAAAGGCGGTAACTGTCTCGAATGGTGTCATTGGAAAGTTCTCACTGCTAGTTAAAAAGCTGAACAAAGCATACTATATTCGAGCGTATATCCGGCGACGATGTATCTATTTAGCCCTTAAGCATTGATTTAGGGGGCAAATAGGTAAACTCTGTGTATAGATAATGTGCTTCGCGGTTGCACCTACTGGCCACAACGACTATATTTTTGAAACAGTCTGGCTCGTTTACGAGCCGTCTGCGACACGCTTAAAACACCGAACTACTTCCTCCCGGAGAAACACCATGAAACGCATCGCTCTACTTACTGCTTCTGTCTGTCTTACACTTTTGGGCGGCTGCGACTCCGGTAGCGGTAACGCTTCGGCTAACCCCGTTGCAGAACCGGCCGCCAAGACAGCGCCTGCTCCGGCGGCTGAGTCAGGTGGTGCAAAAATTGAGCGCAAGTACACTCAAGCCGTTAAAGAACGCCAATCCGTATTTACTCTTATTCTGAAAAACTTTGGTCCGCTGGGCGGCATGGCGCGAGGTCGTGCACCGTTCAACGCTGAAGTCGTACAAAAGAATTCGGTTCACCTGCAGCACCTGGGCGCCATGATTGGCGATACCTTTACTACCGACACACGCGGCACGGGCGTTAAAACCGATGCGCTGGACGCCGTTTGGGATGATCAAGAAGCTTTTGCTAAAAAGATCGCTGCGTTCCAGTCGGCGGTCGACGCCCTGGCTGACGTGGCAAGCACTGGCGACGAAAGCAAAATCAAGCCGTCTATCGGCCGCGTAGGCAAAGCATGCGGTTCTTGCCACGACGACTTTAAGGTCGACGACGACTGATATTCGAACGTTCATTGTCGTCGAATAATCCAGCACAGCGTCTCGTTTGGGATTTACCCACTCGGGCTTTTCACTGGCTTCTGGCCTTGAGCCTGGCCGCGTCCTACGTGACCTCGCTCATCGGCTTCGATGCTCGCCAGTACCACATGTGGCTTGGTTACTGGATGATTGGATTACTTACCTTTCGGTGTGTATGGGGTCTTGTTGGAACACGGCACGCCCGGTTTATTAACTTTTTCCCGACTCCGCGCCGACTGTTTAATTACATAAAAAACACGGTGCGCGGTGAGTCCCCGGAAACGGTCGGTCACAATCCTCTTGGCAGCCTGATGATCTTCGCAACGCTTGCTATCCTCGGAGCTCAGGCGGTAAGCGGTTTGTTCATGGATGACGAAATCATGTTTTCCGGACCCTACTTTAATTCGGCAAGTCCGGAACTTGCCAGCACCATGAACTTCTTGCACAACAATCTGATCAACGTCATTTTGGGGTTGGTTGCCGTGCATATTGCCGCGGTGCTGTACCACTCATTTGTGCGCCGCGAACGCATTATTCGGGCCATGTTAAGCGGCAAGAAAAGCGCCGACGTGGTGCCGGAAGGCGAAAGTATTTCAGGTTCACGCCTTGGCCTCGCCGTTGCCATTGCGATCGCAACAGCCGCTTTTACTTACTGGCTCGTAACCCGCACCTGATCCCGCTATTCAATACGCCTCCTCACGTGGCCGACGCACGGAGTTGATATACCGAGCCAATAACCACCAAAATTCTGCCGTTTTGGGCGTGAGAGACACAGCCCGGCTGTGGTAGTCTTGCGACCCTGCACATACATTAAAAGAGTGATTTGAACTTGGAACTTAAAGGCAAAATTATCGACGTGCTGGAAGAAAAATCCGGCTCCTCCGCTCGTGGACCCTGGCGCAAACAAGAGTACGTCATCGAAATTCCGGGCGACTACCCGAAGAAAGTCTGCTTTATGGTTTGGGGCGACAAAATCGATGATTTCAAGATTGCTCAAGGCAACGAACTTACCGTGCACTTTGATCTTGAGAGCCGGGAATACAACGGTCGCTGGTACACCGACGTTAAGGCCTGGAAGGTAGAACAACCCCAACAGGGACAAGACGAACAACCACCGGTTGGCGAAGAACCACCTGCATGGGAAGAACAAGCTCCCATGATGGATGACGATATACCGTTCTAGCACCCACTAAATACAACCGTTGTTAGATCCTGCACCGCACCTGGTATGCCCAAGAACGGTTCGGCTTGGTAGCAGGGTAATTTCAATAGGGCGCGGCCCTGTCATCGAAACACATTAAGAGTACGTTCGGTGCAAAAATCAGATGTTCGTTCTTTTGAGACGTAAAGCACGGAATTTACCTTAGCTTTTTATTAAGCTTCTAATAAGAGAAGTCTACTTGCAGGAACGGGAGAAACCCGAGTTATGGAAAACACGTCAAAACATCACCGGCGCTTACTAATGCACTTTTGCGATAGTATAAGCGAAATAAACCGCTCAATTATCAACCCGGTTGTAGCTCCGCTAACACTTGAAAAACTGGCACCCGTCATGTCTATGGTTGCGCGTGCTCGGGCAGACTACTTAAAAGCGCTATTCGAACAAACAGTCGAGGCTGGCAACGAAGTAGACATTGCTCAGGTCGATGTCAGTAATCTAAGGCGAGCACGCGAACGCTACGAGGAGCTTATTGCGGCCGCTAACGCGATGGAAACGATGATTGAACGGGGATATCTCGAGGTCGCTGGAACCTAGTCAAATCAGAAAGATTCACGAGCAAATTCTCATTGCGAATAATGTCGTTCTGACCAATACGCCTTAAGCAAGCCCTATTCCTTGCTCTTACATAGAGCCTGTCTGTCCATAGCCAAGTCAGGCTTTACGACTAGCACTTCCCAAAAGCACACGACGTCAAATACTGCGCAAACATAAGTAAGCCGAGCATAACAATTGCATAAATGCCAAGCACCGCTTTGCTGTTGGCGTCATCCCAATACGAATAGTCTCCGAAACTAATTATGAGTAAGCCGGTAAGCACTCCAACCGCCATGCCAGCTTTCAAACTGATATCTGACCAGTCACGTGTAACAACATCGGCGCCGACCGTATGGGTAACGACCGCACCCATGACAGCGCACGCTATTGGAACAACAATAACGAGCAAAAAAATTCGGAATGGAGTCATGAAATTTCTCAGCCGGACTTTGTAAGAAAATGAACGTAAACGTATCGCACTGCTGCATTATGCTTCGCCAGACGCCGCCCTGTCGCGGTTTCAATTTTCCCCAAGCTATTTTCTAGCTGAATGGATATCCTTGAGTAAATAAAAACTTGGCAAATGATTCAAAATAGTCCATGTTATAGATTCTATTGGATACGCAGAAGGAGGTGATCACATGTCTAGTGAGATATTTTTGTGGTTGGATTTATCGAGAAGTGCCCAGCAGCGTTAATGAAATACTGCTGAGTCATGGTCGAATAACTTCTGCCATCTCACGTGAAAGGCCGCACACCGTGCGGCCTTTTTTTGTGCCTCCACACAACCAATTCCAGTCATTGCGAACCCGCAGAGCGGGTGTGGCAATCTCCACCCGGTTGCTACGTACTCAAAAAATAAGCCACGGTGACGTCAGCAGATTGCCGCGCGCTTCGCGCTCGCAATGACGTAACCTATCCATAGTCGCAATGACGTAATCTATCCGCAGTCGCAGTAACGTCATGTGCAAGAGCCCGTAAAAACGTTAACAGCCTGAGAATATCCATACGGCCGGTCTTAAACAGGTAAACTGCCATCAAGCTTCTAGTACGTTCACTTCAATCAGGAAATTACTATGTGCCGCTGGCTTGCCTACTCTGGTTCACCAATAGCTTTAAAATCACTCATTATTGAACCCGCGAGATCACTGTTAATACAGAGTCGCTTTGCACGCGAAAACTACGTGGAAGGTTTGCCCGAATTTCCAGACGGCGCGTTTCCAACTAATGGGGACGGCTTTGGTATTGGCTGGTACGACCGGCTGCCAACACCAGGTGTCTTTCGCGAATCGAGACCAGCCTGGAGCGACCGGAATCTGATCAGTCTTGCAGAGCAAATTCGTTCACCTTTATTTTTTGCTCATTTGAGAGCCGCCTACGACGGCATTGTGCAGCAGACAAACTCACATCCGTTTTCTTACGGCAACTGGCTGTTTCAGCATAACGGTGAAATTTCAGGATATAAAGAAATCTACCGACAGTTGCGCACCGAGGTCCGCGAAGATCTGTATCCCTACATGGAGGGCACTACAGACACTGAAAACTGTTTTTACCTGGCGCTAGGATTTGGGTTGGAAACCAAACCAAAAGACGCTCTGCTAAAAATGGTGTCTCTGATTGAGCGGTACCGCAACGATGCAGGCATCGAAGCCCCTTTTCGCCTGACGTGTGCCGCTACAGATAGTCATACTATTCACGCCGTTCGCTACGCGAGTCACGGCCGACAGAAAACGCTATACATCAGTAATGAAATTGAGGCACTAAGAGAAATTGACGGCGGTCGTGAAGATATTCCGGCTGACGCCCGTATTATTTTGTCGGAGCCTTTAGACGACTGCGATAAACATTGGCAGGCTATTCCGGAAAACTCCTACGTAACGATTTGCGATGGGCAAGTTGAAATCGATGAGTTCTCGCCGTAACTAAATGGTTGGCAAGCAGGCGCTCTCAATGACATTGGCTACATAACAGTCTTGACGTTTTTTGCCTTAAGAATGTCCTGCTGTACGTCGGCAATGGAGCGAATCCACGGTTTAGCTTTTCTGGCTTTCTCAGGCAGAGATAAACTCGCCTGTTTGGCACTGTTGTACGAATCGTAGGTACCGCTTACCAACACGAACCACTCTTCCTGATTACGGTTTTTGCGGTAATAAGCCATATCGAGATCAGCGATTTCGCCTTGCAAGAAGCGACTTACAACTTCCCGTTTTTTCGCCGCCAGAATCTGGATAATGTACGTATCAGGGCTCTGAGCCATAACCCACTCTTCGGGTTGCAAACCTGACCACGGTGCATCGGACTGCATATCACCAAACTCACTGCTATCAGGTGACGACCCCGCACGCTGTAGCCACTCCGCTGACGCCGATCTCGTGTGCTCCAACTCCCAGCTTCGCTTATCTTTCAATTGAGCATCTAGTTCGAGTTCGACGGCTTCAGTTTCTACCGGCGGTTTTACCGAAACCATAGTATTGACTGTGGCTTGCGTTGATTCTTGTTCTTCTGTAAGAGTTGACTGAACACCTTCAGCACGGTGAACAGCGGGCACCGCCACCACTGCCTGTAGCGATGCCTTCGGTAACTCATCTATAACCGTACTATCTGCAGACTGATCGCTTAACAATACCGGCTGGGTTTTGTTCGGTATAGGCATCATGAACATGCTCACAACCATTGCAGCGGCGAATCCGATAGTGATTCCACGAACGGTGCTTGGACTGAACCAGTCGTCTTCAGCTGATTTGACACGAAGCGACTCTACTCGCTTGTGAGATGCGTCCTTAATAGTCGACGCAATCTGTTTTCTCTTTGACTGCAACGCCAAACGACTGTTGGTAATGTTATTGCGTGTTCCCGGAATAGCCCGTTCTTGTACCCAGTTGTTTAAAGGGGTCCAGGTTATTTCTTTAGCGCGTACAGCGTCTACAATGACGCCGGCCACCAAGCGTTTGCTGGTTGACGTAACCGAGTTAGCCATAGACCGAACGCCCTGACTTGCACGGTCACTTACCAAACGGAGTCGCCCTCCCCAGTTCTCGATAGAGGGAAGCATGGGCAAAGAAAGCGCAGGCATGTAACGCATGCGACGTGAATACGGCAGCCACCCTAGCTCTTTAATGGCGTCATTTACCTGAACCGAGGACACCGTATTCTTGCGATCCATCCAGGCTGCGGTCAAAGCCAAATCAGCCAACACATTAATAAGGCGAGGTACGCCACCTGTGTATTTGTAAATGCGGGGTAATGTTTCGTCCAGAAAAATCGTACGCCCGTCGGCACCGGCTGTATCAAGTCGACGCTCAATGTAGCCTTTTGTTTCCTCTTCGCTAAGCGCCGACAAATGAAAACTCAATCGTATGCGTTGTCGCAGTTGCTCCATTTCACGACCGGCGAGCGTAGCGTTAAGGCAAGGCTGTCCAATCAAAACAATGCCGAGTGGTTTTTGCGAATCGATTTCCTGATCGGCAAGCAGACGTAACTCTTCAAGCACTTCTCGCGTGAGGGTTTGTGCTTCGTCAACAATGAGAGTAGTACGTGTGTCCCACGTAAACCGAACTTCCAGTTCAGTTCGAATTTGACTCAGCAATGCAGGTTTGCTGGTTGCCGGAGTGTCGATACCCCAAGACAGAAGTAAGGCCTGTAGAAATTCGACGGTGTCATCGTGCGGGTGATGCATAACGATCACTTCGGTATTGCCGTCAATGCGATCGGTCAGGTCATGTATCAGCGTAGATTTGCCAATGCCAATTTCGCCCGTGATCACAACGAGGCTGTCGCCTTTGTAGACGGCGTAATCGAGGTAGGCTCGTGCCCGGGCGTGCTTGGGACTCAGGTACAGGAATCTGGGATCTGTATTCAGATCAAACGGAGTGGCGCACAGGCCGAAGAACTCTTGATACATGACATTGCCCCAAGCTATATCGCTGTATGGACAGCTACTTTAGAGCAGTAAGCCTGTGATATCAATTATTTAAGTAAAATTCTTAGTAAAACAGATTAATGAAAGGCCTGAACGACATGTTTTTCGAACTTAGACACAGTTTAATCAGCCAGCAGGCCGACATCAGGATTCGCCCGCCTCCTTACGGTGACGTAGTGCCCGAATAACCCCGTAGAGACTGATAATTAACCAAAATAATTCAATCGCAAAGGCACTGAGGTTAAATTCGAAATACAGCGAATAGATAATCGCGGCAGCGCCCATACAGTTAAAAACCGAGAACGGCAGGGATCGAGAATCCAGGCGTTCTATTTGCAACAGAAAATAGGCAACAACGATGATCGCCGCGCCAAACATGCCGACCACATCCGGAAAAGCTATTTGCGACATCATGATTCAGCCAACCTGGACAACACAGCCAGCGCTTTCTCGGCGTCGGCCAGCGCCACAAATATGTGGTCGTGATAAAAACCGGAAATAACGTTTGCACTAATAGTGTTCGCTGCGAGTCGCCCGGAGAATTTGGCGGTTAATCCGACCGCGCTAAGACTGGAATGTACCTGCAACGTGATTTTCTGGAAAACCCCGTCGTAGGACAACGTCTGAGCATCAGCGACTTCTTGTCGCAGCACTAACGTTAAACCTTCACGCTCAGCGAAAGAGGCAATCGGCTGCCAGTCGGCGTGGTCACCGTACGTAGCGGGCTGGCAAACGAACACGTATTTTTCAGGGTCGAGAACAGGCCTTGCTTCTCGTAGCAAGTAATCGAGGTCTGTTGAGCCACTCATTGCTGGTCCTTATTGTTTACTGACTTACACATAAAATCGGGCGCTCGAAACGGCGCAAAACGATAAACCGCGTAGAAGAACAAGAGCAGAAAAAGCGGCTTGATGGTCTGACAACGAATAAATATTCTCAATGCTAAAAATTCTGTTTCAAGCTTTAGAAACCCATAACAGCTAATTAATAACTCACAAGTCTCTATTCCAACTTTCGGATTTTGGCGCGACGGTAACTGTATGCGTTATTCGTTCTGAATGCGAACCAGGTACTCACGTTGGAACCGCATCGTCAGACATTCATAGTCAAATAAGCGAATACACCACCGCCGGCAGGCTGCTCTCTTTACTGAATTGCCCGAAGCGAGTAACGTCAAACGTATTGAGAGCAAAGCCGTCAAGGTCCGTTCTTCTGAGAATAAAGACCTGAACGAAAAGGATTTCCACGAATGAGAAAAGTATATATCGATTTCGCAACCTTGCGATCTGCCTACTCAATGCTCTACCGCGGCGATCACAGCGGCCTGCTGCAAGGCGCTTCAAGTTTTACCGACCTTGATATCATTGCGCTTTCTACCGTTCTCGAAAATATTGTTCTGTTTGACGAGGTGCTTGTAGGCGGACTGTCCCATGTTTACTCGGAGCAACTCGCCGGTTCGTTCGGGCCTGCCATAAAACACTTGCCGGCCGGTTTTCAAGAATCCCGTTTGATCGAACAGGAGGCGATGGAGTGGGTTTCAAATATCACCGACTTCAGTCAAGCGCTTTACCTGTTAGAAATGAAATTCGTGGGCGCGCCTATCGGCAGTGATGGAACAACTATTGCAATAGCCCTCGGCTTTGCAAAAAACCAGAGTGAAACAAGCCTGGTGGGGCATCCCAATGTGGCCGCGAGAGACGACCTGACCAACTTCCTTTATCACGCCGATATGGACGGCCTGACATCAATGAGCGGACTGGTAGAAAACGAAAACTTCACGTCGTACATTGGAGAAGACAAAGCCAATTTGGCGATACTTCAACGAGGCAAGTATTTTCAAGCTACCGCAAAAGAAACATCGACGCAGCTCAACGCAATAGTCGAGGATGCCCTGCAAACAGCACCAGGTTTTAATTCAAGAGCGTACGATATCCGGCGAAAATCCGCGCTGGAAAAAGTGTACTGGGGACTCTATCGAGCTCGGTGCTATGAGCTGTACGCTCGAATACATGGGCTCGATTATTGTCCGCATCCACTGCGAGCACGAGCGTGTCTGGCCTCCCGGGTTGCCGATTTCAGGTTTGAGAATTCGGCTGCACCCTCTACTCCTATGGACACACTCGACCACATTTACAAAGAAGGCATTGACGTCGTTAACGAATTGACTAATACGGAAATGATGCCGCTGCCTATTGCACCCGTATTTCCTTACATTGTCAGCAAGTGCCGAACCAAGTCCGAACTTCTGGACAAGGCGTATGAAATTCGTGAGTCCTCCGAGGCGAAAAACCTCAGAGCATCAGTTACAGAAATAGAGGCGAGTTTTGCCAGTGGAAATGTCAAAGAAGCGCTCGAATACACTCGGGACCTGCAGAACCTACAGGAATTTCTTCGTGCAGATATTGGTATTCAGGCAAGTGATCCGACCATTTCTATCGCCGTATTTGGCGTAAACGTGCCAATCCCGTCGCGACTAACCGGCTGGGCGTCCAGCCTGATTACATCACCAAAACGGCGTCAACTTCTGTTCCTCAGGAGCATATTTCACGAGCTAACCAAAACCAGTCGACTGGGCAAATATTACGATTTTTTGTTACGTGATGAAGACGACGCCAGATACAAATCGCTCAAGCCTTCGAACCAGGAACTCGTCGTGTGGGCTGAGGCGAATTTTCAGGATCTTGCTACTGATAGGTCAAACGAGGACGAAAAAATTGCCCAGATTACTGACAGACTGAGAACGACCTTTCCGTATTTAGGTAAAAACGAGGCAGCGGATATTACTCATCAAGGGCTTGAGGCGTTCAAAAATGGCCAACTCTCTGCGCCAGATGAAGGGTCGTAGCGGGGCCAGGGGTCGCGACGCAGTGGAGCGCGCACGGGTGTCTTATAAGCGTAAATGACACACAGTGCGCCTGTAAGAATTAAAAATAGCGCTGTCTTGACCATGCCCTACTGTAAAACGACCGCTGTGGCCAAACATGAGCAAACAGGGCGAATTCAGCTCCCTTAAAGCTTTCATGGCAGCCTGTCATTGTTTCCCGTCACCAGAGATCTTCGTTACGCAGCATGCTTGAGTTTTTCATGCTTAAGCTATGTCTGATACTCACTACAACTGCTTTCCTCGAATAGGCCTCTCTTGGGAAACAGCATTTGAACCAAAAAACCCCTCAGTGAGCCAATACGAGACCGGTTCCGGTACGCCCTAATAATCATAGTTGAAAACGCACATCACAAAACAACGTAGATGTGCCGCCAAAATGGGGAATTAAAATGAAATTGTATCTGCCAAACGCCGCTCGTCTCGGTGTCGTTATCCTGCTTGCTTTGAGTTCTTCTGTCTTTGCAGCCGTGCCGGACGGCATTAGCTACCAGGCTTATTTGACTAATAATGAAGGAGCTCCAATTGACACGGATGTTTCAATTACCTTTGCCGCTTACAACGTTGACGTTGGTGGCGTGCCGCTTTGGAGTGCAACACAGCTCGTGTCTCCCGACAGCGGTCTATTTAGCGTTACGCTTGGCAATCCGGCCAATCCGTTCCCTGCAGGCTTGTTTGATACACCCATATTCATTGGTCTGTTCGTAGCGGGTGAGGAAATGCTGCCGAGGCGACCCTTGCGTTCCGCAGGTTACGCATTCAAGGCAGCTGACGCCGATTCTTTAACAGGATTCACGGCCGCCGACCTTGATCAATCGGCGGAGATAGCCGGCTTAACCACTGACGTGAATACAATTGAAAGCATTGCTCAAAATGCCGCGAGTGGTGTGGCGAACAACGCAGGAGAGATCAGCGCAAACGCGTCCAACATTTCCTCCAACTCGTCAGGAATAAACTCCAACGACAATCGCATCTCTGTTCTTGAGGTTAATCCTGGAGACATTACGTCCGTTACGGCGGGTGCTGGACTAACGGGGGGTGGCGCGTCGGGAAGTGTCGCACTTGCCATAGGAAATGGCGCTATCAACCAAAACATGCTGGCAACAGGTTCTGTTACATCAGATGCCATTGCAGACAGCACGATACAATCGACCGATCTAAACAGCGCCGACAGTTACACCGTTAACGGACTTACCACGACTGGCCAGTTAAACATTAACTCTGGCACCGACATTATTATCAGAGACAACTATAACGGGTTACGTTGGAGAACATCGGACGGATCGGGTTCACTCGCCTCTATTGAAGTTAGAGAGCAAGACACGATTTTTCGTGATGCATCTCATAACAGAATAGTCTTCAGGTCGGAAGAGAACGGAATTGGCATAGGATCCGGCATTACTACGGCGGGTTACGCCGTCACCATGCCGAGCCTCAACGTTACCGGCACACTCAACATGGGTTACGAGCGCGTACAAACAAGCTACGACCTCTCGAGCACAACACCCCAGTGCCACTCTGCTGGCAATTTGACCTGCCACTACGGCATTGGCTCAGTTGTCTGCCCAGTCGGTAAGAAAATCCTCGGCGGAGGCTCAAGCGGATCCAGCGGCCGCTATGGCAGCATATCGATTGCAGCACCTTTTAACGACATCACGTTTCAGTGTGCCGCCAGTTACGACATTGCTGGCGTCTCACGAAATTGTTACGCAATTTGTGCACGAGTTGAATAGAACAGTCACAGAATGCTGACAAGGAATTAAAACCATGAACCTAAACGCAACTACTCTTTGGGCGCTAATCTCTACAACGGTTGCCGTATTACTAACCGGGGTGTTTATTGGCAAGTCACTGCCAACACCTGTTGCTTCGCCCCCAACACCAGCCGCTTCCGAGCCCGGTGGTGAAATGGTCGCAAACACATTCGAGGTACCCCAATGGTTAGTAAATGCCCCAAAGGAATGGCAGTCAAAACCTGTCAACTCCAACACGGGCCACGCGATCCTGCTTGACTATGAGCGACGCGAACTTCTGGTCGAGCAGTGTCAACATTTGGGCTACTTTAATGCAGAGACTAATTTGCCGCGGGAAAGAAAGGGATTAGAATGCACGCGCTTGCTCACCGGCACTCTTCTGGAGTTCAATGAAACAGGTGTCCTGGTCCAGACACGCGACGGCCGCACGATAGAGGCAGAACTTGACTACATTCAAAACGACGCACTAGCTCAGCTCGGACTTCGCTTCGATCGTCACACCATGCAGCTTCGTCCAGGCCAGCTAAACGATCTCGCCCAAGAGTTCGAACAAACAGCAAACGTGAAAGCCGAAGCACAGCTGTTCATCGACTACGAATATCAGTTGATAAAACAACGCAGAGCTATTGCGTCTGCCGGGCAGGAACAAGTGCCCGCTTTCGCTTTACCACTTGCAGCGCGCGAACAAGATGAAGCAGACCGCCTTTCGGGGGAATAGCCATGGATAAATTGATGTCGAACTTATCTATTTCGTGGCCATTCGAGCTCCGGGCCAGATCGTTTCTGTAACTCTGTACCGTCTCTTTATAATCTCTTCGACAACATTTCAGTGGACAACCGTACTGATTTCCAGTGCGAACAAAATTCTCGGTCAAAGAAAACCCAAATCGGCTTTAGGCCTAAGTCACGCTGATTTCTCACGCTTCTATTGGTAATAGAAACTACGATCTACTTATTGCTTGCGGCAGGCTGTAGCTTCCTGTTTGTATAAACCGACATCGCTGAGCAGCTAAACTCAAACAGATTGTATATTATCTAAAAGTGCTACCATCTATCGTTATAGAGCGGTGGCTTGGCTGTTTTTCTTGAATCGTTCTTATTGTGTTGCCTCGCTTCAGCATACTAATATGGCGTTGAAAACCTATTCGGAGATAGATTTTTGCCAATTCATGGAGAAAAGCAATGCTCAAATCAAAGACATTTGTAATCTGTTCAGTAGTATTTTTATTAACGGCAGTTCCAGTAAACGCTCATGCAGTAGAGCTATTGGCCGACGATCGTAAAGTACAGCAGTTTTCAGATAAAACTAACGAAACGGCTACTCCGGACACACCCTTTTCAGACTTCAACGTGAGCTACCAAAACACGGTGGTCAGTAACACTGAGTTTTCTGGCTCGGGTAGCGGTTTCGGCGAGTCAGATTTTTCTTTTTTTATCGCCGAGTCAACCTTCGATATAACGTTCGGAGTGAATGCCGAAACCGATATAGATTTGTCTGGAAACTTCAGCGTCTTTCCCGGCGACTTCGGATTCTCTGAGGTCACGGTGAGACTGTACGACGGTGCGGATACGGCTACCGCCAATATAGTTTACTCAGACTCAATTGAGACCAGCTTCGGATTTGAAGAGGGCAGCTTTCTATTCAACCAAACTCTCGCAGCAGGCACTTACCGGCTCGTCATAAAAACGAACATAACCCCCGGCGGCTTCGATACCAACGCAGACTTCAATTTCAGTACAATCTTTACTGAATTGTTTTCAGATAACGACGGTGACGGCGTAAATGACAGTGCCGACAACTGCTTTCTGGTGGCAAACAGTGATCAAGTCGATACTGACAACGACGGTTATGGCAACGCTTGCGATGCCGACTTTAATAATGACTGCGTCGTAAACTTCATCGATATTGGTGCGTTTGCAGACGAGTTTCTCGGTACCAATGCGCTATTCGATCTCAACGGTGACGGGGCTGTGAATTTTTTGGATTACACCACACTCACCAACCAGTTCCTGCAAACACCTGGTCCTGGTTTAGCCAGTGGATTGTGTGAGGACTAGCCTTTCCATTGCATAAATCTCGGTGCCGGTGTTTGCGTCTTTTTATTGATAGATTGAAGCAGCAATCTATGACGTTACACCGGCACCGTGCGAGCCGCTCTTAACAACAAATCGGCGCCCTCCACCCGAACACCAAAAAAATGCTTGTGATGTTCCTTTCATGCATTTGCGACGCGTATTTCACGAACTGTTTCCTACGCTTGCGAGCTTGCGATGCGTAGCTGATTCAAGAACGGCTCTCATTATTGTAAAACGTCGTGCAAGGGTCGTGGTGCTGTGAACTATAGAGCCGAAATTGACGGACTTCGCGCTCTGGCCGTAGTACCGGTTATTTTTTATCACGCAGGTTTCGATACCTTCAGCGGTGGTTACGTCGGCGTAGATGTGTTTTTTGTCATCAGCGGATATTTAATTACTACGCTACTAATCGAGGATCTGAAGGCACAACGCTTTGGCCTCGCTCGTTTCTACGAACGCAGAGCCAGAAGAATTCTGCCCGCACTCACGCTTGTTCTTGTCGCCAGTTTGCTAGCCGGATGGCGGCTCATGAGCCCGATCGAGCTCGCCTCATTTGGTAATGGACTTTTAGGTGCAGCGACGTTTACGTCCAACATTGTGTTTTGGAAATCGCAAGGGTATTTTACCGAGTCTTCCGAACTCAATCCCATTATTCACACATGGAGTCTGGCGGTAGAAGAACAGTACTACCTGCTTTTTCCTGTTTTTCTTGCTGCCGTGTGGAAGTGGGGCGCCAAACGAATCGTCACTATCTTGCTAGCTCTGGCTGTGTTGAGCCTTTGTCTGAGTGAAGTGGCTTTGCGGGTCAGGCCATCAGCTAATTTTTATCTCGCGCCAACCCGGGTATGGGAACTGTTTGCCGGATCTATTACCGCGTTTCTGATTCAAAGATTCGGAGTGCGAGCCAACGACCCAGCGGCGTTCTCAGGTGTCCTGGCCATTTTGTTTGCCGTGTTTGTATACAACGATACCACGCCATTTCCAAGTGTCTATGCTCTGCTTCCGGTTCTCGGGACGGTTCTGATTGTACTGTTTGCTGGACCACAAACGCGTGTTCGTCAGCTTCTAAGTGTCAAAGTACTTGTAGGTCTAGGGCTTCTCAGCTACTCCGCCTACCTGTGGCACCAGCCTCTATTTGCGTTCACGCGACTTCACTTGAAGCAAATAGAGTTGCCCGCGCCACTGGCTTTGGCATTGATCGTCCTTACGATACTGCTGTCGTATGCAAGCTGGAAATGGGTGGAGACGCCAGCCAGAGGTCGCCGAAACACCAATCTAAATACGAAACTAAAATCTGGCCGAACACCCGACCGAGAATCCGGCACAACACGAACGCTTGGCATTACAGCCGTAGCGTTATTCGCGCTCGGAGCCGCCGGATGGATATCGAAGCAACCGGCAAACGGATACGAGCATTATCTCGCACGGGTACTCTCCGTATCCGATCAGGTGTACTACGGCAATATGGATGATCGCAAATTCATAGAGGGAAGACTGGTTAACTCTTTAGATTCGGTGCACACCGTAGTAATGGGTTCTTCCAGACTCATGGAGCTTGGTTCACGTTCGCTGGGTGAAACGGTGCTCAACGTAAGTGTAAGCGCTGCATCAGTTGAGGATTACCTGGCTTTCACCGCTGAAGCTGTGGCCAAGCTTCATCCAGACCGAGTGGTTCTTGGAGCTGACCCCTGGTTGTTTAACGCAAATGGCAATCAGGAACGATGGCAATCTTCCAAAGCGCTTTTTGAACACTGGCGGCAAACAATAGCTAATGATGTTGATGCTAAAACGCCCGCAGAATCGTCCGGCACAGTAGCCGTTGCGTCCGGAAACCGTGTTAAGGATGCTCAACCGTTCCTCGATGAGCGCGAGCAGAATGCAGACCAGAGTTTGCTGCAGCGTATTTTCCAACGCGTTAATACTGGAGAAGCACTCGTCGCGCGTGACACAAGTATCGAAGCCGTAGCCAAGAAAACAAGAGAAGGCGCGCACGTGTACAACACCGCAAGTGTTGAGCTATCTCCTGTCGTGATACGCAAGGCATTCGATGCTCTGTTGAATTACTCGATGGAAGACTACACGTTTGATACACAAGCTCGGGAGACATACGTTGGCCTGATTCGCTGGCTTCAGTCAAAGGGTATTCAGGTAACGCTTGTGTTGGCGCCGTATCACCCGGAGCTCTATGCCCGAATGAAAACCGAGGCGCCGGTGTTTGCCGACACAGAACAGCAGTTTATTACGCTCGCCAACGAATTGAATATTGATATAGCCGGTTCGCATAATCCTGACGTGATCGGCTGTAGCGACCAGTCCTTCTACGACGGCATGCATGCCAAGGTGCCGTGTCTGACGAAAGCGCTTCAATATGTTCCTGAGCAGTAAACCGCAATAGTCGCACAGAGCCATCGCTTTTTGGAAGGTGACGAGTAGCGGTCATGGTGGAAATAAACTGATGAACGTAAAGCTGACCTAAGATTAAAAGAAACAGGCGAGTAGTCGTAAGGCTGGCTTTTACTGGCGTTACACATGGGTGTAAGCACCTACAAAAATCACTGATTATTTTTGCGTACTCGTTCCATAGGGTAACTGAATTGAATCCTTTGCCCAATCGGCTAACAGGTCATAGTAGCCGTCGACGACACGAGTATAGTTTCGTGTTCTGTCAGGCTTTTGTTCAAACTCCCACATTCCGTGATCGGTGTTGGGGAACATAAAAATAGTGATGTCGCTCCCCTCGCCTCTTAACGTTTCCAGTCGCTCTAACGTTTTGGCGATGGGAGCCTCTCGATCTTCTCCGGCAAGCACCCAAAACTGAGGGACCTTCACGTCTCTGAGAACATCCATTGGTTTAATGGACCAATCTATGTTCAGACGGTCGAACATGGGAATACCTTTATCACGAAGTTCGTCTGTGGACATGCCTAAAAGTACACCGGTGAAACCACCTCGAACAATCGGATACCACGCTTCACCGCCATGACTTGCACGCAAGGCATCAAGCTCTTCCAGGCCGTCAGAGTACGAGGACACAGCCAGACGCGCGGTTACATTTGTAATGTCTTTTGCTTTGGCTAAGACGTCGTCGCCGTACCCTGCTTCACGTAGCTCAAGCTCAACCTGCGAAGCGTCTTCCTCAAGAATATCGACCACCAGCCCGTAACCAATGCCGATAAAGTCAGCGCCAGATCGTTCCGCCCCAAGTGGGGCAATCCAGCCTCCCTGGCTAAAGCCAAACAAACCAAATCGTCCAAAACGACCTCTGGCAAGACGCTTTGCCTCCCTGGAAGCCGCCACCAGATCGTCTGCAAGCTGAGGAAAATTCTGGGAATAGCTACCGGCTGAGTTGCCCGTACCGCGTTTGTCGTAAACGAAAACAGAGACTCCCCGCCCCACGAACTGGTAGGGATAGCTCACCGCTTCGATCCAGCCAAGCTCTTCAGAGCCGTGTGCCAACACCACAAGTGTTGTGTCAGGGCCTGCATCTACTGGCTCAAGAAGCTGGCCGGCCAGCATCACACCGTTGGACTCAAACCGGGTATTAGTAATGTGAAGAGGTCTTTTCGTTAAAAGTTGCAAGCGCTCAATTCTTAGTGAGCCCTCACCACATTCAATCAGCTCTTGATTATCGAGTTTGCCCCGGCGGCCATCGCTGAACGAATAGCTGAAGACGTCTTCACGACGAGTGATCGCCACGAAAGACTCGGCCGGCCCGTAAATGCCCACTTGGCAGGGAGAACTAATGAAAGCGGTTTTTTCGATCGAACTGTTCTGAACGCCTGGATTGCAACTGGCCAAGCCAAAGACAGATAGTGCAATTGTAAAAAATGTTCTCATCGATTTATCACTTTAATGTTCTCAGGATTTAATAGGCGCAGGCCCAGCAATAGCGCTGAGAATGTAGATAACAGCCAACTACGGTGAGTATAACCTGACGATAGATCACTTGGTGAAATGGAAATCGGGTTTCGGTAAGTGAAATCAACTCGTCAGAAAATTTCTTATGGGCCGCGTGTTTGATATTGTTAGCGCATTGAAAATTATTGCAGGAGTAAGACCGTGGTAAAACGTATCGTGTTGATGTTGGCTCTTTTTATTACCAGCGCCACCTATGCTGACAGTTTTGATGTTCAAATTGGAGCGTTTCGCTACCCTGACGCGAGCAAAATGAAGCTGCCAGCCGGTGTCGGCGAACTTCGCAGCACCTCAGGACCCAACGGGTTTACACGATTTGTCGTCGGCCCATATGACACGAGATCTGCCGCCAAACAAGCACTCGCAGAGCTCAGAGCTGCTGGCTATGGCAGCGCATTTATTCGAGCCACCCGTAACCGAATTGACGCATACGAAGTGGACTCAAGGACGTCAACGCCTACGGCGCAAACCTATACTGCCAGTCAGCAAAGCACGTCATCGGGACCGACCCAAAGAGAACTAGATCAATTAATGCGACTTACTGAGGAAGAACGACGGAATGTTGTTTATCTTGATGGTCGGCTACACAAGAAAGTTGGCGACGAGTTTGTTCCTCTGAGCAACTGAGAGCGCTTGTGTTAATCGGGTCAGAGTAGAATTAAGAAGCAATATTGGCTTCGAAATCATTTCCATCGAAGACGGAAAACGATCGACCGCAAAGTTCATCTTATTTGGCCCAGCCGGTACTGGAAAAATGTACTCTGACCCATTTTGGTAAGCGCTGAAAATAAGCACTAGAATAACCTTATTGGGATCAGAGTACATTTAATGTCCGAACAACTAGACAATCTGGAAAAAGCTAACAGCGAAGCGGCACACTCAACGCCGCAAATTTCGCCATCGGACTCCCTCGAAAGCTTGCGTGACCGCACCGACGAGCTTGAACTCATCATTTCAAGCTTGACCATCTTCGCGTTAGTTTCATTGCCAAACTGGCTGTTCGACGTTCTATCCCAAACATACACCCACTTGTCTACCAGTTTGGCGATTGCCGGCACGCTGAGCATCACAATAGTGACCGGCATCTGTTATGGACTTGCCGCGTGCTTCATAGTGCACCTGATGGTCAGGGCCTATTGGGTTGGGCTTATTGGCCTGCGCACAGTATTCCCCGAGGGCATCAACTGGAGCCGAACACCCGGTATCGGCCCAATGACAAAACGGCATTATCGAGAAACGCTACCAGACCTCGAAACAGCCACACAAAGAGCCGATCGGCTTGCCTCTTCGTTGTTTGCAGTTATCAGTCTGATTACTTTGGGTACGCTATGGCTCGGCATTGTAGCAATGATAACGCTGGTGAGCAGCGGTTGGATTGGTGCTCGAATCGGGCTTACCAACGCAGCTCTTGGCGTAGCTACGCTCGGGTTGGTGTGCGTTTTTGCCGGGCTACCGCTATTGCTGTGGCTACTCGATTCCGTCATTGCGAGGCGGTATGAGCGTTTACAAAAAAACGCCGTTTATGCTGGAATCATTCGACTGCTGGGTCGCATCTTCGGCCTGGTCTATCCGCAGCGACTAGTGCTTCCAGTGCAGCTTACGCTACAGAGCAATACACGACCCGTCATCTTCTACATTGCACTAACGCTTAGCGTCGTCGCCATTGTGATAATTGGCAACACGCAGTTTGCAGGCTGGCGATCATTTACGGTGTCCGATGAGTTTACCTACCTCGATAGCAATGACGTGAGAGGAGGTTTTCGCAGCACATTCTACGAAGATATGCGGACCCGTAAAGATGGCATGCGCGGATGGCCAATGGTTAACAGCTTTACTCAAAGAGGCAGTTTCGTCTCTTTGTTTTTACCGTACCAACCCATCAGGGACAATTTGATTCTGGAAGGCTTGTGCAAAGACTCGAATGACAACGACGACGCACTGGTCTGCCTGCGCAGTCTGTGGTCGGTTAGCATCAACAATCAAGCGGTTGATATGGACACATTTATCAGCGCCGAACGCATAGACATAAACATGCGCGGTCTGATGGGTTTGGTGCCAATGACAGGACTGCAACCAGGCATTCACAACATTGAAATTGTTTGGAACCCCTTAGTCGATGAGAATGCCGCACCAATTGACGATCGTTACGGCGAAGCACGCAGAATCTTTACCATTCCAATTGCGTTCTCGCCTGACTTTGAGCGGGCGTGGGAATAAGCGCTATATTACTCGGATCAGAGTCAGTGCTGCCCAACGTCACATTCTGAACTTAACCGTTGGCAATGGTTACACCTTCGTGAGACACCTCGATAGATTCGATCGCCACTTCATTGCCATCTGGTTTTAAGTCGGTTCCCGATATCTTGGTTGGCCAGGCGTTAGCCAACGTCCAAACCATGGTCGGCGCGCCGGCTTCGTCCAGCAAACTAATGGTTACCGGAACTCTCTTAACCGTGTTCATCTTAATGTCGTTAAACCAATCCCAAAACGTGTTGTCACCCTTGCAAACACCCCTCTTCATTGTGATGCTGCCGTATTTTTTCATACCCGGCATGTTAAGAGTTGAGAATACCGGGCTATCGCCATTGCGATATTTTATCCACTGAAACTCCGCATCCAGACCTGATACCTCTTGAAACGACATAATTTCGGAGCCCCACTTAACCTGAAAAGTAAATTTGGGAATGGACCACACGCCTGTTGATTGTACTGAGCCGTCATCTGCCAAAGTGCACCTCCGTCTTGAATACTATTTTTTGTTTAACCTGCCCGGTTTAGCGAGCAAAAAGAGCTTTCTATGTTGCCTGCATTTGTTGCTGGAAGGTAATTTCGATGAATTCAGCGGGTCTGGTTAACGCAACCATAATGCTCATTGTTAATGTTCCCTCAAGAATATCCTCTGCCGTCATGGTTTCACCTAGACCGACCCGTACACTGAAGGCATCGTCCGGCGACGCTCCTGCCAGTCCTCCTCGTTTCCAAATTCCTGTGAGGAAGTTGTTTGCCATATTCTTCATTGACGTCCAGGTATTGGCATCATTGGCTTCAAATACATAGGCTTTTGCTGCAAGCTTCAGTGACACTTCAAGCATTATGAGAGTTCGTCGAACGTTTATATATCGCCAATCGAGACTGTTGCCGTCAAGCGTACGGGCACCCCAGACCAACGTGCCTTGCCCAATAAAACTACGGATGGCGTTAACTGATTTGCCTTGGACATTAACATTCAAGTCCTCTTGCTCGTCCCCGGATACGTTAACAGCAGGCCGTATAACACCGTTTAAGCTTACGTTAGCCGGCGCTTTCCAAACGCCTCGTGTGTTATCAACCATTGTGTAAACACCGGCCATAGCTGCACTGGGTGGCAACAGATTGACCTCGCATTGAATAGTCTTTAATACCGACACATAGTTTTTACTCAAGGCGTAAAGGCTCTTGTGTAGAAGTTTTTCGCTTGTCTTCAGGTCTTTCTGCTCGTCTTCAGACCAGGCACTTCCGTCGAGCTTGGCGATCAAGTCTGCTATTTGCCTGGCTTTGCCATTTGGTGATTCACTAATGTTGAGTTCTGTTGTAATTATTTCTTGAAGCGTTGCTCGGCTGTCTTCGTCAATATTTCGAAAGCTGATAGCGCTGTCTTGAACAACGGTCGTCTCAATCCACGGATAATAAGCAGCTCCATAATTGAGGTCGTTGATTCCGATTTTGTTGCGAAATGCGGTTATGCAATCAGGATCATCTGTACGATTCTTGAAACCATTGTGAACATCCAGAATCGCAAATCGGCTTTGTAATGTCCTGCAGTGTGCCAAACTCGCAATCTGAACCCGGGCGCAATTATCCTCATCAAGCAGCACTGCGTCAGGAACGACAACCATAGCAGGCTCTTGCTCTTTAACGAGCGCATCGATTCCCTCTATGAACTGCTCTGCTTCGGGGGTTGTGTTTTCGTACCCGCCAACCGAAACGATGAAACAAGGTCCACCACCGTTTTGGAAAAAGCTCAGCATACAGTTGTATAAATTAAACCGTTGTTTCGAGCTGGTAAGATAGTATTCAACGCCATCCTGTGTGACCGCTGCATTTTGCAAAGAGTCATCCGTTTTCTCGTTTCCGATCGCAAAGCTCATAGGAGGACCTAAACCAAAGTAGTTATGGTATTCGGCCATAGACGTTATTCGTCTCGGCTTTTTGTGCAAGGAAGTATCTCTATTCTTGGCCTTTTGAGTGTAGCCAATAAAAGCCGGCACAGCCGTCGCGACTTCAACAACAGAATTTGGAAAGGCGTTCTTCTCTACGATATATACGCCCGGTGTTCGCACTTCCTTCACCATGGCAGTTTCCTTTTAATGTTGATACTGGATATTGATATGAGAGACCAAAGCGGCCTTGCCGTCAATAGTTTCTCTATACATTCGGTTTGAGGGGGCAAGCGGCAACCGTTTTGATAAAAGGGGTTCAGAATACACCTATCAGGCCTTCACAATGATCTTCAACTAGACCCATAAATTAGGGGACATAAATTGGGGGACAGACCACGGTTTTTCTATTTGTCCGATAGAGGCCTGCCTGACTGACCTGGCCAAACCCTTCGCCCCAGTGCTCGCGCGATTTCACTTTGGAATTGTTTATTACCAAGCGCGTAGTTGCTATTGGTGGCGCCACGAAATTCTTTAACCAGGTTTGCACTTAGAACCTCGGTAAATAACTTCCGATAAGCAGCCCTATGTTGTTTTGGCGAACCTGAAAGAGAAAGGTATGTTTCGTGTTGCGACAACAGTCCACTGGCCTCGCCAAGGGCGTTGGCGCGATAGCTGCTCCACAGATAGTCGCCCGGGTGTTGAACTATCTTTGCACGCACCGGGTTCAGTTCAATATAACGATAGCAAGCTAGAGTATAAACGTCGCTTTACATCAGGCAGGATCGAAAGCGGCCCTCCCAAAGCGAACCTGTACGTTGGTAAGTACGATTGAAATATTGCACATAGCGCTGCCCCAGGTGCTTCATTAAGTGACCCACACCATTTACTGTTGTCGGCGTCACCAACAAATGAAAATGATTGGTCATTAGCACGTAGGCGTGTAATGCACATTCCGTTTCGATGGCATATTCTCGTAGCCACCGTAGAAACAAACCGCGGTCCTTCTCGTTTATAAAGCAGACCTGCCTGTTGTTGCCGCGTTGAATTATATGATGCGTCACGTGAGGCAATGTGACTCGTGCTCGCCTTGGCATTGTAGTGCGTCCTTGCACAATAAGACTCTACAATAGGGCTGACATCTGCTTTAGTCTAGTTAGAAATCCGTGGTCTGTCCCCAGTTATCGCGGTTAACATACCTAAACGGGGACAGACCGCGGTTAGCTAGGAGATAAAACGCGGTCCATCTGCTGTTAGTTATTAACTAACCGTGGTCTGTCCCCAGTTATCTGGTCTGTTCCAAGTTATTCTAGAACGCGCGCGGACTCTTTAGTCCGGAAGCCTGACGGGCGGCGAGTTGCTCTACGCGGTCCTCAGGCGAAAAGTCAGGTTCGTCGTCGGGTAGGAACTTACGAATCTTGTCGAAAGGAACAACGCGAGATTCGGGATATTCGGTTGAGGGTATGCCACATCCCTGTTCGAGTCCTTGCCACCGAATATAGACGAATGCAGTTGACGCTCCGGCGGGATCCAGCCAATTAGCGACGCCGGGATCCTCTTCGCTTAAGACCATCCGATAAAGACCGTCACTGCTGGGTCGCGCTTGCGAGAGGGTGAGGCTCGTTTGACGATGACAAAAGTCCAAACCGTTAAACCAGAGGTCGCCGACCTGAACTGACTGGTAGCGTGCTTGCGCTTTAGTCAGCGTGATGATCACCGCTCGATCCGGTCGCATGCGAAACGTGCCGGCAGACGTAAACTGACCCGGCAGCTTGGTGCTGATAGGCGCACGTAAAATGCCCGGCGGATTTTTTATACGCAAAAAAGAAACCAGCTTGACCCAAGCCGCGGCAGAGGCTGTGAGATATTGCGACGCGCGCTCGTACTGGTAGCTCACGAGATCGCGATCGGGAATTGGATTAGGCTTGCCGCGCATGTCCGTGCGTTCCAAGTACCAAGAGGTACCAACCTCGGTGCTCCAGTCCATGAAGCTCTCGCGAATCAGAATGTTCTTCGCCTTGAGGCCTCCGCTGGTGTTGTTCAGCCAGTTTCCACCCGGGTCCGTGTCACTGATGGTAATTTTGAAGCTGCCGTCTTTTTCGACTTCGAGATCGTCGAGCTCGAGCAGGCTTACTGGTTCAAGGTTGGTCTCGTCGGTGAAACCCGGGTCACCGGCGCCCACTTGAATCTGTAAATCGGCGCTGGTTCCCCGCGTGCCGCGAAGGGTGTAGGTACCGGGGGTCGTAATGTTAGCGATGTGGTACCGGTTGTCCGGGTTCACAAGACCGAACTGATTGTACTGGTTGAGCAGCCGAAGCTCTGGGTGGTAGACGTCATGGAGAATAAACCCTTGGTCCAGAGCCGCCGAGAGCTGATGCTTTAGTTGTCGCTCAGCAGCCGCCTGTTCCTGTTCAGGATCTGGGCTGTTGGCGATCCAGGGCGCGCTGAACATGATTTTACGCGCCTCCTCGATTGCTCTGGCGAGTTGAATGGAACCGTAAGAAAGGTCTTCAATATAAGGTGAGGTTTTCATGGTGTTGGTCGCTTTCCTTGTGACAATGCTAAGTATGGCGGGATAATTCCATTTATAACCGCCGGTCGTTGTAGAGGCCGTGGTAGCGATCGTGGAAAGGAGATAGACCAGAGTTTTCCTATTTGCCCGACGGCGGTCTACCCGAAAGAATTGGTGAAACTCTTCGCCCCAGGGGTCATCCGATTTCACTTTGTCATCGTTTAGCACACAGCGCGTAATTGCCGTTAGTCGCGCTACGTGGAAAGGGGACAGATCACGGATTTCCACAAGCTCCAGCTCTAATGAAAAACCGTGGTCTGTCCCTCTTACACAGCTCCAGGTCTAATGAAAAACCGTGGTCCTTCCCTCTTAAATCTGTCCCTCTTAAATCAACAGTTGAAATCGGACTGGCACAAGCCCTCTTCTCGCTTGAGTTACACTGTTTGTTCAAGCAAGCAATGGAATATGAATCTATGTTCAACTCATTACTGGGAAATCTCGCATGCTTCTTCTTATCGATCGGCGCATTATCCGCAGTAGCGGAGCGCACCGACGCAAGCGACACGCTGACGAACAAAGAAACGCAAAGCAAAGCCAGCGAAGTCTTTGGCACAGCGCATCCAATGTTTGTCCAAGTAATATCTCCAGACGGTCACTGGCTAACAGCGTGCCAGACACGTAAGGATACAAACGATGACGGTAAGATCGAGATTTTGACAGGTCATCATGGTGAGATGCGGGGCGACCAACCCGAACTCTTCTTGTTCACACAGTCCAATCGTCAAGGCGAATCCATTCACTCGCTTGCCGACTATGATAGTAGCGGTCGCTTTGTCGCCCTCAAACGCAACAGTCGCCTGGTTCTTCGCGATATGCGTACAGACTCGGAAATTGACCTAAGTGAACTGGGTGCAGACGCAAAAGAAGACGGCAACGCGGCGTTGCCGGTTCGCGGCGCCGACTTTAATGAATCGGGCACTCACATGCTGTACCTGCGCGATGACCAACTTGTGGTACGCGACCTTGTTACAGGAACTGAAAGGGTCATCGATCCCGGACCCGGCCTGTTGTGGCGTGCTGAATATCTTGGAGCAGGACAGTGGATTCGTGTCTATATGGTGCCTAAAGACACGAACGGCAATGGCCAATTAGATCTTCCGAAACAAGTAACAACGTTGGCAGGTGGCCGTTGTCGCGGACAAGCACTCAGCTACGGCACCTACGGTTACAGCGGTGATGAGTTTGTAGAAATTATGGTCGAGGTTGCGACTGGTAAAGCCAGATCTCTCGATGTGGTCGGTTGGAATAACCACGTCATTATTGTTCGAGAGGCCAACGGCGCGTTGCGTTGGATCGATGGGCGGGGTGACGACAGACAGACCGTGCCTTCAGAGTGTGGTGCACGCTTGATAAGCGTTTCATCAGAACACGGCTCTGTGGTTGTGGAATGCGCCCACAGTCAGCCGACAAGAGGATTGTACTTATACGATGGAGGAGATCGACGCGATTTACACGTGGAAGTAAGTACCCACCCTCAATCCAGATGGCGAGACGCGCGGCTCAAAGCCATTTCACGAACCAGGCTTTTCGATCGGGACCGACAGCAATTGGTCCCTCGCAGTGATGCAAGAACATTGGGCCTGCATGAGAACCTGATACTTCAAGAGCACGAAGGCGGAGAAATTCGCCTGCGCGACCTGAATACAGATGAAGAAACGATTCTTGCAGGCCCTACCGAAAAATGGGTGGGCGGCCGACAGTTCGATTCTTTTGTTGTTGTACGACATGAGGAGATTTTGCTGGTCGATCTGAATCGGGGAAAGGTTGTAGGTACATTACCTTCGATGCCGGTGTTCTTGGACGCGCCGGGGCGTGCGTTGGTTATGAGTAGGGACGCGCAAGGTGCTCGAATGGGACCTTTGTATTGGGTTAGTGTGAACAAATAACCGTGGTCTGTCCCCGGTTACAGAAAAGGCCCTACCCGAAGATCAGATTCGGATAGGGCCTACACACTGGTTCATACGGTTAAATTAGAACTGTACGTTGAGACGTAAACCGTATGTTTGAGGTGGTGAGAAAATGCCGTATGACAAGCCACGATTAGAAACGTTAATGTTTTGCAAATAACGCTCATCCGTTACATTCCGCATGTACAGCGAAACCGCCCAACGTGCATTTTCAGGTGACAGAGTCGCATCCAAATTCAGCTGCGTGTAGGCGTCAGCTTCAGTTTGGTCTAACAAAATGAAATTGGTTTGCTGCTCAGATCGATGAGAAACATTACCTGTCAAAGACAACTCGTAATTAGTCAGGTTAACGATATGGTTAACCGTCACATCTGCGCCAAAGTCAGGAGAATAAAGCAACGAGTTGCCTGAGCAATCGAAGCTTTCTATGCCATTTGCTACGCCTGCGGAATCACACCCGAAGCGACCGCGACCTGGGTCCGACACAAGTTCCAAACTGTCGTACGTTGAATCCAGAAACTGAACGTTGCCGCTGATGGTCGTGTTATCAGTGGCGGCCCAAATTACGTCAACATCAAGTCCTTGAATGGTCGCATCGGCATTTGCAATTGGGAAAGCTGAAGCTGAATCGAGAGTCGTAAAGTAGGTTACCTGTTGGCCGTCGTACTTCCACAGGAACGCTTCGGCATTAAGCTGCAGGGTGTTATTGAAGAAACGGTTCTTCGACCCTATCGTAAACGCATCAATGAATTCAGGATCATAAGTCGGACTAACTGACGAGAGATCGACACCGCCTGCGCGATAACCCGTTTCAAAGGTACCGTAAAGAAGGCTGTCCGGGCGCACGTCCCATTCGAAGCCAATACGGTAGGTCGTTTCGCTGTAGTCAAGATCTGCTGCTAACGCTCCATCGCCTACGTTTACAAAGGCTGCCAGCTGAGCTGGAGCGCCAGGCATTGTGCCGAAACCCGGAGGTGGTGCCAGGAGATAGTTATACACCGGGGGAGGCCCCATTCCTGGAACGGTCGCAACAGAGCCGGCCGGAAGTAGTCCTTGGTCCACAAAGTGCTGAATAAATTCGTCCCGATCAGTTGTAAGTGGGTGAGCGGGCATGAAGGGCTGGCCCGTAGCAGGGTCGATCTGATTACAGCCGTGATTAAAGGCGTTTGGAATAAACGGCGGTCCGGGGGTTAAGAAGTCACCGCTGGCGGGCGAGCCACCACAAAACGTGACAAATGTATCGCTAATGCCATCTACGAACTTGCTGTCTTCGGTGTAACGAATGCCAGCATTAAAACGAAAGGCTTCTGTGACTTCAAAAGTGCCTTGCCCGAATACGGCCCAAGACTCACCGCCGTTGTCATAGTTCTGCATTGGAGTCGCATAGTTCTGCGCGAAAATACCGCTCGTGCTGATATCTTCTTCTATGTAGAACGCACCTAAAATACCGTTGAATCGGCCGTCGAGCTCGGTCGCGTAGCGCAACTCAAAGCTGGTCTGACTGTTTTCTTCTTTCGTTAGTGCCGGAGCAAAACCGGGCCCGGTAAACGCGTAGTCCTGGTCAGATTCTCTGTAAGCCGGGATAAACGTAAACGTACCCGAGTCAATGCCGTAATTGATTTCGGCCATGGCACCCGTAAACGTGATGTCCTGAAAAACGTTGTCGCCATCGATAGGTCGGAACGGGGCGAATGAAGGCGTGTGAAGAACAGTAGTTCGAAGTGCATTGGCACCGTCCGATGTTGGACCGGTGTTAATGGCTAAGCCCGAAGGCGTGAAATCGGTGAGTGATCCGGTATCGTTGCTAAACGTTCCGATTAAATCTCCGCCCGGACCTTTACTGTTAATTTCAGAATGATCCACTGCGATTCTAATGGACAAATTTTCGCTTGGTTCAACCAAGAGCTGTCCACGAACACTTACCGTGTCCTGATCATTTGTTCCATCATCTGAATAGCCGTCGCGAGTCAAACGATTTGCCGCGATGCGAACAGCTGCGTTGTCAGAAAGCGCGAAGTTGGCAGCCCCCTGTAAACCGACCCTTGAGAAGTCGCCAAATTCACCTTGTATATAGCCGGAGTTTTCTCCGAGGACTGGTTTCTTTGGAATGTAGTTTAGTACACCACCGGTCGCGTTACGTCCGTAGAGTGTGCCTTGGGGTCCTTTCAGAAGCTCAACCCGCTCCAAGTCGTAAAAGGCCTGACCGGCTGCACCGCTTGAACGTCCAAGATAAATGCCGTCAACGTTTTGGGAAACCGCCGCGTCCGTTAGCGGGTTAACGGTAAGCGCGCCTACGCCCCGGACAAAAATACTGGTAAGCGGACCGCCGCCTGCAGAGATGCCGATTGCAGGTGACAATTGACCCAGGTCTTGTGCCGATTCCAAACCCAATTGGGTGAGCGAATCCTGGTCAAAAGTCTGCAGTGGAATCGCTGCATCCTGCAGTGACTGTTCGCGGCGCTGCGCCGTAACGGTCACTTCTTCGAGGCCGCCTGCTCTACTAGAGTCCGAGTCATCGGACTGCTGCGCGTTCACGGGCCCTCCGGTTGCTAACGCAAGAAACACTGCGCCGGTGATATATGAAGCTGACTTGGACATTGCGTAATTTCCTCTTGGTGAATAACCGACTCGCGCCTGTTTGGTGCGTTAACAGTACTGCCAGAACGTGGTATTCGTGAAATTGATTTTTTTTATGATGATCCATTTGTTCTGGGAATAGCAGGCACGCACAACCTACCCACAATTGTGCAGGCACGCGCCGGGGAGTAGGAAAAGCCTCAAAATAGCGCGGGAGTCAGGCCATATTGGGGATATTAGGGGACAGACCACGGTTTTGCTGTTTTTCTGACGGCGGCCTGCCAGTATTAGTAGATATTAGGGGACAGACCACGATTTTGCTATTTGTCCGACGACGGCCTGCCTGAACGACCTCGTGAAACTCTTCGCCCTAAGGCTCACCCAATTTCACTTTGGAAGCGTTAATAACCCAGCGAGTTCATGTGGAAATCCGTGGTCTGTCCCCGATCACTGTGGTCTGTCCCCGATTACTCCCGGTTACTTGACTAACGACGGGCGGGGTTGGCTTCTGGGCTGGTTGGTCGGATTTGTAAGGCAGAACAGCAATGACGATCATCGAAGGAGTGGGCAGTCGTTGGAGACAAGCGCGACCGTCGTGGTCGCGTCTGTTACCGACTTATTAAATCATCTGGTTGTTTGTCCGCGGCATAACGTCGAATCGTTGCCGCAACGCCTCAGACTCTTTTACGACCGACTACACGCATTAATAAGGCGCCAACCATGACCAGAAGTATGACGGGCGGCTCAGGCACTTCAACGGCCGTTCCCAGCGTCACATTATCGATGTGCACAAAATCCACCACGCTAAACTCCAAGCCGGTGAAGAATTCGTCGCCGGTCAGAACAAAGCCCTGAAACAGCTGGGCATTCTGGACATTTGGCAGCGCGAAATCAAACAGATAAGCAGACACGTTAGTAAAAAGCGTCAGAGTCACATCGGACAAAATGCCGACTTCAGCGTTGACCGCCATATCGAGCGCAAACATGTTGAACTCACCGGTAAGGACCGCGGTCAATGCGGTGTCAAAAACATCGTACGACATCGTGTTGCTTATCGGATTAACGAACGTGTCAGCACCTACGATCAGATTGTCGCCGGCCGAAGTGTAGGTGACATTGCCGTCAACAAACACAGCACCGGGTTCCGTGAAATCGCCCGGATTGAATGACTCAAAGTCTTGAAACTCAGCGATGCTGCCCTGATTTTCAAAGTCAGTCCAGTCGTCAAATGTGATCGGCCCGGCCGATGCGCCCAACGTAATCTGCGCCAGAGTCAGGCTGAGCGCCAGAGTCCATGTGTTCATTTTGTTTTCTCCCAAGTGTGTAATTATTGTGTCGTTGGCGCAGCGTTTGCGAGTTAGCCCGGCCAACGGTGGTCACGTTATCCAGCGGGCGTTGAAATCGCCGTTGTAAGCAGCGTTGGAAATGCTTCCCGGCGAAGTGCTGTGAAAACGGGGACAGACCACGGTTTTACTATCTGTCCGACGGCGGGCTGACTGACCTAGCGCAACTCTTTGCCCGAGAGCTCATCCGTTTTCACTTTTGAGTCGTTTATTACTGAGCGGGTCTAGGTAGAAAACCGTGGTCTATCTCCGGTTTGTTTCCGACTACCTACCTGGTCGTTCTGGCCACAGTCTTCGTCTCAGGCTCGCGCGGTATCGCTTTTGAATTGCTTACTGGGAATAAGGGAAAAACCGTGGTCAGTCCCCGGTTTACTAAAGAAGGAATTTGCTCAGGTTGGGACGTTGGAGCCAGTTTTCGCTCGACCACTTCGAATTTTCTTCGGCAACGTGAATGGTAAACGCGTGGCGTGATTGTGAGGATCGGTTTTGTTCACTGTAATGTGGCAGATGATCATTGAATAACACCACACTACCCAAAGGCACTTCCAGCGGCACTGACTCCCCGTCTGTCCACGGCGTGGCATCCAATGAGGTTAACGTACCAACGCGCTTCGCCCAGTCGACCGTATAAATTTCGCGCCGGGGTTTGCGATGTTCCCCTGGCTGAACCCACAAACAACCGTTGCCTTTGTCGGCATCCTCCATGGCAATCCACATACCGGTAACGCTGGACGGTTCTGTAATAAGGTAACTTGCATCCTGGTGCCAACGCACTTCACCGCCAATGCCAGGCTGTTTGAAGATGTACATGGTTTGCCAGACTTCCGGAGCCTTGTAGCCTATGTCGCGTAGGAGTTGACCAATTTCAGGCCGGCGGCAAAAATCACCAAAAGCGGGAATCAGGTCATGCATTGCATGCCCGATTTTATTGATAGCGAGTTGCTTGGAACGATTCAGAGAACCATCATCATCCAGCGCGCCTTCTTCCAAAAAACAGTGCACGGCTTCTGAGGAATTGAAAAAATAGTCATCCCTTCCGGCATCGTTATCACTGGTAGAGAATACGGTGCGGTGCTTATCGATATCAAAATCATGGACGATTTCGAGTGCCGCCTCTCTCACAGCACGTATCTCAGCCGCGCTGAACAGGCTTTTCAGAACAAGGAATCCTTGTTCTTCAAATTGCTGCGTTTGTAGTTTTGTCAGCATTGTTGTGATTGTATCTGTGAATACGGGGACAGACCACGGTTTTCCTGTTCGTCTGGCTAACTATCTGGTCGTACTGGCCACAGTCTTCGCTTCAGGCTCCCGTGATATGGCTTTGGAATATTTATTGAGAATAAAGGCAAAACCGTGGTCTGTCCCCTGTTGCAGTCCCCTGTTGCACTCACC
This sequence comes from Gammaproteobacteria bacterium, assembly GCA_045107075.1. GTDB lineage: Bacteria > Pseudomonadota > Gammaproteobacteria > Steroidobacterales > SZUA-146 > SZUA-146. The sequence goes on from JBGCFV010000023.1 coordinate 36,644, forward strand.
GGATCTAATTCGGAAGAATGAGTTTCATAAACAACGCTCTGGCAACGATGTATCCTTTAGTCAGATGTTGGCAGTGCCAACAGTAATTTTGGTCAGGCATTCGCGACAAGGTTAGAATCAGGCTCGGGAACCAACAACAGCGTCCGGCATGAAGGGCGCCTTGCAAGGAGGCGACATGGGATTTCTCGACATATTCCGCAGGAAAAAATCGGCCACAGCCGGCAGCTCGCCGGAGGAGTTTTTCACCGTACCGGAGGGCGGTCGGCTCGAAGTCTATGGACAACCACCCTCGCTCCCGGCAGTCAATTGCATTCTCGGGGGCGGACTGATCGCCTCGATGGGAGTGACAAGCGACCGGCCGGAAGCTGATCTGGAAGACCTGTTTCGGAATCTGGACGAAGCGCTGCGCAAGGGCCATCCCAACTTCGTACTCTCAGAGGCCTCGATGCTGAGCGATGCATTCCTTGACACCACATCAAGTATGAAAATGCGCGCAGTCGTCTGGATACTGAATCCGCAGATGTTCGGTACGTGGCGAGGCGGCTCCACTCTTCTTAAGCACCTGCTGGTTCGATGGGTGCAAGACCGTGAGCGGCACGACATCATACCCGTCGTCTACGTATTGGCGCCGGAGTCGGCTGAAGGCGTTACGCTGACCAAAATACTGGGAGAACTAGGGCTGACAACGCGCGGACCGGACTCGCAGTCCAACGACGCCATCGTCACTGCCGTCCAGCGTACCGACGGCGTTGTTGTTGTCTGTCTACCAGGCCCGATCTTCCAACCGACCGGTGAGAGGGCCGCGTGGTACGAGGATGTTTGCCTGCGTCGGCGTCAGGCAAAACAGAACGGTGACAAATCTGCACGCGAGGCGGTCGATGAAGAACTTATTCAATATCTTGAAACACACCTGTCGCCGCTGCAGCCGGAAGGGGCAGTAGCTCCGGAGTTCGCACGGCAGCTTCGCGAGTTGATGTGGCGCGCCGTGACGGAGGGCCAAAGCGAAGACCTTCAACGGTCGATCATAGAGTGCCTCGCGGAGCGCGAGGCGGGACTCGTGATTCATGTAGATCCGACAACACGCGCTACCACACGCAAGTTATTTCGAGATCACGAGCAGGGACTAGAGGTGTTTCCGGACCTGTCGCTGGCCACAGAGGCCCTCGCCGAGCGCGACGTGAATGAGTTGATGGCACTCGGTTGCGTATCGTACTCCGAAGTTCTTGGATGGATGGCCAGTGAGGGCTGCGGCCTCGCGATACGCTTGGGTAATCCGGACGATCCGACGCAGGCATTTTTCATGGACGCCGATACGGTCGCTTCCTTGGCACTCGAGGACTCGGGCTGAAACCGCCGTCTATATACGATGACAGTGTCGGGTGATTCGGTGCTTGGGACTGGAACACGGTGACCGCATGCATGTAACACTCGGCCCTTAGCCAGGTTCAACGCGAATAAGTCAAAAAAACACAATGCCTTATTGACGATTGTCAGGTTGTGGCCGATAACGGCCCGGCCGATCAACCATGTGCTTAATTTTATGTTCTGTACGATTGGTCTTGAAGCGGGCAGCCACTCGGAGGAAGAAGTTGTTCATTTCTTTAACTTGGGAAGATCTAACAACTATCAATATAAGAAGTTGAATTCTCCGTATTGTTGTTCAATTCTTTATTGGGGCGAACCAATCGAGCGTTTCCGACAAATTTTTTTAGCAGAAACCAGCAGCGGGGCTGTCCCCGGTTGAACTACTCAACAGTAACACTCTTAGCCAAATTCCGAGGCTGATCAACATCAGTCCCTTTCAGCACAGCAACATGATAAGACAGCAACTGCAGCGGCACCGTGTAAACAATAGGCGCAATCAACCGATTAATATGCGGCATTGAAATCACCTTGATTCCAGGTTCATCAACAAGCCCTGCTTCTTTATCCGCAAACACATAAAGCTGACCACCACGAGCACGCACAACCTGCATGTTCGACTTCAACTTATCGAGCAAGTCGTTAGTAGGTGCCACAACAACAACCGGCATGTCTTCGTCAATTAACGCCAACGGTCCGTGTTTCAATTCACCTGCTGCATAGGCTTCAGCGTGAATGTATGAAATCTCTTTTAGCTTAAGAGCACCTTCCATCGCGATTGGCCACATGGGTCCT
>JBGCFV010000024.1:0-61397 GCA_045107075.1 Gammaproteobacteria bacterium
CGTAGCCTGTGTGCGCCAAGAGCACGTTCGATAGCTCCGCGCCAGTCTTGTTCCTCCGGCTTGATTTCCACCAGTTCCGCGACAAACGGTAGTGCAGCTTCTGACATATTCAGTGCATCAGCAAGGTCGGCGCGAAAATCCTGGAATTGCCCCGGTACGTTGGAGCCGGGCCTGGCGATGATTTTTTGTATTTCTTTCTTTAGTGTGCCGCACGCGCTCTCAGCGACTTTTAGATTGGCTCCGTGATCATAAATGGCTTCTCTGCAGGCCGTTTTTTGTTCAAGCAATTGCGTCTGGGTTTGCACAGCCTGCTGTTGGTTGAGTTTCAGCGCCTCACGAGTGGGTGTATCGTCCAGGCGTAACTTTTTTACCAGTTTTTGATACTCACGTAATGTCTCTTGACGAAGTTTAAGTGTTACGTTTATCTGTTCGAGTTGTTCTTTGAGCTGGCTGACCTTTCCGCCGCCTGCTGCAATATAAATTTCATTAAGTCGATCTTCCTGTTGTTTGATGTCGCGCTTACTCGTTTTGAGTGCCGCGCTCTTGTGTTCGAATTGCTCAATTTTCTGTCCAAGCTCTTCAAAGTGTTGCGCCCAAAGTTTGGCACCACAACGTGCAAACCAGATTGGCAGAACATGTAAAAGCTCTTTATGTTGCGCAAGGCGTTTGTCCGCGGAGATAAATTTTTGGTGCACTGTCAAGACAGGAACAAGAGACTGTTGTTGACGCCGCGCGACCTCCAGTTCTTCGCGGATCGCAGCTAGGTCGTTAAATTCAGTGACGACCTGTGCGGCACGCTCAAACGCGGAGTGATCTTCCAGGACATAGTCGCGAAAAATCTCGTTAATATTGTTAAGTTGCTTGAGTCCCGCAGCGCGGTTAAGTAGTGAGAAAGCGTTCTCACTCACCTCAAAGAAACGACGTACCTGGGCAAGATATTTGGTCTTGGTATTTGTCACCGAAAGTCCGGCAGTATCCCGTGCGTATTTGTTAATAGCCCGTACTCCACCGTCGTGATGTAGTGTCAGCCATTGTTCGAGAGACTGATCATTACGTTCGCAAAAAAACCAGAGGTTTTTACGATCGCTAGCCGCTGAGCTTTGGCCATCAAACCAAAAAATAGCTCCTAATTGTACTGATTTTTTGCCACACACAAACCTGGCACATAGACCTGTCACCGTGCGACCGCGACGAATATGGCGTTGTTGATCGCCCTCGTTGCTACCGTCGCCGTGAACTCCACGAACGTAAGAGCTTAGATCGCGGTCACTCTCGTGCCCGCCTGTAGAGGCCAGGTTGTAGCGTGGCGTCTTAGTGAGCAGAGTCATCAGTGCATCAATCAGAGTGGTCTTTCCGCTGGCGGTAGTTCCAATAATTGCTGTGCCTTGCGGATGTATATCGACACGATGACGGTTGCAGAACGGTCCCCAGTTGTATACCTCCAACTCGCCGAGTATGTAGGTTTCCGCGGGTGTTCGTTGAGTTGGCGAATCAGGCATACATCATCACGATGACGTGTCCGAAGACGAGTCTTTTGTTGTGCTCAGCTCGCGATAGTGGTCGAGCAGCGCAGTAAGTGTATCGGGATCGGCGAGGTGCGCAATGATAGGACGAATGGTGACTTCGTCTTTGTCGCTGATTTCGGAGACGATGCCGTGTTCTTTGAGGCGCTCAAGCAAGTTGCGCAGCCGTTTTTGATCCCGCGTGTCGCTGCCAGTTTCTCCAAGATACAGATTTAAACTCGGTAAAAGATCTTCCAGCGCGACTTTTGGGGTGCCGCCATCAGGACCGGATTCCTGCTCAAACACAATGTACTGCTGTCGCAACAATGCAAGCACTAACGACTGCTCTAGCGTCAATCGTTGCCGCCTTACCAGTGGGTGAGACCATTCAGCCTCGTCGTCGCTAAAAATTTGCGGTGCCACCACGACGAACGCGAGACCGCGAATCTCATCCAGGCGCACATGAAGGTCAAGCGGTTCGAGCACTAAATTTATCGCTGCTGTATGAGTCACCGTTGTGCGATAGAGATTGGGTTTTTTTGCGGCGTCCAGCAGCCCAAACTTTAAAAGTTCTTGAGCTGCTGTCTTAATGGCTGTGCTTGTGTGTTGTCCAGACTGCGGGTTGTCGTCGCCTGACTGTCCTTGACCGGACAGGTTCTCAGATGACTCTGAAAGCATCTTGCCGGAGTCGTCAGCGAAGTCAGGCATATCAGATATTCCAGTTCAACGTTTTAAATTGGCTAGCCTGAAACTTAATACTGGGAATGCTGTAGCGAAAAGTCTCATGCTCCTTTATCACATCGAGTGTTTCGGTTTCTGTGCCAATATCAATGCCTAATTCTCGCGCAATCATTAACCACAATGCAATGGCCTCAAGATCGTGGTTTGGGGATAATTCTCGGTAAAGTTCTGCAATACTCATCGGCCGTCCGGTGCGTGTCAACACATCCAGCGAATCACGAATGAGCGCGGCTTGGTCCAGAGAATCGAATGACTGCCAAAAGTCGTCGTCGATGTCGTCAAGGCTGATGTGCACTTCATCCAGCACCAAGTCGTTGTCAACGTCTTCTTTCAGGTCTTTAAAACGCAAACGTTCGACGAGCGGGAAGTTTTTCACAGCGATCGCAACCGGTGGCAGAGGTGCAGGGGCTCTTCGTATGGCCATCCGCTGCCAGTTAATATTTACGGCTTGTTCCAAAATTTCGTTTAGGAGCTGGCCTACCCTATGATGTTCGACTGCGAGGCCTGATTTTAGATACCCTTTAACATCATGTTCGCTTCTTGCTCGCGCTTGAATAACCCCCTGCGATTCCTGAAGCAATCGGTTTACCAAATATCGTAGATCCAGTCGCTGATGGTGATTGAGCGCTTTTTTGGCGGCGGGGTTGGCTAGAATCTGGCGCAACTGACGTTTCATGGCTTCGAGTTCTGATGTGCGGACTAATTGCTGATGAAACCCGTGGAACACCTGGCCTTCTGGTGTTTCGAGCAGCTGCGTGTGACTGTCCAATAGGCTATCCACGATTTCACCGCGATGGCGCTGTTCGCTAACTATCGATTGGCGTAACACTCGATCAGCTTCGCGATAGGAATCTTCAACTCGTCGAAAGTCGGCGCGTAGGCTCGAAGCGAGGTTGTGTACTTCACGAATACCTTCCGTGGCTTCAGCTTCTGCAAGGACGTCCACTAACCCACCTTCAGCCTGTTGGATTTGCTGCTCGAGCGATTTAATTTTATTTCTCAAGTAAGCTACTCGCGTGTGCGAATCTGGATTAAGCTGCACCGCAAGATTTTCGATTTCCCGCTGCACGGTGGCCAGGCGCGATGCGGTGGAAGTCATTGCCCGGTCGTTTAATTCATCAATGAACAGCAGAGCTTGTTGCAGCGCGTCTGTCGCGATTAGCTTGTTATTGCGCTCGACGACGAGACCCCGCTTAATCCAGGTGCGCAGTTCGCGTCTGGCCAGAGCCAGGTGATTGCTGCTGCCGATATCGAAATCGTCGTCGTTTGAGTGATCGGCTAACATTTCGGCAAGCTGCTGCTCGGCATCTTCCAATGTGACGGTCTCATAACTGTAGCCAAACAAGCCTCTTAAGCACCCAATGACCAGAGGCGCCCGTTTGGCCGTTAGCAGTAGCCAGGCAGGATTTTGCCGACGGGCAACAACCAGGTTCGCGCAGAGCTCTTTAATATTGGTATCCATACGGATTAGATTGTAACGCTATTTTCAGTGTGAAATGAGGTTGGTGGCATATCGTGACCGGTCGTGTCGATCTGAGTTTTCCTTATGTATGCAGTGGCGAATTTGTGGGCGCCTAAAGTTGTGAATGTATCAAGTGATTCTCGCCGTATGCCGTAGGAAACACACATGGACACCGTTTTGAACCAGATTAAGACGAAATTCAATACCCAGAGAGTCATTCCTCGCATTCTGTAACCGAGTCGTCCGGGTGAAATTTGTTCAGCTGTTTCTCTGCGAAGCTGGCGATGTAGCAATCGGTTTGCTGACAAGATTTTCCGGCGGACTCTCGAATACTGTGACCACAGTAAAGCAGTTTGTCACATTAGCTGGCATTTATAATGTCGCGTTGTAGCGGGTGATTCTGGTTGGACGTGATTGAAACGGATTGCACGGCGTGCAGAATCTGGTGTTCAAGCTAATGCGTTAGCCTGGTGCCCGAGAGTTGGCAATTGGCAGACGAAAACCGTCATAGGCGAACGCCGTCTTAATTGTTTCGCAGTCTTTTTCGGACACGCCCTCTCGGCGACAGGCTGAATACCACTGGTTTTTTACCGCCTTTTCCAAATTATCGATGATTACTCGTGCCTCATCGGGTTCTAACAAAAAGCGGGGGCATTGTGAAAACAAATTCTCGGCATGGGCGTGTCGGCCCATGTCGCCACACTCAAGCGCAAGATCACGGCGCTCCAGGCTGATTGGCATCGCGGATACCAGGTCATAGGCCGGGGACAGTCTCCATTTTTCTTATTTGGCAATTACGGCATGATTACGTGGATGGTCGTCGTTGTTCGTGATCAGAGCGTTGAAGCACATTCTCTTGAAGAGCTCCGGGGCGTCTGTCTTAGGCTGAGCTGACACGCGCCGGATTTCTTCTGCGAGAAGTATGTAGGACCACTTGCTACTTTAATAGTCGATAAATAGAGTACCAACTTGTTCCGATATCGGAAAGAATCGCGTCCAATTTAACAGACTTTAACGTATTTAAGGTCTGATAAAAGGGGTAAATCGCCTGAATTGGGGCTGATTGTTTCGCCAGCTTCCAACGGTAGAAGTGTGGATAAATGACTAAACCACCGTTGGTCATCGCGTTGCGAAGCGAAGATAGGTCGCCATATTGCCGAAAGTCAGGCATCTGGCGACCCCTATGTTTCTACCGCGGCACATCATAGATAGATTCGCCAATTAACTCATCGTCAGGCGTCGCAATCACACCGTCGGGGCCTGAGTTACCATAGGCGCGCTGAGTTAAAATATTCAGCGAAGCATCGCGTTCGATCACTTCATAGAGTGACACGATATCGTCGGTGGTCTGCCACGTTTCATCCACACCTGCGTCGTTGTACGTGACGTCACTGGAGACGAGTGACTTATCCAGCCGTGACTGAACGCGTATCGACGCGATGACATCATCGGCTGTGAATGGCGTGTTGTCGGTACCGAGCTCGCTGTAGCTAAAAGTAGTGATCACGGCGACTGATGAATCGGAGTCGTCGTAGTTGAAGCTCTGAGATGGCAGCCGATAGTCGTCATCGTCGGTAAGCCAAATGTTGTCTGCACCGGGTCCGCTTCCTCGAATGAAACCCGTTTCGCGACCTTGTGCATCGAAAGGTCGTAGCTGGTAGTTGCGGATTTCGTCGTCGTCGGTGAACCACTCTTCATCCGCACCGGAACCGGAATAGCTAATGAGCTCGACTCGCATCTCTTCCTCGTTTGTCGAGACCTCGAAGTATTCTTCTACAATATCGTCGTCCGAGCCTATCGTGTTGTCGGGCCCGCGCAGAATTTCTGTATTCAACACAAGTAGACCTTTGTCATCGTACTCACGCACGATCGCTGCCCGGTCCGGGTCATCGTCTTCAGTAAACCATACGCCGTCTACACCGGGTGTGCGAAAGCGGGACTGAACCACAACCGCACCGAATGCGTTGTAGCTGAAGTCCAGATATTCACGTGGTTCATCGTCGCTCGTATTGAGCACACCGTCGGGCCCAGCAAGCCAGCGCACGTCGCGGCTAGGCAGTCCGTTCGTTCCAATCTCGAAGGTCTGCCGCAAAGTCAGTGTGTCGTCGGCGGTTAGCCATAGCCCGTCCACACCCGGATCGCCGAAAGATAATCGTGCGGTTTGTGCTCCATCCGCGTTGCGTTCGTAGACCATCACATCTCTGGGTAGCTCGTCGCCGGTATTCCATACTCCATCGACGCCCGCATCGGCACGTCTGATGACGCGTACCAGAGCGCCATCGGTGTTATTTTCATAGTCGGTCTGACCAATAATGACACCGTCCCGATACGATAGCCGTTGCAACAGAGGCACGCGGAAAGTCGTGAAAGTGATGGTTGTTGGCGCTGCGGTGTTACCCGCGATATCCGCGACGCCATCCACTGATGCCGTGAACGTAACGCCCTCAGTGAGCGCTTCGGCAGGAATGAAGGTCACACTATTGTTCGTGTCGTCGTAGTTAACTGCGCCGCGCACCTGAACACCGCTCGAGTCAGCCAGCTTGAACGTCATGCTGTTCACGGTGTTGGGGTCCAGCGCTTCGGAAAACGTCGCGCTCGGGTTAGCGGCAACACTGACCGGACCTGCGTTATCTTCGGGACTGCTCGATTGTACCGAGGGCGGTGTGGTGTCGACGGGCGGCGGCGCTGCGGCTGTCATCTCGCTACTGCCACCACCGCAACCCGCCACGGTTACGGCGACAGCGACTAAAAAGGTCTTTGATTGTGTGTTCATCTCTGGGCTCCAGGTTTCGTGTGCGTCTAATAGGTAAAGCGACGAAACCCGGGCAACAGGTCAAAGAAAAATTGGTAGAGAGGCTCTTCGCTGTTTAAGCGAGTTGCAGTTACGGTTTGATTTCAGGCTAAAAGGTTAGGTTTCAAGTTAGAAGCCTTTCGAGCCTTTGTCCAAAACCGGTTGGTGGTTAATGACTTGATCTGAATTGGCATAGAGCTGTAACCGCAAACGCATATTGGCAAGCAACTATCGCTTAGGCTTAGCTAACTCGTTACGTTCTCCGGGCAATTGAGGGAGATAAGCAAACCAATACCTCTGCGAGAAGGTCAACTCACCGACAAACAGGAAAAATAATACGGCGCAAAACGCAAAGTAAGGATTTAAAAGTAAACCAAGGGTGGCACGACACTACGCCGGCCACCCCTGTCTTTCCAATGTGCGTGAAACTACTCGCCCATCAGCTTCCCGGGAACAGAAATACGTTTACGTTTACCGGCTGACTAAATTCACTGCAAACCCCATTCTGCTTACACACCTGAATTTCATACTGGTACAGACCGCTCATCGTGACTACTTCTTGAAAAGACGTGGCCGAGGGTGATGAAAGTGGCAGTATGTCAATCTCATCCTCTTCCGGAGGAGCATTCACAGTCGTGCGCCGAACGATGTATTCATCCGTAGGGTCTTCTTGATCCCAAAATAGAGCATAAATGCCATCGAAATCGATGTACTGGTTGGGCGTTGGTTCGTCGTCAACTTGTAAACCCAGAACCGGCGGTGCAGGTGTTCCAACTTCGGATGGACCAGGCGGGCTGAAAAAGAATGTGCGCATAATTCCAAGATCAACCACGTTAACAACGCCGTCACCGTTGAAATCGGCATCCGGATCATTGGTGAAAAAAACCGACCGCAAAATGCCGAGGTCAATTACATTGACGAGAAGATCGTTGTTAAGATCTGGATCGCAAATATTGCCGTAGCCATCATCATCCGTATCACGTTGATCAGTATTGGCTACAATCAAACAGTTGTCGGTGGCGTCAGGGATACCATCGTTGTCCTGATCGGGCAGCGGAGGTAATCCGAGTGACAACAAGGCCGCTTCAGCATCCAGTAAACCAGCACCGCAGCCATTTTGCGGGCAGCTTCCCGGTATTGGGCGTGCTGTGTTTTTGATAATGTTGGTGAGGTCTGATGAGGACAATGTCGGATCGGCGCCGAGTAGTAAAGCTGCGACTCCAGCAACATGTGGGGCTGCCATGCTCGTGCCTTCTTTTTCAGAGTATGTCGATGCCTGCGGCAGGGTAGTGCCCGTGTTTCCAAGCGACAGTACGCTTCCAATTTCGTTAGCGCTACCGTTCAGTTGTCCACCGGGAGCACTGACATCGACAATGTCACCGAAATTGGAGAAGTCCGAAAGATTGCCAGCTCGATTAAGTGAAGCAACCGTAAATACGCCAAAGCAGTTTGCGGGTGCTTGCATGGCAGCGTCGGTCGAATCATTACCTGCTGAGGCGACCAAGAATGCGTCTCTTGTGATTATCGAATCATTAATCGCATCTTGCAGAAAGCTGGGGCATGCCACGCCTTGACCGAGGCTCATATTGACGATGTTGGCTGGATGCGGGTTTGTGCCGACGTTTGGTACAAAACCACCCGTAGACCATATGATCGCTTCAGCCACGTCGGACAGCAGGCCGCCACATTTACCAAACGCTCTAACGGGCACAATTTCGGCACCAAATGCGACACCGGCGACACCCTCGGCATTGTTAGTAAGTGCCGCAATGGTTCCAGCGACATGAGTGCCGTGCCAGCTTGAATTCTGGCCAGCCGTTATACCGCATATGCCATTACCTGCCGGAAGCCAGTCCCCCTCATCAGAGGGGTCAGAGTCACGTCCGTTCCCGTCAGCGGCAGAATCCGAGTCAACGATGAAATCGTATCCTCCGACAACATTGGCATTGATATCGGGGTGATCAGTAATACCCGAGTCGATGACAGCGACGCGCACACCGCTGCCATTGGAAATGTCCCAAGCTTGCTCAATGTTGATGCCGGCCAGCGAGTCGGTGTAGTGCCACTGCTCGTTATACCGCGGATCGTTTGGAGAGAACTGCACGGACATAGTAATGTTCGGCTCTATGTAAGCAACCTGAGGTTCGTTGGCGATGGCCCTCATTAGCGTCTCGCTGCCGACCCTGTCCAGTTGCCCGCCCACCGAAATCAAATGCTGCCCCAGAGCCAGCGGACGTTCGTAGCGCACGTCATAGCCAGTGAATCGTGTGGCTTCCCGTATTTGTAGCTCGATCTCTGCACTTTGCAGCTGTTTGCCTTGAGTCGGCGACATTTTAACGATGAACTGTTGATATGGATTTGGCTGAGACAAAGCCGCAAAATTAGCTTTGGCCAGAGTTGCCTCATTGAGCCCAGCTTCAACGGCTTCGGCGTGTGCTGAAATGCCGAGCGCAATGGCCACGACTGTTGAGAGCAGTGGTCTGAGTGGTATGTTTTGTTTCAACATCTAAGTGTCCTCTTTAATACTGAATTGAGAGACGAAGACACTATCAATGTCGTTGACAGGAGTTGTTAGCGAGCCGTTACGAAATTGTTATCAAGGTGTTACTGCGTTGCGCAATCTAAATAAACTCCTCGTTCTTCTAAGATTTACACTGATATTCGACCCCCCGTTGCAACGACGGACAATGGAGGGTCAGAGTATATTTCTTTAGAACTGAGCCTGACGGCTCGTCCAGTAATGTACTCTGATCTCACTAAAAAGAACCCCCATAAAAGCGCTCATTTCTCCTTCTGCTCGTCCACAGCTAAACGTATCGAATCAGCCTCAGCATCCCTACCAAGCGCAACATAAACATCAACGAGCTTCTCCCCGGCATAGATCGTATTACCAACACCCGGTCGCGATTCGCTCAACTCTTTAAAGGCTTCAGCAAGCGTTACAGCCGCCGCTTCATTATTACCAAGCGCCTGTTGTGCAAGACCAACTGCAGCGAGAGCATTGGCTTGTAACCAGTGGCCTTCGGGCAGTGCAGCGTTGGCTACGCGTAAAGCGCGCTCGGCGAGTGGTAGCGCGCGTTCAGGTTGATCATTTCGGGTGAGGAACACGGCATAAGCCGCTGCGAGCGGGCTTATGTACGAGTTGTTCTGATCCAGCACTTCGGTGTAAATGTCCAGAGCTTCCTGGTAGGCACTGTCTGCAGCGTCAACATCGCCTTTGCGTTCCATAATCATGCCAAGCTCTTGCAAATCGTATCCTGTGTCGAACGTTTTTCGCCCGCGTGTGCGTGTGGAATGATCTACGGCACGTCGTATCCATAGTTCGGCTTGGTCTATCTTGAGAGCTTTGCGGTACAGGCGGCCGAGCTGCACCATGTTGTTGTCGAGCGCTGGATGGTCTGCTCCGTACACTTTCGCCTCGACATCTAGAATTTCCAGAAACAGGGTCTCAGCCTCGTCGAGCCTGTTGAGCTGAACCAAAGCAACGGACAGTATTTGCAACGCATCCAGGCGCGAGGCACTGGGCAGTGCCGAGCGCGACGAGAAAACGTCGAGCGCGTTTCGGGCTACTTGCTCTGCTTCTCCATAGTCGCCGAGGCGCTGCAGAACGTCGCCAAGCAAGACCAGTGTCGAGCCATATTGTTCGTCTTTGAGCATGCCAAGGTCTTCATGAAGTTCGAGTGCCGCACGCACCTGTGTCTGGCTCTCCATAATATTGTCATTGCTAAGGAGGGCTTCTCCAAGCGTGGTAAGAAGATCAACCAGTTCGCGGCTGCCTTCCGGGTTTTGTCTGCGTTCGAGGGAAATCGCTTGTTCCAGGTTCGCAATGCCCTCGTCGTGTTTTCTAAGTCCCACGTAGGCTTGTCCGAGTCCTTTAAGATTGCGAATGACGCCACTGGAATTACTAAGTGACTCATGCAGCGCTTGAGCTTCGGTGTGCTGTGCAAGTGACCGGTCGTATTCACCCAGCGACGCGTAGACGTCGCCCAGTGTGCTGAGTAATTCAGCTCGAATTTCCGGCTGGTCTGTGAGTTCTGTTTCCAGGCGTTGTCTACCGGCGTCAACCACATCACGCGCCGAGACGCTGGCTCCTTCGTTGTCCGGATTTGGCGCCGCGAAAATTTCGGTCATGAACAAAGACACCGCTTTGGCCTTGCGCGCTTCAACTTGCGCCCGGTCGCGTTCTTTTGTCACGGTGTCGGTGTGATAGCCAAGCGCGGCGACGGCACCAACAACCAGTGTTGCCGCAGCAGCAACGGATAGTGCATGACGGCGCACAAACTTGCGCAACACGTAAGCCCAGTGACCGCCTCGCACACTGACAGGTTCGCCTGCCAAATAGCGAGCAATGTCATCCGCAAAAGCCTGCGCGCTGACATAGCGTTCGTCGGGCTGTTTGCGTAGCGCGGCCATAACAATCTCGTCGATGTCACCACGCAGCGAAGCCGGTTCAATGTCGAACGCATGAGTTGACAAGTTGTCGGCCTGCGTTTGCTGCGCGCTGACACTTGGGCGCGACGGATCAGTCTCGCAAATTACCGATTCGCGCTCACTCGCTCGCATGCCCGCCGTTGAATACGGTCGCCGGCCAGTGGTGAGTTCATAGAGCAGTACGCCGAGTGAGTAGACGTCGCTGCGCGTGGTAATGGGCTGGCCAAGCACTTGTTCGGGGCTCGCGTAGTCAGGCGTCATCGCGCGTGCGGCCAGTTCGGTCACGTCGCCGCTGCTGTCAGGGTCAATAGGTTTGGCAATACCAAAATCGAGCAGCTTGGGCTGACCGTCTTCGGTCACCAAAATATTCGAGGGCTTAATGTCTCTGTGAACAATCAGGTTTTGGTGAGCGAACTGCACCGCGTCGCACGCTTTAATAAAGAGTCGAAGGCGTGCGTCGAGGTTTAGCTGATGACGCTCGCAATACGCATCAATAGACTCGCCCTCGACGAACTCCATGACCAAAAAAGCGGTACCGTCTTCGCTGTTACCGCCGTCGAGAATACGCGCAATGCCCGGATGATCGAGCTGCGCCAAAATCTGTCGTTCGGCGTGAAACCGCAGCTCTTCCTGGTCACTTTTGTTGTGGCTACTAATCAGTTTAATCGCTACGCGTTGCTCGAACGCACCGTCGGTTCGCTCGGCTTCGTACACGTCGCCCATGCCACCTCGGGCAATGTGCTCGGTAATTTGATACGCGCCGAAACGTTTGCCCACCCGTTCCTGATGAGCCTGTGCTTCGAGGTCGGTGGTTGCGCTGCTAACGGCACGAGTGAAGGAAGTGGCGGGCTGTTGGTGCACCCTCAACAAATCGGCAAGCTCGGACGCGAGCTCGGGCTCGGTTTTGTCAAGCTCGCTCAGGCGAACCGACTGTTGCTCTTCCGGCAGATCGCTCAGTTCGCTAAATAGTCGCTTTAATTCTAACCAGTGATTGTCGGCCACTGCGGTTTCCTCGAGACGTGGGTTTCAGTGTAAAGTGTTCAGTATGTATTAATATCGCAAACGTTGCTTTTTCACGAGGACAAGATGCCCGATCAACCCGCGATAACACGGCTGCTTGGCGACTGGCGCAACGGTGACCAGGCCGCGTTCGAAACGCTTTCCAACGTCGTTTACGACGAGCTGCGGCGTATTGCACGTCGGCTAATGGCGGCCGAGCGAGCTGGACATACCTTGCAGCCTACGGCTCTGGTGAACGAGGCCTACCTTGAACTGTTGGATGCAAGCGCAAACGTTCAAGACCGACAGCACTTCTTTGCTCTGGCGGCCCGCGTTATGCGTCGCACGCTCGTCGACCACGCGCGAGGTAAGGGCCGCATAAAGCGCGGCGGTGATCAAATTGCTGTAACGCTTCAAACATCGATTGGCAGCGAGCAAGACTTCACCAACGTACTCGAACTGGACCACGCACTCACGCAGTTGGCCGAGCACGATCCGAAGCTTGCTCAGGCTGTAGAGCTTATTTACTTCGGTGGACTGACTTACGTTCAGGCCGCCGAGGAGCTCAATATCTCTCGCACAGCGCTGGTCGAGGATTTGAAGTTCGCCAAAACCTGGTTGCGTCGTGCGATGACTTGACCGGCTACTGGTCGCTTTGAATTTAACGTTCGACATTAACCCGCCCACTTGTTGGTTCCAATTCGAAGGGCTTCCATAGGTTCAAGCCGCCGAGGAACTCAACATTTCTCGTATAGCGCTGGTCGAAGATTTGAAGTTCGATAAAACGGGGCTGCGTCGAGCGATGACTTGATCGGCGACTTATCGCTTTGAGTTTAACGTTCGACATTAACCCGTCCACTTGTTTGTTCCAATGCAATCGCAAGGCCGGCCGCCGCAGCGGCCGACCTGTAGCGAACCGTTCACTCCTCGCGTGCAAGCGCTGTAAAGACGCTGTTCGTTGCCGCATTTGATATCCACAGTACGTCGTCTCGCCCATCGTTATTAATGTCGCCAGTGAGCAGCGTGTACTGCGACCAGTCCTCGGCCTGCGCCAACGTTTGCGCTACGCGTGTAAAGGTAAACTCTGAGCCACCGGCAATGGCAAGACCTACGCCTATCTTGTTGGTCAAATTACTTTCGTACCCTTTGTCGTTAATCAAAAGGTCCTGAGTGCCGTTACCATCGACATCGGCGAGGTGAACATCGGGCGTCCACTCGGGTGCTCCGTTAGTCACTTCGGGGCCGAACAAATTACGGATGGCTACGTCTTCAGGCTCACGATTGCGCCACTTAAACGTATGAGGGTCGAGTACTGCAGCCGAGCTGTTCGTCGCTGTAACGCCTGTACCCTCGCCGATGTAAATAGCGAAGGATTCCCAGATGCCAAGATTACGAGGTTCGATAATATCGGCAATTCCATCGCCTGTAACATCACCAGACAGGCTCGAGTATCGCCTCCAGTCGCCGCGTAAATCCTGAAATCGCGCGCCGACCAGTCCTTGCTCTGAGCCCATAGCAAACCAGCGTCGGTTGTCTGCGCTAGAGAGTATCTGCCAGCTCATGTCGTCGTAGCCGTCACCGTTGAAATCGGCCACATAGGTGTAGTCGTAGTTTGAGAAATTCAGATCAATATCGAAACGCTGTAAAGGTTCAAACAGTACGTCAGTCTCAAGATCAAAACCTGGCACTGTCATATCGACTGCCAGTGCGGTGTGGGTACTATTGCGGGTTACGCTGCTTGGCACATTGTTAAACACCAGGTCGGCGCCGTGCTGCGCGTCCATTTGGCCGGTAAAAGGCGCATGCTCTTGCCATTGTCCGGCGGCCGAAAGCGACTGAGGTGCCGAGTAAACGAACTCCCTGTCTGCGTCGCCTTTGACGAACACAACGTATGCGGTGTTGCGGCCATTGCCCAGCAGATTGAACACAATGTCGTCGCGGCCGTCGGCGTCGACATCCATCAGCTGCACCGTGAAGTTACCAAGCTCGTTGTTGACGGCTGTGTGTTCGCCAAGTGTCAGTGCTTCGAAAGTGCCATCGCCGTTCGAGAACGCCACCGCAATTTCACCTCGCGACGCAGCGCCGGTTGCCGCCCAGACAATATCGTCGCCGTTTTTGCCATCAACGTCGCCAACTACCACTTGCTGACCAGCGGTGCTGAACTCCGGATCGAAACTGAGCTTGTTCGACAGCGTGAACGTTTCGTCGCCACCGAGTTTGTCGAGACAAGTAGTGCGGTTGTAAGAAGTAAGCTCTTGTACCACTGCCGGTACGTTGTCGCTCACGCTACGCAGCTCGAACGACACTGGTACAGCGTCCGAGGCCGTGACCGGTACGCCGAAGTACTGTGTCCAGTCGTTCGACTGCAACATGGCCGTGGTCGCCTCGGCCGAACCGCCAAGATACGATAGCGTTAGCCGCGACTGTTCACGAATGTTCTGCGAACGTGCGGCTGCGTCGCCGGTTACGCTGGCAACCGGGTTGCTGTATTTAAATTCGAACGCCGCACGCATTTCTTCTTCGCTAAACGTAGATGTCATAGTCGATGTTAGAATACGACCGTAAGTCACACGTGCCACGTAGGCGGGGATGTTGTCGGGTCCCATGGTGCCGAGGTCAACCTGTTGTTGCAGCAACTCAGGTGTGAAGTCGTCGCTAAACCAGGCTGCTGGCGTTTGGGGTGCCGAAATATCCACGGTATAAAGCGTTTCACGAAATACAGCCGCCACCGAGTTCTCCACAGCCTGCTGGCTAAAGCTGCCCGAGGCACTGCCAGAGAACCCAAAGTAGCGTCCTGAAAAGCCGGCGCGTAACGCACGCTGTCTTTCATTGCGATACGTTTCAACACGCAAGTTTCCTTGAGCGTTAATGCAGTCGGCGTTTAGTCCCTCTGCTTCTGAAATAATATCGGCGACAGCGCTGTTAATCGCCGCAAGCGTTGGCTGCACTTCACGAAAGTTGTTGGTAATGTTGCAGGCTGCAATAGTGACCTGCACCGGAGTTCGCTGCGCAACGTTTATCGGCAAAAGATCTCCTGCCGTACCGCCGTCTCGCAGAGACTTGCCAACAACTAACGCGCCCGGATAGAGCACGTTTGTGGGCGGCGAGAACATTACGTATTCCTCCGGCGTTTTGTAAAAATCAACTTTTTCTGTCGTACACACTTTTAGGTTGTTGTTCGGATCAGTGATCTCCTCAACTACGGGTGCCTCAAGTGAATCAACGACCTCGACGCCTTCGTTGTTTACGTCCAGCACTTTGGGCGCAAAGGTGTCCCACGTTGGCAGGGCAGCAAAAAACGCGTCGGGGTCCGGACCGGCAGGGCCGCCGCCGGTGTCATCAGGCGGTGGAGCCGGAAGTGCGGGCGCAGGTGTTGTGGTTCCACCGCCGCCGCCTCCACCACAGCCCGCGAGCAAGATGGTTAACATAAACGTTGTAAATAGCTGTCCTCGATTCGTCATAACAAGTTCCTTGACCGATCTGCGCCGGCAATTTATGGGGGTCTTGTTATGAAATGCGCCAAAAACCCTCAAACAGGTCGAAAGTTTTTTAAACAGGGGACATAAACAGGGGACAGACCACGGTTTTAGAGTAAGTAGATTAAATAGGGAGCAGACCACAGTTACGCCTGTTACGGCTTTAGCGATTCGTTGGAGTCGTGGAACCGTGGTCTGTCCCCTATAAATCCATTTTGGAAAATGAAGACTAAGTCAACAGTACTTAGTCAGTCGGAGTCGCGTTCTTCTGGCTGGATTGAAGTGGCTACGAGGCCAGGTGTAGTGCAACGCAGCGTCAGCATTTCTATGCTGGTAGCCACTATTCTGGGCGGAATAAATCAGGGGAACGTGCTGTTTGAAGGCGGTTTTTCGCCTGCTTGATACTGGAAAATTCCTCTGACGTACGGCGTTCCATACGCTGTATCGACCTACGCCGCCGTGGTGCGATTTTTTCGCATAATGCACTGGGTAAGTGTCGATTTGCCATATTGCGAATCCTGTCATCGGGGTTAAGGGTTTGGGGAAACTGCCGATACAGCCTATAATTGCGCCAAGTTTTCGCGTAGTACGGGTATTTGAATGTCGTGAAAGTCTTTGAGCAGTTCTCACTAGCGCTTTATGCCGCCCCCGCTGCCATGATCATTGTTGACGATGGCGGCCATATTGTTTTTACCAACAAGGCGTTCGACAAGCTGTTTGACTATGAGCAAGGAGCCTTGCTGGGCCAGCCGATCGAGCGGCTGGTGCCGACGCACTATCGCACCAGCCATGTGGACCTGCGAGCGGGTTATTTGCGCGACCCCCAACCACGAGAGATGGCGGCAGAACGCGATTTGGTCGGCGTCTCCCGGTCTGGTGAAGAAATTGCTCTGGAAATTGGCCTTAGCCATTTCGAGCTGGAGCAACAGTCTTACGTTATTGCATCAATGCTGGATTTGCGTTCGCGCAGGGAGTCCGAGGAAAAGCTGCGTCTGGCCGTCGATTCCGCTGCCAGCGCCATGATCATGTCCGATCGCGACGGCAACATTGTTTTGGCCAACACCCACGCCCACGATATTTTCGGCTATGCGTCCAACGAGCTGCTTGAAACAAACATTGACCGTTTGCTTCCTGCCGCACTGCGCAAACAGCATAAGGGCTATCGCGCGAGCTTTTCTGCTGCCCCATCGAAACGGGCCATGGGACGAGACATGTCCTTGATGGGGCAGCGCAAAGATGGTTCGGAGTTTCCTTTGGAAATTGGCCTGACGCCCATCGCCGGCACAGACGGAACGCTGATCATGGCCACCGTGATTGACATAACCGAGCGCAAGAAAAATGCAGACCTCACGCGGCGAAAAAATGTCGAGCTTGAACGTTTGAACCAGGAGCTCGCTCAGTTTGCCTACAGCGCCTCCCACGACCTCAAGGCGCCGTTGGCCTCGGTGGAGGGGCTTTTGAGTTTAATTGAAATGGATTTGGCGGACGGGCAATACGACGATGCGTTCACCAACACGGTGACGGCACGCAGAACGACCAGAAAGCTTAAGTCTCTGATTGAAGGTATTTTGGGCATCGCCCGATCCGGTACTCTGAGCGAAAGCAGCGAGGAGCTCGCTATTTCCGATGTTGTGGCGGAAATCTGTCAGATCACCGGAGTGCTGGCAGCGCAGCGAGGCGTCGCACTCACCACCGATATTGATGCCAGCCTGAGTCTCTGCACGCAACCGACACGACTGCGGCAAGTGGTTGAAAACCTTGTCTACAATGGTGTTCACTATGCCGACGCGGACAAACCAGATTCGTTTGTTAGAATAGGGGCGCAAAAGAGCGGGCAGAACGTCGTCATTACGGTGGCAGACAACGGCATTGGTATTCCGACCGAACAGCAGGAGCACGTGTTTGAGGTTTTCACCCGCTTCGATAACCACAAAGAACCGGGCCACGGGCTGGGACTCGCTTTGGTCAAGACGCACGTTGACCATCTTGGCGGCGACATATCATTTCGCAGCAGCCACGATGGCACGACGTTTTCTATTGTGCTCACAGACACGTCAATAGAGTAGCTATGAACAAGATTAACGCTTTTGTAATTGATGACAGCGACATCGACCGCTACATTGCCAGCCGGGTTTTGAGCGGCATTGATGCCGTCGGCGTTGTCGAAGAAGCAAGCGATGGCATTAAAGGTTTGGATATGCTTGCTAACCGCGACGAATTTACCAGGCGCTTTAGTCCGATGCCGCCTCGTCCGCTGATATTTCTGGATATCAACATGCCGCGTATGAATGGTTTCGAGATGTTAGCGGAGATTCAAAAATTGCGGGAAGACGGCATTGTAAATCCAAAGCAAGATTTTGTTTTGGTGATGCTCACCTCGTCAGCTGCCGGTCAAGATCGGGAAAAATCGCTGACATATGATTTTGTCACCGAGTACGTCGAGAAGCCGCTAAACACTGAAAAACTCCAGGCGCTGATTGCGACCACTTACGAAGATTAGCTGACCGGAAAATTGGAAACATAAACGCCTCGCATGTCGTTGGGTCGATACCGCTCCTAATTACCGTTATCTCAAGATCATGTAAGACATCCATATACCCACTCGTTCACGTTTCGGGCGAATAATTACGGCGTAACTGTGATTAAAGCACTGCCAATGGGAAGACCGTCAACGCTTACGGGGTCACCTGTCACCAAGTCATTAACTTTGACGGCGATCAGGTCAGCTTCAAATGTCACTGAACTTGGTGGAGGTGGAGCCGGAGGTGCAATCGTTGTCGTGCCACTGCCGCCCCCACCGCCTCCGCAAGCCCCAACAAAGAAGATAACCAGACAACTAAAGTGTCTCCGTGCCTGAAGTTGGTTTCTTAATAAGTTCATATCTGTCGACTCAATTAAAAACTGTAGGTGACAAGAAAATCGTTATTACCCAGCGCTAGCGTAACCGCACTACCAAGAGTCAACACCATTTGACCGTTGTTCTGACTATATTTTGCGGTGCCCAGATTCTGGTCGCCTGAGTCCAGTCGGCCGTTGGCGTTGCTATCAAGCCATAGGATTACTTCTGTAATGTCATTGGCGTCATTGCCCGAGCCACGGGCGTTGAGCGTGATGGCCTCAATCTGTGTGTTCGGGCTGTCCGTATTAATCGTGAATCGCTGGATGAGAACGTCTCGTGCGCCTGTTCCAACGCTTATATTTGCCGTTTCATTGGAAAAGGCGAGCACGCCGGGCAGCGGCAATGCGGCGAGAACGGCTACTCCGCCTGGGTCGCGTATGACACCGTCGGCGTTGCCGTCGGCGTCGTTCGGTCCACCGTCGGTGATGGTAAGCTCAACGCAGTAGTCTCCCGCAGTGAGGCCGGGTGTGTAGTCACTTGACCCTGGCGCTGGGCAGCTCTGTGCTGTACCAGGTGCCGAGGCAACACGATCACCACTTGTCTGCTCAAATGTTTGCCAACCGGTGGTCGAAGAAAACTTTCGGTACTCGGCGTTGTTTGGAATGGCTACTGTTTGCGGTATCACTACGCGTGCGCTGCCACCTGCAACTGTTAAGCCGTGAATCTCGAAGTCAACAAGACCGGCAGGGTAGGTCGCACTGTCGTTAGCGTTAAGTGATGACTGCCCGGCATCGCCGAAGTCGATAACGTCTTGTGGTGAAATCGCGTGCGCGCGGCCAGCTGCATAGGCGGTGTTGCCAAGTACAAGACGTAAGCCGGGCTCTACCTGCACGAGGCGAGCGTTTGCTGGTGTTGTCTCATTCAAGTTTGTGCGGTCAGATGCATCCAGTTCGTTAGCCAACCGATCAAGGTCGCTGTCGCCTACCGTTTCGTCTACGTCTGCGATGCCGTCGGCGTCGGAATCGATACCGGGCTGAGGCTGTGGTGTGCTTTGCATAACTCGGAACAACAGGCTGCGCTGCACCGGATTTAGAAGGCTAGCGCTATCGGTTACAACAACACGTGCCGTGTAAAGGCCGGGCGTTAAACCAGCTGGTTCGAAGCTAAAGGTGGTGCTGAAGAAGCCTTCGCCTGGAACCAGCGCGTTGTCGCTGGCACTCCAGTCGATTAACTGCGTCGCACCGCTGTCGGGGTCGGTGACGCTCACGTTAAGCGTTACAGTACCCGCGTCGCGGTAGAAGGTGCTGCGCACAGTGTTTGCCTGCGAGGCCTGTAATCGCGCACTTGGTAATACGTTACCTTCGGTTATGCGAACGAGCGCATTTGCGGTTGGTCCGGCAACGGCACCATTTACCGATGTAAGCGACGCAGTCATGTCCTCGTCACTTTCACCTGACCCGTCGGCATTAACGGCAAGCATTAGCTGCGTAGTCAGGCCGCTTTCAATACGAATCTCGGCACCGTTTGGCAGAGTGTAATCGCTGCCTTGTACTGCGTCACCCGAGAACACGACCGTTGCGGTTACCGGGTAAACTGGTGCTTGGCCATTGAGTTCGACCGTGAGCACAGCATGTTGACCTTCGCCGGCTATCACCGGGCCAGCGGTAAAAGCGAGCTGAGGAATCACGTCAACCCGCTGAGTTGCTTCGGCCAGGTTGCCAGCCATGTCCTGCACCTGCCAGTACACCACGTGTCGGCCCGGAGCGAAAACACGGCTCGCGTCGTTCGTTGGCATTAGCGCACCGTCTCGTGCATCGAGTGCTGTCGCGCTCCCAAGCTGCACGGGTGTCAATGGACCTGTCGAATTGACTGTTACGTTCGCTGGCGCCGTAAGTTCAGGTGCTACGTCGTCCTGCGTTGGATCGAAACCTTGTTCGTATTCTTCAAGATTACTGCGGCCATCACCGTCAAGATCTCCCGCTGCGTCCGAGGGGTCGTTCGGGTTTAGCCCGTTGTCTGTTTCGTACGCGTTTGGCAAGCCATCGCCGTCGCTGTCGGCAATGTAACGTTCGTCATCTGGAAAGTCGTCGCAGGCGTCGCCCGCCGAGTCGTTGTCGCCGTTTGACTGGGTTTCGTTTGCGTCGTTCGGGCAATTGTCGAGGGCATCGGCTACGTTGTCGCCGTCGTTGTCGGTTTGTGCGGGAGCGGCGCCGCCGTAATAAACCTGTACGTAGCCGCCGTCGCTGACCCGGTTGCCGGTTTCAATATCGGGTGCACCGGCAATGAAGTCATTGGCACCGTCACCGTTAATGTCTGCTGTGCCTATGACAAAGTACCCCAGCATATCGTAGTCAGAACCTCGATCAACAACTCCGGGTGTAACCGGTAGCGAGCCGCCAATATAATGGTACATCGACCCCTGGTCCGGCGCGTTACCCTGCTCGCCTCGATTGGCCCCCACCAGTAGATCGGCGGTGGTTCTGTTACCACTCGGAGCGAGTAGACCGACGCGAACGCCGAATTGTTCATTTGTTTGTTCGCCATCCAGTCGTTGGGTGAACGTGGGATTATCGCGCCAGTCAACGGTGCTCGAAGCGTAAACGTATGCACTACCGCCACTGCCTGCGCGATAAGCGCCTACCAAAACATCATCAATACTGTCGCCGTCAATATCGGAGTCTGATGCGATCGAAAAGCCAAACCGGTCGCCGCCGGTCTCTCCAGTAATGCGAAAGCTTGTCGTGGCAAGCGTGCTTAAATTCCAGTCAACGTCAGCGCCGAGAAAGCCGTACACAAAACCCTGGTTGGCGTCGCTGCCCACCAGCAGGTCCGGTAAACCGTCGGCATCGATATCGCCCGAGGCCAAACTCACGCCAAAACCCGAGGTTGATAATCCTGAAGTTACTCGGACGTCAGGACTGTTTGAGGAACTGCGCCAGTCCCGAGCGTTGCCTAAAAACACTGTGACAACTCCTGTACCCGCGGTGTTACTGATTAACAGATCGTTGTTGCCGTCACCGTCAATGTCGGTAACAAGCACGGCGGAGCCGAGTGTGTTTTGCGAGTCTGAGAACTCGGCTTTAACCCCCGATTGAGTCCCGTTCGCGCTACCGTAGTAGACTGTTGCCCGGTCACTCGACGCTACAACCACGTCTCCGAAGCCGTCGCCGTCGAGGTCGCCTGCGGCCACGGCCCGTCCAAAATCACTCTTTGAGTCGTCCACTCGCGAGAGCGGTCCTGCGCCGTTGGTACTGCCGTAACTTAAGTAGACGTGGCCGTCGCCGGCGGAGGGTGCTGCGAGGACAAGATCTTCAAAGCCGTCACCGTTGAAGTCTGCGCTTGCCAGGGCAAAGCCGAAGCGGTCGTTGCTTTCAAGTCCAGTGTTCAATATACCGGCTTTCAGGTAGGCATCGGCCAGGCGTGGCGTGCCGCCAAGTTCGAACTCGGTGAGCGTATTAAAACCGTCCCCGTCTTCGTCCTGGTTTGCATCGCCTGCATTCGTTGAGCTGTAACCGTTGGCGTCTTCCCAGCTGTCCGGGAGACCGTCTTCATCGGCATCGTTGGCGTAGCGGTTGTCGTCCGGGAACGCATCAACCGCGTCAATGGTACCGTCACCGTCGGCGTCAGATGCCTCGACCATAAAACTGGATCGATTTCGATCGAGCAGGCGTGGCTCGTCGCCGAGCACTTCTAATACAAACTCGAAGTAGGGCGACTCAACTGCTTGCTGCAGATCAAACTCGACGTCAAGAGCGATGAGCGCTTGTTCACCCTGACTGAGGATCAGCGCGCACCGAACTGTGCCGGTTTCATCGTCAGTGCAATTCGCCGGTGCTGAGAGCAACGCTGTACCAGTTGGTAGCTCAATGACCAGCTCGCCGTTGTCGACCGCAAAGCCTTCCCAGTTGCTCGGCAGTTCGTTACGCACCGCTAAGGTTATGGTCTCGTTTTGGTTTGGTTGTACGGTGGCGTCACCCACTCGTGTGGTGGTCACCGAGGTGACTTCGACAATGTTCAGAACGCCGGTTTGCTCGCAGCCAATAATGTCGGTGTTCTCTTCCACCATGCAAATTTCAATTCGGTGGGAGCCTAAGTCGTAGGTGTGCGCACCTATTAAGAAACCTTCAACCGGCACGGTATCACGCTGCGGCGATACCGGGTCACCATTTTCGTCTTCCACACCAATGCCCACCCAGCCGCTGCGCTCGGCCACTACGCCGTCGCCCCAGTTCCACGAGTCCGCTCTCAAACTTTGATCGGGGTCTGCGTCAACATCGGCAAACGTGGCGGTCAGAGTCTTTTTAAAGCCGCGAGGAAAGGTTAAGTCTTCGTCTTCAATTCGAATCTCGACCGGGTCGTTGGTGGGCTGAATAGTAAAGTGTATAGCGCCAGCAACGTCTGACTGATCAACGCCGTCGAACGCCTGAAACGTCAACGAGTCCTCGCCATTGAAATCAGGGTTCGGCGTGTAGCGACGCACGGTAGAGCTCGCCGTGTCAGGCTGTCCCGGCACAGCGCTGAGCGTGCCATTGGCCGGATCAGTTTCAATGCTGAAGGTGTGCGCGTCGAGTCCGCCGGCGCCGATAAACCCATCCGGGTCTGAAGCGCTTAAACGAACAATAATGTCGCTGTCTTCAAACAGCGTGCATGGCACGGATTGAGCCAGGGCGTTGTTGGCATAGCAGTCAGCGGTGAGCGACTCGGGTGCTCTAAAGGTTCGCTCAACGTTAACGGTGACGGTGTCGGGTTCGCTTACGGCAATGCCATCGTCGGCAATTAATGTGAAGCTGTCTGAGCCTTGAAAGTTAAAGTTTGACACATAGTCGAGCTTGGCGCTGCTGTCGGTTACGTCGTAAAACGGCAGCGTCTTAAAAATGTGCAGGAAGTAGTCGCTGCTGGTGTCTTCGGCTTCCAGTACGTGAAACTGATCGCTGTTCACGGCAACATGGCGTGGTCGGCCCATGTTACCCAGCACGAAGCCGCCGTCGGCAACCGCACCGTTACCGCTCGATACCGCTTCACCGGCAAACACGCCGCCGGCGCTGAAACGCTGAATGCGACGATTACCGTGGTCGGCAACGTACAGCACATCGTTCGGGTCAATGCTGAAATGAAAAATCTGATCGAACTGGGCCGGCCCGCTACCTGTAGTTGCACCTTCGACATCGCACGTTTCATCAGTGCAGGCAAAACCTGCCGACGCCTGATTGGCAACGTCACAGTGGTTCGAAGGGTCGGTCTCGCCGGGTGCTATGAGGTTACCGGTGCAGCGACCCAACCAACCCACGTATGCACCGGCGGCCAGTTCGCCGTCTTCGGTCAGCGACGACGGTTCGAACTGGTGAATTCGGCTAATGCGACTGTCGGCCACGTACAGGTTGCCGTGGCTGTCGGTGTCGAGCGTAAAGCCGGCGTTGGGGTCGCCGTTGGGCGCAAAGTTGGTCAGGAAAGACTCGTTGTCTTTCAGTGTGCCCAACGCGGGGCGGTCGGTGGCACCGTCAATTGGAAAGACAAACACACGACGACGGTCGGTGGTGTAGATTAGGCCGCGATCAACATCGGCGTGAGCGGTGCGTAGCTGGTCGGCGCTAATGAGCGGATGCGAGTCATCGTTAATGCGAAGCACTTCTTCGACCGGATTGCCGTTCACCAGCTTCCAGCGCTCAAAGTCGCGGTCAACCGAGAAGAAATACAACACGTTCTCGGAGTTGTCCTGGTTCTGCCACCAAAGCCGACCTTCGGCATCGATGTCGAAGGGTCCCTCTGGTCGGTTAATGGGCGTCAGGTGCTGAGCTATAAACTCGCCGTCGGTCCATCTTGAGAAACGCTCGGTGGTGGTGTGGTCTCCGGGTTCGTTATTGGAACAGCCAAGAATAAAATCGTTAACAACGTAGTCGCCGCTGTCTTCTATTTGCACGAACTGGGGTCTAAAAACAAAGTCGACAGGCACGAGTGGCTCGCCTTCGTCGAGGTTTTCATAATCGGGCATTTCGCAGTAGCAGCGTTCAATGTAGTTGGTACGAGCGCCGCTAAAGGGGTCTAGCTGACCGAGCACCGCTTCCAGCTTGGTACCCGAGCGACGGTCTTCACCCTCCAGGCAGTCCGGCGTGTCGCCGCCTGGAACGGTATCGGGGACAAGTCGAAAGTCTTCGATAAAAAACGGGGTTGGCGGCGCGCGGAACGTGCCGTTTTTTGGTCGGTCTATTAGCCGAAACGTTAGCGGATCTGCAATACCGGCGACAATGTCAGCGTCGTTACCGGTAACTTCAATGGTAATTGCTTCCGCGGTGCGGCCAGATACATCGGTTGCCGAAACGATCGGCGGCGTGTTTGTATCGGGTGGCTTGATGGTAATCGTTTGGGAATACCTGCCGAGCGGTGAGCCGTCGTTGTCGGTGCTGTTGCCCGAGAAGTCGGTGGCGGTCCACTCGAAGACATGGCGCCCATAGTCGAGCTCATCGGAATTGACTTCATCCGGATCATCAGCCACTCGGCGGTAGCTAACAACTGGCTTGGGATCGGCACGGTCAACTACTCGGGGCTGCCCAAGACTGAAGCCGTTTTCGTTTACGGTTAGCGGCGTGTCGGATTCGCGTGCAAAACTTCGGGGTGGCACGAGCAGCGGCGGCCGGGTGTCTTGCACAATGACACGTTGAGCAAGCTGCGTTCGAATGATCCCTTCTTCTGCGGTGTCGTCGATGAAGCTCTGGTTCGCCGCAAGCCCCTCGGACCATGCCGAGACTTGATAAGGGCCGTCGTCTTGCACAAACCACGTCACCATTTCGCCGGTGTTGCTAACCGGTAGCAGTGAAGGCGGTGAGTCAGGCCCAAGATTTAGCACGCGACCGCAGTCGTCAATGGTGGCAAAGCTTTGTTTTAGAAAATCTTGAACGCGCGCGAAGCGTACGCCGCCAAAGTCTTCGGCTTCGACCGTAATGGTTTGGGTTTCGATGATTGCACCGGAGTCCGGGTCAATGTAGTACGGCGGGTGTTGATCCCACACCGTGACAATTTGACTGTCCCGGTTAGTTGAGGTGCGTCGTTCGTCGCCCAAGAAGCCGTCCGTGTTGTTGGTTAGCAGTCCGATGCCGCGCAGTCCGAGGTCCTGGCCGAGTGATTTTGCGCGTTCAACGAGCGTACGTTTGAGTAGCTGGGCTTTGGTGAGCGTAGCGCCGGTGGCTTTGGCGGTCGCTGCGGTACCTCGCTTGACTTCAACGCCCGTGCCGATGGCGAGCAAACCAGAGGGTAAATAGATATCCCAGAAATCGGAGATTTGGGTGTGGGCTGCCCATGGCATTGTGTGCCGACCTTCGTCGAGCAGGTGGACGCCGGCTGGATAGCCCACCAGCTCGACTTCAACGCCGGTGTCTACGTGATTCACCGTGGGTATGCCAAGTTCGCCCCAGTTTTGATCCAAAGTTCGAATGTTCCAAAAGGCATACCAGTTCTCGAAGTGGCCGGTTTGCTGCGTTATGTCGAGATTGTATGAACATGAGTCAAAAGAGTCGGGTAGCACTTCGATATCGGCTGGAGCCTCGAACACCGGCGCGAGGCCCTTCAGGCCGATGTTGGCCGCTAGCACGCTGGCTTCGCCTACAGGACCGAGAGGTGCGGGTGCCAAACCGGTGACTTCAGATACCTGAATGGTTGCAAACAACGAGTTCATTAGAATCTGCAGTTCGTCGTTGTCTTGCGGTGTCGCGGCCTGTGCGGTCGAAAAGGTTGTGGGCGTTAGCGCTGCGGCAACGCACAAGAATAAGGTGCCCGCTGCGAGTCGCCTGAAAATGGCCGTTTTTATAAATATGCCCATGTGTGTTCCCCTGAAATTCTGGTGCTTATTTAGGAATGCAGGAGGCGGCCTCAATTTTGCCCATCGTGATGGCGAAATAATGCGACGAACAATGCGTGGGCAAAAAGCTGCTACGCTGCTGCACTGCTTATAGAAGGTTTCAAAACCGCAGCAAAAGGACAGATACCGTGGATCTGGAAAAAGCAGGTCGGGCGCTGGAACAGGCTTTGGCCCTCTCGGGCAGCGAGCGCGCGGCCTATATAAAAGAGTTGGCAGCTTCGGATGCCGAACTTGCGGTCGATGTCGAACGGCTGCTGGCCGACGAAGACGACGCGTTCTTGCAGCAGCCGATCGCTCGCTCTCTGGACGCACTTCGGGGAGAGTCGTCGGAGCCTTGGCTGGGTCGCGAGGTGGGCGCATATAAGATTACTGGCCAAATCGCCGCCGGTGGCATGGGTCAGGTGTTCTCCGGGAATCGTTTTGACGGAGAGTTTGAGCAGGCGGTGGCGATTAAAGTCATGGGCGGCGCGCTGCACTCCGCAACAGCGGTTGCTCGCTTTCAGGCTGAACGTCAAATTCTGGCGAACTTAAGTCACCCCTACATTGCACAGCTCATCGACGGCGGCACCACCGAAGATCATCAGTCGTACCTGGTGATGGAGCTCATTGAGGGTGAGTCGATTGACGTTTACTGCGAGCGTGTGCAGCTTACTTTGCGCGACCGTTTGTGTTTGTTTCAGCGAGTGTGCGAAGCCGTGGACCATGCGCATCGTAATCTTGTGGTCCACCGGGACATTAAGCCGTCCAATATTTTGGTGACTCGCGACGGTACGCCGAAGCTGCTCGACTTTGGTATCGCCAAGCTTATTGAACCAGACGCCGAGTCACGGCAGTTAACCCAGCATTTCGAACGTGCGTTGACGCTGGAGTTTGCAAGCCCGGAACAAGTGCGCGCTGAACCGGTTACTACCGCGTCGGATGTCTACTCGCTCGGTGTGTTGCTCTACCGGCTATTAACCGGCGTGAGTCCTTACGATGTCACGTCGGACTCGACGCTGGTTGATCAAATTTGTGAGGTTGATCCGCAGCGGCCTAGCCGCCGCGAAACCGACATGAACACGAGTGAAGCATCCGTCCGTACTGAGCAGACACTGGGCAGTCAGCGGTGGCGTCGTCGTCTTGCCGGTGACCTCGATAACGTTGTGTTAAAAGCCATGCGCAAAGAACCGGCTCGTCGGTACTCGTCGGTGCAAAGATTAAGCGATGACATCGACCGCTACCTAAGTCATCGGCCGGTTCAAGCGAGACGCAATACCCTCACCTATATTGCCGGGCGTTTCATTCGTCGCAACGCTCTTGCCGTGGGCGCGAGCGTTGCTCTGGTTTCCATGCTGGCGGTATTTGCCGTTCAAACCGCGATGCAAAACGCCGTTATCGCAAGTGAACGCGACACCGCAACGGCAGTCGCGGATTTTCTGGTAGACACCTACGAGATGGCACGCCCGGAAGTTGAGCCCGGCGTTGATGTTCCTGCGCGAAAAGTGCTGGATGCAGGTCGCGGCCGGATTGAAGAGCGCGATGATCTTGCACCGGCAACGCGAGGACGTTTGTTGCAAGTTATGGGCGATGCTTATAACTCACTTGGTCTTTACCCGGAGGCCATATCCAGTTACGAGCTGGCACTCGAAACGGGTGAGTTTGCGACCGATCGACACTCTGAGATTTTGTATTCGTTGGCGAAGACCTATTCGCACGTGGGTGACCTTGATCAGGCTGACGAGTTTTACGCTCAGGCCGATCGCGAGTTTGCCAAGCTTTCAAACCCTGGCTTGGTGACACAGATTGACACTCTTCTTGCCCACGCTGCACACCACGGAGCGAGTGGTCGCCCGAGCGATTCGCTCGCGATGTTGCTTGACGCCAAATCATTGGCTGAAGGCCTGGACGACGACCCCGATGGCCTGTTGCCGCTGGTGTTACACAATCTCGGCGCGGCGTATTTTGGAATGGATCGACTGGATGACGCTCAGCGTCTCTGGGAGCAGGTACTAAAGCATCCTCATCCCGACTGGCAAAGAGACAGTCGGCAGAGGGCGTTAACGACCGGCGCGCTGGCCGATGTCTATCGCCGTCGCGGAGCGAGCGAGCAAGCTCTGCCCTACGCCGAAGAGGCCCTGCGAATTTTACGTTTGGTGTACGGCGACGATCACCAGTTGGTGGGTGTCACTCATAACAAGATCGGCATGGTGCTCGGTCATCTTCAACGGTTCGACGAAGCTCACCAGAACATTGATCGTGGCCTTGAAATCTCAATAGCGACGCTTGGCAAAGACAGCTACAAGCATGCAATCGCTCTTGGCATTAAAGCACGGCTATTTGAGAATGCCGGTAATGTTGACGAAGCGCTCAACTACTACCGCCGTTCGCTGGAGGTGAAAGAAAAACTCCTGCCCGCCGGGCACGAACGTTTTGGTGTGACCTACCAGCGGCTGGGCAGCTCGCTTCGTGCGCTGGGCAACCTTGATGAGTCAAGAAGCTGGCTTAACCGGGCGCTTGATCTATTTGTCGACACATACGGCGAGCAGAATATCAAAGTGGCCGATACGCTGCGGGAGCTTGGTACAACAGAGCTTGAGGCCGGAGACTTTGGTCAGGCAGAGGCGTTCTACACCCGAGCGATTGCTGCCTACGGCGACAGTCCTTCGCTGGTTCTTGCCAGCACAGAAGCAGCCATGGCTCGTTTATTTGTGTTAACCGGGCGTTGCGCTCTGGCGCGTGAGCAATTTGAGTCTGTGGAGGAGCGCTATCGACAAGAAGGTCAGCCGCTGCACCCAAGACTCGAGCCGGTTCGCGATGTGGTCGCTCAATGCACCGGGTAGTACTGCGATGACGATTCTGCTGCGGCTCTGCTAAGGTGGTTACATGAGTCAGCAAAGTGACATTACTCAGCTGTTGCAACGTTGGTCGGGCGGTGACGGTGAAGCGGTTAACACGCTCTCGCCGCTCATCTACGACGAACTGCGTCGCCTGGCTAAAAGCGCATTCGTCGGTGAACGCTCAGGTCACACCCTGCAAGCGACGGCGCTCGTTCACGAAGCGTTTGAAAAGCTGTCAGGCTCCAGCGTCGACTGGCAAAGCCGCGGACACTTCTACGCACTCGCCGCTCGCTTGATGCGTCGCTTGCTCATCAACCACGCCAATGCTCGAAGTGCCCAGAAACGGGGAGGCTCGCAAGTTGCCGTCACGTTCGAAGACGGGTTGGTAAACCTCGATCAGGGAGACGAGCAACTCGTTGCCCTCGATGAAGCGATTAAGGCTCTGGCTGAACTCGACGAGCGTAAAGCCAAGCTTATCGACATGCAGTACTTTGTGGGTTTCAGCTTCAAAGAGATGAGTGACGTAACTGGACTGTCGTCCAGTACAATCGATCGCGAGTTGCGACTGGCTCGACTGTGGCTCAAAGATTACCTCGCATAGCAGCCACAAGAACTTGTAAAAGCGCCTTTCAACAGAACTGTGTCTCGACTAAATTGCACTTGGAAGTTACGAAGCTTTAATTAGACACCTGCAAGATAGTAAACTTGAGTCTTGTCGCGATTTCGTGAACGGCGCTTGTTAAATTAAAGACTGTCCCCGGATTACCTAACTTTGTTCAATTACAGCGGGCACTTCATATCAAATCACTAACTCCAGGCGGAAAAGACCTTTGGTTTCTGCCTTTAGGTGGAACGGGCGAAATTGGCATGAACATGAACCTGTACGGCCATGCCGGGCAGTGGTTAATGATGGATTGCGGCATCACGTTTGACAGTCCGCTGTGCACCGAAGCTGAAGCTAAAACTTCTGCGCTGCATAGACACGACATTGTGGCCCCCGACCCCTCGTTTATTAGTCAGCGCAAAGAACAACTTGCTGGCATTGTAATAACTCACGCCCACGAAGATCACGTGGGCGCACTACCGTATTTGTGGCGTCGATTTAAATGCCCTGTATACACCACTAAATATACAGCTGAAATACTGCGCCGAAAGCTTGCTCGTGGCGGCTTGGGTGACGCCGTTCCAATTGTCGAAATAGACAGTGGCGAGAGAGTAGATATCGGCGTGTTCGACGTTGAATGGATGCCCATTACTCACTCGTTACCAGAGCCTCATGCCTTCTTAATTAGAACGTCTGCCGGAACCGTTTTTCACACCGCAGACTGGAAAATTGATCCGGCGCCAGTAACCGACGAACCCTTTGACGTTAAAGCGTTTAAGCGACTGGACGAGCAAAATATTTTAGCCATGGTATGCGATTCAACCAATGCTACTCGCAAAGGGCACTCGGTGTCCGAACAGGAGTGTTATGCGGGGTTAAAATACGCCATCGAGAACGCAACCGGGCGGGTTGTGGTGGGGTGTTTTAGCAGCAACATTGCGCGCTTGATCACGCTTGCAAAAATAGCCAAAGAAACTGGCCGTTACTTTGCGCTGTTTGGCAGGTCATTACAGAACACGGTTAGTGCGGCCAGAGCGACAGGGCATTGGCCAAACGACTTACGCGTGCTTGATGCTTTTGACGCAGGTTACTTGCTGCCACATGAAGTGTTGGCCGTAGCCACAGGTAGTCAAGGCGAGCCGCGCGCTGCGCTAAGTCAATTAGCCCAGGGTACGTACCGCAGTGTTTCTCTTGAAGAAGGTGACCTGGTG
This sequence comes from Gammaproteobacteria bacterium, assembly GCA_045107075.1. GTDB lineage: Bacteria > Pseudomonadota > Gammaproteobacteria > Steroidobacterales > SZUA-146 > SZUA-146. The sequence continues at coordinate 30,722 of JBGCFV010000024.1, forward strand.
CTATTTAGCTCTATTGTTATTCCAGGTAACGAACAGTCAATCGCGAATTTGATAGAAGCCTACGCAGCCGGAAATATAAGAACCTTGACGACCGATGACTCTGAATTACCCATTCATGCATCCGGTCACCCTTGCCAGGAAGAGCTTAAAAAAATGTACGAATGGGTTCGCCCACAAATTGCCATTCCAACCCACGGTGAAGTAAAACACATTGAGGCAAACGCGGAGATTGCGCGTTTAAGCCACGTGCCACAAAGTCTGACTGGCTTGAATGGTGATCTGTTTAAACTGGCGCCTGAGATCAAGGTAGTAAAAAAAGCCGTCAAGGCTGGGAGAATTGCTTTACACCAGTCTTGAGTGGTGTGACTGACCGTCCTTATCTACTGCTAGAAAACCTGTCGTAAGATCCGTCGTACCAAAATCAAGAAATAGGGGATAAGAAATAGGGGTCAGATCCACTGCTGTCCCATAAACAGAAATAAAAAAGGCTTGATTTTCTCAAATTGATACAATGAGTTGTCTTACGAAAACACTCTATCAATAGGAGGAACCAAGCCTTGGCTCATCATAACACTGTCTTCTCTCAACTGCTCAAATTGGTGCCGAGACATCACTTTGAATCCCTGGCTAAATCGCATCATATTGGCCGTCAATTTCGTAAAACCTCTCGCTGGTCGCAGTTTGTCGCTCTGGCCATGGGCCAACTTTGTGGTCGTCATGATTGATTGGACAGGCACAAACATCGAGAGGGATAACTTTGATTTTGTCCGGGTTATTTTATGAATCTATCAGGAAACCGCAGTTTTGGAACGCTTGGGTTGTGCCTGTCCAATTGAAACGCAATTGGAATAGTTGCGGGTGAGCCTAAAATCGTCGCAAGTACGCCTAAATAACTAATAACCTAATATGACTAACTGCGGACTTCGCTTAGTTCTTCTCTGAATCTAAAGGGTGACCATAGAGTTGCTGTATGCGGATTGTGCCTGTCCAATGCAGGTGGTCAGTTTTAGCCTGATTTGGATAGCGTTAGTTCGACCGAACGATAGGAAAGGCAGGTATGACAAACTATCCCGACAAGGATGCAGCGTCACCGCAGAGTGGAGGAAATGACGCTTCGCTTATTGCTCACGTTGAAACGGCCATTCGAGACTGTGCGATTTGCTATCTGTGGAATCCGTATGAAGATTCGCACACGGAAACGTTGTCCTATAACAAGTTCAGTATGACGTTCTATGCCGGTATCGATCACGACATTCGTACCGCGTATATCGTATTCCGAGGTACAGATTCCCTTCTCGACTGGGCAAAGAACATCGTGTTTTTCCCACCGCTACCGTTGTTCCATCCTGCCGCTCATCCTTTGTTTGTGCTTGAATGGAAAGCTCGAAAGCGTTTAGTCGTTGACTGGTTGTTGAGAAACAAAAATCATTTTGACGAGATTGTTGTAACAGGCCATTCGTTAGGTGGGGCTTTGGCGAAAATATGTGCGTACGATCTGAGTAAGTATAAGAAAGAGGGCGTTACTTTTTCCATTCGAAAAGTTGTGACGATAGGTGCGCCAAGAGTGTATACCTTGTTGTCTCGTAAACGAGTGGAGCGTCAGCTTTCTGGCAAAATCATTCGCTTGAGCCACACGCATGACGTTGTGCCTAAGCTACCGCCGAGACTCATTGGCTATCGACACGTTGGGCGCACTGAAAACATTCGGGATAGCTTTCATGCCGCTCGTCTGGATAGAAAAGAAACACCATTCGACCAGTTTTTGAGCTCCGTCGTGTACTGGGCTTCTGGTGGTCCACTTGCCAAAGCGATTGACAATATTGCTGGAGAGGGGACGGGCCTGGTTGTGTGTATTATGCTGCTCGCAGGTTTAGGTTCGGCTGGTGAGCTCGCACTAAATATCATGGTGTGGTCTATTCTTGGGGTTATGGTGTGTTTAATTCCTTTCGGAATCGCGTTATATATCAGGTCACACAGTTCTGCGATTTATGCTTCCTCAAAATCCAGCCTGACGGTGCTTGGAATGCTTAGCAAGATTCGTACGGCAGAAAGATTAAAAGACTCACCAATAGAAACACGGTCAGATGGCAGGCATTTTGCACAGTCTGTTTACGAGATTCCTAAACAACCTGAACAACTCCAGCAGTCCAAATTTCTTCGCAACTTTAGAGGGTTTTTTGGCGACTACATTTATAAGAAGGCCACAGTCCACGGGCCGGGTCTTATTGACAATCCGCCAGAAAAACCCAAGTGGAAGACTGGCAAAGAAGATCTTGAAATCTATCAAAATGCCTGCATGTACTTGTTAAGTCTGGGCTACACGCTGGAAGAAGTTCAGCAGTTCGTTAAAGGTAACAAATTTGCACGGCCCGCAAACTGGAAGAGATTTTATAAATACTCCAATTTTCTACGCGAAGAGTCGCTATCTTCTAACTAAGAATCTAATTTGGAAAACCACCCACAAAAACCTCCGAGCGTATCTGCCGGCTTCACCATCGATTGATCGAGGCGAACTTAGACAGCTAAGAAAAACGGCTTGCTCTGTTTATCGTTGTTTTCTTTATTCCACTACGGCACTCGGCCCAGGTGCAGCAAGAAAATATTCTGCGAACAACGCAAAGTCGACGAAGTTTGCCAGACCGTCGCCGTTGAAGTCAGCGTCCCCGGTAGTGGCGGTGTTAAAAAACGGCGTCCACTGAGCAACGTCTACGAAGTTCACGGCGCCGCTATTGTCGAGGTCCGGGTCGCATGCGTTACCGAAGCCATCACCATTAGTGTCGCGCTGATTGGTGTTGGCTTCCAATATACAAACGTCACACGCGTCGCCAATGCCGTCGGCGTCGGTATCTGTTTGGGCGGCGTCTGCAACATCAGGACAGATGTCGTTGGCATCGAGTACGCCGTCGAGGTCGCGGTCGATGCCTGCACGAATACCGGCTCCCGGTGGCACGGCTAGAAAAGTGAGCTCCTGACCGGGGGTCGTTGCGAGTGTACGTACTTGTTCAGTGGTGAGCGCTGGGTCGCTTGCTATGTCGGTCTGGAAATTACCACCGGTGAGATAGAGTGCGCCCCGTTGAAGGCCGGCCACCGTTGCTTTTACAATAACGTCAGCTTCTCCGGCGTCGGCACGTGCCAGCAGTAAGTCAATGCGCGGATCGACAACTTCTGCATTGGTTGAGTTTAAGGTGATTTGCTGGCCAACTATGGGTGCAATGTTCGAGTCGAAGACCATCATGAACGCGTCAAGGTCAAGACGCGCCTGCAGAGGGTCGGCGAAGAATAAATTGAAGCCGTTCTGAAAAACCGTCGCGCTTAAGAAACGATCAACTGAGTCAATGCTGCCGTCGTGCAGGTAACCATAGCCACGAATTTGGTCTCCCTTGTGGTCGTTGTCTCCACCTATAATGAAAGGTACATCCGGCATGCCAAACATGCCTACCTTCTGGTACTGGTTGCGAAGATGAGGCACTTTGAATTCTTGCGTCTCACCTTCAACGCTTGAGCCACCGTCACCGCCAAAGAAGCCGCTGGCCGGATTGAGCACGTGGCAGCCATTACAAGAAGCAATGAGATCGGGTCCCGGCGTTTGGAAATAGTTATTGCGACCGCTCAGTTCGTTGGGACGCAAGCTGTTGTCAAGTCTTCGAACAGGGTTGGGCGGATACGTTAACCGTAGTGCAAAGTTGGTAAACGCCGTCATGTCTTCGTCGCTAAGAGGTCCTTCTTCTCTTCCGAGCAAACCTTCAAACGCGCCATTAAAAGTGGCAAAGGCAGCGGCTTCGTCGAGCGCGTTTCCGTTCTCGCCGTCGGTACGATCTCCTCGCCAATGCATAGGCCCGTGATCCGCCATGCCGCGCAGGCTCTGAGTTGTCATCGGTCCTTTCATTGGGTGAAACACAGGATTATTGGTGCCGATGATAGGAAATGGGTTCGGATTAACTTCCAGGTCTAAATCGGGATCGCCCAAATCCCAGGCCAAGTCATCCATGTCGCCGTACATGTGGCAGCTGGAACAGCTTGCTTCACCGTTTGATGAAGTAAACTGCGCGTCATACAGCAGCGGCCTTCCCTGAATTACCTCGGCCGGTTCGGAGTTGTGCAGGCTACGACGAAACACCTCACTTTTGGTATTGAGATCAATGGCCGCTACTGAGTTATCAAAGCGCGTGAGTACGTACAGTCGGTTGTTAGCGTCATCCAGAGCCAGTCCGCTTGGACCGCCACCGCTCAGTGTAATGTGAGTTTCGGCGTTAGGTGTGAACGTGTTTTGCTCTAGTTCTTCTGTTTTAAAAATACCGACTTTCTGTGAACCAAACGCCGCGACATACAAAGTGCTACCGTCGTTTGATACAACCATAGCGTTGGGCGTTGCCAAACTGTTTTGTTTAACAGTGTCGGGCACCGGTGACGCTTCGTAGTCAATGTGTTTGTTCAAATGCCGTGGCGATACGGCTGTGCCCTCGACGACAGTAATGCGTGCCTTATGCAGGTTGCCGCGCACGGTGGCGGGTTCATCGGCCGGTTTGAACGGACCGGCGTATGTGCCTGGCCCTTCAAAACGAACGCGGTTATTAGCCTCGGTGTTCGACACGTACAATTTTCCGCTGGCCGGGTTCACCACCATGTTAAATAAAATGGTGCCGACATCGCTGACGCTGCCTGTTTCAGCCACTCCCGAATCGCTAGCTGTGAGAGTGAATACATCGAGGTCCGGCAAATTAAACCGCACGGCGTCATTCCAGTTGCGGTCAAGTTCGTCGCGCCACTCACCTGACTGTTGATCGAATTTAACGATGAGACCCACCTCGGGGTTGGTAAGGCCCTGGTGATTTGTATTGGGTGCTGGAAGACCACCCGGTACTGTGCCGCCCTGAATGTTGCACGAAGCGGAAGAGGCACCACCATTACAAACGAGACCTTCATTCAGTACGGTAGTTCGATTTCCTGAGCGAAACACAGCCGCGTAAACAGTGTTGCCGTCAGCACTCACCGCTAGTGACCTCGGTCGGTCACCAAACAAATTAACAATCGTTGATGGGCTGCCACCCAGAACGTCGGGGTCGTCGCCGTTGGGAGCGGCTGCATCAAACACCCAAACATCGGCACGACCAATGCCGGCTGTTTGAAAGTCGCCATCGGGTGTAGAGGTATTCTGACCGCGATGTGCCGTAGCAATGTATGCACGATCATATCCGTCGAACACAATGTCTCGCGGTTCGTCTCCAACTAACAAAGTACTCGTCACGCGCGCAGCTGCGCCAACGTTGACAATACTCACGCTGTCCGACAAATGGTTTACTACCCACACTTCCGTATTGGAACGGGCGGCAACAGCGACTGGTCGCATGCCTACTGGCACCGACGATTCAAACACCAGACCGTCGCTTTGAACTGTAAAAATCTCAAGCCTGTCGTCAGGTGTGTTTAGTACGAAGAGCCGGGTGCCGTCGGGCGACAAGGCAAGTGGTCGTACCTGATCGGCTTCGAATAGAGTGTAGCTGGCGTGGCTTGCCGTTGCGAAGGCGGTCAGTATAAAAAGCAGAGCTAGTTTTTTCATGTGATTTCCCCTTGCTTTAATAATGGCGTAAGGGGCGGCTGGTGGCAATTTGTTGTGATTTAGCAAGTTGCTGAATTACAACGCATTGCAATAATGCACTTGGAGTTTTGACTCGTACGACATACAAGAATGGCGGTCGGACCGCTATTCACATGCGTCAATAAGCGTGAGTCCAAAAGGGTCAGAGTACCTTAGGCTACTTGTAAAGCGGTTTAAAAGAGCATTTTGACCCTGGTTTCTATCGGGGAAGATACGGGCTCAACCTCAGTAAGCCCGCGAACATCAGAATTAGGAGTCACGCATGACAGAGGGCTCGGCGCCCTCTGTCCTTGTTACTTGAGGAGCTACTACGTTTAACGACGCCGACGCAGTAACCTTAAACCGGCAAGCCCGCTTAGAAAAAGTGGTAAGGCAGCTGGCACTGGGACCTGAGGCATGTCTGTTGGAGTTAGCGTGCTAACCGTAAATTGGCTAAAGTCGTTGCCGCTGAAAAACTGCAGTTCGTTTAGCGCATTAAAGTCGCCCAGTACCAGTCCGCCTGGCAAAGCATCGGACGCGAACGCATCAGCGCCAATAGCTTGCAGAGAAAGAAGAACAGACTCCGGTCCGTCTTGACCACTCAGCGAGAATTGTTCGCTGGTGTCACCGTCAAAGATAGACATAGTAAACGTGTAGACAGGAAGCGCAATTTCATTAACCGTAATGCTACCGGTCATGTATTGCCCCGCCATAGAATCCGCATTGGTATCAGCTGTGCTGGTGTCGAATGAAATCACACCCGATATTGTCGACAGTGTCGAGGCAATACCTGCAACGCTTGTTAAATCACCTACAATCGAAAAGTCTTGACTTGCGGTGTACTCGAAAGAAACAACCGCGGCGTTAGCCGATGGCACCATTAACAGACTCGCGGTCAACGCGAGTGACGCTAGTTTCATTATTCTCATTTTTAGTATCCCTTGGATTTACTTATTAGTTGTTGTTATTCATCGTCACGCTTTTTCTTATAAAAGCTGTTCTCAGGCATATGACTAGAATTACAGAATAATGATAAATGAGTTTCCAGTCCAGAGTTCAGTCACTTAGACTCGTTCTTTGGTGACAAACAAGGCAATAGGTGTTTGGTTGTCATATTCTTACAGGGCTCGACAGGTTCGTGAATGATCACCGTAATCCATAAGTGCGGCTGTCAGTGACAAGCGCCTTATTCGATGAAGGCTGGCAGTATTCTTTCCGCCGTCATCTGTAATGTCGTTACCTCTGGTTCATGAGCTGTAGCTACAACGATCAAATCGAGCTCATCAATTAATATTATATATTGACCGCCACCACCTTGTGCCGAAGTGCTGAAATACGTTCTGTCACCGACGCGCATATCAGCTTGCCACCAGAAGTAGCCGTAACCTGAGTTTGAGAGCGCTTCACCGCCACCGAAGATATCGTCATCACTGGTGTGGACAACGCTGTTGGTAGCCTTAGTCATAAACGCTTCCGGTATCAACTGTTCACCTTTCCATTTACCGTTATTAATGGCCAAGGTACCTAACTTAACCATGGCCCTGGACGTTATGCTCGAGCGAGCTCCGGCAATAGGCAGGCCGCTTATGTCTGTCTGCCAGTTGTACGTTGTTATGCCTAGTTTGGCGAAGAGTTCGTTCTTGATGAAGTCTTTAGCCGAACCCGGTACAACGGCTTCGATTACTTGCATGACTAACATTGGATCGCCCTGGTATTTAAAACTCTGAGACTCGTCAGTAATTGAAGCGCTGTTCTCAAGATAGGTCTGAACATGACCCTGACCTAATAATTGGCTCGGCTCTAGCTTGAATTCTTCTTCGTCTTCTTTGCTAACGCGTATTCCGGAGCGCATGCTCAAAGCTTGGTGTAACGTTATTTTCTCTACACCCTCAACAAACTTGGCCGGATTCAGGTCTTTCAGAAAACTGACCAGCGGCTTGTTTAAATCGTCCATGGTTAAGTAACCCAGTTGGATTGCGCGGCCAAGTGCCAGACTGGTGTAGGATTTCGTAGCCGACACTTGTGGATGCGTAAGATTGATGCGGCCACCCAGATAGTAAGACTCAAACACGAGTCGTCCTTCATGGACAATGAGCAGACTGTCATAGTCACCGTGCTGATCAGCGGCTATCTCCTGAGCTAGTTCGACAATGATATTCTTGTTACTACCGTGAGCACCTAACTTACCCACAACAACGCCGTCGTTTCGTTCCTTTGGAGCAGTGTAGATTTGAGCCTCCTCAAGATGCGGAACATCCCAGAACGAGAGGTCGTCTTCGTTGACTTTGATCTCTACCGAAACAGAGTCTGCTGCGTAATTCGTCAGAGGCTCCGGTTCGCGAGTTGCACAACCTGCGGTCAGGAGAGTGAAAAAGGCAAATGTGATTAAAACGTTCTTCATTAAGTTCCATTCCTTCATAAGTGAGGTGTTCAGTTTCACGTTTATAAATAGCCGGAGCGGCTCTCGGTCGTGTGTCGCGTGACTACTCCAAGACACTTGCTTGGTTCTATAAAACGACCTTACGTCTGATGCAGTACATTGTGTCACATACGGCATAGGTTCATTCGCTTTTACATTTGTGTTTCATGTTCTCAAGCTATAGATTCATTCCAGAGCTGAGAAATTGTTCAGACATCCTGATCGTTTTGGGTTTTGTGGCCTGATTAATTCGATTTAGAGAAATCTACCCAGATTTGGAGCCGTATCGTGAAATCGCTAATGTTCGTTGCGCTAATCGTTTTTACCGGACTTATTCAGGCTAACGCAGCCGACTGCAATGCCAACGGTCAGGATGACACCTTCGAGTTCGACTCGGATGGTGATGGCGTTATTAACGCCTGCGACAATTGTTTGTTGGTACCCAACGACAATCAGCTTGATAGTAATGGCGATGGTTACGGAAACGTGTGCGACGCTGATCTTGATAACAACGGCGCGGTGAATTTCATCGACATTAGCCTGTTCTCAAATGCTTTTCTGTCCTCAGACCCTGACGCCGATTTAAATGGCGACGGTGCCGTTAACTTTCTGGATTTAAGCATTGTTACGCCTTTCTTTCTTGAGGCTCCCGGACCGGGGTTACCGGAAGCCGCGGTAACGCCTGACGAAAATATGGTTGACGTTGAAGGGAACGTGTATCGCACAATACGTTTTGAGAATCAGATATGGATGGCAGAGAATCTGAAGACCACGACGTTCAACGATGGCGAGAGTATTCTTGAGCACGAGCCGGGCAGTGACTGGAATGACAACAACGTGAGTTTCATAACAACCAAATTTCAGTGGCCCAGCATCATTGACTTTAACAACGTTTTTGACTTTGATTTACCGTTCGATTTTTTCGGCGCTGTCTACAACAGCGCCAGTCTCAATACAGGCAGGCTATGCCCAACGGGCTGGCGTTTACCAACGGCGCAAGACTGGTTAACACTCGAAGCCTTTGTCGCAAACGATGGCTTTGCCGGTGTCGAAGCCGATGCGTTGAGGTCTGATTTTGGCTGGCTGCCTGCTCCGGGCTCTGACGAGTATGGATTCAGACTGCTTTCCAGCGGCTATGTCACCGTGTTTGGTACTCCTACGGGCTCTCCCGCGGCGGCAATTTTGGCGACATCAAGTGTAGATTTACCCAGTAACAGTCGCGTTGCGGTTACGTTCCTTGGATCAGAAGGTTCTTTGCAAATTGATGACCTCGGCTTGACCTTCGGAATGGCAGTGCGCTGTATTAAGAATTAGCTTTGGCGCGCCGAAGCAGTAAAACAACTGATTGTGGCCGAGTTCAGGCAGGTAGAACCCCTAAAATGTAGCGTTAAAGACACTTAGAAAATTTCTAATTCCCGATAAGGTAAACGGTGTGGCGAGCGTGATCACGGTAATGAGAGCCGCCTTAACGAATGCAAATTTGGGGACGTAGAAATGAAATCTTGGATGAAAGCAAGTTTACTGCTGTTTTTTATCGCAACGTTTGTTACCGGAAGCGGCGCCTTGGCGGACGACAGTTATCCTACCGCTCCCGGTCAAAGCACTTTCGGGATCGAAAAGGTACACACGCTTGTACGCATCGCTGACGGTGACAACGACGGTATCGAAGATGCCGATGACAACTGTTTAAGTGTCGCCAACGCTGACCAGCGCGATACTGATGCCGATGGGTTTGGCAACCGGTGCGACTCGGACTTCAACAACGACTGCGCCGTTAACTTCGTTGATGTGTCAGCTTTTTCCAATCAGTTTTTGTCCGATGCGCCGCTGTTTGATCTGGACGGCAACGGGTCAGTGAATTTTGTTGACCTTTCGTTACTCGGCGAACAGTTTTTGCTGCCACCTGGTCCGAGTGGAACCGTTAGTGAATGCCAAACCCAGGAGCCCGGCGATTTAGTGCGAGTTGTTCCGGGGTCATACAATCGTGCGCTCAAAAATCCTCTCAAGGGTTTTACTGCGGGCAACGACGGCTCGCACGAGTGGGCTTCGCTTTCCCACAAGTACTTTAAGTGGAACGAGCTAGAGAACGACATTTCCGATGGCATCGACAAAATTTTAGCTGTGTCCAATCAAAAATTTGGTAACGCGAATCAGCACAACATAAAAATTATTCCGCGCGTCTACCTTCATTGGAATGGCGCAAACGAGAAGTACTGGCCGGCGGACATGGTTACCGACGACTACGATAGCCCGCAGTTTCAGGCGAGAGTAACGCGCTTGGTCCAACGATTAGGCGAGGCCTGGAACGACGACCCCCGTATTGCCTTTGTTGAGTTGGGCATCTTCGGCAAGTGGGGTGAGCATCATTCACCTGACCCTACGCAAGCAATGCAGGATCTTGTGGGGCAAGCGTTCGTTGATGCGTTTCCCGATAAACTCGTTTCTGTCCGTCAAATTTGGAACGACTTTCAAGGTTTCGGTTTTGGCGAGTACTGGGACTCTTGGGCACACCAACAACAAATGTGGCCTGACGGTGGAGGTACCGCCGCGATGAATGCCAACAGCCTGCGTTACTTGAATAATTACATTGGCGGCGAAGTGGCTTACAACTGGGGCGACTGGCAAACCCAGCCCGGTGAATCTCCTACCGATAGCGTCAGTGATCCCGTGCATCGGGAATTCATTGAGAATTCCATTCGCTGGCTTCACTGTACCCAGTTGCGATGGATCTCAGCCTACGACGATGACAACCCCGTGGCTCAGGCAGGAGCGGAAAAACTCCAGCGCGCAATGGGCTACCGCTTCGTACTGGATGAGGTTGCGTTTACGCCAAGCGTATTGAACGGCGTTTTAAATTTTGAGGCGACTATTACAAACGAAGGATCAGCACCGTTTTATTACGATTGGCCGGTGGAGCTTGCGCTACACAACGCTGAAACACGCGAAATCGTATGGTCTTCTACGCTGAATAACACGGATGTCAGGGACTGGTTACCGGGTAGTAACTGGACCGGGCCGGATTGGGTAGAAAGCAGCAACTGGCCAGGTTTTGTTGTTGCCGAAGGCTGGTCTGACAGCGTGATAGCCTGGAATAATCCGCCGTTAGCGAATCAAGTGACCGCTCAGCTGCCGGTTGACGCTCCCGACGGCGAATACGTTTTGACCATAGCGGTGCTAGATCCCGCCAGCATGCGGCCTAGCCTCCGATTCGCCACCAGCAACTACTGGAACGGAGGTCGCCATCCGGTCGGTCGTGTAGCCGTGGGCTCTGAAGGCGGAGGATTACTGGACCAATCGTCTTTCGACGATCCGATTAACGATGATTCAATAAGCTACTAGATCAACCTAATAGACCTTAACAGGGACAGCGGTGGGTCTAGGTAGATTTGGCGACTCAGTTCTTGTCATTGCGAGCCCGCGTAGCGGGTGCGGCAATCTCTGTCAGGTTGTTTTGAGATAGCTTGGACGTTAGGGCCGCAGAGGAGTCAAGAGATTGCCGCGCGCTTCGCGCTCGCAATGACATTTTATTGAAATAGAGTCTGGGTCACTGCTGTCCCACATAGATATTCGGGAAAGCGTATGTAGAACTAGCTGTGATGCTAAACACGCAAAGTAATGGCTGCCGAAGACATAGAATTCGAGCCGCTCCTACGGTGCTCATAATTGAGTGTGTGGGACAGCAGTGACTCTGACCTCATTTTTGACTGGGTCAGAGTACATTGTTTTGGCTTCGATAGGCGGACTGGCAGTCTACCCTGACCATTACATTGGCGCCGTGTTTAGAGCAAGCTCGTGATTTCTTCCAGTGTGATCGTTCCGGGTTGGGTGTTTTCGCGTAGCATTCTCGCACTCAAACGAGTCATGGCTTCATTCAGTGGCGTCTCGATTCCGGCCAGGCGTCCCTGCAATACGATTTCGCCATTGAGGAAATCAGTTTCGATACTTCCGGCATTGCGCAGCAGGCTTTGCAGTGTTGATCCGCCCACTCGTGTAACGCCCGGAACAGTGGTCAATTTGAAGCGCCCGGTCCATCGCGGGTCAGGTTTTCCAATGTCGTTCCAGGTGAGTCCGCGAGCGCTGTAAACTGCCTCAGCTTCAGCTTGAAGTCTGGGAATCAAGTCTCCCGAATCGACTCCAAGCCCAATGGCTGCCTGAACAATGTTTGCAAGATTCGATAACAATTTACTTCGTTTGGACAGCATGATGTCGTGGCATGTGAAGGCCGCAAAATTGGCTGATGCCAACGTATCGGCTAAAGCCCTGTCAGCCTCATCAACCATGGCTTGTACACCACCAATATCGAGGACGCCGTAGTTTGGATCGCCAAACACGGCAACCTCGCCCGGCTGCAAGTACATCGACGGCATCATGACTGTGATGCCGTGGACGTTCGGAAAGTATCGCAGGGCCTCGCGCTCGTTCGATATGCCGTTCTGCGCACAAAAAATGGCCTGGTCACGTGCGCCAGCCTGCCGAAGCTGCTGGAATACGGCCGTGCTATCGTGGGATTTAACGCACACCAGTATCATGTCGTCAGCGCGTAGCTCTAACTCGGATATAGTCTCCACGCAGTCAAAACGAGCGACGCGATCTTGTTGTGGTGTTTGCAACCTGAGTCCGTTTTCCTGCAACGCTTCGAGCTGCATTCCCCGGGCCACACCCACGACTTCATGGCCTGCCAAGGTCAAAGCCGCGGCCAATGTTCCTCCGACTGCTCCTACGCCAACAATAATAATTCGCATGTCATTCCTTTTTCAGCGAGTTTATACGCGATAAAATAGGGTCTAATAATTCCACATGGTGCCGTCTTCGAGTCGGACGATCGGATGATAACCGCGTTTGTAGGAATAGCGTTCGGCCTCTTTTTCATCAAAGTCCACACCAAGTCCGGGCGCATCAGAAATATGGAACAGACCGTCTTTATAAACGTGCTCCGATGGAAACAGTTCATCGCATTCCGGCGTGCCAAGCACGAGGTACTCTTGAATGCCAAAGTTTGGCGCCCAGACGTTGAGGTGTCCTTGTGCCGCCATCGAAAGAGGGGAGTGGCTCGGTGCACCGTGAAAACCTGTTCGAACATTGTGGAGTGCGGCCAACTCAATAATGCGTCTTACGTGTGTAATACCGCCTGCGTAGGTTACGGCGACACGAATGAAGTCGATGAGTTCTTCTTCGATCAGCTGCTTGCAGTCCCACAGCGAGTTAAACACTTCGCCGATAGCGATAGGGATAGTCGAATGTTGCCTGATTAACCTCAGCGCTTTCTGATCATCGGCAGGGGTTGGATCTTCCAGCCAATACAAATTGTATTGCTCAATTTCTTTTGCAAACGCAGCCGCTTCTCGTGGCAGTAGTCGATGATGTACGTCGTGCAACAGTTTTAAGTCAGGGCCAAACCGGTCTCGAATTTTCTCAAATACGGTGGGCATATATTGCAGATACTTGTCGGTATTCCAGATCTCTTCTTCTGGAAGCGAACCAAATTCCGTTATGAAATGTTTGGAGTCCTGACTACCCGTTGCAATTCCGTAGCCGCCCACCGGCATTCCCGGAATGCCGCATTGCACACGTACGGCTTTGTAACCCAGTTCCTGATAGTGAGCGATGGTGTCCAGTAAATCGTCAAGATCGGTGCCCGTTGCGTGAGCATAAACCAGCGCTCCTTCGCGGCTCTTGCCGCCCAGAAGCTGGTAGACAGGCAAGCCTGCCAGTTTGCCTTTGATGTCCCACAAGGCCATGTCGATCGCACCGATGGCGGCCATTGAGATCGGTCCGCGTCTGAAATAGGCTCCGCGATAAAAGTACTGCCAAATATCTTCACTGTTGCGAGGGTCTTTGCCAATCAGGCAAGGAATTAAGTAGTCTTCCAAAAACTTGGCGGGCAGTGTTTCGCGGGTATTTAGCGTCGCGTCACCCAGTCCGTAGATTCCTTCGTCTGTCATTATTTTCAAGGTTACGTAGTTTTTGCCAGGGCCACCGACAAAGACTTTGGCGTCTGTAATTTTCAACTTGGTAACTCCATGCAGCTATTTTGAAATATCTTTGATCGGTTTTGGTCGAGCGAGCATCTGGGACAGTATACTGAATATACCCGGATATTCAGTTTTGCTATGGTTGCTCGTCCAATTGAGCTTCGTTGCGACCCTCAGGTAATCTATGCGTAAGTCTAATGCAAAGTGCGTGACACATCGCCAGTTGTCAGCCGGCATGCTTGCCTGTTTTAGAAGATTCGCATGAGTAGTTCGGCATTGGAAAATACGTCAACTAACTGGTCGCCAATAATTAAACCTCGACGGACTCAACCTGATGAATGAACCGCGTGCGATACCTTGGCAACAAGTAATTGACCGTACTTTGCGTTGCTGGGAAGACTACGAAGAAGTGCTCAACAAACTGTTCGCCCTGTCGACTGCCAACGTCACGTTGCCGGATACAATGGCGCTACAATCGCTCCTCAATTCATCCGTGACCAATGCACAAAGAAAACCCATTCAATTCGTTAACCCTTCGCAGCTTCCCGCTGGTAACTATGAAGAGGAGATTTTTAATACCGGACGAGTCAGTACCCGCACAGACAACTGGCACGACTTCTTTAATGCGCTGGTATGGTCGCGTTTTCCGGCACTAAAGGCCGCTATGAACGCTATACACTTCGCGGAGCTGCAGAAACAGTCTGGAAACGGGCGCGGCAAGTTGCGAGACGCCCTGACACTTTGGGACGAGTGCGGCGTGATTGTCGCGAGTTCTAGTGACCAGCTCCTTGAGGAGTTGGCGTGTCGTAACTGGAAAGGGGCTTTTCAAGACTTGTCTCCAGCATGGCGAGACCACGTTCGGGTGTTTATCTGCGGCCATGCGCTACTCGAAAAATACCTGAGCCCCTATAAATCCATAACGGCTCACGCTGTGCTGGTAAAGCTTGATTCGGCCTGTTTTACTACAGATCGATCAGATTTGAGGAAGACCCTTGACGAATCTTTGGCCCTTCAGCTTCAGCGCGAGAGTTTAATTAAAACCACGGCCGACCTTTCTCCTCTTCCGCTCGCAGGCATTCCAGGCTGGTGGAAAGAAGGAGAACAAGATGACGTATTTTATGCAGACAAGTCGGTGTTTCGAATTCCTGCGGTACCGATTAGTTCTGCGCCGATATTCAACTCAGACCTACGCTAGGTAAGTTTGTGTTTTTATTCCAGGTGGTTTTATAACGTGAATAATTTCTTGTTAGCGTCGATTGTCGGTTCGGTAATTTTGACGATTCTGTTAAATGTACTACCGCTTATTTTTCCCGACGCAGCGGCCAAGTTGCAAAGAAAAATAGAAGAGAACGCGAAGCGTGCCATTGCTCAGCACGAGGATAACGGACAGCCCAAGGTTAAGGTTTTCTTTCCCTGGAAATCGATGTTGGTAGTTTCGATCGTGTTGACCGTTCTAGTCAATCTGGTTGGTTTCTTCTCGAGGTAGTGGCCATTTTTCAAGTTGACCGACTACCGGTCTAAACCGCAGAGTTGTTTAGGTTGCGATCCAGATGTGATGTCGTGGTCCTTTACCCGCTCTATGCGGTCGCACGGTGTGCTCACTCACTTTAAAGCCGGCCTGTTGCAGCCGCTTGGTAAAAGCGCGATCCGGGCTTGAAGACCAGACGGCCAGTACACCCTTCGGCCGAAGTGCTGCGTGAGTAGCTCGTAGTCCGGAGGAGCCGTACAGCCAGTCGTTTTCGCGGCGAACCAGCCCTTCGGGGCCGTTGTCCACGTCCATCATAATGGCGTCAAAACCGGCAGGTTCTTGTCGAATGATATTGGCCACGTCACCGACAATGACCCGACTACGCTTGTCTTTCAACGGATGGCCCGCGGGCTCGCCAATGAGAGTGCGGTTCCAGGTCACTACTTCCGGTACCAGTTCAGAGACAATGACTTCGGCGTCGGGGCCAACGGCTTCAAGAGCCGCCGCTAATGTAAATCCCATGCCGAGGCCGCCAATCAGCAGGCGTGCCTTTGCTTTGTTGCCGAACTTTTCACAGGCCAGATCAGCGAGCGCTTTCTCGGAGCCGTGCACCCGACTATTCATCAGGTCACCTTGGCCAGGAATTTTGATCGAGAAGAGATCACCAGACTGATAAAGACGTAGCTCTTTTTTTGTGTCTGGAATCAGTGCGGTGCCGAGAAGGTTGCGTGGAATCATGGAGGCGCGTTCGCTGTTTGTCGTCAGAAGTTTGGCGACTGTAACAGCAAAATGAAATGGGTGGCAGTTTACTTTTTGACTTAATAAATTGAGTGACTTTTGGCAAGTGCAAAGCCTGCAAAATGGGCGCAGGACTGGTTTTTAAATTCAAGAGTATTTAGGGTAGTCTAAGCGCTTCAAAAAGGAGTTAACATGCGTTTCATTTTCGCTCTCGCACTAGTCTGTCTCGGTTGCGTTTTCACCGTGCAGGCCGCGCCACCGGCCGCCGAATTGTTTGGCTCGCTTCCAAAAATTTACGACGCCGCCATTTCGCCAACCGGAAAGCAAGTAGCGCTAATCCGGGTTGTTCAGGGACAGTACGCCGTACAAGTCAAAACTCTCGGATTGAAAGGCGAGAAGCCGCGCCTTGTTGGACTGGAAAAGGGGGTGAAACCGACGAGCATTGTTTGGGTCAACCCCGACCGCTTGATCGTTTCGTTTTGGCAGAGTAGCAAGTTACGAGACGTGCCATATACGTCCGGGTTTTTGTTTTCCCTGGACACCAAAAAAATGAAAGGGAAAATACTCGTCAAGCCGGAAAAAGGGGTTTTTCGGCAATATAATCACGTCGTCGTCGATTACCTTGAAGACGACCCTGACAATATACTTATGGCCTTTTCGAAAGACGACAATAACGTTAAACCTGATTTACGGAAGGTAAATGTTGACACGGGACGTTCGAGAATTGTGCAGCGCGGCCTTAAGAGTGTTCAATACTGGCACACCGACTTGCGAGGAGAGCCCAGGGTTGGGCAGGGCCGGCGAGATCGGAGCACGGAAGAATGGAACCTGCGCATTCGTGATGCTAACGGAAAGGATTGGCGTGAAGCCGAAGATTATCCCGGCCTGAGTGCGGATGTAGATATTCGTGGTTTCACAGCGGACCCTGACGAACTCATTATTGCTGATTACCAAGGCAAGAACACACTAGGGTTATACATCTATAACCTGCAAGAAAAGAACATTACGCGCACGCTGTTTCATAATGACAAGTACGATGCAGGCGGTGTGATTTTGAGTCACGACGGCACGGAAATAATGGGTGCAACGTACGTAGGAGAAACATCTGAAGTCGAGCTGTTCGACGGGTACGCGACTGCTCTAAGCACTTTGAGGAAAGAGTACTCAGACTACACCGTTGACTACATCGATCAATCCTCAAAAGCCGGGCTAATTATTGTTAGAATTTCCAACGCCTACGAGCCCGGCATGGTGGCGTTATACGATGCAAGGAAAAAACAGCTAAGTGTTTTGGGCGAGCTTTATCCTGATCTGCTTCCTGAGCAAATGGGTGAGGTTGTGAGTGTGGGCTATTCAGCGCGCGACGGTGTGAAAATACCGAGCTTTGTTACTTTGCCGCCGACAATTAAAGATGGTTCGCAGTTAAAGAAACTTCCTTTCGTTATTCTGCCTCACGGTGGTCCCTACGGGCGCGACGAAAAACGCTTCGATTATTTTGCACAGTTCTTTGCCACACGCGGTTTCGGAGTCATGCAAATGAACTTCCGTGGGTCTGACGGATACGGCAAGGCGTTCGAGGACTCGGGGCGAAAGAACTGGGTTGTAATGCAGGAAGATGTAGAAGATGGTGCCCGGTCGTTGATCGAAAGGGGCTACGCTGACCCCGATCGCATCTGTATTGCGGGCTGGTCTTACGGAGGCTACGCGGCGCTTATGGGGGCCTTGAAATCCCCAGAGTTGTACGCGTGCGCGATATCCATGGCGGGTGTAACTGATCTGCAAGATATGATTCGCGATATTGAGAAGTACCGCTTCGGCAAGGTGACGGCGCGAAACTTTGTTCTCAATGGTTTTGAAAGCAAAGACGATATTAAGGCGAATTCACCCGTTAAGCTGGCAGGTGAGCTCAAGGTGCCGCTGTTTCTGGCCCACGGTAGAGATGACCAGCGCGTGCATTTTGATCAATTCACCAGAATGAAGCGGGCCCTTCGCAAAGTCGACGTACCGGTAACCTATATGGATTTCAGCGACGAGGACCATTTTTTGTCGAATCAGGAAAACCGTGTTGAGTTTTTTAATGGCATCGACAAATTTCTTGCTGAGACGGTCGGTACCAGCGAGTTCGCGCTATAGCCGCGAATCAGGTTCGTATCCGAGGGCAATGAACTGCCCCCGGATTTGCTTCTCAGTTATTTGATAACCTGGCCTTTCACAATAGTCATGAGAATGCTTCCATTCAGTATGTCGGCGGGGTTCTCACCCGCGAGCTGAAACGGGTCAATATCCATTACGGTCAGGTCCGCCCAGCGGCCTTTCGCGATGACGCCCGTTTCGTTCTCCCGAAACGCTGCATAGGCAGACCAAATAGTGTACGCACGGACGGCTTCTTCAATTGTGACCCGCTGCTCCGGGTACCAACCACCCGGCGGTTGCTGTTGTTTGTCTTGCCGTGTGACCGCTGAATGCAGACCGTAGAAAATAGAATGATCAGACCCTGGGTTGTCAGCGTTAAACGTTAGCGAGGTGTTCGCAAGTCTCAGCGAGCGCCAGGCATACGCGCCGTTCATACGGTCTTTACCAAGCCTCTCTTCGGCCCAGGCTTTATCTTCCATCGCGTGGGGCGGTTCCATCGAGGCTATGATGCCCAGTTTCGCTAAACGCGGAATGTCTCCCGGGTGAATTATTTGGGCGTGTTCAATGCGATGTCTGTTGGCCTGTGTCGACGGACTGAATTTAAAGACGGTTTCGAGAATATCCAAAGATTCGCGGTTTCCGGCATCGCCAATGGCGTGAATTCCTATTTGGAATCCGGCCTGCATGGCTCTTTGGTTAAGTGCTTTGTTGAAGCCGTAGCCGTCGCCACTAATGCCTTTGTGCCCCGGTTGGTCAGCGTAGTCTTCGAGCAAGCGTGCGCCCCGTGATCCGAGTGCGCCGTCGTAGTAGGCCTTTACGCTTCGTGTCACCAGCATGCTGTCGGCTTTGGTATCTGGACCGCGTTTAATCCATTTGTTAATCAGGTCTTCGTCTCGTAGAGACAACATGGCGTATACGCGAATCGGCAGTCTATTTTCTTGTGCAAGTTGCTCGAGTGCCTGCATCGATTCGGCTTTTACACCGGCTTCGTGCACGGTTACGTAACCGTCTTTTGCCATTTGATTAAGGCCTGCAAGCGCGTGCTCTTTTAATGTTGCAACGCTTGGAGTTGGCACTATATTTTTTACGATCGTGGTGGCGTTATTCAAAAACAAACCGTTTGGTTGACCATCGGGTCCCATGCGCATGTCGCCACCAACCGGAACTACCGAGCTGGCGGTAATGCCACCTGTGTCTAGCGCGGCCTGATTGGTCCACATTGCAAAGCCGTGCAAGCTGTACAGTGCGACTGGATTATCAGGAACCGCCTCGGATAATCGTTTTTTGTCAGGGTAGCGATTGGCCCAGGCACCTTCATCCCACCCGGCGCCAAATATCCATTCGCCTTTCTTCACAGTCTTGGCTTTTGCTGCGACCAAAGCGACCGCCTCTTCTTCGGTCGCAATATCGGTTAGATCAACCTGACTGAGCTTTGCACCCAGCTCAATAAAATGTGTGTGCGAATCGACCAGGCCTGGGACAACGGTAGCACCCTTTAAATCTACTACCCGAGTCGCTGCGCTTTTAAATTTTAGCGCCTCTTCGGTTTGTCCAACGAAAAGCACTTCACCGTTAGCGATTGCTACAGCCTGAGCGTCAGGGCGCCACTTCGCGGAACGGTATGGAGCGTTGTTCGCAGGTGTGCCATCCAGAGCCGGCTCGTTCCAGTCCAGCGTATATACATGGGCGTTGGTTAAGATGAGATCGGCGCCGTCAGCGTTAATTGAATCTGTCTTGATTGACGAACAGGCGATAGCAAGACTTGAGGTTATGCAAACTAAAGCGGCGACCCGTATGTTGAGATTTATAATACGGTCGAGCATACGGTGCATGATCATGGCGGATACCTGAAAGTGGCTAGTAGCAATATGCTAGTTATATCATTCTATTTAACAGAACCCTTTAGTTATTTATCTAAGTGTGGACCTATGTTCCGCAGCACGCTACCACTCGAATTTGGGCGTGGTGTAAACTAGTAAGGCAGGGCCCTTCAAATTGATCCGGCCGAAGAGGTTGTTCATGTCAGCGTATTTACCGATCTTTCGGTTGCCAAAACTCGGGCTGTTTGTATTAATCGTCCTGACCGCGGGCTGCGGCGGTGGTGGAGGTGATGCTGCCGCGCCAGCTGCGACACCGCCTCCGGTGGCATTCTCGCCGAACTCGGTGCAAGAGGCGTTGACCTATGCGGTAGACCGCGGTGTCGATGGAATTTGGGTATACATTGACGAAGGTGACGGCCTGGCTCGTGTTGAAACAGCGGGGTTTGCAAATAAAGTAAGCAACAAACCTGCTACAGCCAATTCGCAGTTTAAGATTGCCAGCGTCAGTAAACTGTTTGTGGCAGTAAGCGTGACCAAGTTGACGGCTCAGAGTGTTATACGGTTAGATGACACAGTTGCGTTCTGGCTTCCGGCGCTCGCCGGAAGAATTCAAAATGCCGACAGCATTAGTATACGTAATTTATTACAACATCGTAGCGGCGTACCCGATTTCGATAGCCAGAGCGGATTTAGCTGGCTTGACGCACACACTGACAACGACGAGCTGTTGGCGCTTGCGATGGATAAACCAGCTGACTTTGCACCGAACGCGCGCTATGAGTATTCCAACACTAACTACTTGCTGCTTGGTATGATTCTCGACACTGCGCTCGGTTACAGCCACCACGACTATGTTCAGAGCGAGATATTATCGCCGCTAGGTATGCTGGAAACCTATTCCTTGCAGTCGGAAACAGACAGCGCGCTGTTGGCACACGGCTACTGGGACGGAGTTGACCGTACCGAGCAGGCTTACGTAGCACCAGGCGGGTCAATGGTTTCTACTGTAAAAGATACCGGGGTGTTCATGCGCGAACTGGCTACCGGTAGCCTGTTGACGGATGCCGAACGAGTGATTTATACATCGCTGTTCGATAACTATGCCCACTCGGGCTGGTTACCGGGTTACCAAAGCATTGCCCGCTATAATTCCGCGACGAATACGGTTCTCGTCCAGTTCGTTAACACTACCGGTGGGAATAGCGAAGAAATTTCTACCGAAAACTATGAGCTCGTACTTCGATTTTTGCGTAACAACTGAAACCTGTATGCCCAGAGCTAGTGCAACGATGCCCGGTCAATCGCTCGATGAGTGCTGGGAGCGAGCCGCACCAGCAGCATTCGCCACGCAGATTTAGCAGGCGTGCCTGGAGTTAAGTAACCTCATACGTTGTGATTTCCAGTTGATTACCAAACGGATCGGCGAAGTATATTGAGTGGCTCAGGTCGTGGTCGCTTTCGCGAAACTCAATATTCACGCTGTTCAGGTGACGTTTCCAGGATGTGTATTCTTCGCGGTTGGAACCGAAGGCTAATGAAACCGGTTTGGCTTGTTCGGAACGAAATAATGCAAAATGAATTTCGTTGTTAGCGTCGGCTATGGTGAGCGGGCCGTTTTCAGCAGCCCAAAATCTGAATTTTTCAACCACCGAAAACCCCAATTTGTCACGATACCAGTCTGCAGCCGCCTTACGGCTGGTCACGTACACATGCACGTGGTCAATAGCGCCACTGAAACCGGGAGTCATTTGTCGTCTCCTTGGTAAGAGAGAATTTCGAATTCGATATTGTCGTTATCGCGAAAATAAAAACGACGGCCTGGCTCGTAGTCGGCGTGGTTGAATGTCTTAAAGCCGGCTTCGAGAATACGTTTTTCGATAGCGTCTAAATTCGCTACACGAATTCCGAGGTGGTTTAGACCGCCAATTTGTTCGTAGCTGGTTTGGTTCATCGCCTGTGCTTCGGGCATAGAGTAAACCGCAACATATTGCTCTTGCGTGCCCACGTGGACGGTGCGTCCCTCGTGGATTGAAGGCCCTTGCCAGCGAATTTCCCAATCGAATAGCCTGCACAGCATGTCAGCCGTTTTTTCCGGGTTCTTTACAGTTACATTTACGTGTTCAATTACGGTATTCATTAGTTTCTCCTTAAACGCGATTTATGGCACAGTATAAAACCTCAAGTTAAGTTGAGGTCAAGCGAATCGAGGAAAAATAGTATGCGTATGTCTGAAGGATTGCCCATTGGAAAATTGGCCGAAAGAACAGGGCTTTCGGTGTCTGCAATTCGGTTTTATGAATCTCGGGATTTGGTCCGGGCAGATCGCAACGCTGGAGGGCAGAGGCGTTTTGACAAAAGTGCAATTCGCAAACTGTCGTTTGTAATGATTGCTCAAAAGCTTGGCTTCACAATCGACGAAATAGGCAAACAGTTGAACAAGCTGCCCAAGAAGCGTGCTCCAACCAAACGGGACTGGACACAGATTAGCCGGCAATTTCGTCACGAGCTCGATGAGCGCATCGACGCCCTGACTCTTTTACGCGACAGACTGGATGGGTGTATTGGTTGTGGGTGTCTGTCATTAAAAAGCTGTTCGATCTACAACCCTGAAGATGAGGTCGCTTCCAAAGGTGCCGGGCCGCGTTACTTGCTTGGGGATAACCCTGGGGCCGAACGATAAACCCCGATGCTGCTGTGTAGAGCGAACGGGGATACCAGTAGTGAAATGTCTGCTAGAAATAAGAATAAGGCGTAGTACAGATCAAGTCTAAATTGGTTTGAGGTTGCATAGAAAGAGTCTCTTTAAAATAAAGTTTGCCGATAAGCGGTCGCAAAAATCTATCGGGCAGTCTATTAACATGCCTGACGAATGGCGGATGTGACCGTTACGGATAGATTAGCTTTGGAGAACAGCTGTGCCTGCTGAACCGATACCAGTCGAAGAAACGTTGAGCCAGTCAGCAAGAATATGGGCCGCTGATCGATCGGTTCTAAGTTCCGTTATTTCCCATATTCCTTACGTTATATTTTGGAAGGACCACGAGTGTCGCTATCTCGGCTGTAATCTTGAGTTTGCAAAGCTTGTAGGACTTGATGACCCTGAAGACATAGTAGGGCTTACTGATTTTGATTTGCCATGGGACACCGAGGAGACCATTGCTTATCGAGCCGACGACATGGAGGTCATGGATACAAATACGCCAAAGCTCCATATTGTCGAAACTCAGGTCAGTTTTGATGGCATAAAAAGCTATTTGGATACCAGCAAGGCACCGCTTCGCAACAATGAAGGCAAGGTCGTGGGTATCATTGGGATTTACGTCGATGTGACTGAAAAAAGGGCCATGGCCGCACAACTTGCCCAGTCCTCCAAGCTCGAGTCCATTGGACAGCTTGCAGCTGGCATTGCACACGAAATAAACACTCCCGCCCAGTTTGTTGGTGACAACATTCGTTTTACGGCCGACTGCTTTACTGACCTTATCGGCTTTATCGCCAAGTCAAAGACTCTTGCAGCTGCGGTAGCCCAAGGGGATGCCTGTTCCGAACTAGCTGCGGAAATTCTCAAAGATGTTGAAGTGGCCGACATTGATTTCATTGAACAGGAAATACCCGTTACGTTTTAGCAGACGCTGGATGGAGTTGAACGCATTCGCAGTATTGCTCAGTCAATGAAAGAGTTTTCTCATTCCAGCAACGAGCAGGCCGAACCGTTTGAGATAAGTCGACTGATTCGTAACACCGTTACTGTGGCTACTAACGAGTGGCGTTACGTGGCTGAGGTTGAACTACAGCTGGATGACGACGTGCCGCCGGTGAAAGGTATACGCGAACATATAAGTCAGGCGCTGTTGAATTTAATTGTCAATGCAGCTCACGCTATTGATGAAGCGAACTCGGATGCTGAGGTAGAGGGGGTGTTAGGTAAAATCTCAATTTCCTGTGCCGTCTCCGGAAGCGACGTTGAGGTCAGAATAACGGATACCGGTACTGGTATTCCGGAAGAACTGCACACCAAAATAATTGATCCGTTTTTTTTTACTAAAGAAGTTGACAAGGGAACAGGGCAGGGTCTGTCGTTATCGCATAAGTTTATTGTAGACGGCCACGGTGGTTCAATTTCGTTCGATACCAAATCGGGTGAGGGCACTACGTTTATATTGCGACTGCCGATTGAGGGCAAGCAGGAGTAGTCCAGTTGTCACGCTATACAGAATCGATATGTTTTTTCTGTCGCGTGATTTTGGATCAAGCAATAAAGAATCCCGGTTATTTTGCGGAACTTAACGGGCTGAACCACTAATGTGGGTCACCTTACAACGAAGAGTGCATTGATTTACGTGAATGTAATTCGTTCAGCTGCGTAATCGAGCTATAAAGGCGTCAGATTTATATGAATTGATTTCGTCCACTTAATCTTCTTGCGGTAACTCTACCTACTTCCAGTGATAGCGAATAGAAGGTAAAAACAGGCCCAATTCGTACTCAACAATAAGAAGCGAATAAAACTCGAATTTCTGCTGCAGGTTTTTCTTGCACTTTTGCGTTCTCTTTTTATCGCGCGTTCTTCACAGTCGCTTTATAACAAAAACGTTAAATGATCCTTACGCACGTTTCGGTGTGGCATTCTTGTGTCCCGCTACGGACACACTTGTTGTGCATATGCCGTGTGGTTTAAAACAATAAATTGCGTTACAGCCTACATCTCATTTGGAGACAAAATATGAACATTAACTTTAAGGCCCTATCGGCTGGGTGCGGCGTAGTTGCCGTAGCCGCTGCAGTGCTGATTTTACCTCAGGGCGGTTCAGCGGCGACTGCCCAACCTGCCAGTGTCAGTCAGGGTATGGTCGTTTTCATCGACCAGGAAACGGGTGAGCTACGTGCACCGACAAGAGAAGAAGCGAGTCGCTTACAGCCGGCCGTACAGCCCAACGAAAGTAAGCTGACGGTGCAGCGTCGCGCCGATGGGTCCGAGTCTATTATGCTCGACGAAAGCTACACAATTTACTCCACTGTCGAACGTAATGCGGACGGCGGTTGGACGCGTACGTGTTCAATGAATCACGACCATGCGCAGCACGCGCAGAAGGCGGTGAAATAATGCGTTTACCAACTAATTTGAAAACACCTCTGGCGTGTGCGGCTCTGGCTTTAATGACCTCGACTGCAAACGCTGCTGACGTCACTATTTCTGCCGGTGCAGGTTTCGACGACACAACGCCAGCTGCTCCGGTTGGTGGTAACAGCGGTACCACGGTGGGCGAACAGCGCCTCATTGCTTTTCAGTTTGCGGCTTCACTTTGGAGCGCCATTCTGGATGGAGATCAGCCCGTAATTGTTAACTCATCGTTCGCACCACAGACGTGTAACGAAAACGGTGGTGTTCTGGGTGGTGCGAGCCCGGTAAGTATTGAAGCCGACTTTGCCGGCGCGCCTATTCCGGATACGTGGTACTTTTCTGCGCTGGCGAACACGTTGGCTGGCACTGACTTGAACCCGGGTTCTTCAGACATAAACGCTACGTTTAATGCAAGCATCGACAACAACGACGGTTGCCTCGCTGGAAGTAACTGGTACTACGGTTTGGATAACTCACCCACCGGATCAGACATCGATTTTCTGAACGTGGTTATGCACGAAATTGGCCATGGTCTGGGCTCTGCAAGCGTGGTTAACGTGACTTCAGGCACGCTTCCGGAAGGGCGTCCCGATATCTTCTCTCGCTTCGCTTTCGATACAGACTTGCAGTTGCACTATGACGAAATGACTAATGCACAACGTGCACAGTCTGTTACCAATACCGGTAAAGTTGTGTGGGACGGCCCTGCGGTCACTCAGTTAGCCAGTCAAATTTTGGGCGCTTCGCTAGTCGGTGAGGTGACCAGCCCAGCGTTAGGTGAGATTGAGTTGCAACCGGCTTCATATGGTCCACAGATTAGCGGCATAGGTTTGTCAGGTAACGTTGTCCTTATTGACGACGGTACGGATACCGCGACAGACGGCTGTGAAGCGTTAACTCCCGCGAGTGCTGCAGCGGTAGCCGGTAATATTGCCTTAATTGATCGTGGAAACTGTAATTTTACAGTCAAGACAGTCAATGCTCAGAACGCTGGTGCAATCGGAGTGATTGTTGCGAACAATAATGGCGACGGCCTACCACCAATGGGTGGTAATGACGCCAGTGTGACTATTTCTTCAGTCGGAATTACCTTGGCCGATGGCGACGCCATTAAAGCTGAGCTGCCTGGTGTGGAAGTTTCTTTCTTCTTTGATCCAAATCGATTGGCAGGAGCCAACGCTGACGGTCTTGTCCGTTTGTTTGCACCGGGTGGTGTACAGCCAGGCTCAACGTTCTCGCACTTTGACACGGTGGCTTCGCCTAACCTTCTAATGGAGCCAAGCATTACCGGTTCATTAGAGGCTCGGATAAACGTTGACCTGACTGCGCCTCAGTATCAGGACATTGGTTGGGGTCTCGTTGACGAAGACGACGACTTGATTCCTGACATTAACGACAACTGTCAGCTGCTTGCTAACGGTGACCAGCGTGATACCAATGGTGACGGTTTCGGCAACGTTTGCGACGCCGACATCAACAACGACGGTATCATTAACTTCCTGGACATTGCATTGTTAGGCAATCTGTTCTTGTCGACGAATGCCGATGCGGATTTCAATGGAGACGGTATTGTTAATTTCATTGACGTGAGCATTATGGGTAACGCCTTTTTGACCCAGCCTGGGCCAAGCGGTATAGCTCTTTAATCGCTGTAAGGTGATCTAAAAAACGCTTCCGTTGAGTAATCGACGGAGGCGTTTTCTTTGCCCCTAACTCTGCCCGGAATTCGAAAACTACCTGCAGTAGTGCATGCGCTGAGCGCGGCTTTTTCCTGATACACGTCTACCTCAACGTAGAGTACAATGGCGTGCGTTTTCTCATCCTTCCATTAATTTACAAACGGAACAAACCATTGAAATCAGTGACAATTCAGACAAATCGCGGCGATATTACTCTAGAGCTATACGCCGACAAAGTCCCTAATACGGTCGCCAACTTCGAAAAGCTGGCTGGCGAAGGGTTTTACGACGGGCTTAAATTCCATCGTGTCATTCCTAACTTCATGATTCAGACAGGCTGCCCTCACGGTACAGGTACCGGCGACGCTGGCTACAAGTTTGACGATGAATTTGACGACAGCTTGAAGCACGATGCGGCTGGCGTGCTGTCTATGGCTAATGCAGGTCCCAATACGAACGGCTCACAGTTTTTTATCTGCCACGTGCCTTGCCCGCATCTTAACGGCAAGCACTCTGTATTTGGTCGTGTGACAGAAGGTCAGGATGTCGTCGACAGTATTGAACAAGATGACGTGATGGAAAAAGTTACCGTCACCGACTCATAGTCGGGGCCAATACACTACTCCTCCAGGTGACTGACCGGAGGAGTATTCCTATGCTTATCAGATTTGGTGGGGTGCATCGGAAGTAAGCTTTCCGGCGCGAGAGTTTTCCAATATTTGTGCGTAGCGTGCGCTTGCCCGCAACTGTTGCAGTCCACTATTCAAGGCAGCTTAACAACTGCTTCGCTCGCTGCGGATCAATTTTCTTCGATATTGCCACGCTAATCGGGGTTGGGATCAGCGGTAGTTCGTGGTGCGTGATTGCAGTGGCCTTTTCGCCCCAGGCGTCTTGTTAATTAAATGATAGCCAATCTCGATTTCCAATGGGAAAGCATCGATTCTGTTTCCATAGAGTTTCAAAACGTTTTGCCGATCATTGCATAAAGCTTCAGTAACAATGTTGGAAAATACGCCATATCTTGGTAGATCTTGTGACGTGTATGGTGGACACTCACCGCTTGTAAGCACAACGTGGTTACAAGCCTCCTCTTCGCAGAGTTCTACTCCACTACCCGGCCTTGGAAAAGATGGTCGGCATCAAATTTTCATTTGGCTGTAATCCTGGCCAAAGCCACTGCTGTCTCACATAGATATTCAAGAAAGCGTACGTAGGACTAGCCGTATGCCAAATACGCAAAGTAATGGGAACCGAAGACATGAAATTCGAGCCAATCGCACCCCAAGAGCACTTCGCCTGGCCCTTCGGGCCAAGTAGAGTGCGTACCCCAAGGGCACTTCGCCTGGCCCTTCGGGCCAAGTAGAGTGCGTACCCCAAGGGCACTTCCAGGCTTGGCCCTTCGGGCCAAGTAGAGTGCGTAGTAGCGGCTTCCAGCCGCGATGAATTACGCCAAGTCTTGGCCGGAGCTTCCCATCGCGGCTGGAAGCCGCGCAGCCTGCTCAGCCCGAAGGGCTTGGCAAGCAAGTGCCCTTGGGGTGTTCCTACGGTACCCACGATTGAGTATGTGGGGCAGCAGTGGGTCAAAGCATGATTACTTTAGAAAGCAAGAAGATCGTCGCTACTTAAAACGGGAAGAAACAGGACGCAGCAGGCCAGTTTAGATTTTACATAAGTCGAATGTTTGGTTGCTAAATCAAGTCGCACATCTTTTCTGCAAGTAATCATAGGTCGTCAGCATGATTGAGAAAAACCGAACTATTGGAAGCGGGTTATTACGTCTGGTTTTCTGGTTCTATTTTACTGTTGCACTTTCGGTAACCTTGGCTCAGCTGTTCTTCGAATACACTAACGGAAAAAACGATGTCTTTATTGAGCTTTCTCGTTTGGGCAAGACGCTCGATGATAGCTTGTCGCGAGTACTATGGAACTTCGACGATAAACAAGTAAATGCGACACTAGTCGGTATTGGGCAGGTCTCAATGATTGCAGGTACTCGAGTCAGTAACGACGAAGGCGAGTTAGTTTCGACTAGCGGACATGATTTTAAACACGGAAGCATGTCAGGCGAAAAAATACGAGAGGGTGAATTTGGACAAGGAGTTGTCAGTAAATTTGATTACAGTCATGAGGGCGTTGTCGGTACGGTATTTCGAATACAGCGTTCCAATTCAGTACGTAGATGTAGAGAACGGTATCAACAAGCAAGTAGGAACCTTCGATGTCTATGTAGATCACGAAGTTGTAGTTGAACGGATCAAAGAAGGCCTTATTCTGCTTGCGGTTAACTCATTCATCAAGACAGCTGCACTTTGGTTGATTTTCTTATACTTTACGCAGCGCATCGTCGCCCGGCCTCTGAAAGATCTAACGGAGGCGGCTCATGCCCTAAACCCAAGGCACAGTTCGAAGATGAGCGAGGCGGAGCTGCTTGAACGTATGTCGATATCAGAGAACAAAGATGAGTTATCCGTGTTATCTGACAGTCTGATGCAAATGCGTGGTGCGGTTATCGAGAAAATTCGTATCATTGAAAATCAGAATGCGCCCCTTGAGCAACGCGTTTCTGATCGTACAGCAAGTCTGGTTGCAACTAATGAACAGCTAACACTTGAAATTCAACAAAGAAAAGATGCAGAAGCTCGTTTGCGAATCTATCGCGAAATCATTGTTAGTACTGACGAAGCTATTTTCATTACTAATCCTGCTGGTGAAATTACCGAGGCCAATCCGGCTTGTGAGAGAGCTACAGGCTATAGTCGAAAAGATTTACTGGCAAAGAGCTTCATTCATCTTCTGGCGATTGAAGGCCGTGCTGAAATATGTGAGTCTATCGAAAGGGCTGTTGCGAATGGTGATGGTCATTGGCGCGGTGAAGTCGATGGCATGCGAAACGATGGATCAAATTTGTCTTTGTGGATTGTTGTCAGCGCAATTTATGACGAGCGACAAAAAATTGATCACCTTATTTATATTTACCGTGATATTACAGAATTAAAAGATAGCGAGTCTAGAGCCTCTCAAGCAAAAAAGCTTGAATCGATAGGTCAGCTCGCGGCGGGTGTAGCACATGAGATTAATACTCCAGCGCAATACGTAGGCGATAACATTGTTTTCCTTAAAGAGGCATTTGCAGGCTTGGGGGAAATTGAGTCAGCTTCTCAAAGTTTGCTTATCGCAGCTAAAACTGGGCCAGTGACCGATGCCGATAATAGTGCTGTTGAGACAATCAAACAGGAAGTGGACAGTGAGTTTCTTAGCGAAGAAATACCTGCGGCTATAAGTCAGGCGCTGGAGGGTATTCAGAAAATTTCCAAGATTGTTGGTGCGATGAAATCTTTCTCTCATATGAGAACAGATGAAAAACGGGTTGTAGATTTGAGGCCTGCTATTGATAATGCGATTACTATTAGCAGTCATGAGTGGAAATACGTGGCTGTCATTGAAAAACATTTTGAAGAAAACTTACCTAATGTGCCTTGCTACATAGGCGAACTCAATCAGGTCGTTTTGAACCTGATCGTCAACGCAGCTCATGCAATACAAAAATCTGTTGACAGTAACTTGGGCGATAAAGGCAAGATTACTGTTGGCGGACGTCACATCGGAAATGCTGTCGAAATTAGAATTAGCGACACAGGCTGCGGTATCCCGGACGATATTCGTGATCGAGTGTTCGCCCCCTTCTTTACTACCAAGGACGTAGGCAAGGGAACTGGCCAAGGATTGTCAATGGCTCACCAAACGATTGTG
>JBGCFV010000025.1:0-62050 GCA_045107075.1 Gammaproteobacteria bacterium
AAGGGCCTGGACTGCCACTCCACAACACGCTCAATCACGGCATCAGTGACTTTTGAAATCAGCGTGGCGGACACATTTGCATCGTACATTTCTTTAAACGCAGCGACGATCTCACGCGTTGACATGCCTTTGGCGTACAAACTCAAGATCTTGTCATCCATCGACGTAAAACGGGTTTGGTGTTTCTTTACGAGTTTGGGATCGAAACTGCCGTTACGATCACGAGGCGTGTCGAGCTCGATCATGCCATCTTCTGTCCATCCTTCCCCTGCTCACAGGGCTATGATAAACAGTTACACAGATATTTTTACAGTCTCTTCTCTTTAGTTCTGAAACGAATCTTTCGGTATTTCTGGGTTCGTCAAAGACCACGGTGTAGGAAAGGTCGCTATTCTTTCGAAAATCTTGGTCGCTGAAGAACAATTAGGCACAATACAAATTTGAGCACGACTATACGTTTAACTATTAATTAACGGAAACGGTCGAGATTACGATTCAATATTAAAAAGCATGAAAAACTAACATCTAAATCTCAAACAAATCGAAAGCTTTGTGCTACCTAGGCGGTGAAGCATTCGAAAACGAATATCCTCTCCAATGATCGTTCAATTGACGCAATATCACAACGATATTCAGTTACGAAATGCCCAAAGCATACGAATGTTCATATCAGGAACTGACAGGCAAAGGTATAGAGCACTGATTCCACACAGCTAAAACCTTACGCTCGGTAACCCTGAAAGTTGATATACTCACTTAAGTATCTAACTGAGGTATTACCGAATATCTGATGAGTGGTTACGCTCAACATCATTTCGATATCAACATCCGTTTCAACAAAAGTCTTCCGCCAAACTTTACAAAAGCGCTAAAGCAAATCCGGACGAAGCGCCGCACGAATAATTCTCTGCATGGCAATGGGCGTAGCGCCAATGTCATTACTGGCTGTAGTAAGTGCTCTTGGTTGCTTTGGAAGTTGTTCAACAGTGTTTTGCAATAATTTCTGGTAGTGAACGAAACCAGGTTGGGTTGAGCCGAACTGTGACCAAAGCGCTCGCCAGTCGTAAACTAGATTTCGTAGTGTTGAGTTGAGTGCGTGAAGCGTTGCTGAATCGTTGTTTGAGTTGTTGCCAAGGTCGAGTAACAGGTCTTCGACTAGTGCGTGCATTTCACCCGGTGCCATCACGGGTGCTGAATTGTGACGCTCGGTCATCACGCGGTAATCTGTAGCGGGGTCAAATTCTAGTGGTTCGGGCAAGTCAATTTCACCTTCAACGATAGCCTGAACCGTGTTCCAGAAAC
Source organism: Gammaproteobacteria bacterium (assembly GCA_045107075.1). Classification (GTDB taxonomy): domain Bacteria; phylum Pseudomonadota; class Gammaproteobacteria; order Steroidobacterales; family SZUA-146; genus SZUA-146. The sequence continues at coordinate 1,303 of JBGCFV010000025.1, forward strand.
GAGATGATCCCGCTGTATCAATTACGAGATGCGTACGTCGATGCTGACCACCGTTAACCACACGGTGATGGCGCCACGAATCGAAAATCCAGCAGCTGCCAGCGGTCATGTTGACGCTTTCGTCGCCGCAGTAAAAAATTACATCGGGGTTGGTCACAACTGGCACGTGAATACGGACACGTGAGTGCCAGTGGTAGTTAAAGTCGACGTGTCGGGTTACTTCGGCTCCTGGCGCGAGAGCCATTAGACGAGAGCGGCCGTACACTTCACCAATCTCGTGCATGCACTGGCGCATGTATTGGCTCTGGTCGAGGTGGGCAGTTGCTTGCATTTGTCCGTCAAAGTCGTCGTTGTCGCCTGCGTCTCGTGATACCAGCGGCAGGGCTTCGTTACCGGCCATACCCGACGGATGAGGCAGCCAGTTGCGCTCTTCAAGTGCGCTGAGTTCTTTGGCGAGCTGGTTGGCGTCGAAGTTGAACGGTAGCCGAATAAAGGGTTTGGCAAGTTTCATGTTGGCGTGCTTTTGTCTGTGGTGAGGGTCAAACCGATATATTGTGGCTAGTAGCCGGGTATATCAGCTTTGTGTGTGGCAAGCCTCTGGGCCCGGTCAGGCACTTATTCTACCTTGTGATCATACCTGCCGCTGCGGGCAGTGAGTACCACTGCGAATACGACTGCTCCTGGCCGGATTCATCAGTCGTTTTTGTTGGTATTTACGGGCGGTAGGGCGCACAATTCCCGCAACTTTATACTCTAACGGTTCGTTCTAATGACCACTGGATCTGCCCCAACTAGCGTGACGCCCGGATCTTCGACAGATTTGCGTGACGGCGTGCTCGCCGGGCTTTTCGCTTATTTTGCCTGGGGCATTCTGCCGGCCTATTTCAAGGCGATGGAAGCCGTGCCGCCAGTTGAAATGGTCGCCCACCGAGTGGTTTGGTCAGTACCGTTTGGTCTGCTAATTATTTTGATGCGACGCCAGTGGGGCGACGTTGTCAGAGCCGTTCGACATCCGCGTACGCTGTGGCTGTTGTTCGCAACCGCGTTGCTCATTAGCGTTAACTGGTCTTTGTTTGTTTGGGCCGTGCAAAACGATCAAATGTTCCAGGGAAGTCTGGGTTACTACATTACGCCGCTTTTTTACGTGCTCGCAGGCGTGGTGTTTTACAACGATCCGTTTCGCAAGTTACAAAAATTCGCCATCGCAAGCGCTACAGTAGCCGTTGGACTGCTGGTTTTTGTGGGTGGGCAATTTCCGGTAATTGCACTGGTTCTCGCGGTGTCTTTTACGGCTTACGGCCTCATTCGCAAGCGGGTTGAAATTGGTGGCATGCCAGGGTTGTTCATCGAAACCATTATTTTGCTGCTCCCGGCGCTCGCGTATCTGCTGTGGCTACATCAATCGAACTCTCTGGTGTTCAGTTTTAGTGACGGCGAGGCTTGGAAGTTCATGTTGTCGGGTCCGTTCACCGTGCTGCCGTTGTTAATGTTTGCGTTGGCCGCGAGACGACTCACGCTGTCGACCATTGGTTTCATGCAGTTCATTGGTCCAACCATGCAGTTTATTCTCGGCGTGTATTTTGGCGAGGCGCTAACGCCTGCGTATGTGGCGTGCTTTGCTCTCATCTGGTTAGCGGCGGCCTTATACGGCTACGACGCCTGGGCGAACGCGCGACAGCAGCGCGCTAATATCCGTTCGAGCTAGTCAGGTCTGTTCTGTAATTCATGAACGCATTTAATATTCCTGTCGGGCCTCAACAAACCACGCTTGAAATCAAGCGCAGCCAGTTCATTACCTGCATTGACCACACCAAAGGCGTTGAAGCAGCCAAGTCGTTTATCGCCGAGGTACAGTCACGTTTCCCCGACGCCAATCACCACTGCTACGCCTACGTAGCCGGTGCGCCCGACGATATTTATCAGGTCGACAAGGGCGACGACGGAGAACCTCGCGGTACGGCGGGCAAGCCCATGTTAAACGTGCTGCAACACTCCGGCGTGGGTGAAATTACGGCCGTGGTAGTGCGCTACTTCGGCGGAGTGAAGCTTGGTGCCGGTGGCCTGGTACGGGCTTACACGCAGAGTGTCAGCACCGCCATGAGTGAGCTTGATCTCGTTTCGTTTGTACGCAAAACACAGTTAACGGTGACTCTGCCTTACACGCTGCTCGGCCAACTTGAGCACTGGTTAACGTCGACCGACATCGACACTCTCGACAAGCAATTTGACGAAAGCGTTCATTTGGTTTTGGATGTGCCTGAAACCGATATCGATTCAGTTAAAGTGATGCTTGGAGAGATAGGGCAGGGTTCGATTTCGTGGATTCCTCCGGACGCGTAGTCGTGCTTTACTTGTGAGCACTGAGCACAGAGCGGTAAGTACTAGGTACTAAGCATTGAGCATAAGCTCTAGGCAAAGAGCACAGTGCGTTAATTACTTAGCACTGAGAGGCGAGAGGTAAGCGATTATCCGTTAGGCTTGGTCCGATTCTTTTCAGGCTGCGACTTTGCGGCTAAAAATGCACGCCATGATACTCTGATGATTCTTTCTGAATCATCTGGAATCGATATGGCTAACGATGACGTAATCGCACTTGAGCGAAAAATTTACGCGATGACGCTGGAGCTTAACAAGCTCAAGCAGCAAACCGATCGAGTCGAAGTGCCCAATTATACGTTCAAGACGCTCGACGGCGAGGTCACTCTAGACGACTTGTTTGCCGGTAAAGACAAGCTGCTCATGATTCACAACATGGGGCAGGGGTGTCGCTACTGCACGCTGTGGGGAGACGGGCTGAGTCCTTTGTTACCGCATCTTGAGTCGGTGGTTAGCGTAGCAATGGTTTCAAAAGACGAACCGGAGCTACAGCGGCGTTTTGCCAGTTCTCGCGGTTGGCGTTTTCGCATGGCGTCGCACGGAGGAGGTGATTACATTAAGGAGCAAAGCGCGGTGTCGGGACAAGATAACTATCCTGGTGTTGTGGGTTACGAGCGGGAGGGTGGTCAAATTTATCGAATCAATTCTTCGCCGTTTGGACCGGGTGATCTGTATTGCCCTGTTTGGAATTTACTGAGTACGGTGGGGGTTGACGGCGATACGTTTACGCCGCAGTTTAATTATTGGCTTAGACCTGACACGCTCGACGATGGTGGGGAGAATTTGGTTGGTTAGGGTCGGCCCATGCCTCCTGCGAGACTAGGGTGGTTTCCCAAGCTCACTTCCACGCTTCGTCCTACGGACCAAGAACAGCTTCTAGTCGCGAAGACTACGTTACTTGTTTAAAGTAATCGTATGTTTTCGCCAAACAAAATAGTGCACACCAATGTCATCGGCGAAACTCGGGTTACCGGGAAGATACGGTTGCGATGTTGTCTCCAACATTCGTTCGAACCCACCGGTCCCGTGTAACTGGTCGAAAAGCTCGGCGCTGTTATATTGTTTGAAGTGATCCTCACGCTGTGTAAACACTAACGTTCCACCCGGCGCTAACACGCGCAGTAAATCAATCAGCACGGGTTTTAGATCAGGAATGTAAGAAAAAACGCCGACACAACTAATGCCGCCAAATACGTCTTCTTCATACGGCAGCCTCTCGGTAAGATCCAAATTGTGCAGCTTTCGGTAGCAGCCTGTTTCCCGGGCAATCGCAATGGAGTCTGGCGACAGGTCTGACCCGATAATATCCGAGAAGCCTCGTTTTGCCAGTGCGGTACCGGTAAGCCCGGTACCGCAACCAGCGTCTAGAACAGGAGCATCAGTCGCTACGTGCTGCGCTAAATAGTCAGCAACCACGTTTGGCGCACGGTAGCCCCACGTGGCAAGCGTAGTGTTGTAGTCCGACGAAAACTCGTTGTACAACACACGCACGTCGTTTGGGTCAGACGGCGCGAGGTCCGTTATAGAGCTGTCCCAATTACTGCGTTCGTTGTCCGGCACTATTCAGAGCTTTCGGTCGGCGTGTGCTTTGAAAAGGCGAAGCTAACCGGGTCAAAACACACGTCAACAGTATCAAACGGCGTGGCTATCGTTCGAACGATACAGTCCTGCTCAATAGACTCGCCGTCTTCGTCTGACAAGCGTAGTTGTTTTTCAAGAGCCGCAGGCTGGTGCTGCAGAGGTTCGTACAAGTCGGTCCGCAAACGAGCCGCAGGCGCCGAGAACTCAAACTCTACCATTTGCGAACGTGCTTCATCGTTATCTTCTGGCAGCTGCAGATTAAAATAAGCGGGTCGAAACCAGTGCAGCCCTTCAGGTTTACCGTCTTCAAACTCATTGACCTTGGTGGTGTGAAACTGATCGAACGTGTAGGTGACGGCAGCTGGTCGGCTCTGATGCACAAGGTACATTCCGGCCGAGAGCGCTGCAATTTGAATAAGTCCAATCACCGAGATGTCGCGTAGTAACTCTTTAAGCGGCTTTGCACGGTTGTAAATAACAAGTGTGAGTAAAGGGCCAAGCACCATATCGACGCCGGCAATAATTTTTATGCCCTCGATGCCGCCGGCAACCGAGAACAGCGCGCCCGGGAACATCACGAAAGCGATAAAGGCTGAAAGCACAACAAGAATAGCGAAGCTGAGTAACAGATGGCTGAAAAAAGCACCCCAACGGGTAGCGGGTAATTTGAGTGCTGAGACCATGGAATCCTCCTTGTGTTGGCTAAATGGGTGCCAGAATGCACCGAGATCGACCTGAGTTTCAACCGCTTAGTGTACAAGTTTCGTCGCACACTAAACTGTGAAACAGTTCGAAAATTTTTGGAAATCTCAGTCGCACATCGTGCAACATAATTGACAAAGCCCCACCAGAGAGGCGGCCAATAACGGTTACAAGAAGCGTGACCGAAACAGCTTAGCGGTCAAAATCAGGTCGCGTCCCGGAATGCCAGAAGCACCGGTAGGCGGGCGGCTCGGAAGGCGGGGAAGAAGCCGCCAATTAGGCCGATTAAGACGGCTAGTTTAATGCCGTCCATAAACAGCGCCGGAGATAACCTAAAGTTAAATACGACCTGAGAAAAATTGCCGCCCAAAGTAGAAGCTGTTACGCCATCAAGAAGCAGGTAAGCCGCAACGGCGCCAAGCACGCCGCCAACCACAGACAGCACCAAAGACTCAACAAGAGTTCCTGCAAACGCAGACAGACTGCTGAACCCGAGCGTGCGCAGGGTAGCTATTTCGGTAGAGCGCGCTGCCACAGAGGTGTACATGGTGTTCAGCGCTCCGGCCAAAGCCCCCAGCGCCATGACAATGCTGAGTATCCAGCCAAGAGTAACGATGCTCTTGAGCGCCTTGCCCTGACTGGAAAAGTACTCGGCTTCCGTTTCAACGTCGACCTGCAGTCTGGGTTCCGCTTCGACAAAGTCGAGCAACGGTTGAACGTTACCGCTCTCTGCGAGCCGGATGCGTAAGGTCTGAACAGTGGAGCCGCGGTTGAACTGGCTTTGTACGGTAGGGGCGTCGGCCCACAGCTCGCTCTCGAAGGCGGTGCCGCCGGTCGAAAACACCCCGACAACGTCCCACTCAGACTTGCCGAAACGGACGGTTTTGTTGAGCTCAAAGCCTGCAAACTCGTTCGCCACGCCCTGACCTACAATGATTTCGTTGCGTCCGGATTCAAACATGCGGCCTGCCACAATGTCGACGCGGTCTCGAAGTTGGAAACCGTCCGGGGAGATGCCACGCATTGGCAGGTTAACTTCTGTTTGAGAGCTTCGTTTAATCCCGTCAACAATCACATAGATTTCGGCAGACGCAATGGCGTCGCCGTTTGCGTCTTTGGCAATACCGGGAGCGCCGAGCAGCAGGTTCACGTTGTCTCGCGATATGGTGCTGTTCAGTTCGGCGCGAGAGCCAACGCGGGTAATTAGAGCCACGCTTTCGCTACCCGTGCCTTTTAGTGTTTCATCGAAGCCGTTCGCCATGGCCAAAAACGACAGCAGTACAGCAACCACGACGCCTACCGCAAAAACGGCTGCGAGCGACATCCACAGCCGCTGGGGCAGGCTGCGAATATTCATCACAATAACGGTCCACATTTGCGAGAGTATGCTGCTCATAGTATTTCTCAGTTCCGTATTTCTCAGTTCCGGCTAAAAGACGTGACAATGTTCAAGCGCAGGGCGTTTATCGCTGGAATAATTCCGGTGATTAAGCCCATTAGCAACATGATGCCGAACGCCTTCAAAACGACTTCGCCGTTCATAATTAAAGTAGGTATTTGTGCAGATCCCTGGCTCACCAGAAAAATAAGCCCGCGTGCGGCGGCAAGGCCCAAGAAACCGCCGATGAGTGCAATGGCCATGGACTCCGCCAGCACCATGCGAAAAATTCGGGGCGACCTAAACCCAAGCGTTTTCATGACCCCAATTTCACGCGTGCGCTCGCGAATGGCCAGTACCATTGAGTTGCCGACAATCACCAAAATGATAAAGAACGCGGCAAAGACAACTGACGATATAATCAGGCCAAGGTTACCAATTTGTTCAATGAACGCTTTGTTAAAGGCCGCTTCCGGCATCGACTCGGTTTCGTACTGCGTGTTTTGGAACAGTCCGTCAATGCCGGCAATGACTTTTTCGTTGTTGGCCGGGTCGTCGGTGCGCACGCCCATCCAGCCGATTCGGTCGCGACCGAACGACTGCGTTTCGTTAAAGTAGTTGTAGTGAAAGTAAGCGCTGGACTCGTCGCCCTGCGGGTCGCTGTTTTCGAATATGGCGACAACGTCGAAGTCCCAGTCTGTGCGCCCGTTGGTCTGCGAGAAAATATTGGAGTTCAGCGGAATCCGATCGCCGACTTTCCAGTCGTAAAGTTCTGCCGTTTTCTTGCCAACAAGTAAACCCTGACGGTTCTTGATCCACGCTTCGGCCTGATCTTCGGGTACGATTACTTCGTCAAAGACTCTGAAAAAAGGCTCAGGGTCAACGGCAATGGTGACAACCTGCTTTTGCGGATCTTGATAGTAACCGCCAAACCAGTTTTGATGCACAACGTCGACCACGTTCTCTACCGCGCGAACCCGGTTGACATACGAAATGGGAAGCGACTGGGTAAAGTTAATTTTGTTTAGTACAACCAGTCGGTCGTCGGCAGCAAGATCAACGCCTGCGTTCAGAAATGACTGAAACGCAGAGAGCAAGCCAAACACCATGAACGCAATGAAGGTTGCGAACAGCGTTAAGAACAGTCGCAGTTTGGCGCGAGTGAGGTTTTTTAATATGAGGTAAAGGTCACTCATGCAGCACTCTTTTCTACAAACTGGCCTTTGTCGAGGTGCAGGGTGCGCTTGGCGAATTCGGCGGCGCGTGGATCGTGCGTCACCATAACAATGGTTTTATTAAACTTGGTGTTCAGTAGCTGAAGTATGCCCAAAATTTCGTCGGCCGTTTCACGGTCAAGGTCACCGGTAGGCTCGTCGCAAAGCAGCAGCTTCGGGTCTGATACCAGTGCGCGAGCAATAGCGACACGCTGTTGCTGACCACCCGACATTTCGTTGGGTTTGTGTCCTGCTCTGTCAGAAAGACTTACCAGCTCGAGAGCGGCCGCAACGTTTTTCTTGCGATCTTTGCTTTTGAGTTTGGTTAACAGCAGAGGCAGTTCGACGTTGCGAGCGGCATTGAGCATGGGCATTAGGTTGTAAAACTGAAAGATGAAGCCAATGTTGTTGGCGCGCCACCCGGCTAACTGCCCTTCAGAAAGCGTATCTACGCGACTACCGTCGAAAACAACTTCGCCTGTCGTCGGCTGATCGACTCCGCCTAACATGTTTAGCAGTGTCGTTTTACCTGAGCCAGAGGGGCCCATGATGGCGAGAAAGTCACCGCGCTGAATTTGCATATTCAGGTTATCGAAAACGGTTATTTTTTCTTTCCCTTTTACAAAGCTCTTGGTCACGTTGGAAAGTTTGTATAAAACGTCGTCTGACATGACGATTCTCCGTAAAATGAATCAGGTTGTGGTGTCGCGCATGAACGCTACTCTTACGCCCATATCGGGCAAGATGCGTGCGTCTTTCTCCAGTATACCAATTCGAACTCGAACTGTGGCTTTGGCACGGTCAGCGGTTGGAATAATCGCGATAACTTCGGCTGGTATGTTCCAGTCGGGGTAGGCGTCGAGGTTTGCTTCAACCGTCTGGCCTGTAAATACGCGGCCAATAAAAGACTCGTTGACGTCTACCTCGATTTCGAGTGAATCCATGTCGACAATGGTGCAAATGCCTGTACGGGTGAAACCGCCGCCGGCTGATCCGGGTGAAATGATTTCGCCTTTCTGGGCGTTTTTAACGGTAACAACTCCAGCGAACGGTGCGCGAACAATGTGGTCCTCGAGACGCTCTTGCTGTCGCTGCACCTCAAACTTCGATACCTCGGTGTTGGCTCGAGCGCTTTTAATTTGCGCCGTGAAGGCGTCAACCTGAGCAACGGCTCTGGACAATTCCGCTTCCGAGACCAGTGAGCGTGTCTCCAGTTCTTTGGCCCGTTCCAAGACCCGGTTGGCTTCGTCGAGGCTGGCTTGAATATTATTAATTTGTGCTCTTTGGGCGTTGACCTGAGCTTTAGCCAGGTCAAGGTTTACGCTGGCCAGAGCGTTGTCCAGTCGGGCCAGTACCTGACCGGCTTCGACAATCATGCCTTCCTCAACGTTTACGTCGACAATTAAACCGGTGATCTCGGAAGATACCGTCGCGATACGCCTGGCGGTGATGTAACCCGAGGCATTAAGAATGCGAGCGTCCTCATTCTTGGCCGGTGCAGCGGCTGGTGTTGATGCAGGAGCCGAAGGCGCACTGGCAGGGCGTGAAGCCGTCGTCGCAGCCTCAGGTGCTGCTGCCGGTTTGTTGGCAACAGCAACCGGTTCAGGCGCAAAAAAGGTCAGTGCAACAAATGCTCCGGCTACTGCGGTAACGGCAGCCAGGCCTAGCGCAGCCCATATCGACCAGCCAGTTGCCTCAGGGGCCGAGCGATCAATGGTTAACTGATCGAGAAGTTCGCTCTTGTCGTTCATTCAATGGGTTCCTGACGCAGATCGGGCTCGCCTTATAGTGTCCCAAAAAGGGGCGGGACATACCAGCGAGTCCTGGAGACTATATTTTAGCCTGAGTGTCGACTAAATATGATCAAGTAGGCGTGAGCTTGTCACGGCCACGGGCTTATACAACAAGGAAACCAACAGGAATGGTCAGACGATTATGTGCGATGCCTTCTGCGGCCACGTGTGGGTTTGACCTTTTTGGTGTGACTGGCGGTGTTGTTCACCAGTTCACCGAGCGCTGACGTGATGTCTTCAAGAGTTGGTCTTGTTCGCAGGGTGTGCTGATCAATCGCTGAGCGCATGGCCGCGATGTGTTCTTTCGTAGTTCCACAGCAGCCGCCAATAATGCTTGCCCCCGCATCGAGCGCCAAGCCCGCGTACTCCGCCATGAGTTCTGGCGTGCCGGAGTAAACGACTTCAGCGCCCTGAAATTGCGGGATACCACAGTTACCTTTCACGATTATAGGCGTGTCAGGGTTCGCTGCGCTCATGTCTAACAAAGAAGAGAGAATGTCCGGCGCACCCACACCGCAGTTAGCACCCAGTGCCAAAGGTGATTCAGTGAGCTCCGTGCACAGGTCGTGAATGGCTGCGGGCTCAAGTCCCATCATGGTTTTACCCGCCGTATCAAATGAGCAAGTAAAACAGTAGGGCATGCCTTCCTGAATGGCGGCGGTGGCCGCGGCTAGAATTTCTTCGGCGGCTGACATGGTTTCAATCCAGACAACGTCCGCTCCGCCTTTTTTTAAGCCGCGAATTTGTTCTGAAAAAGCATTCACAGCTTCTTCGAGAGTAAGCGCTCCGAGAGGCTCGAATAACTCTCCGGTGGGTCCAACCGATCCAGCAACTACTAAACGTCGGTCGGCTTCGGAAGCGACTTCGCAGGCAAGTATGGCCGCGCGCTCGTTGAGCTCTTCTACGCGATCATCTGCGCTGTGTAGCTTTAGTCGGTGGCGTGTGCCACCGAACGTGTTGGTTAGAATAATATCGGAACCGGCTTCCATAAAGCCTCGGTGTAGCGCTCTGATTTTATCGGGTTCGTCCGCGTTCCAAAGTTCAGGGGCGTCCCCGGAGGTCAGGCCACTGGCAAACAGCGTCGTGCCGGTTGCGCCGTCAGCCAGCAGAGTGCCTCGTTCTCGAATAAGTTGAGTCAGAACGGATTCGGAGTTGGTCATAGAGTGTGTCCGGAAAATGCGCGTGGCTTGCAAGCAAAAGAGACCAGTGGGTCCACCGCAAAGTATAGTGGATCGGACGGCCTAATAGTACGAGTGTTAACCGGATGGCGCGACGTCCAGTCCAGGAATTACGACGTCTTAATCGGGTGAGGGTCGGTGCCGGCCCGATGGCCGACACCGATGGAGCTTGCGTTATGTGGCTGCAATGATTGCGAGCCGAATCGTTCAAGTATTGGTTCTAAACCATCGTTCTAAATAATGGTTTTGCGTAGTGGTTCTATTCAACCGTTCTACATAGGTTTAACAAACTTGAGCGTCATGCGATCCGACTCGCCGATGCTTTGCATTTTCTTACGCAAGTCAGCGTCTTCGCGGCTTGTGACCATTGAAGGGGGCAAACGCCACACAATGTCTGTCACGCCTGGAACATCTTTAGGGTTGGCGTTTACTTCTGAAGCGCCGACGTATTCAAAACCGGCCTTGCGCATAAAAGCAATAACGTCGTCTTGCTTCATGTAACCGCGGTCACCCTTAACCGATGCGGCAGGGGCGTCAGCCGGAGCACGATGTTGCACGATGCCGACAATGCCGCCTGGCTTTAATACGCGCATGGCGTCACTAATCGCTGTAGACAGATAAGCGCCTTCGTTTTCAAAGCGGCTCAGATTGTGAAGCGCTCTGACAAACAGTACGGCGTCGGCCTGTCCTGACATGGTTGCCGGTAAACCGCCAAACGTAAACGCGGCTACGTAGGCGTCGCCCGGACTGCGCCAGCCAGATGCCTCGCGGGTCCAGTCTGCTGTCCAGGTCTTCTTTTTCTCGAGGGCTTCTTCCGAGAAAAAGCCAAAGAGCGGATACATATCCAGACTGTAGTCGACCCCTACGAGACGTCCTTCTTCGCCAAGGTAGGGCAAGAGAACTTTGGAGTACCAACCGCCACCTGGCAGCGCCTCTACCACGGTCATGCCCGGAGCAATGCCGAAGAATTCGAGTGTTTCTTGAGGGTTCCGAGAACCGTAACGGGCTTTCGCCGCGTCATCTTGTCGACCAAGCGCGTTTTCGAGCTTGCCGCTGTCGACGCGGAAACTGTCGGTGTTGTTAATGACCACGTTGTTGTGGGTGCTGCTGCAGCCAAACAGCACTAGAGACGCTAAAATGGGTAGGTAAGCTTTCATGACGGATCTCCCAGGAGGTGTAAGTCAGCGAGTAGGGTGTCACTATACCGGAAATTGATTCCAACCCGCACAGAGTCGATCCAAAACTAATGCGAATGTCGATATTTAGCGCTGGGTTTTCAGGCCTCTCGTATTATCATGTCAGCCGCCGCAGGAGAAAACCCTCCACATTTCGGGGCCAAACGCTATGAAAAAATTCTCAGTCATTAAAAATCGCGCCGCTAAACGCAAAGGTGGTTCTTCAAAACTCGAAGACCTCCTGCCGGTCGTAAGCTCAGTTCGCAAGCTGCGTGCGCTGCCCAACGACCGGGTGTTGGCGACCATGACCCGCTGCATAAACAACGCGGGGTTCAACTGGTCGGTGATCGAAAAGAAGTGGCCGCAGTTTGAAGAGGCGTTTCACGGTTTCGATGTGGACAAGCTGTCAATGCTGCCGCCAGAGGACTGGGAGGCCTACCTCCAGGACAAGAGGATTGTGCGTAACTGGCAGAAAATTGACGCCGTTCGGTCAAACGTAGATTTCGTGCTTGAGGTGGCGGCACAGCACGGCAGTTTTGCCAAGTTCGTGGCCGCGTGGCCCTGTTCCGATCAGGTAGGGTTGCTAAAATTTCTGAAAGCCAATGGTAAGCGACTGGGTGGTAACACAGGTCAGTATTTTCTGCGGTTTATCGGCAAGGACAGCTTTATGCTGACTCAAGACGTAGTTACGGCTTTACAGGACGCAGGTGTCGACATTAACGATCAGCCTACCAGTCAGAGGGACATGCTCCGAGCTCAAGAGGCGTTCAATGAGTGGCATGAGCAAACCGGTCTGTCGTACACCAACCTGAGTCGAATAGCCTCGTATTCCGCGGGTTCAAATTATCCGGTCGGGCAATTGTTTCAGTCTCACTAGATTTCAACATTTGATGGTTCGCACCTATCGACCTTGAGGGTTCGGTGCGTTAAAGTCGCGTCGTCGCAAGGGGGCCAGTCTGCAAGTCGCCCTGCGTTTGTCTCGCACCGGTCCTGCAGGGCTGACTTTCGGTTTTCCTCAAGAGTGCTTACATGTTTGCATTGCTCAAAAGAGAGTGGCGCCTGATTCTGTTCGGCGTGCTCATGACCTTTGCGTCCGCTCCCGGGCAAACCTTCTTTATTTCGCTGTTTGGCGGTGAGTTGAGAACCGCACTGAACATCAGTCACGGCGAGTTCGGCGCTTACTACTCAATGGGCACGCTACTCAGTGCCGCACTGGTTGTGTGGAGCGGCGCTCTAATTGACCGCGTTGACCTGCGTCATTTTTCCATTGCCATTCTTGTTGGTCTCAGTGTGGGCTGCGTCGCTATTTCCTTCAGCCAGGGCGCTGTCGCCGCGGTGCTGTCTATTTTCTTGCTGCGTCACTTTGGCCAGGGGCTAATGTTTCTGACGGCGTCAACCTCTGTGGTTCGCTACATAGACGCTGACAAAGGAAAGGCGAACGCTGTTGCCAGCATGGGCTATTCAATTTCCGAAGCGCTCATGCCGAAAGTGGTTGTCTTAATGCTCGTGGCGTTTGGCTGGCGTGTCAGCTGGCAGTTAACAGCCTTGGTCGTCACCGTTGTTATTTTGCCTTTGGCCGTGTGGCTTTTGCGCGGGCATACGGAACGACATAACGACTACTTGGGTTCACTTGAGCAGCCGGGCAGTGAGCGTGAGTTCATACGCAAACAGTGGCGTCGTAGTGAAGTGCTCAAAGACAGTCGTTTTTATTTGTTTGTGCCGAACATCATGGCGCAAACGTTACTGTTCACCGGTTTCATTTTCCATCAGGTGCATTTGGTTGAAAGCAAAGGCTGGTTGTTGACCCAGTGGACAACGTACTTTGCCGTTTACGCGGTCGTCGCCATTGTCATGAAATTTATTGCCGGATTTTTGGTTGACCGTTTCAGCGCTACGGCCTTGATACCGCTTCATACTGTGCCGTTGCTGTTGTCGCTTTTGCTTCTGTCGTCTTCTAACGCGTCGTGGGTTGCTCTTGCGTTTTTAGTGCTGCTCGCAATAAGTGCCGGATTGCAAAACACCATCAGCACTCCTTTTCTGGCAGAACAGTACGGCAACCAGTACCTGGGCGGCATTAAATCAATGATGTCAGCGATTATGGTGTTTGTGTCTGCGCTGTCTCCGGCCGCTATGGGCTGGATGATCGATCAAGGCATCACGCTTGAGCGCCAGGCACAAATGGGCGTGTGGTACACCTCGTTCACAATTTGTTTGGCTCTAGTTGGCTGGAGAGTCAGTAAACGCTACAGACGTTGAGGTGGGTTTAGCGGGAAGTGAACTGTCCGTTCTCCTAGCTGGCTTATTTTGCAAATAGCCGCCTGAGAACGACAAAGTCGGCAGCAGACGCATGGCTTTCGAAGCCATATGATATTGTTCTACCAGTACACGCGAGGCCGGTAATTTACGGCGGTGCTTTTGATCGTCGTAAACACAGCTTGATTACCGGGATTTGGTCTCGGGTACCTATTCGCAGACAGCGCTTTCTTGCACCAGGCCCAATTAAAATAACAGGAATACGTTTTGACACAGACGCGCTCGGCCTCTTCGGCCCCAACCGATCGATACGCGACAGATCACGTCACCGGCGAGCACAATATTCAGGTTGTAGGCCTTGATATTCACAACCCGGTCTTTTTGGTATCCGGTATCGGTGTCGTACTCTTCGTCATCTTGACGCTTTTGTTCAACGAGCAGGCGGCCGACTTTTTTAGTGAGCTGCGGCCCATGGTGACCTCACGGTTTGACTGGGTGTTCATGGGGGGTGCCAACCTGATGGTACTGCTGTCCATCGCTCTTGTCTTTTCGCCGTACGGCAGTATTCGTCTCGGTGGTGAAGGTACGCGGCCGGAGTACAGTTACATAAGCTGGATATCCATGCTGTTCGCAGCGGGCATTGGCATTGGCATCATGTTCTACGCCGTACTTGAACCTATGAACCATTTGCTGGCACTGTCAGGCACACCTGAAAGTGCGGCGCAGGCAGCGCCGCTTGGTATGGCATTAGGGACCGGGGACGAAGCCCAAAGACTGGCGATGGCCGCCACTTTGTATCACTGGGCGTTTCACCCATGGGCTATCTACGCCATGGTGGGTTTGGCCTTGGCCTTTTTTTGCTATAACAAAAAATTACCAATGGTGATTCGCTCAGCGTTCTATCCGTTGCTTGGTGAGAGAGTTTGGGGCTGGCCAGGTCATCTGATCGATATCTTTGCCGTGTTTGCGACCATGTTCGGTTTGGCCACGTCGCTTGGCTACGGCGCGGAGCAGGCTGGCGGTGGTTTGACCTACGTGTACGACGCGCCAACCGGTGATTTCAGCAACCTTGTCGTTGTGGGTGTTATTACGGTTATGGCGCTTTTCTCTGTCGTGCGTGGCCTCGACGGCGGTATTAAACGGCTCAGTGAATTCAACATGATTATGGCCGTAGTGCTTGGCGTGTTCGTATTATTGATTGGCTCAACCGTAGATATTCTTGTCGATCTGGCTAAAAACTCGTGGGCCTATCTGACGTACCTGGTGCCATTAAGTCGTTGGGGTGGTCGGGAAGACCTGGGTTACATGCACGACTGGACTACGTTCTACTGGTCTTGGTGGATTGCGTTTTCACCGTTTGTAGGCATGTTCATTGCGCGTATTTCGCTTGGTCGCACGGTGCGACAATTTATTATCGGCTGTATTCTAGCACCGAGTTTTATTTTTTTGGTGTGGATGACGGTGTTCGGCAGTTTTGCGTTTGAGCAGTATTTAATCGATGGCTACATGGGCGTCGCGGATTCAGTGAAGAACTGGCAGCCTGAGCTGTCGCTGTTTAAATTTCTTGATGTGCTGCCGATGGCTATGATTACTTCGACTGTCGGCATTGTTCTGGTGCTGGTGTTCTTCACCACTTCAATGGATTCCGGCTCGCTTATTCTCGACACTATGACGTCAGGCGGCAAAACCGATACGCCCGTTTTTCAGCGAATTTTTTGGTGTGTGTTTCTGGGCTTGCTGGGTATCGCTTTGTTGCTAGGCGGCGGTTTGTCCTCGTTACAAGCTTTGAGCCTGACCATGGGCTTGCCGTTTTGCCTGATCATTTTAGTGATGTGTGTGAGTCTTGTTATGGGGCTCCACAACGAGTGGCGAGACACCAGACGATAAGCTTGAATAGATACGATTAATCGATGCAAGCGGAGTCGCGTACGGCATCGCGGCTGGAAGCTGCTCCTACGGTTTATTCTTGGGCATCTTGGGTTAGGTGCACTTGGGTGCACGAACGACGTGTCCTTTTAACATTCGGCGACTGGCCTTCGCGCATTAATTCCAGTCAAGTTTGTCTAGAGCCTCACGCAGGCCTTTGTTCCACAGCGGCGCGTAGTGCGCGGCCTTGGTTCGGTTAGAGGCGTTTTCTTCGGTGCCTTTTGTGTCGATTTCTCGCAGGTCCAACACCATTTTTCCTTCGCCGTTAATCAAGAACAAAGTGGGTAGTCCCTTCACGCCGTGAACGCGAGCAAATTCGTCACCGCCCAGAACATGAATAAACGGCCAGTCGGCTTTGGTGGCGTAGTCTTCGCGGGCCAGTTCGTCGAACACGTTGAACGACAGAACTTCAAGGTCGGGGTAGTCGCGTTTGAGGTCCGCGACAATGGGCATAAGCTGTTTACAAAACGGGCACCAGGTAGCCCAAAACACCATGATTCGATTCCCCGGCTGCTGAATGCGCTCCTTGAGATTGATTTTCTCACCGTCCAGAGTTTCGAGAATCCATTGCTTGGGGGCTGCTTTTTGTTCGTTGCTTTGTGCGAATGCCTGGGTTTGCGAAAAGGCGACGACTAACGTGAGAGCGAGCAGTTTTAGGGTGTTTTTCATTGTGTTCCTTGGATCAGCAGCTGGAAAAGTGTGCCGTTCGAGTCTTAAGACCGTGCGTTGGGGGTAAATATTTCACCCTAATTCAGGGTTTCAACGGGGTCTCTAGTTGGTCCAGCAGGTCATCAGGGCTCGTCGCATGGAGCAGATTGCGGCGCTGGGCCGTGCCCATGAAGCCTTCTGTGGCCACGTGGTCTAAAAACATCGACAGGCCGTCGTAATAGTGATTAACGTTGAGAAGGCCGAACGGTTTGTGATGGATGCCAAGCTGTCCCCAAGTCCACACCTCAAACATTTCTTCCATGGTACCGATGCCGCCTGGCAGTATGACAAAGGCATCGGATAGCTCGGCCATCATGGCTTTGCGCGTATGCATGGTGTCGACGATATGCAGTTCTGTTAGCTTGGTGTGCGCGAGCTCGCGTTTGGCCAGCGTCTCGGGTAACACGCCAACCGCTTTTTGGCCGCCGGCAATTACGGCATCGGCTACCGCGCCCATTAGGCCCACAGAAGCCCCACCGTAAACCAGGCCGTGGCTCCGGCTGGCCATGACGTCACCTAGGTGTGTAGCCGCCGCTCGATACTCGGGTTGAACACCGTCGCTGGAACCGCAAAATACGCATATGTCCATAAGTTCTAATCTCTGAGTCGTGTCACGACCCATAAGAATAACGTGTTCTGAGGGTTAAGTGTGGAGTGGCTCAGAGTTAGCCGCGCGCTTCATGCTCTGGAGGTGTTGAGGGCAGCTTGTGGTGTCAGAGATTGCCGCGCGCTTCGCGCTCGCATTGACGGTAGGCGCTCAAGTCGCGATGACGGTGCGCACAACGCCTAATGACGGTAAGCGTCCCACTAACAAAGACGCTAAGTTTTTACGTCATTGCGAACCCGCGTAGCGGGTGTGGCAATCTCGTTCAGGTTGCTTCGAGCTGGGAGGAAAGGTTGGTCGTGGCGTTAAGAGATTGCCGCGCGCTTCGCGCTCGCAATGACGGTGGGCGCTCAAGTCGCAATGACGGTAGGCGTCCATCTCGCTACAACAGTAAGCGCACAACTAACAATGACGGTAAAGATCCAGACCGCGATGCCGGTCGGTATCGAGCCCGCAACAACAGTAACGTACTCTGTTGTTGCGGGCCCGGGCAGTCGGTGCGGCGTTCGCCGATCGACTGCGTGTAGCGGAAGGCTTACGCCTTGCGACGCATACCGAAGAGACCGAGCAGTGCTGAACCCATCAACCAAACGGCTGCAGGTACAGGAACGACGGCTGCTTCTGAAGATGACACAAGACCGTCAGTTGTTGAGAACACGTAGCGCAAGCTGTTCATAGATTCAGTGTTACCACCGTTAGCGCCGCCGAGTGACAGCGTAGAGTACAGGTAGAAGCTGTCGCCTTGTTGCAAGTCGATGCTTACAAACGCGGTGTCAGAACCGGTTGCATTCAAAAACATGCTGGCGTCGTCAATTGGGAAAATGCCTTCGCCGAAAAATCCGCTCAGGTCAATCGTGCCCATGCCATCAAGTTGAAACTCAGGGATCAAAGCGATATAGCCACTGATGTCATTGAACGCACTGTTGCTTGGGTTGTTAACCGAACCAGTCAGGGTTGCGTTAATCACCAGCGTAATCGGATCTGTACCGGTGTAGGTGTAAGCGTCAATTCCCGCTGCAAACCCACTGCTAATGCCGTTGGCGTTACCGGATGCCTGTGCTCGAAGTACCACTGTATTCAGGTCACTGTTAACGGCTTCAAGAGTTGATGAAGCAAACGCAGAACCACGTACGTCACTGATGGCTGCATCGGACGTTGAGCCCATTACGTTGTCAGGACCGAAGGCGAATTCGGCTGGACCTGTGCCGACACTGCAAGTATCTGAAAACGAAGCGCAGGTTGATGTTGATGCGCTGGCGTAGGTTCCCCAATTATCCAGCGCAGCGTGTGCTCCTGCTGAAATCACGAGTGAGCTGGTCAAGAGTGCGCTGGCACCCAGTTTCTTAAGGGTGTTGGTGGTCGCCCTCATAGTAAATCTCCTTATTTTTGGTTTTGTAGTGCCTTGGTTATTTATTCTTCGGACACGGTACAAAAATACAAAAAAAGGCTCTTTTAATCAAGTCTATCTAATTGAATGTGCGCATTATTTTACCATAATGTTAGAGGCGTTCTTGATATTTACTGGTATTTACCAGTTGGCGAGCATAGCCCGATAAACCTCCGCAATTAACGGTCGGGCAATAAACTCAGCAATGTGTCACTCAACTCCGCCGATCGGGGTCCGTTTTTTACGCCGTATAACGTTTAGGATTTTGTCTGATTGGCATCGCGTGCTAGGGTCTGGCGCTACTTTGCTGCCTACTGGTGATCACTATTTCTCGCTCGGAACCGACGGCCCCCACGCGTTCGAAGCCGACAATCGACTGGAGCGTATTCACACCAACTCTCGTCATGATCGCGCTACTCGGTAGTGCCTTAATCCTGTTTCAACAGGAATCCAATACGGCAGTAAACGATGCCGTCAACTTCATTAAGACAAATTTGAGCTGGCTGTACATGTTGGTCGGGGTCGGCTCCCTTGGATTTTGCGTCTGGTTAGCCTTCGGTCCTTACGGCGGCATGAAACTGGGCGCTGACGACGAGCCTCCGGAATTTAGTACCCCACATTGGGTCGCCATGATGTTCACCGCCGGAATCGGTGCAGGTCTGATCGTATGGGGTTTCGCCGAACCGATTTACTATTTGCAGACACCCCCATTCGGAGTTGAGTCACACTCGGACATGGCCTACGAGTGGGCCCATGTTTATCCGCTATTTCACTGGGGTGTGATTCCCTGGGCCATCTACGCGTTGGCCGCTGTTCCCATTGCCTATCACTTATACCGGCGTCAGGAATCACACTTGCGTATCAGCTACACAATAAACGATGCGTTTCCAGGCGCGAAGAGTCCTGTTGTGGCTTCGGTTATCGATGTACTGATTATGCTTGGAATACTGGGCGGGACAGCCACCTCTCTGGGGCTTGGTGTGCCGCTGGTTTCGTCGTTCTTGTCCGAGCTTACCGGGTGGGATGATTCGGTGATGATGAAATTAATTGTATTGATTGGTTATACGTTGCTGTTCGGCGCGAGCGCTTATCGTGGTCTCAAGAAAGGCATCAAAATTCTGGCTGACGTGAACATGGTGTTAGCGCTCATCATGATGCTGTTTATTTTAGTGGTTGGGCCCACTGTTTTTATTCTGTCGATGAGTGTCAACAGTATCGGCATGTTTATGGACAACTTCTGGCGCATGAGTTTCTGGACCGACCCCGTTAGCAAAACAGGTTTTGTTGAGGACTGGACTGTTTTTTATTGGGCCTGGTGGATTGCTTTTGCAGCTTTTGTTGGGCTGTTTTTTGGGCGAATATCTCGCGGACGCACCATTCGGCAGGTTGTGCTCGGTGTGATTGGACTGGGTAGCCTTGGCACGATTCTGTTTCTGATGATTGCCGGCGGCTATTCGCTGCATTTGGAGCACTCAGGAGCCCTGGCTGTTAGCGACACGCTGTCAGAACGCGGGCTGTCGTACACCGTGACTTCGGTGTTGTCTCAGCTACCGTTTGGCAAAGTGACTTTGTTTGCGTTTTTTATACTGGCGCTCATTTTTTATGCGACCACGCTTGATTCGGCTGCCTACGTGTTGGCCAGCGTGTCATCCAGAAATTTACATAACGATCAAGAACCCTCTCGTCCTAATCGTTTAGTGTGGGCTTTTGCTTTGGCTTTTTTCACCGCCGGGCTTATAAAGTCTGACAGCCTCGACATTGTACAGTCGATGACCATTCTATTCTCTGTGCCCATCATTCCGATTCTGGTGCTCATGAGTATCTCACTCGTTAAGTGGTTAAAAGCCGACCCGTATTCACAGAAGCAGTAGCGCAGCGATCTGACCTTCACGCTGGCAATATCAAGCGTGATGGAGAATTTAGCTCTTTAAACGCTATGGAGACGGGTAGCGGATTAGCTCGCTGACACAAGAACGCGTTCCAAGTGTAATTTCACGTGTATACAGGTACGGTTGCCCCTCCGGTATGAGTTAAAATAACAAAGCCGCCTTCGACTATCGAAAACGGCTAATAGCGTTTGTGTCAGCATCCTTCGTAAAGAACAACTGTAAGAGTAAATAAATGACGACTGTAGGCGTAATAGGAACAGGCACGATTGCCGCACCGATGGTGCGCTCGCTTCTGCGTCGTTTCAACGATATTCAAATTGTGGTTTCACCGCGCTCGGTTGACACGGCAGCGAGTCTTGGTGCCCTTTCATCTCGCGTGGAAATAGCCGTCGATAATCAGGAAGTGCTCGACGCATCCGACACGGTATTACTCTGCATGCTCGCCGAAGTGGCACGAGAGATACTTCCGGATCTTACGTTCAAATTATCACATCGCATCGTTACGGTGATGATCGATTACTCTGTTGAAGAGCTGCTTACAGACTGTTGGCCCGCTACCCATATTGAACTTACGATGCCCCTCCCTTTCATCGAAACGGGGGGTTGCCCTCTGCCTTGTTATCCGACGGCTAAGATCGTTAACGAGCTTTTTGGTGATGACAATCCGGTCACAGTGCTTAGCGAAAACATCACCATGCAATCGTATATTGCGGTTGCCGGGGTAGTGTCAGGGTTTATTCAGAGTATTGATACAGTAGCCGGCTGGCTCGCTGAACAAACGGGCCACTCGCAAGAGGCTGAATCTCATGTGCTTAACATGCTGCTCGGCTACTTGCAGGCGACGCCCCGAGATGGTCAGAATCGACTGAAGCAAGTCATGAGCGATTTGTCGACGGAGGGTGGCCTGAACGCCCAGTTCCGACAGTCTATGCTTGAGTCGGGGCAGGTCGAGGCGATACGCAACGAACTCGATATCTTGCTAAAACGATTGAACTCTTGAAGGCCTGAAAATGACCACGTCAGGTGATTACAAACGAGGCGTCGTTCAGGCGATTGTCGCGGGTTTCTTCCTAAGCAGCGCCGGCATTGGCATGCGTTTGATCGAATCGGCTACGGCTCTTCAGGTTAATTTTTACCGTGCCTTTGGGCTGCTGCTCTTTGCCGTTGTCGTGCTAGTTGTTCGAAGTCGTGGTAAGCCCTGGAAGCCGCTTCAAGAAACGGGCTGGATTGGCGCAGTTGCAGGCGCGCCTTTTGCGTTAGCGTCGCTGTGTATTATTTTTGCATTGGCCAATACTACCGTGGCGAACGTCATGTTTATTGTGTCGCTGGCGCCGTTCTGCACGGCGTTGTTGGGATGGCTGTTCTTACGTGAACGCGTATCTGTCCGAACGTGGATCGCTATCGCCATTGCTGTGGCCGGCGTATTAATAATGGTCAACGGTGGCTTGTCGCCAGAGGGCTGGATAGGTGTGGCCTGGGCGTTCGGCATGGCCTTGTGCTACGGCCTGTTTACCGTGACAGCGCGATTCGGCAAGGACCGCGACATGTTTCCGGCGGTCTTCTGGTCAGGGTTTTTTCTCACAGTTGGGTCAGGTCTTACTCTTGGCTCGTTTGATATACCAACGACCGATAAATTAATTAGTCTGTCGCTCGGTATATTTCAGATTGGTGTTGGCGGGTTTTTGTTAGTAGCCGCTTCAAAACACGTTCCGGCGGCACAGATTGTGTTTTTGGCCATGCTTGAAGTGGTGCTCAGTCCTGTTTGGGTGTGGCTCGGTGTGGGTGAAGTGCCCAGCACGCAGTCCCTTATTGGAGGTGCAGTAATCATGGCGGCCATTGCTTTTCTGACTCTTGGAGTGCGCAAAGAAGCCAAGGCCGTGCAACAACAGTAGCGGTTGAACGCTAAACAGACGGGTTGTGAGCCGTTACCAATTACGGTTCCGCTTAAGCGTCTCTTAGTCAGGCATGCTGTCGCAGCGCGCCCTGACTCGAGCGCTTATAAGTCCACCGTCTGTCACGTTGGGGACTTGTATACTCTCAATGTCCACAGATACATGGCTGGATCGCCCCCCTTTAGCGGCGAAATCTTCTTGAACCAGTGTGCGAGCTAACTCCTCAGCCTTCGCCAAAGCCACTGAAGCGTTGTCGAGGAGTTCTGGGTCACCGCCGCCGTGAACAAGGTAGCCACCGGTTTCACTCAACGTAATTTCAACACAGCTTTCAGCACGGACTATACCTACAGCGGCACCTACAGCATTGGCCACGTCACTGTGCTTTGGAATAATCGTGTCGACGTTCAGTCTCTGGCCTGCTTCCGGGTAGAACACCTGTGCCGGCCCACCTACAGCTACAAGCGGCAGCGTCGCCTTAAACGCCAAATTCAGTTTACCCAGGGTGTTGCTGCCCGAGGCAACAGCTGACACCAGTGCGTCGTCTTCGGTAAACGACTCACCGCTTAATTCGTTAATAATGAGATGAGTGCTTTTACGCACCGCGAGGTTAATGACGTCCCGGCAGAACTCGAGCACCTGTCGTTCGGTATCGTCCGGTGCAAACCTGTAGCTCGAGCGACCGAGTAGTTCCGCTGCCGCAACTGCGCCTGAACGTGACCATTGATTTTGCGCATTAAGTACGTGTGCTGCGTCGCTGGGTGTGAAGCCGGATTGGCGCAAGATGCCACGGTCGATCAGGGCTTTGGCACAAGACCTGTCCGCCGCGGTGTGTAAGACGCGTGACGTTTTGTTCGGCCGTTGCCTGTCCAGAGTATGGATAAAGCGCTTTTCTCGAGAGCTCAGAACCGCCTCGATTTCGGCGTTGGGATTCGCATTAACGATTAAATAGTCGAGTGCTGAACGCATGCCGCTGGTTGCGCCGAGTGCAGCGCGTAGCTCTTGCTCTACAACCGGGTAATGTTTTGCCAGCATGGAGATTGGCACGACGCGCGAAGATGACAGTGTCAGGTTAGACGATTCGTCAATATCGACACAGCTGTCACCGCCCAGTCCAATGGTCTGCATGTCTATTGCTTTGACCAGGGTTCGGTAGCCGCCAATATTGGCGCCGCGCGCACTGAGTTTTGGCCATCCTTTCAGTACGGTAGCAACATCCGTGGTTGTGCCGCCCATGTCGGCTACCACAAAGTCGTTTAAGCGAGTCAGAAAGCGTGCGCCGATTACGCTTGCAGCGGGTCCGGATAAAATAGTTTCAATTGGCTTTTCGATGACGTCGCCGGCTGCCGCAATAGAGCCATCCCCTTTAACAATCATAATAGGCGCGTTAATGCCAAGCTGCGCTATAGCGTTTGCTACGGCTATTTGTAAATTGATAATCAAAGAAATGATGCGCGCGTTAAACGTTGCGGTAAGCGCGCGTAGCGGGCCGTTCAATGAATCTGACAGGTCACATGAGGCGCTCACGGGTTTGCCGGTGAGTTCTTGAATAAGCTGGGCAGCTCTCCGTTCATGTGCCGGGTTGCGTACCGCGTAATGTGAGGCAACGGCAAATGCATCTACGTCTGAGTCTTTGCAGGCTTGTATAAGCGCACTTTCATCAAGAGGTGCCTGCTCATGACCGTCATATTTATGGCCGCCGGAAATGGCGATGACTTTGGCATCGGGTGCCGCCGACTCGATGTTGGTGCGCGCTATCATAGCGTCGTCGAAGCCTATTAGGATTACCGCAACTGAAGAGCCGCGGCCTTCTACCAGGGCGTTAGTTGCGAGCGTCGTCGACAGTGATACTTGCTGAATGTCAGCAGGCGAAATGTGGGTTGAGTTGAAAACGGACTCGAGTGATGCGCCGATACCTTTGGCCAAGTCGCCATGGGTAGTTAGAGATTTGGCGCTCGCGAGTACCGCGTGGTTTTCAGCATCTACTATTACAGCATCGGTATAGGTACCGCCCGTGTCAACGCCGATGAGATAGCGTTTCATAAGCTGACGCACTCTGGTGCGCGTGGTAAACGCAAAGACTGCGGAGACCAAAATGTTGTAGTAAACATGTCTGGAGGTGACGATAAAAATTTGAGGCCCGCTGCAGGGTGAGGAGGCTGAGACAGCCCGACGTCGCACATGTGGTAGTTCATGAATGAAGTGAGGAGTATTGGCCGTTACAGTAAGTCAGCCGCCCGCCGCAGGTGGTTGACGCTCCGAGCAGCAGAAACAGGGACAGTAGAAAAGAGACGCGCATGTAACGATCCGGTTAAGGCCTTGGGAGAGTATTCCAGTGGTCATGAGGCAACGCAAATGACCTTTTATCTCGCCGACCCCAAGCGCTGCTTGCGTATTGCGTGTCGCTTTAATTGTGATCACAAACGACTAAAGCGGGTACACTAGCGACATGAGTACACACTTTCTGGACATGCTGCCTAAAGACCTGCTGGTAGCGATACACAATAATTTAAATCAGCGTTTTTTCGCCGACGACAAAGCCGCAGCAAAACGGCTTTTTAAGCTGCTGGCGCACGGCACCGATGCGCCGTTCATCGCCATTTCGTCCGAGCAGTCCGGTCAGATTAAAAGTGTTTTGCGTCTGGATCTGACGGCTTTTTCCGGCAAGCTTAACTTTCGTATATTCAGAGCCGCTCTTGCCGCGCATTTGTATCGCATAGATCAAGCTTTGGAAGCGGGCGGTGACTGTAATATCTACGTTGATGAAGAAGACTCAAGCCGTCTGGTGTACAACCTGCCGGGTGTGACGGACATTAATGGTCACGTTAATGCACTGGTGTCAGGTGTGGAGGTTGTCGGGCCAAACAGTTTTATCGTCAACGTCATGTTCTTGCCTGTTGACACGTCGATGTCCGACGCAGCCAACGACGCTGCAACGTAGCGTTCATCTGGTCGAGCGGACCAATCACTGGAAGTGCCCTTATGGTACGCACTCTTCGTGGCGCAAAAGGCCAGGCACAGGAAGTGCTCTCGGCATACGCGCTCTATTTTAAACGTGGCCCGGATATTCGTATGTTGTACGAGTTTAAGTACGTGTTCTATATTTTCGCAGGAGTGTTTTTCAGTCGCGATGAATTGCGCCAAGCACTCTAACCGTCTCTTTCTACCGCCTACCCACCGGCCATCTTGTTATTGCGAGCTTCCGCTTCAGCCCAGTCTTTTGGCAATGTTTTTGCCGCCCAAAAAAAGGCCGCGATGGATACCGCGTAAGGAATGACAAGAGAGGTTATGGCCAGGCGCAGTGCGTGCACTTCACCGTGTTGTTCAGTCAACGCTGAGCTTGCGAGGCCGATGTAAGTTGGTCCGCCTCCGAGCGCAATCAGATTCAGAATCAAAAAAAACAGCGCCGTGGACATGGCTCTCATGTTTATCGGTGCGAGCGTTTGCGCTGCTGCAAAGCTTGGGCCCAAATAAACGCCGGCGCAAACGAGGTATACCGTAATCAGGCTGAGATGCAGGTAAATGTTCTCTACCCAAAAAGCGGTTATGAGCGCGGGAACGCCTATTAACAGTACCGCTCCGGGCAGCCAGCCGTAGGCGCTGATGTGTTTCTTGGCGAGTTTCTCGGTAATGACCGCGCCAAAGTAGGTGCCGGCACCATAACCAATTAGGTGAATCAGGCCGAGCATTAACATTAGCCAGCGAAACTTGCCGTTACCGGCTCCGGGCATGTGTTCAGGCAGAAATCGAACAATGTAATCCACCCCCCAATTAGCTACCGCGTAGCCACCAAAACTTACCCAGGCAATGCCCATGCACATGGCCCACCAGCTGGGGATTTTGGCGAGTGTTTTTATAGACTCGCCAATGCCAACAGGTTCGAGAACTATGTTCTCGCCTTCCATCTGTCCGCGTTTGGGCTCGCGAACGACGAGTGCGATGATCAGGGCTAGAACGATACCGGCGACACCCAATGAAACGAGCGTGCCTCGCCAACCGAGGGTCTCTACCAACGCGCCCGCGAGAATGTAAGAGAACGCAATACCGACTGGTATTCCCAGTGAGTACACACCAAGAGCGCTGGCACGTTGTTCCTTTGGATATAAATCGGAAATAATCGAATGAGAAGGTGGGGAGCCACCGGCTTCGCCAATGCCCACTCCGGTTCTGGCAAGTAGCATAGTTAGAAAGTTGTTTGCCATGCCCGTTAATGCGGTGAACAGGCTCCAGAGAAAAACCGAAAAGCCGATGATTTTAGTTCGACTGTAGCGGTCGGCCAGCCAGGCAATGGGGATTCCGACCGTTGTGTAGAGCAGCGCGAAGCCAAACCCTTTGAGGAGACCTAGCTGCCAGTCCTCAAAGCCAAGGTCGGCTTTAATGCTGGGTGAGAGAGCTCCCATAATTTGGCGGTCAATGAAGCTGAATACATAGGCCAGAGTCAGCAACCACAGAACCAGTGTGCGATAGTTTTTCGTTTCGGCCAATTTGCCTTGATTCATAACTACCGATCTCCAGGTTTGTTTTTAGAGGCTCACAAAGCCTTCGTCTGCAAATGTTTAGTCTGAACGTCAGAGGTATTCATCATACGCCGGTTTTCACATAAGCGGTAACAATGGCTTAGCGTTCGAGCCAGGAGATTGCCACGCGCTTCGCGCTCGCAATGACGGTGTTTGCGACAGATTGCCACGCGTTTGGCGCTCGCAATTACGGTGTTTGTGGGTGCTTGCGAAGACGGAGCCTGTTAGCGATTGCGGCAATCTGGTTTACTGTGGCGCAAAAAAAAGCCCTCCGAAGAGGGCTTTTCAACGAGCTTTTAGCGAAGGACTAAAACCTATTTGGCGGCTTTGCGATCCTGTGCTTCTTTGATCACAACTTCAGCAACGTTGTTCGGGCACGGTGCATAGTGTGCGAACTCCATTGAGAACTGACCACGACCTGAGGTCATGGTACGCAGGTGACCAATGTATCCAAACATTTCACTCAGTGGCGCTTCGGCTTTAACTCGAACGCCGGTTACGCCGGTGTCCTGAGCTTTGATCATGCCGCGACGACGGTTAAGGTCGCCAATCACATCACCAACGTGATCGTCTGGTGTAAAGACGTCAACTTTCATGATCGGTTCCAGAAGCTGTGGTTTCGCTTTTGGAATCGTCTGACGGTAAGCCGCACGTGCTGCCAACTCAAAGGCCATAGCCGAGGAGTCAACGGCGTGGAACGCACCGTCCATCAACGTTACTTTAACGTCGAGCAGAGGGTATCCAGCCAGCGTACCTTCTTCCATGCTGGTTGCGAACGCTTTCTCAATCGCCGACCAGTATTCGCGAGGAACGTTACCACCGGTAACTTTCGACTCGAACTCGTAGCCACTGTTAGTCTCGCCAGGCTCAACAACGTAGTCGATTTTAGCGAACTGACCTGAACCACCGGTTTGCTTCTTGTGGGTGTAAGAATCGTCTACCTGCTGCGTGATGGTTTCACGGTAAGCAACCTGAGGTTTACCGACTTCCACTTCAACACCGTGGGTACGCTTCAAAATGTCGACTTTAATGTCGAGGTGAAGCTCACCCATACCGGCCAAAATGGTTTCGCCTGATTCTTCGTCTGTGCTGACACGGAACGAAGGATCTTCTTGAACCATCTTGTTCAGGGCTACGCCCATCTTCTCGGTGCCGGCCTTGTCTTTCGGGCTAATGGCAATCGAGATCACAGGATCAGGGAACACCATTGGCTCGAGCGTCGCTGGATTGTCCTGGTCGCACAGTGTGTGACCGGTACGTGTGTTTTTCATGCCAAGCAGCGCGATGATGTCACCGGCCTGAGCTGAGTCGCGTTCTTCACGAGAGTCGGCGTGCATTTCCACAATTCGGCCAATACGTTCGGTCTTGCCGGTAAACGTGTTTAGCACGGTGTCACCTTTTTTGAGCGTACCGGAGTAAACGCGTGTAAAGGTCAGGGCGCCATAACGGTCGTCCATGATCTTAAATGCCAGCGCGCGCAGTGGGCCGTTAGCGTCAACAATCGCTTTGCCGCCGGTTTCGTTACCTTCAAGGTCAACTTCAGGCTGAGGATCAACTTCCGTAGGGTTCGGCAGGTAGTCAACAACCGCGTTGAGTACCAGTTGAACGCCCTTGTTCTTAAACGCTGAGCCACAGTAAGTCGGGAAGAAGTCCAGACCGATGGTGCCTTTTCGCACGCAACGCTGGATGTCTTCGATGGAAGGCTCTTCGCCTTCCAGGTATTTTTCCATCAGGTCGTCGTCTTGCTCAAGAGCGGTTTCGACCAGCTGCTCACGGAACTCTTCGACTTTGTCGGCGTACTCAGCCGGCACGTCCAGAATTTCAAATGCGGTTGGATCACCGGAGTTGTCCCACACCCATGCTTTGCGGGTCAGCAGGTCAATGATGCCGTTAAAGTCTTCTTCAATACCCATTGGCAGCACCATAACGAGAGGCTTGGCGCCCAGCACGTTACGTACCTGGTCAACAACGCGGTAGAAGTCAGCGCCCATGCGGTCGAGTTTGTTCACGAAAATGATTCGTGCAACTTCCGACTCGTTAGCGTAACGCCAGTTCGTTTCAGACTGGGGCTCTACGCCGCCAGATCCACAGAACACACCCACGCCGCCATCGAGTACTTTCAGAGAACGATAAACTTCGATGGTGAAGTCAACGTGTCCCGGTGTGTCAATGATGTTCAGGCGGTGGCCGTCCCATTCGCAGGTTGTGGCTGCTGACTGAATTGTGATGCCGCGCTCTTGCTCTTGGTCCATAAAGTCAGTGGTCGCCGCACCATCGTGCACCTCACCAATCTTGTGGATCTTGCCGGTTAATTTCAGGATGCGCTCAGTGGTGGTGGTCTTGCCAGCGTCCACGTGGGCGAAAATTCCGATGTTGCGGTACTTCGTCAGGTCAGTCATAACAGTTCTCTGCGTATTCAGTTAAATGTAGTCCTCGGGTGTCTGCAATTGAACGCACGTTTTGGCGTCGTCCAGCGTAAAAAGCCCATCTGCGGTGATAAGACCTGCGGATGAGCTGATTTGAGTGGCTTATTTGGAGTTAACCTATTGATAAATCAAGGTTAAAAAAATGGCCTTTGCAAACTGTGCGCGCATGATAGCAGGGCGGGCGCGTCGCCACCACATCCACAGCTAAAAAAGCGTAAAAAATTCACCTTTTTGAGCCGTTTTGCCATAACAGTTTGAAGGTGCTGGCGGGTCTTCACCCTTAGCTTGCTCCAGTGAAACACCGCTTCGACCGAATCGAAGATTTCCTCAGCATTATCCCGATAATTCGGGCTTCTGGCTTGTCCCACAGTAGTGGGTTTATGCCGTCAGACACCGTATAATTGCGGCACCGCGTCAGGAGAGTTAGCGGGTTGCAGGATAATCAATTCCCGCCGCTACTCATGCACTTAAGGATTTCAAGAATATGGCCCGTTTTTCCTTTCAAACCTTTAGCCGCGCAGCGGTAAAGCCGCGTCTCGCGTGGGCTGTGGCGACGGTTTTGATTCTCAATTCGGGTTTTAGCCGCGATATTCAGGCTCAAGGCAACGCCGCTGACGCCGGCAATACTCCAGTTGTGGTCAAAGTGCAGCCGCTGTCTGACATTACCACCGCTCAGCGTCAGTTTGCGCCGGCGATCGTGCTAGCGGCGAACCGGGCGACCGTTGCGGCTCGCGTGGCGGCCAACATTGAAGAGGTTGAAGTGGAAGTCGGTCAGCGGGTCGAGAAGGGGCAGGTTCTCGCTCGTTTGGACCGTCGCGACTTCGTACTGGCGCTGGAACAGGCCAAAGCCCTGCTGGCATCAACCGACGCCCAAATTGAACAAGCTAATTTGCGTTTGAAACGGGCCCGCGAGCTGTCCGGCAACCAGTTTATCTCGGCCGATGATCTGCTGGCTCGTGAAACCGACGTAGTGGTGTTGACGGCCAATCGCTCTTCGAACAACGTGGCGATTCGTATTGCTGAAAACGATCTTGTCAAAACGGTTGTGGTCGCTCCGTTCGACGCCGTGGTTGTGGCGCGTTTCGCGCAGGCCGGAAGTTACGTCACGCCCGCCACACAAATGTTTGAGTTGGTGCAGCTGGACTCCCCTGAAGTGGAAGCCCAGGTGGGGACGGATTTAATCGACAGCGTCAAGCAGGGGCGGGCACTTCGTTTTGACCGCAATGGGTCTGACTGGCCGCTGTCCTTATTGCGCGTGAGTCCTGTGGTTGTGACCGACTCGGGCGCACAGCTGGTACGACTGGCCTTTGAACAAAGCAACGCGCCAATCGGAAGCAGCGGTCGCATTAGCTGGCTCGACGCGGGCGGCATGATCCCGGCCGATATTCTGGTCAGACGTGGCAGTGAGCTGGGTGTGTTTGTAGCCGAAGGTAACCGTGCGCGCTTTCACGTTGTGACCGGTGCGCAGGAGGGAAGGCCCGCATCGACAACGTTGGCGCTGGACACGCGGGTGGTTACCATCGGGCGGTATAAACTTCAGGACGGTCAGCGCATCACTATTGCTGCCAACTAATCATGTTACGCAAACTGCTTACCCATCACCCGCTGGTGAACATTTTGTTCGCCGTCGTGCTCATATTCGGCGCGCTGTCGTTTACGGAGATGCCAAGAGAGAACGATCCCGACGTTAATTTTAACTGGGTTATCGTGAACACCGTATTGCCAGGTGCGTCTGCCAAAGACGTGGAGGACTTGATAACGTCACCTTTGGAAGACGCCCTAAACGGTGTTAAAGATGTACGCTTTGTGTCGAGTAATTCCCAGCAAAGCAGTTCAAGTATGCTGGTGCGTTTCAACGATATTCCGCGTGACGAATTCTTGTTGCGGTTTGCCGATTTACGTCGAGACTTGCAAAATAAAGCGCGCTCCGAACTGCCGGACGAAGCCGAAGATCCGTTTATTCTCGAGCTCACTACCTCAAGCGGTTTCCCAACGGCAATTGTTGTCGTGACGGGTCAGGCCAACGACGAGAAGTTACGCGAAATTTCGCGCTCAATGAAACAGGATATTGAACGACTCAAAGGCGTAGACCGGGTGACAACTCAGGGTCTCCATCCGCCGGAGCTTCAGGTGAATCTTAACTTGTCGGCGATGGCGGCTCGAGGTCTTAACGCCGTCGACGTAAGCGACAGTATTCGCAGCGCTTACCGCGACACGTCTGCAGGCGAAATCAGCGTGGCGGGTGCCGCGTGGCTGGTTCGAGTAGACGAGGCTGAGCCCGACCCTGAAAAGCTGGCCCAGTTTCAGCTGCGCACGCCCGACGGAGGTCAGGTTGCGTTAGGACAAATTGCGAGTATTGAACGCGTGCGCCAAAAAGCTTCGACTAAAGTTGCCACGAACGGTAGTCCGGCTGTTTCGCTGGCGGTCATTAAACAAAAGTATGTCAACACGCTGGATCTCATTGATCGGGTGAATGAATACGTTGATGAAAAAAACGTGCAGTACAAAGAGCTCGGTATTTCCGTTGTACTGGCGGACGACCAAACCGTTCAAACACGCACAGCTTTAAACATTATGGGTCGCAACGCCGTGTTGGGTTTGTTCCTTGTGTTGGTTGTTTGCTGGTTGTTTCTTGGTATTCGTATCGCCGCAATGGTCACGCTTGGAATTGCATTTTCGATTGCTGGAACGCTGTGGGTGCTCAACGTAACGGGTAACACGCTTAACGTGATGGTATTGCTGGGTATCGTGATTGTGCTGGGCATGTTGGTCGACGACGCTGTGGTCGTAGTTGAGGCTATCTATTATCGGTTGCAGCGTGGCGTAACCGGGGTTGATGCGGCCGTCGACGCGCTGGCCGAGGTCGGTAAGCCGGTGCTCTCTGCCGTGGCCACAACTATGGCCGCGTTCTTGCCGCTCATGTTACTCGGCGGCATTGTGGGGCAGTTCATGTTTGTTATTCCGTTCGTTGTATCTACGGGGCTTGCTGTCAGCCTGGTGGAAGCGTTCTGGATTCTACCTGCGCACGTTATCTCTCTTGGCACCAACGCGGCGGGTGGAGTAACAGACAGAAATAATTGGAGGGTGAGATGGACCGCGGCTTTACGCAAACGCTACATCCGCTCACTTATCTATTTTATGCGTCGACCTTTTATACTCGTATTGGCAACGATCGCACTAATAGCCTTAGCGGTACTGTCTATTTACGGCGGTCGCGTCACCTTGAATTTTTTCCAGGCGGATCCACTGCGAATATTTTACGTGAACGTTGACATGCCTCCCGATGCGTCGCTTGACCAAACTCTGGCACAAGCGCAAGTTGTTGAGCAGCGGGTTAGAGAAAAAATCGATTTGGTAGAAGTGCGTGCCATAACGACGTTTGCGGGTATTAAATTTACCGAGACCGAAGCGTTTCTCGGTGACCAGTACGGCCAGATTCAAGTGTCGCTTAACCCTCGCGGCGAAGGTCGAACCGTGGGTGAGATTGTAGATGGTCTCCGCGAGTTTGCCCTCAAGACCCCGGGTGACGGCCAAATTACCTTCACTCAGCTATCAGGTGGTCCGCCTGTTCTGGGCGACATTAACGTTAAAGTGAGAAGTAACGATTACGAAGAGTTACGAGCCGCTGCCGATTCGATGAAAAAGCTCGTGGCGACAATTCCGGGTTCTTCAAACATAGCTGACGACGACGTTCCAGGCCGGCTTGAGTTAACTCTCGACCTCGATGAAACCGCAATTCGTCGGGCCGGACTTGAACCTGGCATGATCAGTCGACTTGTCAGGCTTCATGTTGACGGCGAAGTGATTAGTTTTCTGCGCTACAAGGGCGAGAAAATGGAGCTGCGCGTGCGGGCCGCGCCGCGGCAGGTTGCGTCTATTGAAGAAGTGCTCGACGAGCCGATTGCCTTACCCGGCGGCGGTACCTCGTCCCTGCGTGAGCTCAGTACGTCCAAGATTGAACGAGGTTCGGGCATTATTCGACACTACAATTTCCGCCGTTCGATTACGGTCAGCGCGGACATCGATGAAACTCAAATTGACGTCAAAAAAGCGAACGAACTGCTGAAAGAAAAGTGGAACGAAGCGGAGAAGGAATTTGCTACAGCAGACGCTGACTACTCAGGGGTGTTGGACGATATCACTGAGTCTTTAGACGGCATGAAGGTTCTGTTCATGTTTGGTCTTGGATTGATGTATCTCATTTTGGCCACCCAGTTTAAGAGTTATTTTCAACCGTTCTTGATTTTAACGACCGTACCCATGGCTTTTACCGGCGTTGTTTTGGGTCTGTCAATAACCGGTAATCCGCTAAGCCTGTTTTCGATGTACGGCGTGATTGCGTTAACGGGTATTGCCGTTAATTCGGCGATTGTTTTGATCGACGCAGCTAATCAGCGAATTGCATCTGGCATGCGCCCACTGCACGCTACAGTGTATGCGGCCAAGCGCCGGGTTGTGCCGGTGTTAATGACCGCGACAACAACCATTGCCGGGTTGTTCTCGTTAGCCGTTGGCTTGGGTGGCAAGTCGCTCGTGTGGGGTCCTGTCGCCAGCAGTATTGTGTCAGGGCTCGTTGTTGCTACGGCGCTGACTTTGTTTGTCGTACCGATTCTGTATCGCTGTATCATGCATGGCAGTATCAAACGGCGCACGAAACGGTTGAACAAGATTGCACGGCAGTCGATGGATTCTCTTTCGTAAGAGCACCCCACGGGCACTTGCTTGCCTAGCCCTGCTGGCTGAGCAGGCTGCGCGGCATTCTGCCACGAAAAAGCGTTTCAATATTTAGCGCTACGTATTTCATCGCGGCAAGTTGCCGCTCCTACCGATGGTTTCGGGTTCAGCAAGCAAGTGCCTTTGGGGTGCTCTACAGCCGGGTGAAGTTGTTTCTTAGAGGCGGTTAGTCGACCAGCCCTAGCGGCAGTTCCGTCGTGGTTTTAATATTCGACAACGCAATGGTTGAGTTTACTTCCAGCACGGAAGGTAACTGGGACAGTGAATTCCGGAAGAAGCGCTCATACGATTCAATGTCTTTCGTTACTACCTTTAGTATGTAGTCCACTTCGCCGGTGGTGGTAAAACAGTCCAGCACTTCCGGAAAATTTCGAATAGCGTTTTCAAATTCGGGTAAAGCTTTGCGTCCATGTACCGATAATTTTATGTGTGCAAACACTACGACGTTAAGTCCGAGTGCTCGTCGATCGAGCAGGGCAACTCGCCGTTTAATGATGCCCTTTTTTTCCAGTCGATTAATGCGCCGCCAGCACGGTGACTGAGACAGTCCGACGCGATCGGCAATATCGCTGGCTGGAAGAGTGGCGTCATTCTGAAGGATTTCGAGGATCTTTCGGTCGGTTTGGTCAAGAAGCATGATTGATACGCATATTTAGTAAGACAAGCATAAATTATGCAATAAATTGGCTAAGTTGGGTAGTAATAGCGCTGTTATTCCCCATTATTCGCGATAATCTGGGTTCTTTAACAGGTGCAACTGGTTGCTTTCCGCGATCGATTTGCGAACCAGTTCCTCGAATTTTGTCTAGAATTAGTTACTGTCGAAAGTAATAGCACAGCTGTGTCGACGCCAGCGTGCCAATCGTCCCGTTGGGACAGGAGAACAGAATGAAAGTGTTCAAACATCCAGAGTACGACGCGCACGAGCGTCTGGTTTTTTGCCACGACAAAGCGTCAGGTCTGAACGCCATTATTGCCATACACAGCACCTCACTTGGACCCGCCGCCGGCGGTTGTCGCATGTGGAGTTACGCCAATGACGACGAGGCGCTTACCGATGCGCTGCGCTTGTCGCGTGGCATGAGCTATAAGAACGCGCTCGCCGAAATTCGTTTCGGTGGCGGCAAGGCCGTCATTTTAGGTGACGCTGCCAAAGATAAGACTGCGGAGTTGTTCAGAGCCTTTGGTCGTGCCGTTGAGGCGCAGTCTGGCGATTACATCACGGCAGAAGACGTCGGTGTGCGCGTTGCTGACATGGAAGAAGCGGCCACTCAGACTCGTTTTGTAAGTGGCCTTAGTCAGCGTGGCTCCGCAGCCGGTGGTGATCCGTCGCCGTGGACCGCGCGTGGCGTATTCGTTGGTATTCGCGAAGCGGTTACGCATCACCTCGGAGCGACTTCGCTTCAGGGTGTGCGAGTAGCCGTTCAGGGACTCGGTGGCGTCGGTTACCACCTTTGCAGGCATTTGCACGACGCCGGAGCGTTGCTGACCGTGGCCGATATTAACCTTGAGCGCTGTAACGTTGTGAGAAAAGAGTTCGATGCAGCTGTCGTCGGCACCGACGAGATTATTGGGGCCGCAGTTGACGTGTTTGCACCGTGCGCGCTGGGTGCCGTGATTAACGAACGTTCCCTTGGACAGATAAAAGCATCTGTCGTGGCGGGTGCGGCTAATAACCAGTTAGAGACTCCGGAAGACGGCGAGCATCTTCGCAGCTCAAACATCCTGTATGTCCCGGACTACGTGATTAACGCTGGCGGCATTATAAGTGCTGAGGGCGAGTACTACGGCGACGTAAGCGAAGCGGAAGTAGCTGCTCGAGTAGACGCTATTGGGCCTCGTCTTAAAGCTATTTTCCTCGAAGCATCGGCAACCGACACCGGCACCCACGTCATTGCTGACGCGTTGGCGCAAGCCAGAATTTTAGAAGGGCGCGCGGAGCCGTTGGTCAATAAACTGGCGTCCTAGCGTAGTCTTCATGAGGCGTTAGCTCGCTGCGGTCATGAGCCCCTGGCACCAACGTGTCAGGGGCTTTTTTTGTCTGTGCTAAAGGCGCCGGGAATTAGACAGCCCCGATTTCCAATCACGGCGTTTTCGCCCATCCAGCTATTCTTTTCTGGTAGGGATTTGCGGCGGACGGTTGCCGTGTAATTTGAACCTGGTGTTCGTTTGGCAGATCGATAATCCATGCCGAAGTCGCCTAAACGACCGGTTTAACGCTACATATATCGATTTACGGTGAAGAACTGCGGTGGGCCTGAATAAAAGCGGATTCTGCCATCCAGCGTTACTAAGCCTTTGTCTTGTTGTTTTTTGACAACGTTGTCAGTTTTTAATACGTTTAGCACTGAATCTGAGTCTGAATTAAAACGGGATCGAAATGCACACACGATATTTAGTAATCGCAGCCACAGTCTTTTTCATGCTGCCTGTTGGCGCGGCCATGACCGACAACGACGGCGATGGCGTTAACGACGCGACCGACAATTGCCTGTTGGTGGCCAATGCGGATCAGCGCGATACCGATGGCGACAACATTGGTAATGCGTGCGACAGCGACGTGGATAACAGCTGCGCGGTCAACTTTTTAGATCAGGTTGTTTACGCGGCTAATTTTTTGGTTCCCGGTGACCTCGATACAGATAACAACGGTGACGGTACGACCAACTTTTTGGATTTTGCTGTTTTTGCCAATCAATTTTTACAAGCACCCGGACCGAGCGCACTGTTTACAGTGTGTAACGTTGAAAGTGAATTGCCGGCAACGGCCACGTCCAATTCTGAATTTCAACCCGCCAGTCGAGCGGTCGACGGCAATATGTCGACGCGCTGGGAATCGGTCCACGGAGTTGACCCCGGGATTTTAGTACTCGACTTTTCGCAGAGTTTTCCATTGACGCGAGTCGAGATTCACTGGGAAGCCGCTAACGCCCGAGAGTATGTAGTTGAAGGCTCAAACGATAATTTTAACTGGGACGTGCTGGCAACGTTTACCGGTGGTTTGTTTGGCAATCGCACGGACGTTCTCGATATCAACGGGACCTACCGTTATGTACGCATGAACGGACAGGTGCGCAGCGTTGGCAATACATACGGCTACTCAATTTGGGAAATGGATGTCTTTGGCGATGCCAGTGCCGGTATTGAAGTTGATATCGATGCAGACGACGATGGCGTGGTCGATGTTCTGGACCTGTGTCCAAACACGCCGCCGGGTAGCATGGTGGATATGGACGGTTGCGTTGTTATTGAGTCTGTTAACGAAGTGTCTTCTGCGGCGGGCATTCTGGTTGGAGGCGCAGGTTCGAGTAACCCCGGCTTTTCTGTGTACGTCTTCGATAATGACATTGGAAGCGAAGGCAGTACCTGTAACGGCGGATGTGCCACAAACTGGCCGCCGGTCCTGGTCGAGGACGGAGTTGCGTCGGGCGTGTCAGGTTTATCAACTGTTACGCGAGACGACGGATCTTTACAGGTTGCCTATGAAGGGCGACCGCTGTACTTCTTTATCGGCGATACAAATTCCGGCGATACCAATGGGCAAGGTGTTGGTGGTGTTTGGTGGCTAGTTCCGTACACGCAGCTATACGAGCCTCTGTTCAGCGAGACGACCGAGCTTGAGCCGGTACTTCTAGAGGATACGCCGACAGCGCTGATTACACATTTGGCGGATCGGGCGCGAGACCGACACGCTCGGGAAGATCAATTTCAAGCTTACGATCACTGGCTGTCGTTCTACTGGGAGCATCGAACCGCCGAAATTGAAATCGTCGATACCGTTGGCCGAGGTGGCGACAGCGTCGTCTTTAACGTCATCACTGAGTGGCCGGTGAGTCCTACCGAAGCTGAATTGCGTTTCTTCCATTTGAACGAGGCGGTCTATGCCAACAACGGCATCATGTCCGCTGTTCCGGAACTGGATGTACCAGGAGAAACGCGCAGGCACTACACTCGTACGGCATCGGTTAACTCGCTGACAAATGCGCCGTTGCAGGTGGGTGATCGTCTGGAGTTTGAACTCAGTCAGTTTCTGACCGGAACACCCAACGGACGCGATAACTACTATGGCACGGCGATTTTGTATGTAGTCGGCGAAGGTGTTGTTCCCTGGGAGGCAAGAGGCACTGCTCAAAATTCCTACCCGATGCCAATGGCTGGCCGGATTGGTGGCGGCACAACGTTGAACTACCAGTATTCAGATGAACCGGATAATCACTTTATTCAGATGCCGACTAATCTTTCGAATATAAATGGCCAGGTGTTTGTTGAGGGTCGTCGCGTACACCACACCGACTTTGGTGACGGCTCGCACAATGAGGCGGCGGAGAATGCGTCGTTTGACGAGCTCTCGGGACTGCTTGGCAATAACTACGTTAACCGCTCTTGTGTTGCGTGCCACGAGCGCAATGGCCGCGCCATTCCACCAGGTGTTAACCAAAACTTGAATCAGTACGTTTTCAATGTGAGCGACGCCGATGGTAATCCAGACCCGGCCATTGGTTCGGTGTTGCAACCTCTTTCGACCGGTGGACCGAGTGAAGGCAGCGTTCGGATCGGTAGCTGGAGCGAGAGTGGCGGTTTGCGTACGCCTAATTTTGTTTTTACAGGCGCACAGCCAACGAACTATTCTGCACGTATTGCCCCACAGCTCGTAGGAATGGGATTGCTGGAGGCGATACTCGAGACCGACATTGAGAACCTGGCTGATCCTAACGATAGCAATGGTGACGGAATATCCGGGCGTATGCGTTTGGTTAGCGATCCTGAAACAGGGCAAGCTCGTCTTGGTCGTTTTGGTTGGAAAGCCAGTTTGGCCAGCGTTCAACATCAGGTAGCGGCAGCGCTCAATACAGACATTGGCGTGATGACTTCAGTGCGACCTAGTCCGGATTGTGGTTCTTCTCAGAGCGGTTGCCAGGCATCAGGAAGCGAGTTAAGCGACGAGCATCTCGATAAGCTCAGCGCGTACGTGTCGCTGCTTGGCGTTAGTGCTCGTCGAAACCTCGATGACCCTATGGCACTGCAAGGCGAAGCGCTTTTTGCCAGCGCTGGATGTAACGCATGCCACACAGAATCGTTTCAAACCTCTCCATGGCATCCTCATGCAGAGCTTCGTGACCAGACTATTTCTCCCTATACCGATCTGTTACTGCACGATATGGGTCCGGGACTTGCGTCGACGCTTGTTGAGGAAGGCGTGAGTGGTTCCGAGTGGCGAACTGCACCTCTTTGGAATATTGGTTTAACGGCCGGTGTCAGTGGCGGTGAGGCGTATCTTCACGATGGTCGGGCACGCACTCTGAATGAAGCGATTCGTTGGCATGGTGGCGAAGGGGAGTCTTCTAAACAGGCTTTTGAAGCCATGAGTACAACCGAGCAGGAAGCGCTCATTACGTTCTTGAATTCACTTTAGATCCGGATCTGGTAAAAAACGGCAAGCCCGTGGCTAGTTGAGCTTGCGGGCACGTTTCTTGAGTGCGGGTAGTGCTTTGTGAAAGGCCTTGATAACAGGCATGCGGTGAGTCCACGGAGAAGCGTCAGCCCGTTGTGGATCGATCGGGCTACTTGCACCTGCAAAGCCTTTCGGTATTTGAGAGAACACGCCGTCCGGTTCGTCTTCGTCTGGAAAGTGGTACTCAAATCCGGGTATACATAAATTTTCGTCAACATGCGCGTCGACCGTGTGAACGCCAAAGCTCATGATATCCAGAGCAGTCGGTTGAGGAGGAATTATCCAGCTCTGTCTGGGGGCGTGCATGAAAACGTATTGTATGCGTCGATTTTCTGACACGATGCGAAAGCGAAGAATGTCGCCACCGTACAGTTTACTGCGTGACTGACTGGCCGCAATTAAGCCGTGCTTGAAATCTGGCGCGAAGCCCGCCTTAAAGCGCAGCGAATCAGGGTTGGTATCGTCTTCAAACCAGGCCACCTTGCGATTATTGTAAATGCTCTTTGTCGTGTTGCTCATAGCTTGACGACGCGGAGTCGAAAAATCCGCGTACGGCGCAACACGGTTATCGGGCGCGTTACGAAGAACGAGTGAGAGAGCCTGTCGATCAGGGCGGGGTGCCTTCACGCGCCGACTGATTTGATCAAGTGCCGTTTGAATTTCGAAAGGCAGGTTAGTGGTTTCTTCAGCGCTGTACCAATTGATTTCACCGTCTTCCACAACTGGCTTAATGTCGCCTTTGCCAATCCAATGTTCGTTCTTGCTGTTTATATAGTGAGTGGCAACGCGCCATATCAATGAAGAGTCTTTATAAAAAATTCGTGGGAAGAGCGTTCGTCGCGCAGCTGTTCTTGATGGCTTTAGCAGTACATAGGCGACGAAGAAACGAAACTGATGATCGCGACGAACGTTGGTGAGGAAATAGTGGTGGCCTTCAAGCATCACCAAATTTTTAGGTTTTTGCCGAACCAGTTTTTTACGCGGATCGGCTTTGGCTGTTCCCTGAGGCTTAAGGTGGCAGCCCTCATTAAGCAGCTTCTCAAACTGAGCGGTTACTTCTTTTTCAGTGAGTGAATCCGGTTGCTGATCTGGGAGAGGGGCTGTGTTCACGTTGTTC
Source organism: Gammaproteobacteria bacterium (assembly GCA_045107075.1). GTDB lineage: Bacteria > Pseudomonadota > Gammaproteobacteria > Steroidobacterales > SZUA-146 > SZUA-146. The sequence goes on from JBGCFV010000025.1 coordinate 41,602, forward strand.
TCGATATTGACGGGCAGTACCGTGCCGGTAAAGCACAAGTCTATCGCATATCGCGCAGCAAAACGTGTTGTCTACCCTTCGAGAGCCAGATCAATATCCGTGTCATGTGAGCTGCGAACTTCCAGCATGCCTTGTTCAACCATAGCGTCCGTGTGATCTCGGAAACTGTAGAACGGGTTAATCACGCTGCTGCTTTGTTCTGTCGACACAATCGAGACCCAGGCGTTACGGGTCGCTTTCGCCCGGTACATGGCAGAGTCAGCCAATGATAGCAACTGCTCCCAGTCCATGAGGTCGGGTTTCGATCGAACAAACGGGAAGCCTGTTATTCCAATGGAGGCGGTGGTGCGTGTCGCTTGACCGTTACCAACAGAGAATATGGCGTTCTCCATGCGAGAGCGGATGCGTTCGGCCAAAACCTCGCCCTGTCTTAGATCAGAATATCGGCCGATAACCAAAAACTCGTCTCCACCCCAGCGGATAACCGCATCCGACGAACGACAGCACGCGAGCAACAAGTCACGTATTTGCATGAGCATTTCGTCTCCTGCGCTGTGGCCACAGGTGTCGTTAACCGGTTTGAAATTGTCCAGGTCAATCATCATGAAAATAAAATCTGATTGATTCGGATTGTTAAGGTCAATTGGCAACGCTGCGCCGCCAGACTCGTAGCGGCGTCGGACCACGTCAATGTCTTTGGCAATTTCTTCAAACACGTAACGACGATTTCGTAGCCCGGTTAACGGGTCCGTGATACTGGCTTGCAAGAACCGCTGGTTCAGCTGTTTCAATTCGCCGTTCCTGGCAGCCAGTTCGCGCGTGCGTTCTTGTACGTCTTTTTCAAGTCGTCGTCGGTATCCGGCCTCTTGTCGCAGCTGTTTCTGATGAATTGACCACGCTAACCATGCCGCACCTATGGCCAGAAGAAAATACAGAAAATAGGCTGTTCGACTGTTCCAGGGGGCAGGTGCGGTGGTCAGATTAAGGGCCATCTCGTCTGTTTGCCAGACGCCGTCGCTGTTAGAGGCGCGAACCAAAAAGCGATAGTCGCCCGCGTCGAGGTTGGTGTAGGTTACGTGCCGCTTGTTACCGGCCTCGATCCACTCCGGGTCGAAGCCTTCCAGTTTATAGGCGAATCGGTTTTGGGTAGGTGCGGCGAAGTCCAGAGCGCTAAATTCAATTGACAGTACGTCGTCCCGATGACTCAGCGACAGTTCGTCAGCAAGCCAGTGAGGCTTGCCAATATCGATTGGTTTGTTCAATAGCGACACTCTCGTCAGTACCACTTCGGGTGGAACGGTATTAATGCCGAGGTCGGAGGGGTAAAAAGCGTTGAAGCCGTTTGCGCCACCGAAAAACAGCTGCCCGGTTGGGCTACGGTAGTGTGCGCCGAAATTGAACTCCTCGCTTTGCAGGCCGTGACTGCGATGGAAATTAGATACTTTGCTTGCGCTGGTAGCGTACTGGCTAATGCCATAGTTTGTGGATAGCCAAAGGTCGCCATCCGTATCCGATTCAATGCCGTATACGACGTTGTTAATCGTGGGCCCGCTGCTTGGGATGAAGCGCTTGAATTTGTAAGCCCCGGGCTGGTTGACGTCACCGACTGCTCGTGTGAGTCCGCCACCCTGAGTGCCCACCCACATAACGCCATTCATGTCACGGTGAATATCGTAGATGGTGTCGGCGCTAATAGAGTCCGGGTCTTTTTGATTATGGCGATAGGTGTGGAAATAACCGCTGACTTCATCGTATATGCTTAAGCCACCGCCGTCCGTGCCAATCCAGATTCTACCGGAGCGGTCTTGTTCAAAGGCGGTCGCTCGTGCGCTTGAGACTCCTTCGCTCGGAGACTGATTAAACGGAAAACGCATGACGGAGCCATCAGTCGACATTCTGTTAACGCCGCCGCCAAACGTTCCAATCCATATATTGCCTTCGCGGTCTTCAAACAGTGCCATGATACCGTTGCTTGAGATCGTTGATTCGTCGTTGGGGTCGTGTCGGAAGTTGGTCACTTCGCCTGTGTCCAGATTAACCCGGTCAATTCCGGCCACCATGGTGCCGAGCCATAGTTCGTTGCGCGCGGTGATCACCATAGACATGATGTGATTGTCAGAGATAACCGGGGCCTCAGCTGAGTCTTTGGTGATAAAACTGACATCACCGCTGCTTCGATTAATTTTGTTAAGCCCGCTTCCAAACGTGCCAACCCATAGAGTCTTGCTTCTGTCTTCTGCAAAAGAAGTTACGTTGCCGTCGCTTAGACGGTCAGGAGAAAAATGCCCAAAGCCCCAGCTTCTCGGATTCCATTTGCTGGCGCCTTTTGAACGTGTGCCAACCCACAGAATTCCGGAACGGTCCTGATACAACGACATGATGTAGGAGTCGCTGAGGCTGCCTGGGTCGGAGCGGTCGTGTTTGTAGTGCAAGAATCGATTGCGCTGTCGGTCGAACAGATTGAGTCCGGTGTTGGTACCAACCCAGAGCCGTCCGGCGTCGTCTTCAAATATGCTGCGTACACCATTATGGCTCAGCGTTTGGTTGTCGTTAGCGTCGTGCTGGAAACGGGTGAATACACCGCTTTCGCGGTCAAAGCGATTTAGTCCGGAGCTGCGCGTACCAAACCAAAGCATGCCCTGCTTGTCTTCGCCGATAGCGCGAACTTTGTTGCTGCTGAGTGAATTAGGGTTGCCCGCTTCGTAACGAAAGTTCTCGAACGCTCTTGTGATCGGGTCAAAGCGACTGAGGCCATTGTTTGTGGTCACCCAAATAATGCCACGACTGTCTTGCATGACCTCGTAGACTTCATCGTTAGCCAGTGAGTTGTCGTTGGTTTCGTCGTGACGATAATGTTCTGACTTTCCGGTCGCCGGATTTAAACGGTCGAGGCCAGCTCCCATCGTACCAAGCCAAACGGAGCCATCCGTTGTGTAGGTGATTGTTCTAACACCATCCATTGAGATGCTGCTCTCGTCCTCCGGATTATGACGATAGGAGGTAAAATCGTTCGTGGTCGAATTCCACCGGGCTACGCCACCGCCGTTTGTTGCAATCCACAGATTTCCGTTCGCGTCTTCGGTCATGTCCCAAATAAAATCAGCACCTAGTGAGTTAGGGTTGTTCGGGTCGCGCTTGTATTGGTGGACGCGATTGCCGTCGTATCGATTGAGACCGTTTTCTGTGCCGAACCAGAGAAACCCTGTCTGGTCCTGATGCATTACGTTTACGGTGCTTTGCGACAATCCCTCACCCATGCCCAAATGACCGAATCGCATTGGATTGCCGACCTCAGCCAATGCCAGCGATGTGCTGAAGGCCAGCACAAGAGCAGTGGTCATCTGCGTCAGAATTCGACGTGCCAAAACAGGCGTACGTTTGAGGTCCATCATGAATGCAGTTCCTGTAGAACGGGTTTGGAGGTGTCGTTGTAAAGTTGTAAAAAGTCTTCGCTTGGGATGGCGGGAGAGCAGTAGTAGCCCTGGTATAAATGGCACTTCCACGAGCGTAATAATTCGTACTGTTCTTTTGATTCAATGCCTTCTGCAATCACCGTCAGGTTCATGTTTCTGGCGAGTGTAATGAGAGCCGACGTAATGACGGCGTCGGCGCCGTTTTCAAGAGCTCCCGACACATAAGATCGGTCAAGTTTCAGAATGTCGATAGGCAGTTTTTTTAAATAGTCGATGGCGGTATCACCTGTGCCAAAATCGTCCAGCGAGAGTCGGACTCCAATGGCTTTAAGTTCATGTAGCTGCCTAATAATGCGTCGGTCGCTACCAATATCGCCGCGCTCTGATATTTCCATTTCGAGTTGAGCGGGTTCCAGCCCGTACTGGACAAGCGCGCGTTCGAGAGTGCGAACAACGTTGCCCCGTCTCAGCTGCGTAATGGATAGGTTTATGGCGACGCGCAGGGCGGTTCCCGTCTGGTCTGTCCAGCGTCGAAGAGCAGCACAGGACTCGTTAATAACGAAGTCACCAATTTCAACAATGCTCCCGTTCATCTCGGCGACAGGAATGAATTCGGCTGGCGAAATAACGGTTCCGTCTTCGCGTGTCCAGCGCAGCAGCGCTTCTGCTCCGACAATCTGGTTGTTCCACATGTTCACCAAAGGCTGAAAGGCAACCTGCAACTCTTTTCGTTCAATGGCGTTTCGCAGCCAGGCGTCCAGTTTGAGCTGGCGCTCACTGGATATCTGCCCTTCCTGTTGGTGAAACCCGAAACCGCCGCCTTTACGTTTTACGTCGGTCATGGCGCGATCGGCGCTGTACATGAGTTCGGCGGCCGTGCGACCGTGCTGGGGTGCGACGGCTGCGCCGATGCTGGTTGAAAGGTAAATATTGATTTCGTTCAGAACAATGGGTTTGGCAAGCTCTGCGGTTAGTATTTTTCGCACATCTCTCAAGTGACCGTCTGAGCCGTTATGGGGCACCATTAGAGCAAACCTTACGCCGTCCAACTTGGCCGCACAGGCGGCAAGCGTGCTGGGCGCGTCTTTGGCGTAGAGTCCGGCGTCAAGCACTATGGATCGGAGACGTTCGCCCATTTTGGCCAGTACACGGTTGCCAATTTCGCGGCCATGGGTGTCGTTAATCAGGTGAAAGCGTTCTATTCCAATACTGAACACGAGAAGCTCGGTGGACTGACTGATAGCGCCGGCCACTAATTTGCGAAAGCGATGTGCCGTTGGAAGCTTCGTTAATGAGTCTGCTGCTTCAAGTTGAGATAGATGCTGTTTGGCGTCCAGAGCCCGACGCTGCTCTTCGTGAATGCGTACTTTCGTATCGAGCAGTTCGCGGCGCATGATTGAAAATTCTGTTAGTAGTGCCACACGACGTGCGAAAACATTCCAGTTGACCGGCTTGCGGACAACGTCTGTTACGTTCATGTCCAGAGCACCTTGAGTTTCTTTATCGTTGGACACGATCGTTATGCAGGCGATATTGCTGTAGGAAACTTCCTCGGCAATGTAGGCATAGAGCGTGCGGCCGTCCGTGCACCTCAGGCTTGCCGGACACACGAGTACGGTTGGAGGGGAGTCAACGCAGTAACGCGCGGCCTTGTCTATGTCGGAGATGACAACTGTCGCTAATGACTCGAGCGTCAGCCACTTACACGCCCATTCAACTTCCGTCTCGGCAAGCCCGGCCAGGAGAACGACATCTGACAGGTCTTCGGCGGATTCGCTGGGCGGAGCTTCCTTCGCAGTCTGTTGTAGTGAATCTTGAATGGCGGTTCTTTCCATAACTCGGTTTGAACTTCAGTTCCCGTATATTTGTTGCTGGCTCTTGCGCCAGTGAATTCGGATAAAATACGTACTATGTTGAAGTTCAACTATCGAACAGTTCCCAAAATGGCTTATTGCGATACGTTTTCTATGCGTTATGTGCTCTGGTTGGCAACTGTTATGAATAATGCGACGTAGGCATAGAGCTATGGCTGCGAACTATGTAAAATTGATGTCGTTGAACTATCTAGTCGTTTTGGTTTTTTAGAAGGTTTTATGTCTAATCACACACAGGCAAGTGAGTCCGGTTTACTTGAGCAAGTTCGAGAGCTATTGGTTGGTCGACGAACGCTGTCGCGCTTCGCCCATAAAAAAGTAGATCCCCAGTTGATACGCGACGCGATTGACGTGGCTCGTTGGGCGCCCAATCATCACCTGACTGAGCCTTGGCATTTTTATGTGCTCGGACCAGAGGCCATTCAAACTACGATTGAGTGTGTACGCGCCAGAGCGACCGAGGCCAAGGGTGAGGAGATGGGCCGGCGAAAAGCGCTCAGAGCAGAAAACGTTCCAGCGTGGGTGATTGTGACCTGCAAGCGCTCGGACGACGCCATTGTTCAGCAAGAAGACTACGCGGCCACAAGCTGTGCCATACACAACATGGCGCTGTATTTGTGGCAGGCCGGCGTGGGTATGAAGTGGTGCACCGGCTCGATGGCGAATTCCACGTATTATTCCGACGCATTAGGTTTGGACAGTGACAATGAATTCATGGCGGGAATTCTTCGCATCGGCTACCCGTTGAACACGCCAATACAAAAGCGTAAATCGACGAGTGAAATTTTGACTGAGCTGGATTAAGTCGCTCTTTACTGTCACCGAGCACTGGTACATTATTATATGAAGAACCTGCTATGAGTAAACGTCTATGTCGAACGTAGTAATGCGAAAAGCCAGCTCACACGACGCACTCGCGCTGGCGCATCTGGCCGAGCAAACCTTTCTGGATGCATTTGAGGCCTCCAACGAGCCCAAGAATATCCGGGCCTACGTAAAGTCGGCTTTTAGCCACGTTCAAGTGTCTCGTGAACTCAGCGACGACGCGTCGACTTTTTTTGTCGCGGAACGCGATTCAGCACTTGTGGCGTATGCCAAAGTCAGAGTAGCAACGGCGCCAGCATGCGTGGGCTCGCAGCCTGCCACCGAGCTACACCGAATATACGTAGAGCAGCGGTTTTTCGGAACCGGCATTGGTCAAATGCTACTCGACGCTTCGATTGGTGCGGCGCGTGAGGCAGGGCACGCGGTGCTGTGGCTCGGCGTGTGGGAACACAACCCGGACGCAGTCGCCTTCTACGAAAAATTCGGTTTCGAAACAGTAGGCTCTCAGAAATTCATGATGGGTCCGCAAGAGCAGACCGATTTCATTATGCGCTTGGAGTTGTCTCCGGCTGCAGACTAACTAGCATCATTTAATGCAGGTTGATCAAGACCGGCTTAATGAATGAAATGGAATGCAGGAGCAGCCCAAGGACACTTGGCCTTTATTCAACGGTATTGCGTGATTCATCGCGGCAAAGATGCCGCTCTTACAGATATCTATTTGGCCTAACGGGCCAGCCTTGAGACTATGATTCGACTTTGGTTCCGAGCATTCTGAGCAGGAATAGCAGCACCAGCATGCCGCCGATCATTGAAATCCACCACGGAAGACCGAACCCGGTTGGCACCGTGCCCAGTAAAATCGCTACTACACCAACCAGCATAGCGTAGGGGATTTGCGTGCGTACGTGTTCGATGTGGTTACAGCCAGTGGCTGTAGACGACAGCACGGTTGTATCTGAAATGGGAGAACAGTGATCTCCCCACACGGCTCCCGCAAGATTACAAGCGACGGCAGAATAAATGATGTGGTAACCGGAAGGATCAGCGGCTCCGTTAACCGTCATGATGGACCACGCCAGCGGAATAATCAGCGGCATTAAAATGCCCATGGTTCCCCAGCTGGTGCCGGTCGAAAACGCTGTGATGGCCGAAACGATAAAAATGGTTGCTGGCACGAGTGCCAGCGGCAACGTGTCCTGCAGTTTCGAAACGAGGTACGCCGCGGTATTTAAATCGTTGGTGACATTTGAAAGTGCCCAAGCGAGTACCAGAATAATCATGGCCAAAAGCATGGCCCTGACTCCGCGGTACCAGGCGTCTACCGTCTCGTGAACGGTGAGCGCACGATAACCCATGGCAAGAGCCGCGGCTGTCAATACGCCGCAAATCGAAGCCCACATAAGCGCTTTATAGGAGTCGGCGTTACCAATGATGTCACGAAGACTCTCCCCGGGTTCGCTTTTACCTGTCGCGTAAAGACCAACAAGCAAGCCGCCAATCAATACAAAGATTGGTCCGATGGCAATGAGCGCGCGCGGCTTTACGCCGGGCTTGGCTTCGATGTCGTCGCCCTCAGCTTCTACCGTTCCCGGAGTCATTACGGACTCCACTTTGCCGTCGCGCGCTCGTCTTTCTGCGCGCAGCATAGGACCGAAATCACGGCCCGTAACAGCGACAGCCAGGACGAACAAGAGTGCGAAAAAGGGATAGAAGGCGTAAGACAGCGAGTTCAGAAAAATACTATAGGCGGCTTCGTTGTAGTTGGGGAGCAGGTCGACCGACTCTTTAATTAACCCCAGCTGGTAGCCAATCCAGGTTGTGATTAGCGCTACGGTAGCAACTGGTGCTGATGTTGAGTCGACAATGTAGGCCAGCTTTTCTCGCGAAATTTTAAGCTTGTCGGTAATGGGACGGGCGGTGTTACCGACAACCAGCGTGTTGCTGTAGTCGTCGAAGAAAATGACTAGTCCCATTGCCCACACGGCCACCTGGCCGGAAATGGCCGTTTTGGCCCGCTTGACGACCGCGTGCACGATAGCGGCCATGCCCCCGGACCGCGAGACAATGCCCACCATGCCGCCAATCATGAACGTAAACAGAACAATGTGAACGTGAGACTCGTCAGCCAAAGCGGCGGTGACGTAGTGTTCGAACGCGTTAAGCAAGCCTTGAAACAGCCCGCTTGGGCTAAAGCCAATCAGGGTGGCGGCACCTATCCAGATGCCAACGAACAGAGCCGGGATAACGCTGCGTAGTACCAGTGCCAGAAAGATCGCGACAAGAGGTGGGAGGATTGACAGCCACCCGGAAATAATCCTCAAGGGCTCTGCTTCGCTGCCTGAATTCTGTGCTGTTATGCTGGTATTGGCGACAACGCCTTCGAAGATTACTTTACCGTCCGCGTCCGCCGTTTGTACACGAGGCTTGTCATCGACCGTTAGCGTCACCGCGCTACCTGGTGCCGCTTCGGACAGTACGATATCGGCGGCCACACCTTTAAGCGCTACTTTTGGCGCGTCGATCGTAAGAGCGGACGAAGGAGTGGCAAGCAGGGCCAGAATAGTCAAGGAGAAGGCAGCGAGTAAGCGGGCAGTCATGGCGATCCTGAATCTGTGATTATGTTGCAATGTTATCACGAGGCGGGGCCATTACGTCTCGTTCGCGTAAATCGGCCGGCAGATTGGAGGGCTCATTTGGCGTCGCCCGACGTCCTGCCTGCGACGTCGGAGTTCAGTAGTCGTCACTATTTTGATTTCTGCTGCTACACTCGGGTGACATACTTTTCTGATCCTGGATCTGTGCCTCGCCATGAACCATTCGACTAAATCTGTTGGCATTACGTATGCCACAGCCCGGCAGCTTCCCGAGCAGCGTCACGATGACGTTGCGACTGAGGAACCGATGGAGGTGCGCCTGCGTCATCAGGTAGATGGCAAGTGGAGCGAACGCAGCATCTCGATTACCATGCGCACGCCAGGCAACGACGCGGAGCTAGCCGTAGGCTTTTTGTTTACCGAAGGGATTATTCGGGAAGCCGCTCAGGTCGATCACGTCGAGCACTGTGGTCCCGCCAACGCGGAGGGTTTGAGAAACGTCGTCAAAGTTACGCTGAGTGAAGGTGTCGATGTCGACGTCGGTAAGCTCATGCGTAATTTCTATACGACGTCCAGCTGCGGTGTTTGTGGCAAGACGTCGCTCGAGGCGCTTAATATTGAGAGTCGTTTCGACATCGCGGACACGGGTCCTTTGTTGGCGGCCTCAGCGCTCAGCGCTGCGCCTGATAAATTGCGTGAGCTTCAGCAGCTTTTTGACGCGACCGGTGGTATCCATGCGTCCGGTTTGCTGGAGTCTGACGGCGAGCTTGTCGCCGTGCGTGAAGACGTAGGTCGCCATAATGCGCTCGACAAACTGATCGGGCAGGCCCTTCAGAAGGGGCACTTGCCCTTGACGAAATCGGCTGTCATTTTAAGCGGGCGGGCCAGTTTTGAGCTTTTACAGAAAAGTTTGATGGCCGGAGTGCCGATTGTGGCGGCGGTAGGCGCGCCGTCGTCGCTTGCAATAGAGTGTGCCGAGGCAAACAACATGACACTTGTAGGGTTTCTGCGAGGGCAGGGATTTAATATTTACAGTCATCCGGAACGAATCAGTATGGATCTCTGATCAGGTTCTAACGTTGGCTACGAATTCGTAGAGAGAATGCATGACGCCCGAAACGATTAAACAACGCACCACCCAAATCGTTGAGCCTATGAGCTCGATGCCCGGCGGGTTGTTGCCCATATTGCACGCCGTTCAGGATCAACTGGGCTATGTGCCCGAAGAGTCGGTGCCGGTCATTGCGCGGTCTCTTAATTTATCGCGTGCCGAAGTCCACGGCGTGATTACTTTTTACCACCACTTTCGTCGCACGCCACCCGGTAAGCGCATCCTTTACGTGTGTCGCTCCGAGGCGTGTCAGGCAATCGGTGGTCGTACCCTTGAAACGCATGTAAAGGGTCGACTCGGAATTGACTGGCACGAAACGACGAGCGACGGGAATCTCTCGCTCGAACCGATTTACTGTTTGGGCAACTGCGCCTGTGCGCCAGCGGTTATGCTGGACGAGCGAGTGGTGGGTCGAGTCTCGCCGGAGCGACTGGATGCGCTTATTGATGAGTGTTGTTCTGATGAATAATCCATCGCGAAAATGGTCTGCCTCTATCGACTACGATTGCATTGTGATGGTTGTTCGCGCCACGGGATTTAATTGATGACTACAGTAGCCTTTATATCGTTGGATACCACAAGCCGTTCGATCGGCGCGGATGACGTGGCGGCGCAGTTACAAGCTGTAGCGGTGCAACGCAATGTTGCGTTAGACCTGACCCGAACAGGTACGCGCGGCTTGTTTTGGCTAGAGCCCATGATCGAATTTGAAACCCCCGCTGGTCGAGTGGCTTTCGGTCCACTCGACCCGCTGGACGCGACGTCGGTCTCTTCAGTGCTTGATGTCGACGGCGAGCTGAATACGTCACACCAACAGTATCTGGGCTTGGTGAGTGACATTGCCGAATTGACGGCTCAGGTTCGTCATACCTACTCGCGAGTCGGTGTCATTGACCCCTTGTCGCTGCAGCAATACAAAGAGCATCGCGGATACGACGGACTTAAACGTGCTTTAAACATGAGCGCTGACAGTGTGGTTGAGGAAATTGCCGAGTCCGGGTTACGTGGAAGAGGTGGTGCTGCGTTTCCAACGGGTATCAAAATGCGTACCGTGGCGGCACAGTCTGTGGCCGACAAATACATTGTTTGTAACGCCGACGAAGGTGACTCGGGCACCTTTGCGGATCGTATCATCATGGAAGGCGATCCGTTTCTGTTGATCGAGGGCATGTCGATCGCAGGCGTCGCCTGTGGCGCGACACAAGGCTACATTTATATTCGCTCTGAATACCCCCAGGCTATCAGTCTCATGACAAAAGCTCTTGAGATTGCGTACGAAGACAACCTGCTAGGCACGGATATTATGGGGTCCGGACAAACCTTTGACCTCGAAGTACGCAAGGCGGCGGGTGCCTATATTTGCGGTGAAGAAACGTCTCTTCTTGAAAGTCTGGAAGGCAAGCGCGGAGTCGTGCGCTTCAAACCGCCGCTGCCCGCGATTGAAGGCTTGTTCGGTAAACCCACTTTGGTTAACAACGTTGTCAGTCTCGTATCTATGCCTGAAATTTTACGATTGGGCGCGGCGAACTACCAGGCACTCGGCGTGGAGCGCTCGCGCGGCACGCTTACGGTTCAGCTTGCGGGCAACATTAAGAAGGGCGGCCTGTTCGAAGTGCCGTTTGGAACAACTTTAAGCGAGATTCTCGAATCGGGTGGCGGAACATTGTCCGGCCGACCGATCAAGGCCGTTCAGGTAGGTGGGCCTTTGGGTGCTTTTATTCCACCCGCTCATTTTGATTTGCCACTGGATTACGAGGCCTTTGCGGCCAAAGGGGCTATGATCGGTCACGGTGGTATGGTCGTGTTTGACGATACGGCCGACATGGGTGAAATGGCGCGCTTTTCAATGGAGTTTTGTGCCATAGAATCATGTGGGAAATGTACGCCGTGCCGTATTGGTGCAGTGCGTGGAACAGAAGTAATCGATAAAATTCGCACTGGTTCAGAAGTTGACGAACATCGCATTTTACTTCGTGATCTGTGTACTACAATGATAGATGGCTCGCTGTGCGCGCTCGGCGGGATGGCTCCGTTCCCTGTGCTCAGCGTGCTGGATCACTTTGAGGAAGAGCTCTAATGGCTAGTTGGAAACGCGCACAACCCGAATACGATTACGGCACGCCGGAAGTTGTGTCGTCAACGTTCGTAACGCTGACTATCGACGGTGCCGACGTAACCGTACCGGAAGGCACGTCCGTTATGCGCGCAGCGACCATGAACGGTGTGGCCATTCCCAAGCTGTGTGCCAGCGAAGACCTGGAAGCGTTTGGGTCCTGTCGGCTATGCCTGGTACAAATTGAGGGTCGCAAAGGTTTCCCGGCGTCGTGTACAACTGAAGTGGCGGAAGGCATGGTCGTCACTACCCATACTTCCGCTATCGCCAAACTGCGCCGCAACGTTATGGAGTTGTACATTAGTGATCATCCGCTCGACTGTCTGACGTGTTCAGCCAACGGCGATTGTGAACTGCAGGACATGGCTGGAGCGGTTGGCTTGCGCGAAGTGCGTTACGGCTACGAAGGCGCTAACCATCTGGACGATCAGGCGGACCGAACCGGCGCTTACTTTGACTATGATCCAAGCAAGTGCATTGTGTGCTCCCGCTGCGTAAGAGCCTGCGAAGAAGTGCAGGGCACATTCGCTCTCACGGTTGACGGCCGCGGTTTTGTATCCCGAATAGCAGCCAGTCAGAACGAAGATTTTGCCGACTCCGAATGCGTGTCGTGTGGAGCATGCGTAAAAGCCTGCCCAACCGCGACGCTGATGGAAAAATCAGTGATCGAAATGGGGCAGCCCGAGAACGCAACGATTACAACGTGTGCCTACTGCGGAGTTGGTTGCTCTTTCAGAGCTGAAATGCAAGGAGATCAGCTTGTCCGTATGGTGCCAAACCGAGACGGTCACGCTAACCACGGTCACTCTTGCGTAAAGGGGCGTTTTGCATTTGGATATTCAAATCATCCCGACCGTATTACGACTCCGATGATTCGCGAATCCATACACGAACCGTGGCAAAAGGTTGACTGGGACACCGCTATGGAGTTTACAAGTCAACGCCTCAAAGCCATACAAAAACAGCACGGACGTCGATCTATTGGTGGTATTACGTCGTCGCGTTGCAGTAACGAAGAAACCTACCTTGTTCAAAAGCTGGTCCGAACCGCTTTTGGTAACAACAATGTTGATACCTGCGCGCGCGTATGCCATTCGCCGACTGGTTACGGTTTGAAAACCACCATCGGAGAATCAGCCGGTACACAGGCATTTGATTCGGTCATGAAATCAGATGCCATCATGGTAATTGGATCCAACCCGACTGACGCCCATCCAGTGTTTGCTTCTCAAATGAAGCGCCGCATTCGTCAGGGTGCCAAAGTGATTGTAGTTGATCCGCGGCGTATCGATCTTGTTGATAGCCCGCATGCCCGAGCAGAGCATCACCTTCAGCTTAGGCCCGGAACCAATGTGGCCGTTATTAACGCTCTGGCCCACGCTGTGGTTGATCAGGGCCTTGAAGATACGTCTTTTATTGAAGAGCGGTGCGAAGACGAGGCGTTTGATGTCTGGCGCGAATTCATCATGCGCGAAGAAAATTCGCCAGAGCATCTTCAAACATATACCGGTGTGCCCGCGGCGCAAATCCGGGCCGCGGCCAAGACGTTTGCCAGTGTTCCCAACGGCGCCATTTACTACGGACTGGGCGTGACAGAACACAGCCAGGGGTCGACTATGGTCATGGGCATTGCGAACCTCGCCATGCTCACTGGTAATGTCGGTCGTGAGGGTGTGGGCATTAATCCGATGCGCGGACAAAATAATGTGCAGGGCGCTTGCGACATGGGGTCTTTTCCGCACGAGTTGCCGGGTTACCGTCACATGTCCGACGTGGCTGCGCGGAGCCTGTTTGAAAACGAGTGGGGTGTAAGTCTCGATCCTGAACCCGGGTATCGAATTCCGAATATGTTTGACGCGGCTGTCGAAGGTGGTTTTAAGGCCTTGTATATTCAAGGCGAAGATATGGCGCAATCAGATCCCGACACGCAGCACGTTATCAAAGCATTGAGCTCCATGGACTGTGTCATCGTGCAGGACTTGTTCCTGAACGAGACGGCCAAGTTTGCTCACGTATTTTTACCAGGGTCATCTTTCCTTGAAAAGGACGGCACGTTCACCAACGCCGAACGGCGTATTTCGCCCGTGCGCAAAGTGATGGAGCCGCGATCTGGCAAATCTGATTGGGAAATTACGATGGCGTTATCAAATGCCATGGGGTATCCAATGGATTATTCCCACCCGAGCGAAATTATGGATGAGATTGCGAAACTGACGCCCACGTTTACGGGCGTGAGCTATGCAAAACTCGAAGAGCTGGGCAGTATCCAGTGGCCCTGCAATGATGAGGCGCCTGAGGGTACTCCGACCATGCACGTTGATGAGTTTGTGCGCGGCAAGGGGTATTTTGCGCCGACACCGTTTGTTGAGACAACAGAACGATCGACGCGCAAGTTCCCGCTATTGTTAACGACTGGTCGTATTCTGTCGCAGTACAACGTGGGCGCGCAAACGCGTCGCACGAATAACATGCAGTATCACGATGAGGACGTTCTTGAGATTCATCCGGCCGACGCCGAAACTCGAGGCATTCAACAGGGCGACTGGGTCGGGATTAAAAGCCGTGCGGGTGAAACGGTCATGCGCGCCGTCATGTCTACCCGGGTTCAGCCAGGCGTAGTGTATACAACGTTTCATCATCCGCAGTCCGGGGCTAACGTGATTACCACCGATAATTCCGACTGGGCAACCAACTGTCCCGAGTACAAAGTGACGGCGGTGGAAGCCTACCCCGTGACTCAGCCATCCGAGTGGCAGCGTAACTTCAAACAGTTTGCCGATGAGCAAAGAGAACTGTTCCGTGCCTCTAACGTCTCAAACAAGATTGACTAGCGATGAGCGATAAAGCCGAAAAGCTGGTGCGAAAGGCACAGCAGATTGCAGATAACAACAGTTTCACCCCGGATCTCGACGTGGTTGCACAGAAGGTGGCAGAGCATATTCAGAAGTACTGGGATCCACGAATGAAACAGGACATTCTCGACTATGCCCAATCCGATGAGGCCCTGATCTCTGACGTTGTGGAGCGTGCTATCCGTCAAATTCGAGTTAAGACCTGAGTTGCTTGCGGTTTCCAGTGTGCCGGGTGCGTACCGGGCACTCCCAGGCATGGTCCTGCGGACCAAGTGGAGTGCGCACCCCAAGGGCACTCCCAAGCGCGACCCTCCGGATCACGAAGAGTGCGCACCCGTAGGAGCGGCATCTTGCCGCGATGAATTTCGCTGAGTCGTCTAAAACTGAAACCATCTTTCGCGGCTGGAAGCCGCGCGGCCTACTCAGCCCGCAGGGCTAGTAAGCAAGTTTTCTTGGGGTGCTCCTACGATTTGTCTTTGGCTTACCCAATTTTGATTCGACTTCAGTTGCCTTGTAACGTTCTCAGGTTACTTTTCAAGCGAACTCCGTTAACCTTCTCAAATGAATGATTCCAGTTCCATACGCGTGGCTTATCTGGGCCCCATTGGCAGCTACACAGAGCAGGCGGCGCGTCAGCGTTTTCCAAATGCCAAGCTAATATCGTGTGCCTCTATTGAGCACGTGTTTACGGCTGTCAGCGAGGGCGAAACGGCTCATGGTGTCGTGCCGATAGAAAACATGCTGCAAGGGCCGGTGACAGAAACACAGGACGGACTTTATCGTTTTCACGACACCGTTCGCATTCACGACATGCTGATTGTCCCTATAGCGCATGCGCTTGGTGGGCCCGGCGACGCGGCGAACATTAAAACCATTTGCTCGAAGGATCAGGCTCTGAAGCAATGCTCGGAATATCTTTTGAAAAATTTTCCCAATGCGACACTGGTTGAAATTGACAGCACCAGCCTTGCCGCCAAGCGAGTGCAAGCTGCTCAAGACCCGACTCAAGCTGCGATTGCCAGTCCGGTTGCCCTTGAGCATTTCGGCCTTAACGTTCTAGCGGAACACATCGGTAATATTCGAGATAACAAAACTCGCTTTGCGGTATTGGGAACACCGGCTGAAGAAAACTTCGTAGCTACTGGCAACGATGCCACGGCGTGCGTGATTTACCCGCCCGGTGATCGGGTTGGCATACTCGAAGAGATCTTGGCGGTAATAAGTCGCGACCACGGATTGAGTCTGTCGTCCATTCATTCGCGCCCCGATCGACGCGGCGCATTTCGGTTCTATGTCGAAATTGAAGGGCATTTGAATGACGAGCTCGTGCAATCCTGTATCGGTGCGTTACGCCGTAAGCTGGCGGAAGACCTGGCTGAGATTTACGTGTTCGGTAGCTATCCACGGTGTCCTTTCAATCCGCCGAAGTTGCGAACCATTGGCATTGTAGGTGGCACGGGTAAAATGGGCGGCTGGTTTCGTCGTTTGTTTGAGCAGGCGGGGTACGACGTGGTGCTTTGCGGCCTTGATTCCGGTGTAAGTGTTGAAGAGTGTATTCGTCAGTCGCAAGCGGTACTTTTGAGCGTGCCGATAGCCGATGCGGTTCAAGTGGCCCGACGGGTTAGTGCTCATTTACGTCCTGGCCAGCTGGTGCTCGATAACACCTCGGTAAAGGGCCAGGTTATGAGTGCCTTGCTGGAAGCCGTGCCGGAAGGTGTGGAAGTGCTCGGCATGCACACTATTTTTGGTCCGGACGTTGATTCATTGCGCAAACGCAATACGGTGTTTACGCGCACCGACAGATCGGGCGAGCTGGCTGAAGAGTTTGAACATATTTTCTATAAGTACGGCGCACACCTGAGCTATACCGACGAGACCAACCACGATCAACAAATGGCGTTTCACCAAAATCTTGAGCACTTTACCAAGATTGTTTTAGCTGAGGTTTTAGCGAAGCACGTTAACAGTCCTGCCACCACGCAAGCCTATAGCTCGCCTAATTCACGTGCGTCGCTGCGTACCATGGCCAGAGTTCTTCGGATTGATGTAAAACTGCTGACCGAAATTCAGGCCCACAATTCGCAAGGGCCGGCTGTGATTGAGCAGTTCATGAGCATCGCTCGCGATGTGCAGTCTCTGATCGAAGCAGGCGACTTTGATTCGCTGCTTAAACGCATTGAGGCCAGTCTTGCGGCGTTGGGTCCGGAGCTATTGGACGAGCTGCGTACTTCAGACTAGTCGCAATCTTGCTCTGGTTAATGTCATTGCGAGCCCGCAATGACGGAGTTGGCATGAGTTCGTTCGAATACGCCGAAACCCTCGTCATTGCGAGCCGGCACTGCCGGCGCGGCAATCTCCCTCAGGTCGCTATGGGCCAGATTCTAACAGGTCGCAATCTCGCTCAGGTTGCTACGAGCTTAAAACGAAAACCTCGCACCCAACTGAAATGACCGACCGGGCGCTGGAGCGAACTCTTTAATAAACGACGTGTGATTACGCTGTTCGTCGTCCGTCAAATTATTGCCAGCCAGAAACAGATTCAAAGTGCCGCGCGGTAGCGCATAGTCGTAGCTCACATATAAACGCAAGTCGTGGTAAGCGTCCGTGATCAACTCTTCGCTGGAGACATTGTCTTGTTCTGTAGCACGATAGTAGTCAAGCGAAGCGGATAAATCGCCAAACCGCGCCTCTGCGCCCACGCCATAACGAAGAGGTGGAATGCGCGGAACGTTATCGTTACCGCTTACATCTAACGTCGCAGTAACGGTATCCAGTAAGCCGCGAAGTTCCAGGTCGCCATTGTTCCAGGTCGCTACTTTTCGGCTAACAGCTGTGTCGAGACCGAAGAACGTTGCGTCGTTTTGATCAAACAACAAAACAGGGAATCCCTCTCTTTCCTCGCCGGTTTCACGCTGGTAAATGAAGTCTGAAAACTGAGTGTAGTAGGCCGTTGCGGTAGCAGACCATTGATCGCTCTGATACTGGAAGGTGGCTGACAGATTCGCTGCGCGCTCACTGTCAAGATTCTGGTCGCCCAGCGTGTAGCTGTTCAACACGAGGTGAACGCCGTCGGAGTAGAGTTCTTCTCCTGTCGGTGCACGTGATGAAATATCGGCGTTTAGACCAATCTGAAATTGCTCGGACACCGGGATAACGAATCCGGCCGACGCGGCAAAAGTAGTGAAGTCGCGATCAGGTCCCTCGACCGGAGAGTGGTCAACCAGGCCAACGCGCAGGCCCGTTTCAAAACTGAATCGATCGAAGTTACGTTCAGCAACCCAGAAAAGACCTGTGTCTGATGTATCGACAGGCGGCGCAAAAGACTCTTCACCAAGAGCTGAAAAATCTCTGTCTGTATGTTGAAACCCGAAGGCTCCGTGCCAGAGATCGGTGTTGTAAATCAATTCTGTGCGTAGCTCCCAAGCCTTGTTTATGATCTCTACAGCTTGCTCGCCATCAGGCTCTATTTCCTGGTGCGCGTAGTCGTTAACACCAAGACGTACATTCAGGCTTTCGATTGCTGGAAGAGGATTTTTGACGCCTAACTCGAAGTCAAAACGGGTCTGCTCCATATCGAGCAGCGGCGTGCCTTCTTCTTCCTCCTCTTCTTCTCCTTCCTCTTCGCCTTCGTGCTCGTGTCCGTGCCCACCGGGTAGTCCGTAGTCCGCATCAATTTTACTGACAGCGGCACCTACAAAGCCCCAGTCGCCAACGAACGATAAGCCAGCCGCGAACGAGCTTGAATCAAACGCGCTACCGGGTAGTGTTCCCTGCGTTTCTTCTTCTCCTTCCTCTTCTCCTTCGTTTTCGGCTTCTTCCAGTTCACGCAGTCTGGCAGACTCGGTGAACCCCGGGATGTCATAGTCGTCACCGTCTTTAAAGGTTCCGTCGAGATGCCAAGCCCAGTTGCCGCCTCCTCCGTTCACTTTAAAGGCGGTTGAATTACCCTGGGTGTTGGAGTCGTAGCGGGTTTCAATGCCGCCATTGATTTCTACAGGAACCTCGTGCGGGATGCGCGCGGTGTGTACATCGACAACGCCCCCGATAGCACCAGGTCCGTACAAGAGCGTGCTGGGGCCTTTGAGGACCTCAATACGTTCGGCAATAAACGGCTCGACCGTTACGGCGTGGTCTCCACTGGTCACTGAAACGTCTAGTGCGTCAATGCGGTCTTCCATGATGCGTACTCTCGGACCGCCAAGCCCGTGAATAATGGGGCGGCCTACGGCGGCGCCAAAGTCGGCGGTGTGAATGCCGGGTTCCTTTGCGAGCGTGGCGCCGATGTTTCCGGCCACCTTTCGTTCGAGCTCGGCCCCTTGCAAAACTTCGACGCTCTGGGACAGGCCTTCGCCGGAAAGTGGGTGACCAATAATGATGGTCTCTTCGATTCTTGAGTCTTTCGGTTCTTGTGCATTCGCGGCTGTGGTCGACGCCGCTAGCGCTAAAGCAATTGCTGTATACATGTTCATTTTAGTATCCAAATAACGAGAGCGCACTCCTGTTGAGCGCACTCATGGCAAATAAAGAAGATTGCGGAGTTACTGGATTGTAGGCGGGGCTCTTGAGAGGTAGTTGTCTTGAGGCTGTGACGCTGGTGCAGTGGTACACGCATGTTGCGCCAAAAACTCGGTGCAGTCAGTGAAAGGGGCCTGAGCCGCGCCGGTCAACAGCGCTGGAGAATCATCGGCGTGATGACACATGACGCAAGCCGTGCCGAGTTCACCGTCGGCGTGGACGTGAGCCTGAGCGAGCGACTGGCTGAACAGGAACGCAGCGACAAGCAGTAGCAGCATCGAAGTGCGGCTACGGCGTTGTGTCAGGTCGGTTCGTTCGGTGTTTAAGAACATCTGTTACGTTGCGTCGGCTGAGCTTGATTGGTCATACAATACCCAAAGATTGATACGGATTCACGTAATTGCTTACTTGAAGCGTTTATAGCCCCGTATATCAATGCATAGCCAATCTATTCCGGCATTATTTTATCGCATATTGCGGTTGTTTGGCTGGGGAACTTTATTGTCTGGATTTAATCGCGCCGAAAGTGACGCATTAACTGGACCGCAGGGGCAGTGCCACATAGAATCCCGCCATGTCATTATTTCGTATGGACGATATTTCGCTGGCCTTCGGCGAGCAGGTCATTTTTCGCCACGCCAAGTTCGTGTTGGAGGAGGGGGAGCGTGTCTGTTTAATCGGCCGAAACGGCGCGGGCAAGTCCACTCTTCTAAAGCTCATTACCGGCGAATATCAACCAGACGACGGTGAGATTCAGCGCATGCCCAATTTGCGCATTAGCCAGCTGAAGCAAGAATTACCGGAGCACTCGGAATTGACTGTGCGCGAAGTTGTCTCTCTGGGGCTTGCGGAGCAAATCAAGCTGATTGCCGAGTTCGAAGAACTGTCCGTTCAAATGGATCGTCCCCACGTACTTCACGACATGGAAGAGCTGCAGCGGCGGATAGAAGCGGCTGGCGGGTGGGAACCCGGCCAGCAGGTAGACACCATTATTGCTCAGCTGGAGCTTCCGGCCGAAAAACGACTCTGTGACTTATCCGGTGGTTGGCAAAGACGGGTTGCGCTTGGTCAGGCGTTGGTGTCCAAGCCGCATATATTGCTACTGGATGAGCCGACCAACCATCTGGATATCAGCACCATAAGCTGGCT
>JBGCFV010000026.1:0-13286 GCA_045107075.1 Gammaproteobacteria bacterium
CTCCCAACTGTGTCGGTACCCGTATCTTCGCACCATTTGGTCGACTCCGATACCTTTGGTACGTAGCCAACTTGCGTATTCCGGGGGCAGTTTACTCATTAACGAAGCCTTTGCAGAATACGTTTAAATTAACGGTTTGACTAACTCTCAGCTTTCTTATTGAGGCGCCTTGCTTTTCATGTGGGCGAAGTCAGAGTGCATTTTTTCGGATCGAAATTGATAGCTGGCCCGATAATGTACTCTGACCCACTGCTGTCCCACATTGGAATTCAAGAAAGCGTATGTAGGACTGGTCGTATGCTATATAAGCAATGTAATTGCTACCGAAGACACGAAATTCGAGCCAATCGCACCCCAAGAGCACTTCCATGCTCGGCCCTTCGGGCCGAGTTGAGTTCGTATTAGCGGCTTCCAGCCGCGGTAAAACCGTGTGACAAAGGCCAATCGCGGCTGCAAGCCGCTTGTATGGTGTTCGTTGTCTAAAATCAGGATGATGATAGACGCCGGGATGGGAGGGACCTCAGCCGCTTCGGACCAGTTGGTACCGACCGTAGGAGACTTCGTCCCCATCCCCTCACCACAAACGCCAATTAGGAATCTAGCTGCTCCAACAGCCAATGTGAACCAAGCTTGCGTGGGTGAGTTCCCGGCTTTTACGGCAACTAACCGCGGATATTATTGTGGCAAAGATTACTGAACAAATCATCTTGGGCATCGACGTCGCCAAGAGCGAGCTGGTTATTTTCAATTGGATCAGCAAACAACGGATTACATTACCTAATGAAGCCGAAGCCATTCGTTCCTGGCTGCGCTGTTTCAACGGTCTGGTGCGCATGGCCGTTGAGCCTACCTCACACTACCATCGTGAATTGGTTGATCAGGCGGCCGCTCTTGGCCACGAGGTCTACTTGGTGAACCCACGCCAGTTAGTGCATTACCGCGTTGGCATTAGCCGACGCAACAAAACAGATGCCGAAGACGCGTATCTGCTTGCACGCTTTGTTGCTAAAGAGGCCGATGAGTTGCGAGTGTATAAACCCCTGTGTACACAGTCTCAAATGCTCTGGGCCTTGCTGAAACGACGCGCAGGGATCGTTGATACTCGCAAACGGCTGCGTCAAAGCCTGAACGATATCCAACTCAGCGCCAAAGCCTTGTTCACTCAGTATGCTCAGCTTCTTACACGCATTGACCGGCGCATTAACGCTCTGGTGAACACCCTGGGTTGGGAGGCTGACGTAAAGCGTTGTCAATCCATCCCAAGCATCGGCCCGCTGAATGCCGCAGCATTAGTAGCAACCTATCGTCGTGGTGCATTCGCATCTAGCGACGCCTTTATCGCCTACATTGGACTTGATATACGACTGCGTGAGTCAGGAACGTACAAAGGAAAACCGAGGCTTAGCAAATGCGGCGAAGCGGAAATACGCCGGCTTCTGTACTGCGCAGCATCACCCTCACGCAACTATGAACCGTTCAACCAATATCGCCAGAGACTCTTGAACAGAGGCAAATCCAAGATAGCGTCGAACGTTGCACTTGCTCGCAAGCTCGCTCGCATCGCCTTCGCGCTCATCGGTAATGGCACTACGTTCAAAAAAGTACCGAATGGGACTGGAAATGCCCCATAGAATCTCCTACGTCGGAATCGAATTTTATGTCTTCAATAACGTTTTTCGACTAATTCAGCATACAACTCGTCCTATACACTTGTCTTCAATATCTTTATGGGACAGCAGTGGGCCTGTCCCCCATTAGTAACTACGGCGTTCCGGCACCCGCCATTACGCTAACATCGTCAATGCCGGCTTCGATCAGGCTCGGTGAGCCGCCATCGGCAGCTTCAATTAGCAGGTACACGGTCTGTCCGGCAAAGTCGCTCAAGTTAACGGTCGCCTCTTCCCACTCGGCGCCGTCAATACCGGTTGTACCCAGTTCTTCCAGAACCGTCTGCGTATTGCTACCGACCACGGTAACCCGCAAGAAATCGTCGGCTGCACCATTGGAGTAACTGGAGAAGTAGTACGAGAACGATAGTTGGCTTGTCACCGCTGCAGGCAGAGTGATGTTGGGCGAACGAATAGAGGTAACGCCATTGTCAATGTCATTGGTTCCGGCAGATGTGCCAGCGTTCCCTGCTGTGACCAGGTAGTTTGCGCCACTCACAGCATTGTCCAGCTGATAGACAACGCCACTTATTTCAGTCGCCTGAGCGTCGGCTTGTTGCCACAGACCTGTCGTTGCACTGTCGCTGCCGTTTGGATTGAGCACCCACGACGAGGCACCTTCAAAGTCGTCGAAGAAGAGCTGCTCGCCAAACGGTGTCGGGTCACTGTTGTCACCAATGCCGTCACCGTCTGAGTCCAGCGTTTCGGTTGGATCAAACGGGAAAGCGTCGGCGTTGTCGCCCACACCATCAGCATCGGTGTCGATGGTTTCGGTCGGGTCGTTCGGGAACACATCGGCATTGTCGCCGACGCCGTCACCATCGCTGTCGGTAGTTTCGGTAGGGTCATTCGGGAACGCATCCTGACTGTCCGGTACACCGTCACCATCGGTATCAGTAAGTGGTGTCGCCGTCAGCTCGATGTCGTCGATGCCTGCTTCAACCAGGCTTCCACCGGCAGCATCCGCCGTGGACACCAGCAGGTAAACAGACTGACCCGCCAAGCTATCCAAATTCGCATTCGCGGCTTGCCACACTGCAGATACATCAGTCGGCGTGCCCAGTACTTCGAGTACTGTGAGTGTTGTGTTGCCAACAACTTGAACACGCAGGAAGTCAGCAGCGGTTGCATTGGTCAGGTGCGCCAGATAGTACTGGAAAGTCAGTTCTATCGAGCTCGAAGGTGGCAGGTCGAACGACGGTGAGCGAATAGAGGTCGTGCCATTGTCCACATCGTTACTGCCCAATCCAGCGCCTGCCGCACCTGCAGTGACCAGGTACTGAGCGCCACTTGCCGCATTCGCCGTTTGCAAAATCGTCGCTCCGTTGGACGTTTGCTGAGCGTTAGCTATTTCCCACAAGCCTGTAGTGGCTGTGTCTGTACCATTTGGATTGCGTGTCCATCCATTGAGCGTTTCAAAGTCATCTGAGAACAGCTCGTCGCCAAACGGTGTCGGGTCGGAATTGTCACCAATCCCGTCATTGTCAGAGTCCATCGTTTCCGTAGGATCGTTCGGGAAGGCATCTGAATTGTCACCGACACCGTCGCTGTCTGTGTCAACAGTTTCGGTCGGATCGTTCGGGAAGGCGTCTGAATTGTCACCCACACCATCGTTGTCAGAGTCCATCGTTTCCGTTGGATCAGTCGGGAACGCGTCCGCGTTATCACCGACACCGTCATTATCCGTATCAGTAGTCTCGGTCGTATCGTTCGGGAACACGTCCGAGTTATCACCCACACCGTCGTTGTCGGTATCGGTAGTTTCTGTCGGATCGTTCGGAAAGGCGTCCGCGTTATCACCTACACCATCACCATCGCTGTCGGCAGACTCGCTCGGATCGTTCGGGAACACATCAGCGTTGTCACCGACACCGTCGCCGTCGGTATCAGTGGTTTCGCTCGGATCGTTCGGGAACGCGTCGGCATTGTCACCCACACCATCACCATCGCTATCAGCTGACTCGCTTGGGTCATTCGGGAACGCATCGCCGTTGTCGCCGACACCGTCGTTATCGGTATCAACGGTTTCGGACGGATCGTTCGGGAATGCATCGGCATTGTCCCCGACGCCGTCGTTGTCGGTATCAGCGGTTTCGGACGGATCGTTCGGGAACGCATCACCATTGTCGCCCACACCGTCATTGTCGCTGTCGGTGGTTTCAAACGGATCGTTGGGGAAGGCGTCGGCGTTATCGCCCGTACCATCGCCATCGGAATCCATTGTTTCGGTTGGGTCGAACGGGAAGGCATCATCTTCATCGCCGATGCCGTCGCCATCGGAATCGATAAAGGCCAGCGCCTCTTCGCTACCAATTTGCTCAAGGTAGGCCACAAGATTGTCCAGGTCGCTACCGGTCACCGTGTTGGTTTGGTGAGCAGTAACCGCATCGGCCAATGTTAAGGCGCTACCATCGTGCAGGTAAGGACCGGTTTTCCAAACATCACGCAGGGTAGGTACATCAATGCCGGTTAGTGGCTCACCCAAGCGGTCACCACTGGCCGCTGTGATGGTGCCGATATCCATCAGTGTTGTTTCATCCTGAGAATTGGTGAAGCGTGTTCCGCTGTGGCACGTGGCACAAGCGTTTGTTTCAAACACGGCCTTACCCGCTACGGCGGCTGCGGTCAGAGAACCATCCTGGTTACGATTCGGGCTTTGAGCAAACTCGTTTAGCGAGTTCAAGTACGCGGCCAGCGCATCGAGGTCGGAACTAACGCCTGCTTTGGGATCGCCCAGCGGCTCGTTGCGTGTGCCGGCAAAGAAATCTGCGTCGCTCATTAAACCAGAGCCTGCCGCAAACGTCCGAATTTGGCCTTCAAAATCTTGCAGCTCGTCGAAGTTGGCAGACCAATGCACAAAACCGTGTCCTCTTGCCGCACGGCCATTGAGTTCGGTGGTGTTACGCAGACCTTCGCCCAGGCTTGTGAAGTCCCACGTTCTGCCATCTTGTCCGCCGTCGTTGTGGCAAGAAGCACAGCTCATGTAGTTGTCATGTGCCAGGCGATCGTCCTGTGCGTCGTAGAAAAACTGCTTGCCAACAAATACTTCTGTGTCCAATGTTTCGCTGGTCACTACGTCAATTGAAGTGAGTTCGTTAATTGCCGGGAGCTCCGTTTCAATGGTCTCAACCAAGTCAAAGCGCGAGATGCTGCGGTCCATAAAGTTATGTACGTAGGCCACTCGCCCGTCGTTTGACCACGCCACACCCTGAGGCGCGCGCCCGGTAGGTAGTCGAACTACCTCAAAACCGTTTTGCAAATCGTAAACCACCAGTTCGCGGCTGGTTTCCAGCGCCACAAGTAAATACCGATTGTCGCCGCTCATTGCAGCGCCTGTGGCCAAGCTCGAATTGTCAAAGTCGATGCGTAGGTCACCTTCCTGCTCTGTGGTTAAATCGATTTTCGACGTATTGCTTCGCACAGTTTGATCAAACGTCATGCCGAAATTGCCACGCACAATGCCTGAGTCAACGTTGTCTTTCTTCGACGGAACGTAGGCGAAGGCGCTGTCAAACGTAACAACCGGCGCGTTCAAGTAGTTTGGAATACCAGGGCCTTGACTCTCGGAGAAGGGTCGGTCGTCGTGGGTTAGGCCGATGGTATTGTTCAGTAACATCGAAACAGGGTCGATAGAAAAGACTTCTGCCTGGCCTGCGCTGGTGTCCAAATTTGCCGTGCCTTCACCAGGTAACGGTGGCGTGATGAAATTGCTCACCAGTAACTTGGCGTCATCATAAGTTATGGCGATGTGGCGCGGTGCACCGGACAACTGAATGTCGGCCATTAGCGCCTGCGATGTTGCATTCATTTTGTGAACGCTGGCTAGCGCTTCAAGTACAACAAAATACTGATCGCCCTGACTGTTAAACACAATACCGTGCGGCTGCGAACCGTAGGGCAGTGTCACACTTGCGGTCACCGCAAACGTAGAAGTGTCGACGATGCTGATGCTGGCATCGGCTTTGTTGGTGACAAACACGCGGTTAGAATTTGGCGCTTTAGCCAGTGACCAGGGTTTTTCACCTACCGCAATTTCTTGCAGAAAAACACCGTTTGCATCGGACACAGACACGCTGTTGTTGTCCGGATTCACGTTCCAAATTCGATCAGAACCGGCGGTGTTTTCGACAATTAGCGTAGTTGAGTTGCGTGGTGCCTGTGGCAACGGCGTAACGTTCGAGCCACCGGTTGGTGTCGAGTCAATGTTGTCACCAAATCCATCGCCGTCCGAATCTTGCGTTTCGGTTGGATCGTTCGGGAATGCGTCGCTGTTGTCACCCACACCATCGTTGTCTGAATCGGTCGTTTCGGTTGGGTCGTTCGGGAACGCGTCGGCGTTGTCACCCACACCATCACTGTCTGAATCGGCCGTTTCGGCTGGGTCATTCGGGAAGGCATCGGCATTGTCACCCACACCATCATTGTCCGAGTCGGTGGTTTCGCTGGGGTCGTTCGGGAACGCATCGGCATTGTCACCGACACCATCACCGTCCGAGTCGGCTGTTTCGTTCGGGTCGTTCGGGAACGCATCGGCATTGTCACCGACACCATCATTGTCTGAGTCGGTGGTTTCGTTCGGGTCGTTCGGGAAAGCGTCCAGATTGTCCGGTACGCCATCACCATCGCTGTCGATGTCATCGGCAGCGGTTATCAAAATGTCGTCAACCCCGGCTTCAATCAAACTGCCGCTGGCGGCGTCTGCAGTAGACACCAGCAGGTAAACAGTTTGTCCAGCGAAGCTGTCCAGGTTTGCGCTTGCTTGCTGCCAATTTGCTGACAAGTCCACTGCAGCGCCCAGCACCTCAACGACTGTCTGAGTGCTGCTGCCGACGATCTGCACGCGTAGAAAGTCTGCCTCTGTGGCATTGGTTAAATGTGCCAGATAGTACTGTAGCGTGAGCTCAATTGGCGTTGACGTCGGTAGGTTGATGTCCGGTGAACGAATGGATGTTGTGCCATTGTCAACATCGTTGGACCCAAGGCCTGCACCGGCACTGCCTTCAGTAACCAAATATTGTGCGCCGCTTGTGGCAGTAGGCGTTTGCAAAATAGTACCGCCATTATTGGTTTGATCAGCACTCTCTGCTGCCCACAAACCAGTGGTTGCTGTGTCCGTGCCGTTCGGGTTTCGAATCCAGCCACTTTCAGTTTCAAAATCTTCGACGAAGATGCTGTTGCCAAACGGGGTTGGATCAGCGTTATCACCAATGCCGTCACCATCCGAGTCCATTGTTTCAGTTGGGTCATTGGGGAAAGCATCCAAATTGTCTGGCACGCCATCACCGTCAGAGTCGCGATCGAAGAACTGGCCTGCAATGACGGTAATGTTGTTGTCACCGGGACGCTGCCAGCCAATGGCCAGGTTGTCACCGCCGCCACCTTCTTTTTGTAGCGCTTCAAGATAGTACGCTTCACCGGCAATCAGCTGAACAGGCGCCGATTGCTGCTCCGAATATTTGGTCCACTCAAGTGGAGCCGTCCACACCGGCACGCTGGCAATTTCGACTTTGTTCGCAGCATCACTACTGGTGCTGAGGTTCAGCTGAACATTGTCATCGCCCGAAGCCCAGAACGTGTAGCTACCGGTTTCTGGCGCATAGAAAATACCTCTAATGCGCGTTCCGTAATTATCAAGGACATTCGTCGGTCCCTGGAACAAAGCGAGCTCTTCGACCAGCTCTGGATTGTCCGGGAAGCTTGCTGCGTTTGTTAGGTCAGCGACCGCTACGCCGCCAATGCCTGTATACACTTCGCGCCAAATTCCGGTGCTGCGTGTTGGGTCGTTTGGAAACAGGTCGAACTGATCGGTTACGCCATCACCGTCGGCATCTTGCACCGGCAGGTTTGGATCGTTCGGGAACGGATCGGAATTGTCACCGAGGCCATCACCGTCTGAATCGGTGGTTTCGGTTGGATCGTTCGGGAACGCATCGGCGTTGTCACCGACACCGTCGTTGTCGCTATCGACTGATTCGGATGGGTCGTTCGGGAACGCATCGCCGTTGTCGCCTACGCCATCGTTGTCGCTGTCAACCGTTTCGTTCGGGTCGTTTGGAAATACGTCTGCGTTGTCACCGACGCCATCACCGTCTGTGTCTGCTGTTTCGGTTGGATCATTCGGGAAAGCGTCCTGACTATCGGGCACGCCGTCGTTGTCGCTGTCGGTAAAATCACGCTGAACCTGAAAGGTTTCGCCAAGCGACGGCGTACCGTCTGCGTTCAGGGCAAACAGCCAGTAGTTACCCGCGATCAGTACGTTTGGATTGGCATTGGTTGTGAGTGTAAAGGTGCCGTTGCCATTATCCACCGACGATACCGGCAAGTAGCGTTGGTCAGTGTTGACGTGGTGTGTTGTTGCGGACAGGCGAACCATCGAAAAACGCACGGTGTCGGCGCTCGCAGAAACAGTGAACGTGCCGCCTGCACCAACCACTGGCGGCAAGTTGCCGAGGGTTGGCCGTGTGGCCGCTGAACCGTCTTCATTAAACAAGTAAGGCGGGGAAAATATTTGACCATCCAAGTGATTGGCCTCGCAGCCATCACCACACGCACCGCCACCGGCCGATAGAACACGCGCGTCTTTCAGTAACAGCGCTGTCGAGTGGTAGTTTCTCGGTATTGAGATGGAGTCGACGATGCGCCACGAGTCGGTTTGCGGGTTGTATATTTCCGCCGGGAAAATTGAGCCGCCGTCAAAGAAGTTGTTTCCTGAGACGTTGCCGCCAACGATTAACACTTCACCATTTGGCAAGGTAACTGTGTTGCTCAGCGCACGAGGAAAATTCATCGGCGCGCCTTGCGTAATTACCGGGGCTGGACCGTTTAGATCGACTCTGAAAACGTTGCTTGCCAGGGTACGCACGTCTTCACGCGGATCCATGCCACCAAGCAATAAAACTTTACCGGCATCGTAGGTAACCACGTTGCCCCACTTTCTCGCTCGCGGACCGGTCGGCTGGCCAAACACCTGGTTGGCGGCTCCGTTTACCGGGTCGAAGCTGTTCAGGGTGGGTGTGGGCCCACCATGAAAAACACGTCCATTGGGCTGCACTGCCAGCTGTGGGAACCATTCCAGACCACCAATGGCGTTGTGCTCATCGAGCAATACTTGCATTGACGCATTGGGTGTACGAATCCAGGTGTTGCCCGCGGCGTCGAATTTCTCTGAACGATTGCCGGAAGACTTGCCAAAGGTAGCGAAAATTTCGTTGTTAGGCAGCGTCACGCTGGTGGCATACCACCGTAAATCGAACATCTGCGGCAGCGGCGACCAGCTTAGGGTGTTTGGGTCGAAGGTGCTTGTGCGGCGATCATCCGGATTACCACCGGATGCAATAATGCGGCCGTCTTCCAGTGTTGCCAAACCAGCACAGAACATATCGTGAAAATTATTGTCCGTGGTGATGAACGAGTTGTTAGCGGGATCAAACACAGCAGCATGGCTGAATTCGCGGTTGGCAGGAAACGAATTGATTTCAGTCGACGACCAGGTCAACACTCTACCATCGGGTAAGTTAGCGGCCGAAATGGCAATGTGAGGCCATTGAATTACCGGACCCCATTCACCCATTTGCGTAAGCGTTGAAACATTAAGGTTACCGCTAGCCGGAATAGGCGCGAAGCCACTGCCCGAGCTACGATACTGAACATCCAGAGATTCACCGCCAAGATTCTCAAAAAATTCTACACGCAGATCGTACGTACCGGGATTTAAGAATATCTGGCCATTAACCGTAACCTGGGCATGCAGACCGTCATTGTCCACGACCAGATTCCCGTTGATATACAGCCGCGAGCCGTCATCCGATGTAGTTTGAAACTCATACGTGTCAGCTGATGCGACATTTATTTGAAGGGTAAAAACCATGGCAAATGTATCGACCTGACTGGTCACATTTAGCGAAATCGCATCGCTGGTGCCTGTGTCAATTGGCGTTAGCGCGGAAAAATCTGGCAATTGATCGAACGCGCCGTCGTACACACTGTAGTTAAATTGAGAAAAGACCTGTGAAGAAGTGGTAAGAAAGAAGATCAGAATAAGCGCTTTGACTTTCTGGACGGTGGTCATTGTTGGAACCCTTGGCAATTTTAAGTAGTCGTAGCAACCGCGACTGTAATAACTCGGTTACATTGTTTTTTTCTGGCGAGCGATATTTTTCGCTTAGGCCTGTCACACTGACATATCATCGTTATTTAGTTATTTCGTTATTTCGTTGCTAGAGTCAATTGACATGCTGTAGCAGACGAATTTGACACAGAAATTGAAATATATTGTTAATCAATGATAAGAGTGCGACGCTATATTCGAATATGTAAGCAATAATTATGCCGCAGCGAACCAGGTTGTTGCTATGGTCAAGGAATACAAGTACTTAGATGCGGGCATGCAACTTGAACGGTGAATTGGACATTTTGATGGGGGTCGATGAACGCACTAAGCGAATAGTTTTTCGACACTTTCAAGCCAGTTTTATGACAAAGATAAGAGGTGGGTCTAAAAATTTGAACAGTTGAGATAAGTGGATTCTCTGCTCTATTTTGGCATGATATGCCAATCATCGAAGAGAGAAAGATGAGCAGAAGACCCTGTAGTATTCCCATTTATTACTGCACTTAGAAGTGGAGGTTATGCTGCCATTGCCAGCGTCTGATCTGGGGTGATGCCACCAATGGCCATGTTAGGTCTTTCGTGATTGTACCGCCACAACCATTCGGTTGCCGTCTGCTGAACATGTGGTATTGATTCGAACAAGTGAGCATCCAGCCATTCGTGCCGGACTGTTCGATTCCAACGCTCCACATGCGCATTCTGTGTCGGCTTCCCAGACTGGATGAACATGAGGCGGATGCCTGTGCGTTTCGCCCAGATTTGGGACTCGCCACGGACCGTCTCGCTGCCATTATCACAACGTATGATTTTGGGCTTACCCCGCCACTCGGTAATCTGATCTGATGTCCGAGCAATACGCTCAGACGGTAAACTCAGATCCACTTCAATGCCAAGGCCCTCACGATTGTAGTCATCCAACAAGTTAAACGTTCGGAGCGCTCGGCTGTCGGCCAGGCGATCATGCATGAAGTCGATCGACAAGGTCGTGTCGATCTGCCAAGGCAGCTGCAATGGGTCTGGCTCACCACGGACGATACGCCTTCGGGCATTGATGCGTAGGTTTAGCTCAAGCTCACGATAGATCCGGTACTCCCGTTTATAATCGAACGGTAGTCCTTGCACATTACGCAGGTATAAGAGGCGTTGCTCATACCGTATTTACGGCATAACCCAGGTACCGGAACACTGGCCGCCGCTTCCTCAAGTACCTAACATTGAAGCTATCTGGGAATTTTCCTTTCTTCATTCGTAAAATCACCTGATTAGTTGAAAATTCTACTCCTAATCGCGATTATTTTCCGGGGGGATTACAACGCTCCGGCTTTTTTTTTCGTACTGGCAAACCCAATTCCCAACAAGGCAGAACCCAGTAACCAAACCGCCGCTGGCAGCGGTATCGGTGCCGTAGGAACGCCATGGACAGGAACAGGAACGCCATGGACTAACGCCATGGTAACGCCATGGACAGGCACTAGATATTGGAGTGTTTGAATATGGTGACGATTGGATTGGTATGCCTGTCCATATGGTCTTTATGGTCTTTATAGGGTTCAATAGGGTCTTTTTGGTATGCCTGTCCATAGGGTCCGTCCATGCGGTTGCTGCCGTCAGGGAAGTCGATCTTGCTGTAACGGAGTTTAATCAAGAAACCGTAGACTGGCAGATTGAGGTGCGTGATGAGCTTAATTCCCAATTAAGGGTTTTGGAAGCCACCCAGGAGACAAACTAGTGCTGCTACCTCGATTCACTGAATATCTCAAAGCTTTTCCTATTGCTGATTCAAGCATGCCTCGTACTTGATACGGTGTTAAGCACTAAAAACTGATGCAGGAACCAAATTGAAAGAAGTATTTGAATGATAAAATGAGCACGTCATTGCGAGGTGCATCGAAGATGTGCCGCGGCAATCTCCCAACGCAGAGACGGCTTTAAACAGATTGCCGCGTCAATCACTGCGTTCATTCCTCGCAATGACTGCATGATTTAAGGATTGAATATGTTATTAAGAAGAATAAAATCCCATATTGAAAAAGAAAACTGGTTTGCCGTATTCATCGATTTTTGCATTGTTGTGTTAGGTCTTTTTATGGGTCTACAAGCCAATGATTGGAGACAAGCAAGACTAGACAATATTGCTGAAGTAGAATTACTGGAACGCATGCATTTCGATGTTGAAGCAGCGAGTGCTGACCTCGCTGCGTTTGCAGGATTTTACCGTAAGAGGTACTCATCTCTTGACAGTCTTGAGAAATTATTTTTCGGCGAAGAGATATTGCGCCCTCTGAGCGAAAAAGAGTGTCAGCTTATATTATCAGCGCATATGTTACGACATCCGCCAGCTAAGCTCCCAACACTGACCGAGGTTCTCTTGGGCGGCAAGTTAGATCTTATTCGCGATGAGCAGCTGCGCCGCAAAATCATTTTGCTACAGCAATCTAATGCAAATATTCGAGATCACTTAGATCTTCTTATTTCACGGAATATAAACTTCAGATCCGCATATCCAGGCTTGATGAAAGGCAACCCTTTTAGGCCAGTGGTGAGCGACGATTGTGATCACACCGGGATGGCAGACAGCAGAGCATTTCTCAATGATTTATCAGGCCAACTTGGTCGTATCAAAGGGTTCTTTAATTTAATTATCAAGCCTATGGAAAATGATATTCAGTCCTTGCATGACGAATTGGATAATGTCGTAGGGTGGGAACATGAGGAGCCAAAAGAATGATCTTCCGCCGTGTTAAAGCCCACATAGAAAAAGAAAACTGGTTTGCCGTTTTTATAGATTTTATCATCGTCGTTATCGGTGTTTTCATTGGTCTTCAGGTTGCAAACTGGAACGATGCACTAGGCGAGCGACAGCGCGAAACACAAATCCTTCGCAATATTGCCACTGACCTGCGGGCGGACATCGAGGATTATTCCAAACATATCGACAGTGACGTGACCAAAATCGTCATTATCAATCATATTCTTGATAATGCGAGCGTACCGCAAGGTCAAATGCTGACGGATAAACTAGAAATTGACGGGATGGTTTTCGCGGACTTTTTCGAGCAATATCTTGAATCCGGCGACAAAGGATTAGCGCAAAGGCTGGAACCACGTCGAAACGAACTCTGGTCGGTCGCCGTTCTTGTGCCGAATGCGGCACCCAGCACGACAGCGTTTGATTCCTTGGTCAGCTCGGGAGACCTTGGCATTTTACGCGACGAAGCGATAGTAGAAAGCCTTCAGACTTACAGGCAGCTGATGACCGCTATCATAAAAGCACAGGAAGTCACGTTTCGACCACGGCGAGATAACGCCATTGATATTGGCCTTGAGTTTGGCCTGTCCCCTTTCAGAGCCACAGAGGAGAGTGAGTTCCTGGCACTCGTTTCTGGCAGCCCGAAACTTGCCGCGACAGTGCAATCACAATTGGGGTGGGCCAGAGGGCATCTTACAATGTTGGCAGGCGCACACAATCGTGCCAAATTGGCACTTTCCCAAATCGAAAACAAACTCGG
>JBGCFV010000027.1:0-82319 GCA_045107075.1 Gammaproteobacteria bacterium
CACCAGATTCCAGAGTGTTCGCCGCCTGCGACGTCCCCGCGGGGACGTGCAGTGTGACTTCATAACCGTCACAGCCCGACTCGGCGAGTGACACTAACGCATCGGCGCGTCGCGTTTTGGCAGAAGACGTCTCCGCGGGGACGTTTTTCTCACACTCAGTGACCGCGTTAGTGATCTTTTCGGCAAGCTCAGCCGGTAGCCGACCAAAAAACTCCACGCTGCCGTCTTCGTTTTCACGCCAGCTAAACTCGCGACTGTCGAAGGCGGCATCCGTTCGAGTCTCGAGATCAACTTCACGTTCAGTTCGAATCTCGCAGCGGACCACGCGTTCAAGTTGAGCAGCCGTGCCGCTCAGTGCAATGTTGAGCAAGAAGTCTTCGTTGTCTTTGTTGGCAATGCGGGTGACCGCGCGGACCTTTGAAAAACTCAATTCACCTTGCTCGAACGACGCAGAGATTTTCTCAAGGTCGACCAGCGCGTGTGCCACACGAAGTTTTTCACGGGCCGTGTGCGTGCTAATGCCACAGCGCCAGTTCAGCCACTGCGCACAGGTTTTCGCTCCCATCTCGGCCCACGCTTCGCGTTCGTCAAACTCTCGAATTTTAACCAGAAAGCGATAGGTAGCAGCGTGGATATGAGCGGCCAGACAGGAGATTTCGTCAGCCAGAATTTCGTTACGGGTGGCCTGATTATTGGCGTATTCCATGTGCTTTCCTTAGCTGGTTATACATACAGTATATTAGCATATTTTAATATATAAAACATTAGCTTAAGGAGGGTTATGGGGTTTCAGAACGAGTGCAGCGATGCATTCATGGAGACTCTAACGTATCGAACTACGCTTTAGCGGCTAATTCCTGATAAACCTCGAACGTCTTATCGATAGTCGTCAAGTAGTTAAAATCGCGCTTGATACGCTCTCTCGCTACCTTACCCATTGCTTGGCATTCTTCAGGATGCGTAACGAGGTAGCGAATGGTGTCGGCAATAGCGGAGGCGTCGGCTGGCGCGAAAATCATGCCGCTGACGCCGTGTTCAATAAGCTCCGGACTACCGCCCGCGTCGGCCACGGTAGGCGTGACTTCGTTGACCATTCCTTCAATGATCCCGCGTGGCAAACCCTCTCGTTTGGTGGCCGCCAGAATACAGATGTCGGCGGCGGCAATGACTTGCGTGACGTCTTTGCGGTAGCCGGTGAAATGAATACGGTCGCTCATGGCGCAGCGAGCCAGCGTTTCGGTGTAGTTGTTTTTATCGATGTTACCGACGAGCAGTACGTGAAGGTTCTCAAGTTCTGCCATTTGATGGCAGGCGTCTATTAAATACGGCAGTCCTTTTCGGGGGCGGTCGTTCACCGTGCATACCAGCACTATGGCCTCTTCAGGTACGCCAAGAGAAGACCGGGCTACGGCGGGCTTTTGATACCAGTCAACGTCGTGGCCTTTGTGAATGGTGATGGCTTTGTCGGGCGGAAAACGCCAGCCCGGTAGTTTAAGGCTAACCAAATGCTGTCGTATCGCATCGGCAACGCAAATTATTTTATCGATGCGGGGATTCAAAAAAGTTAGCCACGAGATTGGGTCGTGCACTTTTTCTACGCCGGCAATGCCGCGATAGGCCAAGAGGCGCGGGCGGAGTCCGCGACTCGCACGCAGTCCGTTTTGCACGGCCCGATTGGTGAACATGTGAATAATATCGGGGTCTGTATCGAGAATTTCCTGCCGAATAAAACGGGTTGCCTTTTTATCCCAGCGGCTGTTCAGTTCGAGCACTTTATGAGGAACGCCGGATGCTTCGATGAGCGCGACATTGGGCGCGTCGGCACCGTGCAAAATAGTCATGTCCACACCGCGCTTGGCGAGGCCAATGAGCTGGTGGGTTTCGGGGAGGTCGCCGCTAGGGCTGATGGCCATTACTCGCATAGCGCAAGTGTGCAACCGGCGCGTGGAAAATGCACGCGCCGGTTGCCGGTTTTTCCAACTTCGGGTTGTTCAGTCTTTAACCAACGGCATCGAGTGCCTGATTAATGTCGGCCAGAATATCGTCAATGTGTTCAATACCAACCGAGATTCGAACCAGGTCCTCGGATACACCTGACGTAGCCAGTTCCTCCGGGCTCAACTGACGGTGAGTTGTAGACGCAGGGTGGCAGGCTAGAGACTTGGCGTCTCCAATATTGACCAGTCGCAGAATCATTTGCAGTGCGTCGATGAATTTGGCCCCGGACTCGGCGCCGCCTTTGATACCGAAACTCAAAATGCCGGACGCTTTACCGCTGGTGATGTTGTTGCAGTTCTCGCGGTACTTGCTGTCGGCGAGACCTGCGTAATTGACCCAGGTGATTTTGTCGTGCGCCGCGAGGTGTTCGGCAACGGCTTGGGCGTTACTGCAGTGGCGTTCCATGCGCAGCGCCAGAGTTTCAAGGCCCTGCATGATCAAAAACGCGCTGTGAGGAGACAGCGCTGAGCCGGTATTGCGAAGCGGAACCACTCGGCAACGACCAATGTAAGCCGCTTCGCCCAGCGCTTCGGTGTAGACGACGCCGTGATACGACGGGTCTGGCTGATTCATAACCGGGAACCGCTCTTTGTTGGCTACCCAGTCAAATTTGCCCGAGTCTATAATGATGCCGCCAATGGTGGTGCCGTGACCACCAATGTATTTGGTGAGAGAGTGAATCACTATGTCGGCACCGAGTTCGAAAGGTCGGCATAAAACAGGTGTCGCTACCGTGTTGTCGACGATGACTGGAACGCCGTGTTTCTTGGCGATGGCAGAGATTTTCTTGATGTCGACAATGTTGCCAGCCGGATTGCCAATAGACTCCAGGAAAATCGCTTTGGTTTTGTCGTCAATGGCGTTTTCAAGCGTGGAGAAATCGTCGGCTTCAAAAAAGCGCGTTTCAATGCCTTGACGAGGCAGTGAGTGAGCAAACAGGTTGTACGTTCCGCCGTAAAGCTGCGTCGTACTAATAATATTGTCACCGGTGCCCGCGATGCACTCAATCGCGTAGGTGATGGCAGCCATTCCGGACGCGACGGCCAGCGCGCCAATGCCGCCTTCCATTTCGGTCAGGCGCTGTTCAAGTACAGCCGTAGTCGGATTCATGATGCGGGTATAAATGTTACCTGGCACGGCCAGGTTGAACAGGTCTGCGCCGTGTTGCGTATCGTTAAACGTATACGAGGTGGTTTGATAAATAGGTACAGCCGCCGCATTTGTTGTGGCCTCTGCTGTGTACCCACTGTGTAAAGCGATTGATTCGAGTTTCATGATTGTCTCCGAAAGGGATGCGCATACTGCGGCGAATAGCGCTCGAGAATAGCAAAGATACCGCATCGGATGCATAACAAAATTGGTTGTGTTTGAAACCGCTCGGATGCGTGCTCACACGGCGACGCTTGGGTTTAGTGACCGAGCGTTTCTTTATAGTGGTGGCGGCACATCGAGACATAGCTTTCGTTACCGCCAATTTCGACTTGTTCGCCCTCACGAACCGGCTCACCGTCGCCGTTCATGCGAATGACCATGGTGGCCTTCTTGCCGCAGTGACACACCGTTTTAATTTCGTTCAGGTTGTCGGCCCAAGCGAGCAAATATTTGCTGCCGTCGAACAGTTCGCCTTGAAAGTCTGTGCGCAGACCGTAGGCAAGTACCGGAATGTTCAGTCGGTCGCAGACATCGCCAAGTTGATACACCTGTTGTTTGCTCAGAAACTGTGCTTCGTCTACCAGCACGCAGTGAATCGGATTTATTAAGGTGTGTTTTCGGACAATAGCCAGAACGTCGTCTTCGGGCGCCAGTGATATCGCTTCAGCTTCGAGGCCAATTCGCGACTTGATCACGCCGTCACCGTCTCGGTTATTAATCTTCGGCGTGAGTATCAGGGTGTTCATGCCCCGTTCCCGGTAGTTGTGACTGGACTGCAGCAACGCGGTAGACTTTCCGGCATTCATCGCCGAATAATAGAAATACATTTTGGCCATTTGCGTGAATCGAAACCTTGTTGCAGGCGCTCGTGAAGACGAACGCCGTTAAAGTTATTTTGACAAGTTTGGTTTAAGTCAATTGGTCTTAAAAACACAGGAACTGTGATGCCCCCTTCCCAAACCGATACGCATGATAACACCCAGTTGCTGACTTCTGCCGAGGTGATGGCAAAGATTAATGAGGCGGTCGGGCGGTTGCAGGGTGCAGCCCACGTTACGCCAGTGTTCACAAGCACCACGCTCGACGCGCGGGCCAGTACTAAAGCCTGGCTTAAATGCGAGCAATTCCAACGAGTTGGTGCGTTCAAGTTTCGGGGCGCTTACAACGCGCTGTCCGCTTTGAGTCCAAAGCAAAGAGCCTGCGGTGTGCTGACGTTTTCTTCCGGCAATCATGCTCAAGCCATGGCGTTGGCATCCAGCTTGCTGGATATACATCTCACAGTTGTCATGCCCGAAAACGCCCCGGCGGCCAAGCTTGCTGCTACCCGAGAGTACGGTGCCAACGTTGTGACCTTTGACCCGCGCAGTGCGGTAAGGGAAGAGGTTGCGGCGTCGCTGCCCGAGGCGGCTCACGCCGTTTTGGTACCGCCGTTTGATCACTATGATGTGATTGCCGGTCAGGGTACTGCGGCGTTTGAGTTACATCATCAGGTAAAGGCGGCGGGTGGTAAACCACTCGATGTATTGCTGGTTCCGGTTGGTGGTGGTGGGCTGCTGTCTGGCTCGGCGGTTGCCACTCATGCGCTCTCTCCGCATACCCAAGTGATTGGCGTGGAGCCAGCTAATGCCGACGATGCGGCCCAGTCACTTCGAAGTGGCCACATTGTGCGACTCGACAAGATAGACACCATTGCTGACGGAACCCGAACACCCGCGGTTGGCGTGCGAAATTTCGCGCTTATGAAAGATTTGGTGACTGATATTGTCACCGTGAGTGAGCAGAAGATTGCCGACGCGGTGCAGTTCTTGTTTGAGCGACTGAATATCGTGGTTGAGCCGTCGGGTGCGCTTGGAATTGCTGCGCTGTTGAGTGGTGCGGCGTCATCCTCATCCAGCGCGGGTGTTATTTTGAGCGGCGGCAACGTCGACGCGGAGCTGTACGCCAGCATTATTCAGGGTCGGTTTGGTCATTGACAGAGTTCTTTTTTGTCAATGACAGTATTCGCTTTCGTCATTCACAGAGTTCGCTTTCGTCAATGGCAGTATTCGTCTTCGTCATTGCGAGCCCGCGTAGCGGGCGTGGCAATCTCCATCCGGTTACTTCGAGCCAGGTTGACCAAGATAGGTTGAGGCTGCGTTGAGAGATTGCCGCGCGCTTCGCGCTCGCAATGACTGTATTCGTTTTCGTCATTCACAGAGTTCGTTTTCGTTACTGCAGCAACGTCACTCGTTAACGCTCGCGGAAGTGTCGTACTCAATCAAAGATACAAAGCTCAAAGCTGCGCCGCCAAAATTTGCAATGCTGAAGTCTGTGCCGCTACGTATTGTTCCTGGGTGCCGTCTCTCACGTAGTTAACGAGGTCGGGCCAGAAATTGGGATCGTCAATTAAACGAATGCGCAAGTTATGACTGACGAGCGGCGCTGTGTCCATTAGACGGCCAATACTGGCCTGCCTGAATTGCTCGGCGACCCGAGGCACAAGTCCGAGGAGTAAGCGACCAAGGTCATTATTTTCCAGTGACAGCTGCTGTGTGTACATCAGTACCGCCAGAGTAAATTGTTGAGCGCTGGAGGGAAGGTCCGCTGAAGCTGGTTTTTCTTCGAGCCAGTTTTCCCAGGTAGCCGGCTCGTTAAGTCGTAGTTCGAACAGCCCGTACGGACACGAAGCCAGTCGACGTTGATCGCTTTCGCTTAGCTGACACAACCGTTGGTGCAGAAGTTCTGTGAGGCCAAAATATTCCGGGTCGTTCTGCGTATTAATCAGCAGCTGAATAAAACGATAGTTCAGGCTGCTGAGTTCTCGCAGCAGGTGGCGAGACAGGTGGTCGTGGTCGGGTGATGACATGGCGTGCTCCAGAAAATTGGCGGTCGGTCAGAGTGGGCGGATTTACTCCAAAACGGGAGCGACAAATCGGCTCAAAATGGGCAATAAAACAGGCTTGTTGTATATGAACTGAATTTCTTCAACTTTTGCCGAATTACTAAATATTGGTCCAGTTGGACCAATTATGCTAGTTTAAATGCTGAGTTTGGTCCAAATGGACCACAAAAGAGCCGAAAATATTGCAACGCAACACAATTTTGGGGTCACTATGAGTACAACTTCCATTCGCTACATGCGTGAAAAAGGTCAGATTGAATTGGCTCTTCAAATGATTGCCTACGAGGCGCGCACGCATACCATTCGAGGGTGTACCGGTTTGTCCGACGATCGGATTCGCCGGCTGTACACAACCTACTTTAAAGATACCAAAGGCAGCCCCGTTCGCCGCCAGCGTGGGAAGTCACCCAAACGAACCGGCATTTTTATGCGTAACCTTGAAACCCAAAGGCAAAGCGCAACACTTGCCAGCTTGTTAATACAGTTCGGTTTGCTACCGCAGTACAGTGCACAGGCTCCTTTAATGGCGTCTCGTGGTATCGCCTACGGCACGCGGTTCTGTCGAGCCTTTGCCATGTACGGCGCGATTAGCCAAAAGCCTGAGTTTTGCTTCGAGCGGGCCTGGTCTTTGTGCGACGCTCTTCAAAGCGGCGAAGAACTCGTTGTATTGTCTTGTCGCCAATGTAATGGCTTGTTTGTGCACGACGTCTTGTCTCTTAAGTCGAGAGTCTGTCCTTGCTGCCGGATTAAAAGTAGCCGCTGAGCGCTCGCAATGACGTTGTACGTTTTCGTCGTTGCGAGCCCGCGTAGCGGGTGTGGCAATCTCCATCTGGTTACTTCGAACTCTGATTATTGAGACAGGAAGTGGCTGCCTAGTGACGGGATTTTTGACCTGGGCATTGACCTTGCTGCTTCGAGTTGGTCCGAGCCACGCCAGAGTTAGTTGGTTGATCGCGTGCAGCACTGGCGCGATGCTTCTCCAGGTAAATGGCCTCAGCATTATTCGCAATCCGCGTCAAGTGGCTTTGTAGGCGCATACAGCACGCTTGGCTCTATGCTGTTAAAAGAGAGAATTCCATTAGTGGCAGACACTTACGCTAGTTGGGCGCGTTGCGTATGCTGTCAGAAGTAGCGTTTTGCGATAGCATTATCGATCGTTGGGCGACAGGCCCAAGGCACTGTTAATGTGCTAAAGCCGGTCACTTCCCTGCCATAGCTCGAGGTTCGCTTGCCCCCATCTCCTGATCCGCACGCTATATTTGCGATGGTGCTTACGCTTGTTGCACTGCTGTTGTTTTCGCGCGATCGAATTCCACTGGAAACGTCGTGCCTGATCATTCTCTCAGCGCTCATCATCGCCTTCTTTGTCGTTCCTTACGAAAGTGAGAACGGCAGCTATATTGATGTTCGGGATTTCTATCAGTTTTTCGGCAATCAGGCCGTCATCGCCATTGGTGCGTTGATGGTAGTGGGTAAGTCGCTCGAAGAAACGGGTGCTCTGCGGTCGGTGGTGCTGCTAATGTCCTCGGGCTGGAAGCGTCGACCCAAAACGACCATGCTGCTTACGCTGGTGATCTCGGCCTTTGCCAGCGCATTCTTGAACAACACGCCCATCGTGGTAATGCTGCTACCCGTATTGGTGGCTGCCGCACTGCGTACCCACCAATCGCCGACAGGCATGCTTATGCCCATGGGACTTGCGACCATTATCGGCGGCATGGCTACCACTATTGGTACGTCAACCAACCTCATGGCCGTCGACATTGCGGCCGATCTTGGGCTGCAAATTAACGGTTTGTTCCACTTTACTCTGCCTGTTCTGATCGCAGGCATTGTCGGTATTTTGTTTCTCTGGCTGGTGGCCCCCAAGCTGCTGCCTGAGCGAACCCCGCCCATGAACGACACATCCCCCAGAGTGTTTAACGCCATGTTCCGGGTGACAGAAGGCAGTTTTCCCGAGGGCAAGACGCTGTCTGAAGTACTTGCTCAAACCGGTAACCGCATGTCGGTCATGCGCATACAGCGTGGCACCGGTGTATTTGGGGAGGCACTCTTTATTACCAAACTGCCGTCCGTCAATATTCAGGCGGGCGACCTTCTATACGTTAATGATCGTCCCGAACAGCTCAAAGAGTTTGAGACGGTTCTTGGGTTAACCCTGTTTACTGCCAACAGTGACACTGACGAAGACACACCTGTTGACGACGCGCACCCGCTGACAGCTGAAGGCCAGACGCTGGCCGAGGTGGTGGTGACGCGAGGTTCGCTGCTGCACCAGCGCACCTTGAACTCGGTTAAATTTATGTTGCGCTACAATTTGGCGCCACTCGCTATTCACCGTGCCAAGACACAGGGTGTGGATACTGACGGTGACATCGGCGACGTGCGGTTACGTTCGGGTGACGTTATATTGGTGCAGGGTACAGAGGAAAGTATTCGCGACCTGCGTCAGGGCGGCGCCATGCTGGTGCTTTCCGGTAAAGTGAGTTTGCCCGATTCCAAACTGGCCAAGCGAGCGCTGCTGATTAGCGCCTTGGTCATAGGTACGGCGGCTTTTGGATTGCTTCCCATTGTGGTCAGCGCGTTGGCCGGGGTAATGCTTCTGGTGGTGACACGCACCATGAACTGGAACGGCGTGCTGTCTTCATTAAGTGCGCCGGTCATCATGATCATTGTCACCAGTCTGGCACTGTCACTTGCGTTGTTACGCACAGGAGGCGCCGAGTATATCGCGCAGGTGTTTGTGGCGACGACGCATTCGATGCCAACGCCGGTTATATTAAGTGGCCTGATGCTGGTCATGGCGGTTTTGACTAATATGGTTTCGAACGCCGCGGCAGCCGGTATCGGAACACCTATAGCGCTCAGCGTGGCGCAGCAACTGGGCGCGCCAGCCGAACCGTTTTTTCTGGCCGTTCTGTTTGGGGCCAATATGAGCTTTGCCACTCCTATGGGCTATCAAACCAACCTGTTGGTTATGAGTGCCGGAGGGTACAAGTTCAGCGACTTTTTGCGGGTTGGTATCCCGCTTACCCTCGTCATGTGGGTTATGTTTTCAATTTTGCTGCCGTTGATGTACGGCATTACGTAGGGCAAACACGGAGCTGTTTGCTGTTTGGGAGATGATCGTGAAGAAGTTTTTGGGAATGTTGGTAGTCGCTACCGTTTTAACGGGGTGCAGCAGTACGTACTCCGGTTCAGACGACGCCATGATGAAAGCCGACAAAATGGCCGCTCAAACCGAGAGCGAACGAGCCAATGCGTTCTTTGAGAAAAAATTTAACGAAGGCGTTATGCGCAGTCCGACCTACCAGAGCTATCTGGGCATTAAGAAGGACCAGGATAAGTGGGGCGACAACTCTGACGCAAATGCGATTAAAGAGCTGGCGTACACCAAAGCCGATCTGAAAGAGCTACGCGAAACCATCGACTACGACAAACTCGACGAGCAAGCGAAGATGAGCTACCGCCTTTTCGAAGAGCAGTCTGAACGTCAAATTCGTCGGCACCCGTTTCGTTTCAACTCGTATCCTGTGAATCAGATGCGGGGTGCTCAGTCCAGTATTCCTTCGTTCATGATAAACATTCACAGAGTCAGTGAACTAAAAGATGCCGAAGCGTATATTTCCCGCTTGAATCTGGTTGACGAAAGCATTGACCAGGTTATTGAGAACTTGAGAATACGCGAAGAAAAAGGCATTACAGCGCCGAAGTTTGTGTATCCCTACGCCATTAACGATAT
Source organism: Gammaproteobacteria bacterium (assembly GCA_045107075.1). GTDB lineage: Bacteria > Pseudomonadota > Gammaproteobacteria > Steroidobacterales > SZUA-146 > SZUA-146. The sequence continues at coordinate 9,774 of JBGCFV010000027.1, forward strand.
CGATCTTGTGCTGTCGAACCAGCCGTTCGATTCATCGTCCACTAAAGACAGTGCGCTTCTGGCTGACTTCAAAGGCAAGGTGGGTAAGCTCGATATCGATCAGTCAGTGAAAGACGATTTGATCGCGCAAGCGACCGACGCGCTTCTTACCAGCTTTCAGCCGGCTTTCCAAAAGCTGCAGACGTACCTGGTCGGACTGGAAAAACGGGCGAATACTGATGACGGCGCCTGGAAATTTCCAAACGGCGACGAGTTTTACGCCATGGCGCTGCGTGACACGACCACTACAGACATGACGCCTACCGAGATTCACAACCTCGGTCTGGACGAAGTGGCGCGCATTCACAACGAAATGCGCGACATCATGCGTAAGGTTGGTTTTGAAGGAGACCTGCAGGAATTTTTCGAGTTCACTCGTACGGACTCACAGTTCTATTACCCTGAAACCGCCGAGGGTAAGCAGCGCTACCTCGACGAAGCGACTAGTCTTATTAACATTATGAAAAGCAGGCTTGACTCTATTTTTATCACCAAGCCCAAAGCTGATCTGGTGGTAAAAGCGGTAGAAGGTTTTCGCGAAAAGTCGGCCGGTAAAGCGTTTTACCAGCAGCCTGCGCCAGATGGCTCACGTCCTGGTACGTACTATGCAAACCTGTACAAGATGTCGAGCATGCCCATTTATCAAATGGAAGCGCTGGCGTATCACGAAGGTATTCCAGGGCACCACATGCAAATTGCCATTGCTCAGGAACTCGAAGGTATTCCCAAATTTCGCAAGTACGGTCGCTACACTGCGTACACTGAAGGCTGGGGATTGTACTCGGAGTACATTCCCAAAGAGATGGGTTTCTACGAAGACCCGTATTCCGACTTCGGTCGACTGGCCATGGAGTTGTGGCGCGCTTGTCGACTGGTCGTCGACACCGGTCTGCACCACAAGCGCTGGACGCGTGAAGAGGCGATTGACTACTTGAGCACGAACACACCCAATCCGACGCCCGACGTGGTTAAAGCCATTGAGCGCTACATTGTCATGCCGTCTCAGGCGACCGCTTATAAGGTAGGCATGCTGAAGATATTAGAGCTTCGTGAAACGGCAAAAAAGGAACTGGGCGATAACTTCGATATTCGCGAATTCCACGACGTCGTTTTACGACAGGGACCCATCCCGCTGTCGGTTCTGGAAGGTTTTGTGATGGATTATGTCGAGCGTAACAAGCGCTGAGAACCGCTGCTGCGTTAGCCGCCATCCGACGCTTGACGCTCTGCGTGTTTTGACGTAAAACAAAGGCATGAAGTTTACGTCGAATTTAGCAACACGCAGCGCTGGCACTTGGTGGCACGTCACCCAGGTGGGCGTGTTGTAGGCTGAACGACAAAAAGCAGAACAACGCAAAACCCGCCTTCTTTTTAGAGAAGGCGGGTTTTTTTATGCGCTGAATATTGCAGCGCTTTGAATTGAAGAACCGTTTAATCGAGACACTATGAATCCATTGTTCGATATTGCTGCAGACCTCGACACTCCGGTGTCTGCCTTTATGAAACTGAAACCGTTTCGGCCGAGGTTTTTACTTGAGAGTGTGGAGCACGGGACCCAGTTGGGCCGATATTCGTTCATCGGATTTGGTGACGGTCTTGAGGCGAGGCTAACACCTGACGGTTTGATGGTTAACGGCGTCTTGCAAGAACGACCGGCATCGCGCGACGAGCTGCTTAACGAGCTGAGAAAACTCTTAAAGCTCTCACCCAAACTTGAACCTGAAATGGACGACCTGCCTTTTCAGGGTGGCCTGGTTGGTGTGCTTAGCTACGACATTGTGCGCTATTTCGAGTCTTTGCCTGTTAACACACAGAAGCAAACCGATTTGCCTGAGGCGGCCTTCGTTGCGCCGTCCTCTATGCTGGTGTTTGACCACCTGACGCGGCGGGCTGCATTGCTGCATTCGGGGAGTGAGGCGACACGTCAGGCGTTGCGTAACAACGTAATCGCAGCGCTGCGGGGCGCTGTCGAACATACTCAGCCCGAGGGCGCTCACTACTCCGCTCCCGATGCCAGCATGACGCAGGAAGAGTTCGAAGAAAAAGTGCTTTGGGCACAGGAGCAAATTGCGGCGGGAGAGGTGTTTCAGCTTGTGCTGTCGGTGTGCTTTTCAGGAGAAACAAGCATTGACCCTTTCATGGCGTACCGGGCGCTGCGCCTGTTGAACCCGTCTCCCTATATGTACTTTGTCGAGCTAGGCGACGCTCAAATAGTTGGTTCGTCTCCGGAAGCGTTAGTCAGACTCCAGAGCGGTGTCGCTTCGCTGCGTCCGATTGCCGGCACGCGACCTCGCGATGACGATTCTGAACGCGATCTTGCGCTTGAAATATCGCTGCGAGAAGATCCCAAAGAAAACGCCGAACACGTCATGTTGGTCGACCTGGCGCGCAACGACCTTGGGCGTGTTGCGGTACCCGGTACGATTAAAGTGGAGCCGTTTCGCTCCATTGAGCGTTACAGTCACGTTATGCATTTGGTCAGTGGCGTACAAGGTCAGGTTGAAGAAAAGTTTGACGCTTTCGATTTGTTTGCAGCGGCGTTTCCAGCGGGTACTCTGGTTGGGGCGCCAAAAGTACGCGCCATGGAATTAATTGAAGAGGCCGAGCCCGTGCGTCGCGACTTTTACGCCGGCACCATAGGTTACTTTGACCACGAAGGTAATCTCGATCAAGCCATTGCCATTCGCACCATGATCTTTCATCAGGGACGCTACCGATTTCAGGCCGGAGCGGGCATTGTCGCAGACAGCGTCCCGCGTCTTGAGTACGAAGAAGTGTTGCACAAGTCCGATATCTTGCGTCAGGCGCTGGCCATGGCGAGGGACGGGCTATGAGCGCGCATATTCTCATGATTGATAACTACGACTCGTTTACATTTAATCTGGTGCAAGGTTTTCGTGGTTTGGGCGCCAAGGTAAGCGTGCACAGAAACGATCAGATTTCTCTCGAGGACGCGGTCACGGCCGACAAAACCCATCTGGTTATTTCACCTGGGCCGGGTAATCCCGAGACGGCTGGTGTTTCAGTCGAACTCATCAAGGCGCTGGCTGGCGTAGTACCTATTTTGGGTGTGTGCCTTGGCCACCAGTCTATTGTTGCTGCGTTCGGTGGCACCATTGTTCGCGCCACGCGTCAAATGCACGGTAAGACCTCTGACGTAGAGCACGACAGCAAAGGACTGTATCAACATATTCCTTCGCCCTTCGTGGCCGGGCGCTATCACTCACTGACGGCGACGGACGAGACGCTTCCGGAAGAGCTCTACGTCACATCACGTACCGCTCAAAATGAGATAATGGGCGTGCGCCACAAATCGTTGACCGTTGAAGGTGTACAGTTTCACCCCGAGAGTATTTTGACTCCGGACGGCATGCAGTTAATGAAAACGTTTATAGAACAGGTCCCGGCATGACGACACAACAGAGCAGTCAACTTCAGTCCTCACTAAACACAGTGCTTGACGGTAAACACCTCAGTGAGAGCGAGGCGGGTGACGTCATGCATGCCCTCATGGACGAAGTGCCTCCGGCACTGGCGGCGTCCTTTCTGACGGCGCTGCGCTGTAAAGGTGAACACGCCGACGAAATACGTGGCTTTGCCAACGTTATGCGTGAACGAGCCGTAAGACCTGAGCTACCCTCTAACGTAGCGGCCGTCGATATTGTGGGAACAGGCGGTGATGGCTCGGGTAGCGTGAATATTTCAACGGGCAGTGCGTTGCTCGCGGCGGCGGCCGGACTCACCGTCGTCAAACATGGCAATCGTTCTGTATCGAGCAAGAGCGGCAGCGCCGACGTGCTCGAAAAGCTTGGCGTATCCATGCCGTCAACCAGCGAAGACGTTGTAGCGACTCTTGCGACTTACGGTTTTACCTTTTTGTTTGCGCCGTACTTTCATCCCGCGATGAAAAACATTGCGCCAGTTCGCCAGGCCATCGGCATTCGCACGGTGTTTAATATTTTGGGTCCGCTGGCTAATCCGATGCGACCGCCATTTGGTGTCATTGGCGCTTACAGCGAGCCCATGGCCAAACTAATGGCTGAAGCCTTGTCCGGTATGGACATAGAACGCATGTTCGTTATTCACGGTGAGCCGGGATGGGACGAAGCCACGCCTGTTGGTCCGTTTGTGTTGTTCGACGTGACGCGAGGGTCTGTGACGCGTGAAGTGCGTGATCCACTCGACTACCGGATTGCACGTTGTACAGGCGCTGACCTCGCTGGCGGTGACGCCAACTACAACGCCAAAGAACTTGAGCGCGTTCTGCGTGGGAAGGAGAAAGGGCCACACCTCAATGCCCTGGTGCTTGGGGCTGCGCTTGCGCTGGAAGTTACCGGCACTACCAACTCGTTCCGTGCCTCTATGTCTCACGCTCGTGAAGCGATTAATGCTCAGCGCGGCGCGAAGCTGCTTGACCGACTGGCAAGCAATAGCAACGGAGCGTCGACGTGAGTGACTTCCTGGCGAGCATGGCGCAAAGCTCCAAAGCCCGCAGTGAAAAAGCCCAAACGATTTGTTCGGCAGAGCAGGCCATGGAGCGGTGTCAAGACTTGCCGCCCACCACCCGTTTCAAAAGTAGCGACGGTTGCATGGACGTTATTGCCGAAATCAAAGTGCGCTCGCCGGCTGAAGGACAGCTGGCAGAGGGCGTAACAACCGAGTCCATTATCGCGCGAGCGGCCGATTACGTGTTTGGCGGCGCGTCCATTTTGTCGGTGTTGACCGAGCCCGACCGTTTCGACGGCAGCCTCGATTACCTGGCGGCGGTAAAAGCCCACGTGGGCAAGCAGGCCGCCGTAATGCGTAAAGACTTTTTGGTCGACCCGTACCAGCTCTTTGAGGCGCGTATTCACGGTGCTGACGGTGCCCTGTTAATTGCCCGAATGCTTGACGATGCCGAACTCGAGAGCATGCTCAACACCGCCAATGACCTCGGTCTGTTCGTTTTGTTGGAAGCGTTCGACGAAGTCGATCTTGCGCGCATGGCACCGTTTGCCAGTGACCAGGTTTTGTTAGGCTTGAATTGCCGTGACCTGACGACCTTGAAAATTGATCCCGCGCGGTTTGAGCGTTTAGCCGGCCACTTTCCCGACAGCGCTACCAAGGTGGCCGAGAGTGGTATTCACTCGGTGGAAGAAGCCGCTGAGCTTCATGCGTTGGGATATGACATGGCGCTGATTGGCACGCTGCTGATGAAAACCGAACACCCGGCTACGGCCATTTCCGGAATACGCGACCGGACTACGCGACAGGGCAGGGTCTAACGAATGTCCACTTGGATAAAACTGTGCGGGCTTTCAACGCAAGGTGACGTGGATATCGCCGTGGAGTGCGGCGTACAAGCGGTTGGTTTTGTGTTTGCCAAATCGGCACGGCAGGTGTCGCCCGCTCATGCGAGCAGCTTAGTCGAACGAGTGCCGGATGCGATTAAAACCGTCGCGGTCATGCTGCGACCCTCACAGCGCGACGTCGACGAAGTACTCGCAGAATTCAGGCCCGACTGTTTGCAGGCTGACTGGCAGGCTTTGGCTCAGATTACGTTGCCCGACGACGTATTAGCGCTGCCCGTTTATCGACAGGGTGACGGTGCCAAACTCGACGGCATGCCCAAGCGATTTGTTTACGAAGGCTCGCTAAGCGGACAGGGTGAAACAGTCGACTGGCTAGCGGCCAAACCGTTTAGCGTTGAACGCGAACTTGTTATTGCGGGAGGCCTACACCCGGATAACGTTGGTGAGGCGATTAACGTGCTGTCACCGTTTGGCGTTGACGTTAGCAGCGGTATTGAAAGAGAGCGCGGTGTAAAAGACCACGCGCGCATGCGCGATTTTGTGGCCGGTGTTAGAGACAGCGAAACTCGGGCGACGGCAACCATGCTTTAGATAAACAGTTAAGACTTCGATACTTTGCATTAATTACAAGAGTAGACATCATGAGTGCTCCACAAGATCCAGCCACACTGCGAAAGCAGATGCTTAACAACGAATTTCCCGACAAGCGAGGTCGTTACGGGCCGTACGGGGGACGCTTTGTTCCCGAGACGCTCGTGCCGCCGCTTGACCGTATTACAGAAGGTATGCGTGACGTGCTGAAAGACGACAGCTTTCAGCAAGAGCTGGACGAGCAGCTGCGCAACTGGGTGGGTCGACCAACGCCACTTTCTTATGCAGCGCGAATGAGCGAAGAGTGGGGCGCACAGGTGTGGTTGAAGCGCGAAGATTTGGCTCACACGGGTGCACACAAAATTAATAACGCTATGGGTCAGGCATTGCTCGCCAAGCGTCTTGGTGTAAAGCGCATCATTGCCGAAACTGGTGCTGGCCAGCACGGTGTGGCAAGTGCCGCAGCTTGTGCCCGGTTGGGTTTGCCGTGTCGCGTGTACATGGGCGAAGTGGACGTAGAGCGTCAGGCACCTAACGTTGACCGCATGCAGCGTCTAGGTGCCGAGGTGGTGCCGGTGACAACGGGTGACCGCACCCTGCGCGCGGCCATTGACGAAGCGCTGCGTGACTGGGTGTCGGCTCCTCTTGAAACGTACTACCTGCTGGGCTCGGCCGTTGGGCCGCACCCGTACCCTGAGCTGGTGTGTCACTTTCAGTCGGTTATTGGTAACGAGGCGCGCGCACAAATGTTGAAGCAGGCGGGTAAACTGCCTGACGTTGCGGTGGCCTGTGTGGGAGGAGGGTCAAACGCGATTGGTCTTTTCCATCCGCTGATACAAGACGAGAGCATTCATTTGCTGGGCGTTGAGGCAGGCGGTCGAGGTGTCGGTCTTGGCGACAATGCGGCCAGTCTTGTGTCCGGAACACCCGGCGTTTTGCACGGCTGCTTGTCCATGTTGCTGCACGACGAGCACGGACAGGTTTACGAGACGCACTCTGTGTCGGCTGGACTTGACTACCCTGCTGTTGGCCCGGAGCACGCTCTGCTGCAACTCACGGAGCGCGCCGAGTATGTGGCGGTAGACGACAAACAGGCTTTGGAAGCGCTTAACGAATGTTGTGCGCTGGAAGGCATACTGCCCGCGATTGAAACGGCGCACGCGTTTTATGGTGCAAAAGAGTACGCCCGCAATAATCCGGGCAGCACTATTCTCATTGGCGTTTCAGGACGAGGCGATAAAGATTTGCCAACGCTACAAGAAGTCAGCAAGGTGGGCGGATAATGAGCGGAATTAATCGAATTACCGACGCTATTGCCAAAGCCAAGACAGAAGGGCGACCTGCGCTGGTCGCGTTTATGACCGGCGGTTTTCCAACTCGCGAAGCCTTTCAGGGCAACCTCGAGAGCTTAACGACGAATGCCGATATTGTCGAAATCGGCGTGCCGTTTACCGACCCGATGGCGGACGGTGTCACCATACAGAAAAGCAGTCAGGTGGCGTTGGCACAAGGCGTGACCCTAAGCTGGATTCTTGAAGAGATTAGTCGACGTGAGTGGGACGCACCGGTTTTGCTCATGAGCTATTTGAATCCGCTTCTGGCCATGGGTGATAAGCTTGCTCCGCGCTGTGAGGCGGCCGGAGTAGCCGGCATCATTTGCCCGGACTTACCGCTTGACGAAAGTGAGGTGTTAAAGCCCAACCTCGACAAGCACGGCATTGCTCTGGTTAACCTCGTTACGCCGGTCACGACTGACGAGCGCATGAAGCAGCTGTGCGAAACCGCCAGCGGTTTTGTCTACGCAGTCACGGTGACGGGTACAACCGGAGGCGCCAAGTCAGGCGGTCCGGCAGGAAATGCCAAACCGGTGACCTCTGACGTCATTGAATACTTGAAGCGCATTATGAGCGTGTCGAAGGTGCCGGTATGTGCCGGATTTGGTATTCGTTCACCACAGCAGGTAACGGAGCTTGGTGCTCATGCGGACGGTGTTATTGTTGGTTCCGCGCTTGTTGAGCAGCTGGCTGACGGCAACGACCCGGGCGAGTTTCTGCGCTATCTCAAAGGCGAAAAATGAGTTCACTGATTCACAATCGAAATTTGTGGATCTTGTTTTTTGGTGGTTTGGTTGCGGTTAGTGGTTCTTCTCAGGTTGTCACGTTCGGCGGAATTGTCGGTGAGCGTCTAGCTGAAAACAAGGCGCTTGCTACTCTTCCGCTAACCATGCATATCGTTGGCATTGCCCTGTTTACGGTGCCGTCTGCAATGATCATGCGACGTATTGGCCGGGCGCGGGGGCTGGCAGCAGCGGCACTGGTTGCGGCATTGGCCCAACTATTGATTATCTACGCGCTGTTTATCGAGCAGTTTTGGTGCTTGGTCGCCGCTACAACACTAATGGGCTTAAGTACCGCGTTCGCTCGTCAGCTACGATTCGTCGCGGCCGAGTCGGTGGAGCCGCGCTTTGCCGGACGAGCCATTAGTTTTGTTCTATCCGGTTCGATTGGAGGTGCACTTCTGGGTCCGACTCTGGCTAGCGGTGGGGTCAGCTGGTTCGAAGGTGTTGCCCATGCAGGTGGGTTATCGTTTCAGGCGATGTTATTCGCTGCCATGGCGCTGGCTTATTTTGGATTGCAAAAAACCCGCGTGGCTCAACTGGCACATGAGAGTGGCGAGTCGGCACGGCCTCTTGGCGCTCTGATTCGCCAACCGGTATTTGTAGTCGCTGTAGCCTGTGGCGTCGTCAGCTATCTGGTCATGAGCCTGATCATGACCGCCACTCCTTTGAGCATGCACGTTCTTGACGGTTTCAGTCTTGAACAGACAGCAGGCGTTGTGCGTACTCACGTACTGGGAATGTACGTGCCAGCGCTGATATCCGGCTGGTTAATTGACAAGGCCGGTGCAGGTCGGGTGGCGCACGCCGGCGCTTTTGCGCTTACCGTGTGTATTGTCATTGGTCTTGCCGGTCACGCTTACATGCATTACTGGTGGTCCATGTTGTTGTTAGGGGTCGGCTGGAATTTTCTGTACACCAGTGGCACAACCTTGCTAACGCGTTCCTATCGCCCGGCCGAACGCTATTTGGCTCAGGCCTTTAACGAGTTTGTTATTTTCAGTGTATCGGCTATCGCGTCACTTATGGCCGGGCTGCTGATTCACAAATTTGGCTGGACGATAACCGTAGCGGCTACCGTGCCAGCGATTGTGTTTGTGTATGTGGCGTTGGTGGTGGTTAGAAAACGCGAAGAACTTAAGGCGCCGCCGTTGACGGCTGCGTGAGAACACGAGAATACGAAATGCCTTTAGGTAATGTCATTGCGAGCGCGAAGCGCGCGGCAATCTCTTGATGTTACAGTTGCCTTTCTAGTTTGGCTCGTAGCATTCTGACGGAGATTGCCACACCCGCGTTGCGGGTTCGCAATGACGGGTGTTTGAGGGGTTCGCAATGACAGGTGTTTGCGAGGCTCGTGATGACGGTTGTTGGCGAGGCTTGCAACGAAGAACTTCCATGTCGAATCGTTTGAGCCTTCCATTCCGGGAAATCTGCCTGAATTGACAGTCGCTATACGCAAACTGACAACACCTGACTTTTCTCGCATGTAAATATGTACGCTACATTGGTACACGCTGCTCATATTGTTGAGGATAAGAAATGGCCGGGTTAACCCAGAGTTATACTTGTGGTTCGTCAAGCGAACCGATCATCTATGAAACGATAGGTAACTATCTGGACGAGGTGGCCAGTCGTTATCCGGATACCGAAGCGTTGGTGGTGTGTCATCAGAATATCCGTTGGTCGTATTCTGAATTTAATCAGAAGGTAAACGAATTGGCTGCGGGCTTAATCAACCTCGGCATCGTCGCGGGCGACCGTGTCGGTATTTGGGGACCTAACAGCTCCGAGTGGGTTCTGACGCAAATGGCAACCGCCAAAATTGGCGCTTTGCTGGTGTGCGTTAATCCAGCTTATCGACTGTATGAGCTTGAATACGCGCTGAATAAAGCCGGCTGCAAAGCGCTTGTGACTGCAGAGCAATTCAAAACCAGCAAGTACCTTGAAATGCTGTATGAGCTGGCGCCCGAGCTGACCTCTTGTGAACCTGGGAAATTAAAGTCAGAGAAGCTGCCAAATCTTGAATTAGTCGTTCGAATGGGCGACACCAAATCACCGGGTATGTTTAATTTCCCGGATGTCTGCAGCGCCGGTACTCAGGCCCATCACGATCGCATAGCGGAACTGAAAAACGAACTGCGCCCTGATGACCCGATCAATATTCAATTCACCTCTGGTACAACCGGAAGCCCCAAGGGTGCAACGCTGACGCATTGTAATATTCTGAATAACGGCTACCTCACGGGTGAGGGTCTGAGGCTCACTCCCACCGATCGTTTGTGTATTCCGGTTCCTCTTTACCACTGCTTTGGCATGGTGTTGGGAAATTTGGCCTGCTTTTCACACGGCTCTACCGTTGTCTATCCGGACGAAGCGTTTGATCCTGCGACGACCTTGCGCGCGGTGGAGTCAGAGCGCTGTACCGGATTGCACGGTGTGCCAACCATGTTTCTTGCGGAGCTGAGTCATCCTGATTTCGCCAAGTTTGATTTGTCCAGCTTGAGAACAGGAGTGATGGCCGGTTCACCGTGTCCCGTTGATGTTATGAAACGGGTAATTTCAGACATGAATATGAAACACATTCTAATTGGCTATGGTCAGACCGAATTGAGCCCTATTAATCACATGACTCTGCCCGAAGACCCGATTGAAAAGCGCGTTGAAACAGTAGGGAGGGCCGTGCCCTGGCTTGAGATCAAACTCATTGACGCCGACGGTCGTGTGGTACCCATTGGCGAAAAGGGAGAGGTGTGTACACGCGGCTATTCGGTCATGCTGGGATATTGGGATGACGAAGAGCAGACCAAAGTAACAATCGATGAGGCGCGTTGGCTCCATTCAGGTGATCTCGGCATCATGGACGATGAAGGCTATATGCGAATAGTAGGTCGAATTAAGGACATGATTATTCGCGGTGGTGAAAATATTTACCCACGGGAGGTCGAAGAGTTTTTGTATACGCATCCTGCCATTGCCGAGGTCCAGGTTTTTGGTGTGTTGGATGCGAAGATGGGCGAGGAAGTATGCGCCTGGGTCCAGCTTAAAGACGGCGTGTCTATTTCAGCAGATGACATAAGATCTTTCTGCGAGGGTCAGATTACTCATTTCAAAATCCCCCGACACATCGAGTTTGTAGACGAATACCCTATGACGGTGACCGGTAAGATTCAAAAGTACAAAATGAGCAAAATAATGTCGGAGAAATTGGCCAGTACGGCGTAAAAACGTCCTATACTGGTGGTCGGCACTTTAGAGGACTCCAGTATGATTGAAAGTCCAATTAATGAAAGTTCGACCTACGGGCCGATAGCGGTTGCTATCTATCAAGCGCTCGAGTCGTACAATGTCGATGCGGCGAAGGTCATGCGCGATGCAGGTATTGATCTTGCGAGCATCAACGACCCGACAGCAAGACTGGACCCGGTTAGCCACAGAAAAATTGTTGCCGATGCAATAGAGTTAACTGAAGACCCGGCTTTTGGTTTGCGCTTCTCGGACTTCGTTCATCCAACAACATTTCACGCGTTGGGGTTCGCACTTCTTTCAAGCAGTACGTTGCGCGCTTTTTGTCAGCGCTGGGTGCGGTACCAGTCCTTTATAACAACAACCGGCGATGCGTCGTTTGACGAAACGAGCGGTACTCCCGCGCTCGTATTTCCGTCCCAGTTGTCACACTCCGAGTCGTCGGGTATTGGACGCGTGTTGATCGATGGCCAGATCGCAACGGTGCTAAAACTCATTCGGTTTATGTATCGACCGGACTACAATCCGATACAAGTTGATTTGATCAGCACCAAAATTTCCGGTACCGAAGGTATTTACGAAAAGTACTTTGGTGCGGATGTACGGTTTTCGCAAAAACGCAATTGCGTTTATTTTGACCCGCAAGATTTGGAAGCCCGACTACCGGCGGCTAACGCCGAACTTGCAAGACAAAACGATGAAGCGGTGCTGAATTTTCTGGCGCGTCTTGATCGCGCCAATGTCGTAGCACAGGCACACGCGAAACTGATTGAACTGTTGCCGTCGGGTGACTGCAGTAAAGCTAAAGTTGCGAGTGCTCTGAATATGAGCGTACGCACGCTTCACAATCGCCTCGCCGATGCGGGTACTACGTACCAGCAATTGCTCGACCGCACCCGACGCGAATTGGCTGAACAGTACATGCGGCAATCCAATATTTCCGTGAGCGAAGTGGCCTATCTTCTGGGTTTTTCCGACTGCAGTAATTTCTCAAGAGCCTTTCATCGCTGGACTGGACATTCTCCGAGTGATTTTCGTGACGAGTCAAAGTCTGAACTCTACGCGGTGAAGTGAAGACAAACCGTTTGCCGCCTAGGCCCTGTCTCCGTGGAGCTCTCAGCGTAAACTGACAAACAGTTGCTAAGCTAAACGAGAGTTTCTAATGGGACCACTTCACGGGTTCAAGATTGTTGAAATTGCGGGCATTGGCCCGGGGCAAATGTGCGGCATGCTGCTGGCCGATATGGGTGCTCAGATCATTCGCGTTGACCGTCCGGTCGACGGTGATTTGGGACTTGCCATGCCCGTCAAATACAACATCATGAACCGCAGCAGGCCTACGTTGGCCGTCGACCTGAAAGACCCAAAGAGCGTGGAGCTGGTGCTTCGGTTGTGTGAAGACGCCGATGCCATTTTCGAAGGCTATCGGCCAGGCGTCATGGAAAAACTTGGGCTAGGTCCGGCAGACTGTATGGCGGTTAACGAGCGCCTTGTTTATGGGCGCATGACCGGCTGGGGACAGCACGGACCACTAGCTGATTCGGTTGGGCACGACTCCAACTACATCGCCTTAGCCGGAGCGCTTAATGCCATCGGCGATAAAGACCGACCGCCTCCCATTCCTTTAAACCTGGTGGGTGACTTTGGGGGTGGCGCACTGTTCCTGGCCATGGGAATGCTGGCGGCCATGCTGGAAGTCAGCAAGTCCGGAAAGGGTCAGGTAGTTGATGCAGCCATGGTCGATGGTGTGGCGTCAATGTTGACCCTGTTTTACGGTTTGATGGCCGGAGGCATGTGGAAAGACAGTCGGCAGTCGAATTTGCTTGACGGCGCCGCTCCATTTGCCAGAAGTTATGCAACCCGCGACGGAAAATACATGTCTGTGTGCGCCATCGAAAACCGATTTTTCAGTTCACTGCTTACCTCAATGGAGATAGTCGATATTGATCCGGCGGACCAGCACAAGACGTCGAGTTGGGCGGAGCAGGTAGATATCTTTACCAACAGATTCAAACAAAAAACCCGCGACGAGTGGGCGGACATTCTTGAAGGAACTGATTCGTGCGCCGCGCCAGTGTTGTCTCTTGAAGAAGCGCCGCAACACGTTCACAGCGAAGCGCGTAAAACCTACGTGACGGTGGAGGGGATAAAACAACCTGGTCCCGCGCCCCGGTTTTCGCGGACGCCATCCGAAGTAAAGCACGGGCCAACGATACCGGGTGAGCACGACCATAAGGCCCTGGCTGACTGGGGGCTCAGTGAGTTGGAAATTGAGCGTTTACGTAAAGAAGGGATACTGCGTTCAAAATCTGCGGCTTAGTCAGACGGTGTCAATGCGTTCAAGTGCTCCAATGCATCAACGTATTCGGTTAACAGTCGTAACATCACATCGCGACAAGATTCTATCTGGTTGAGTTGGCCGATGACCTGGCCTGCCGGATTCATGGCAACTTCCTGTGCTTCTTCAACGCCGGCGTACAGCTCGGTGCGCCGCCGCGCGTCGGCACTGACCATAAATTGCATCGGCATTCCCAGCGGTGCGGGCGTTGACTCTTTGTCCCACGCATCGGTCCATTTGTTCTTGATTAATCGGGCTGGCTTGCCTGTCCAGGCGCAAGAGCGCACGGTGTCTTCACTGGTTGCCTTCAAATAAGCTTCTTTTTGAGCTGGTTGTCCGGCGGCCTCTTCAACGGTTAGCCACAGCGATCCTGTCCACACCCCGGCTGCTCCGGTAGACATGGCGGCCAACATTTGGCGGCCGTTGCCAACGCCGCCCGCAGCCAACATGGGCAAAGGCTTAATGGCGTCGACGATTTGTGGCCAAAGAACAATGCTGCCTATTTCGCCCGTGTGACCGCCGCCTTCACCGCCCTGGGCGACAACAAAGTCGAGCCCGGCTTCTTTGTGCGAAACAGCTTGCTTTACTTTTCCGCACAGCGCGCCAATCAAACGGCCACTGTCGTGGACCATTTTAATGACATCGGCAGGAGGCGTGCCCAGCGCGTTAACGATTACTTTGCATTTGGGTCGTTTTAAAGACTCAAGAACCAATGGCAGTGCGGTTGCGTAGGTAGCCCCGGGTAGCGTTGGTTCAGTGTGGTGCATGTCTGCAGGCCAGTCCGGAACGCCGTGTTCTTTCAAAAGTTTGTTTGCAAAGTCGACATGTTCAGGAGGTATTTGCTTCCACAGCCTGGCTTCCAGCGTGTCAGGATTAACTTCGTCCATTCCTTCGTATTTTTGCGGAATGACAACGTCGACACCGTAGCCGCCTTCAACGTGTTTATCGAGCCAGTCCAGTTCTTCGGCGAGTTGCTCGGGAGAAAACCAGCCGGCGCCCAGAACGCCCATCCCGCCTGAGTTACTGACTCCCGCAACTACGTCGCGACAGTGAGAGAAAGCGAAAATGGCATGGTCTATTCCGAGACGTTTACTAAGGTCCGATAGCATGACTGTGGCGTCCTCGTTGAGTAGAACGCATCAGGCTGCGACGACCTTTGGGTCGTTGTTTCGCCAGGCCGCAAGCAGTTTGGTTTCAATGTCTTTGGCTTTTTCCACGTGCTCTTCTTTTACGTGTCCGTAGCCACGAATCTGTTCTGGAATCGAGGCGATTTCTACGGCCAGCGCATGGTTGTCATTGCTGAGCGTTTCCAGTACTTCCGCAATGGTTTTCTCGTAGTCCACGATGAGCTGACGTTCCATTTTGCGTTCGTCCGTTCGGCCAAAGAAATCGAATGCCGTACCTCGGAGAAATTTCAGTTTCGCAAGAAGTCCAAACGCCGGCATCATCCAGGCACCAAACGTCATTTTCTTTGGTAGTCCGGTGACTTTGTCTTTAGGCGCAATGGCTGGAGGCGACAGGTTGAATTGCAGTTTGTAGTCTCCCTCAAACTGTTCGGTAAGTTTTCGCTTGAATTCAGGGTCAGAGTACAACCGCGCCACTTCGTATTCGTCTTTATACGCCATGAGCTTATACGCGTAGCGCGCAACGGCTTCGGTTAAGCCAGATAAACCCACAGCTTGTTTTGATTCGGCTTCCCGGGTTTTCTGTACAAGGGAAGCATAGCGATCGGCATACGCCGAGTTTTGATAGAGCGTCAGCTCGCGCTTTCGATCCTCAATAACGTCAGCGAGGCTGCGCTCGGCCACCGGTTTGTGCTTAATGGTGGAGTCGACTGCTTTTAAAACCGACTTGATGTCATGCGCAGCACGTCGGCCCCATTCGAACGCCTGCTGATTCCATTCGACTTTTACTCCGTTCAGTTTAATGGCTTCGAATATCGCTTTCTTGCTGAGGGGTAGCAGGCCTTTCTGCCATGCGTAGCCCACCAGGAACAAGTTACTGCCAATTGAGTCCCCGAGGAGTCGAGTTGCAATGTGGCTGGCTTCCAAAAAGTCGATATTGTTTTGGCCAAGAACAGTTTTGAGGCGCTGTTCTAAGGTAGAGCTTGGATATTCAAGGTCCGGGTTGCGTGTGAAATCACCCGTAATAGTCTTGTGTGTATTGATGACGGCGCGCGTGCGCGATGGGTCCAGTGTGTTGAGCGCTTTGTCGCCACCTGCTGTGAGCATGTCGCAGCCGAGCAGCAAGTCAGCGGCGCCAGCATTAATTCTGGCGGTATTTATATCGTCGGGCTCGTTGGCAATACGAATATGGGTTGTTACCGCGCCACCTTTTTGAGCAAACCCCATTTGGTCAACAATCGAGGTTCCCAGCTGGTCAATGTGAGCGGCCACTCCTAGCAAAGCGCCAATGGTAATGACGCCGGTTCCACCCACACCAACAATCAGTATTCCGTAGGTTTGACCTGCTGCAATGTCAGCAATGACAGGTTCAGGTATGGAGCCCAAAGAGGAGAGGCTGTTGTCGAGGCCTTCTTTAATTCCCTGACCCTTGCGCATGTCGCCGCCCAGAACGGTGACGAAGCTTGGGCAAAAACCGTTGTTGCACGAATAGTCTTTGTTACAGGCCGATTGGTCGATGGCGCGTTTGCGTCCGTATTCGGTATCAATTGGCAGTACCGAAACACAGTTGGATTTCTTACTGCAGTCGCCGCAGCCCTCGCACACGCGATCGTTGATAAACATGCGTTTGGCGGGGTTAGGAAATGTGCCACGTTTACGACGGCGGCGTTTTTCGGCGGCACAGGTCTGGTCGTAAACCAAAATGCTTACGCCTTTCACGTCGCGAAGTTCGCGTTGTACAAAATCCAGGTCGTCGCGATGATGCACAGTGGTGCCCGGAGCAAAGCCCGCGTTGTTGCCGTACTTGTCTGGTTCGTCGGTAACGACGGCGATGCGCTCAATGTCTTCGCTCGCCATTTGTCGCGTAATTTGTGGCACTGTAAGTTGACCGTCGACTGGCTGACCTCCGGTCATCGCAACCGCGTCGTTAAACAGTATTTTATAGGTGATGTTAATGCCGGCCGCCACCGCGGAGCGAATAGCGAGTGTGCCCGAGTGGTAGTAGGTGCCGTCGCCCAGCTGTTGAAACACGTGGTCGGTTTTAACAAATGGCGCCTGACCAATCCAGGGGACGCCTTCACCACCCATTTGTGTGGCGTAGCCCACGTCGCGGTCCATCCAGTACGCCATGAAATGGCAGCCTACGCCACCGTAGGCACGACTGCCTTCGGGCGTGCGGGTTGACGTGTTGTGCGGACACCCCGAACAGAAATAGGGCAGCCGATTCAGGGCTAGCACGTCGAGCTGTTTTGCGTCTTCGATTTGCCTGTCTAAAAAGGCAATTCTGGATCGCGAGCGCTCACTGTCGTGAAGGTGTTGTATACGTTTGGCAATTACTCTCGAGATTTTTTCAGAACCTAAGTCGCCGACGTGGTCAACGAGTAACGCTCCGTGCTCGTCATAACGACCGACGATTCGGGGGCGGTTATGCTCAGGTAGCGCGTAACAGACGTCGCGCAAAGCGTTCTCAATTTGTTCGCGCTTGTCTTCAATGACCAGAATGTCTTCAAGACCTTCGGCAAACTCCCGATAGGTTTCACGGTCTACCGGAAACGGCATGGCTATTTTCAAAATTCGAATACCCAGCGCCGCGAGCATGTCGTTGTCGAGGCCAAGGTCATTAAGTGCTTGCAGTGTGTCGCGCCAGGTCTTGCCCATGGCTGCAATGCCAAATCGGGCGCGAGGGCTGTCGTGTGATACCCGGTTCAGTTTATTGGCTCTGGCAAAGGCCACGGCAGCCGGCAGTTTGAACTGTCTCAAGCGGCTTTCCTGCAAAGTCCAGTAGTCGCCTGGGCGCGAATTGACGCCGTCAGGAGGGAAATCGAATTCGGGTATTTCAATCTTGATGTGATCGTGATCGGCCTGGATGGACGCGGCGGTTTCAATCGTTTCGGGCAGTAGCTTGTAGCCGACCCACGCGCCGCTAAAACGGGACATGGCGATACCGTAAATACCCAGATCGAACACTTCCTGAATGTCGGCCGGATACAAAACCGGCATCAGCAAGTCTTCGAACAGAAGCTCTGAGTGGTACGCTTCAATGGTCGAAGTCATGGTCGGATCGTCACCCGCCAGTATCAGGACGCCCCCGTGTTTCGAAGAGCCGTGATAGTTGGCCTGACGGAGGGCGTCGAGGCTTTGATCGAGCCCGGGTCCTTTTCCGTACCACATGCCAAACACACCGTCGTAATTGGCGTCGTTGTAGTAGTGGACCTGCTGGGTGCCCCATACGGCGGTGGTCGCCATGTGTTCGTTGACGGCAGGCCAAAAATGCACGTGATGTTCTTTGGCAAGCGCTTCCGCTCGCCACATTTCCTGATCCATCACGGTCATCGGCGAGCCACGATAGCCTGACATGAAGCCCGCGGTATTTAAGCCTGCTTCGACGTCGCGACGGCGTTGTACGAGCAGCAGGCGGACTAAAGCCTGGCTGCCTGTCAGGTAGATGCGGCCGGAGTCAAAAGTGTATTTGTCGTTGAGCGTGACGGATGAGTTTTTCATCACACCATTATGGCGTTCGTTCTAAAGTAGCGCTTATCAATTTATGCAGAAATTTGACCTGCATCGGCAAATTGACGTTAGACGGCAAGGCTTTTGCGCAGAGAACAACGATAAGATGCTCCATTCACAGATGGATACAAGCGTCTATTTTGTCGCGTTTACGCCCGTGAAAAAGGTCGAGCTTCTTGAAATTCGAGAGCATCTGCCAGCGTCTGTTACCAAAAGTAACCTCTTGATAATATTGGTTTAGTCAAGAGTTCGTTGCGTCAAAATATTGGATTCGGACGAGCCGTAGGTTTTTGAGTGCAAGTTAAAGTGGCATGTGGTGTACGATCTGTTGTGTCGAATTTACATATTGGTTTCAATGAAGTTCGAGCTCGGCTTCGACTTCTACAGGGATCGAAAATGGTAGTTGCGCCATACCGACTGCTGAACGAGTGGCCATTCCCGATTCCCGTCCAAAGATTTCAATGATCTGATTAGAGAAGCCATTGATGACTGGAGTTTGTAGGTTAAACCCTGGCGCCGAATTAACCATTCCAAAGACTTTAACCCATGACTTGATCTTATCGAGATTCCCGAGCTCACGTTGCAATGTTCCGATCATGGCCAATGCCGTTTTTCGAGCTGCTTCGGTCCCCTGCTCGACGGTGAGTTCGGCTCCGACTTGACCGAGTGGTTGAGCGATTGACCCATCGACCTCTTGCGGGCCATGACCCGAGACAACTACCCGCTTGCCAATGACTTTTAGCATGACTAGCGGGACGTCCAACCCTGGCGGGATTTGTAGCGGTGCCGGTATTGCGATACCAAGTTCCCTGATTCTCTGTTCAGCGCTGGCGGTCATCGCGGATCTCCTGTCTTGAAGGCTAAGGTGGACTTTGTCGAGTAGTATCGGATGATATTAACGTTGCGTCTGGTTAATTTAAGCATATCGTTTGTCCAAAGACTTATATCGGCAGAGCTATCATTTGATTCGTTCTTGAGGCCATGTAAAGTTGTGGCTACTGATCGTATCAAGAAGAGTTGTCGTCTTTGATTGTATAAGAGAATGAGACTTAAGCCGTTAACGTCCGCAATTATTTGCTTGCTGGCAAAAACTTTCCCGTAAAGTTCGATTGAGACTTTCATAATTATGAGTAGCTATTTATTTCGCGTGATCGTAATACCGACTTCTGTATTTCTGTCGGTTCTATTCGGTGCATCCTACGGCTCAGGCCGCGAAGTCGTAGAATTTGTCAGCAGTAACGGGCCAACCGGTGGATTGGTTGCGCTTCTCACGCTGGTTCTCACTCATGCCGTGCTGCTCGTTTTGTCCTTTGAATTGGCCAGGTTGTTTAAGTCATATGACTATGTAAGTTTTTTCAAGATCTTGCTCAAACGAGGCTGGGTTCTTTATGAAATTGTAATCTTGATGGGGCTAGTGATTGCACTTTCTATAGCGACTTCAGTGGGCGGAACGGTGCTTGAAGATCACTTTGGCATGTCGGCGTGGATCGGGAGTTTAATGATTCTCGGTGTGGTGGTTTCGCTCAATTATTTTGGTCGAAAAATCGTTGAGGGTTCAATGATGTTGTCCGTGTCGGCACTGTTTATTGTACTGACGGTACTTGTTGTGCAGTTGATTAGTGGTTACTCGGAGCAGGTGGCTGCGACCTTTTCGGAGTTCGGGTACCAGGATGGCGGTGTTTACAAAGGTTTGATGTATGCAATTGGTGGAGGTGGTTACATACCGCTATTGCTTTACTGTGCAACAGGCTTAAAAACCCGGTCGGAAGCGTTTACGGCAGGCATTGTAGCCGCGCTGGTCGCCGGTGTTCCGGCGCTTGTTTTTCACTTTGCCTTTATGGCTGGCTATCCGGAAATTATAGAGCAGCGCATTCCAACCTATTGGATGTTTAACCAGATTAGTACGCCACTCATGCTCAATATATACGTTGCCGTTATGTTTGTGCTTATTTCCCAGACGGGTGTCGGTGTGTTGCAAGGGTTGATTCAACGACTGGATGTCTGGCATCGACAAAGCAAGGGCAAGCCGTTGACGTCGTTCGGTCATGCAGGAGTTGCAGCTGCGGCGGTGATTGTTAGCACTGCGTTGGGCAGTATGGGGATTGTTGCGCTAATTCTTCGTGGCTATACGATCCTGTTCATGAGCTTTATCGTCGTGTTCGTAGTCCCGCTTCTGACTTATGGTCTCTATTTGATTTTTTGGCGCAGAAATATAACTTCGGATAGCCACCTTTATAGCTAGTGCCTGATGGAGGATGACGCGCAACACCCGTTTTTGGTGTTTCTAATCGCGAGCTAAGTTTGTAATGAAAATAATTGTTATTGGTGCCGGGTTGCTAGGAGTGACGTCGGCCTATTATTTACAGGACCATGGTCATGATGTGACGGTTTTGGAGCGCGAATCTCTGCCTGCGCTTGGAGCCAGCTACGGCAACGGCGGATATGCCCAAGCGAGTGTGCCGGACCCGTGGAATGCACCGGGTGTTCTCAAGATTTTTAAACAAGCCTGGATAGCAAATTTAAAAGGTAAAGGGGATCACTCCGCGTTTTCAGTTAGTACACGAGCACTTCCTGGATTAATTAAGTGGGGTATGAAATTCCTGAGTCACGCGACCAGAGAAACGTTTCAATCTCACTTGGTCAGTAATATGCATCTGGCTCAATATACGCAAAGCGCGTTTAATCAGATCAATCAGAGCGAACAGTTGAACTATTCGTATTCTGACAAAGGCGGGCTACTGATCTTTCGGAATTCGGATTCACTTAACGGATATATAGACTTGGTTGGTTGCGTAAGAAAGCATGGGACGCGTGTTGAGCAATTAGACCAGGCTCAGCTTCTAACGCTTGAGCCATCGTTAGAAGAGGTTGGTCAGGAATTAGCCGGCGCTGTTCACTATCCGGATGACAGCTCCGGAAACGCCAGAGAGTTTTGCGAGCAGCTTGCAGCTATTACTGAAAATCGTGGTGTTAAGTTTGAGTACGGCTCGGTGGTCTCTAAAATCCTCAAGGAAGTAAACGGAGTCAGAGTATTAACACTTAACGGAGATATGACTGCGGATGCCGTTGTAATTGCTGCTGGTGCGCAGTCGAAAACGCTTGGGGCGTCGCTTGGCATTCACTTGCCCATCGTGCCAGTAAAAGGCTACTCAATTTCGATTCCGATGGGCGGCTGGGGCAACAGGCCTAGGCACGTCATTGCGGACATGGATATTCATGCAGGAATTAACCCTATGGGGGATACGCTGCGAATTGCTGGCACGGCAGAATTTACGGGCTTCTCGCCAGGAGTTTCGGAGCAGCGTCTTGATTACATGATGGGGCTGGCCCAAAGGCTTTTTCCAACGTTTAGTCAATCTGTGAGCCCTGAGCTCGTTGATCCGTGGGCGGGATACAGGCCGTTAAGTGTGGATGGATTGCCCATGATCGGTGCAACAGATGTCGACAATGTGTATGTCAATACGGGCCATGGCGGACTTGGTTGGACTCAGTGTGCGGGTTCTTCAAAGGCTTTGGCGGATCTAATTAGTTCAGAAAACGGAGAGTTTGATCTTGCCAGCTTCTCCATTAACAGGTTTCGCCGATGAAGACTAAATACTCGTGCCTTATTGTGATGGGTTGTGCTGTGGTAGCAAGCTTCCTTACTAGCTGTGCCAGCCGCAGCGTTCAGAATGAGTTTGACATAGCGATTGTAAACGGTCGTGTGATGGATCCGGAAACAAATTTCGACAGTGTGAGAAATGTCGGTATCCGGGCTGGCCGGATTGTGTCCATCACCAATGAACCAATCTCCGGGAAGGAAACAATAGATGCCAGAGGTCACGTAGTCGCTCCCGGGTTTATCGACACAGAACAACACGGCTTGGGGCCGTGGGGAATTAAAGTCAATTTGCGTGACGGCGTAACAACGCAAATGGATCTTGAAATTGGAGCGGTCAATATCGACGAATGGTATGCAGCCAGAAGCGGAAAAACCCAGGCGAACTACGGCACTGTCATAGGTCACGAATTTGTACGCATGAGGGTTCACGACGGGCTGGCACTCGTAGGCCCTAATGTTTCAAGCCCCTATATTTTCAACTACAGGACACAGGCGGCAGAAGACGGCGTGGACGGCTGGTCGGTTACGCGCAGCAGCGTTACCCAGATGAATGACATTTCAAAGGCGCTCGACGAAGGTCTGCGCCTTGGCGCCATTGGTGTGGGTTCGACGGTAGGCTACGCGCAAAAAGGCGTTACCACCTACGAAATGTTCGAGGTGCAAAGAGCCGCCGCGCGCTATGGACGAATGACTTCGGCTCATCACCGCTTTCATCCAAGTTCCGCTACACCCACTGAGCAACCAACTGGTGTTAGTGAGCTTCTCGCCAATGCCATGGTGTTAAACGCTCCGTTGCAAATACATCACGATAACGACTACGGCTGGTGGGAGAATCAGGAAAAAATGGCGCTGGCTCGCGAGCAGGGCTACAACGTATGGGCCACGTATTACCCCTGGATCGCAGGTTCTGGCAACTACGGCGCGTCTATTGTTGCTCCCGAAATCTGGGAAGAAGTAATGGGTTTTAAATACGAGGACACCATATTTGATCCCCAGTTGGAGCGATTTGTAACGAAAGAGGAGTTTCTGGGGTTTAAGGCGACTGAACCAGGACGTATTTTGATAGCTTACAGTCCGCCGCGTAAAGTCTGGTTACCAGAGTGGACGAAAGTGGAGCACTTTGTTGTCGCAAGCGACGGTATGCCAAGTCTTGATGTGGATGGCAATCACCTCGACTGGGGCTCGCCTTATGACGACTATGCCGGACACCCACGATCGGCGGGCACTCACGCAGTAACTCTTCGTATAGCCCGGGAAAACGGTGTTCCGCTCATGCATACAATTGCGCAGCTCAGCTACTGGAGTGCCAAGCACATTGGCGACTCAGGTCTTAAAGCCATGCAGGAACGCGGTCGTATGCAAGAAGGAATGATTGCGGATATCACTATTTTTGATCCTGATACGGTTACGGAACACGCTACCTTCGAGCCAGGCACCACAGGATTGGCGTCAACCGGAATACCTTATGTTCTGGTAAACGGTGTCATCGTCGTTAAGAACTCCATTGTTGAAAAAGTATTTCCAGGTCAACCGCTTCGGTTTCCCGTTGAGAAGAGCGGTCGTTACAAGCCTTTGGGAAACAGTACCTGGTCTGAAGCTTACGAACCTCCAACGGAAAATTAACCGGACACGCTTCGACTGAGTATAGAAAGCAATTGGAACTTGCTGATCGTATTCCCCGTTTTCTGGGGGGTGTGGTCCAAATGACTAGACCGGTGCCGAAATTGACTGGCTCTCGAACTGCAATAAATTGATAATAAATTCTGAAAAACTTGATTGTAATTTTAATTATCTTTTGCTCCCCGGGGGAACTCATGCGCTTACTCAAGAACTGCAGCATTTTAGTAATTGGTGCGATCGGGTTCACGCCCACTGCGAGCTTTGCACAAGAAAACCTGCTTGAAGAAATTCTCGTTACCGCAACAAAACGCGAAGAGAGCATTCAAGACATCGCGCTGTCAGTAACCGCAGTATCCGGCGAAAAAATTGCAGAAATGCAAATACACGACATGAGTGACTTGTCTTCGAACATAGCAAACTTGTTTGTCGGTCAGGGTTTGACGGCCGATGTCATAACGATGCGTGGGCTGGGCACAGGCCAGGATCGCAGTTTTGAACAATCGGTAGGTATGTTTATCGACGGCCAGTACCTTCCAAGAAGCCGCCAATACCAGGCTCCGTTTTTTGATATGGAGCGAATTGAAGTTGTGAGGGGGCCTCAGGCTGTGTTGTTTGGGCTTAACTCCAGTGCGGGCGCAATTAACATTACAACACGTAAAAACCGGCCCGGAGACGACTTCGAAGCCAATGTTATGGCCGCCTATGAGACTGAATACAGCGGGATGACGCTTGAGGCAGCCGCTGGTGGGTCAGTGACTGATACGCTCGCCGTGCGCGCTGCGGTACGAACACGAGAGAGCGACGGGTTCTACTTTAACCAGGCTACAGGACAGGAAGAAGGCGATACCGATGAAACGCTGGTGAGACTGTCGGGCGTGTGGGAAGCAAGTGAGGCCGTTACGGTTACCGCTAAGTACGAGTTTTCGGACTATGAAGTTCTTGGCACAACCGGCGAATCTTACGGGGCTCTTGCTGAGTCATTTGAGCCGAACGACGGTGTGCTCAACTGGATCCGGACGGCCGAAGCCTCAACCGTCAATCAATTTGGTGTGTTTAGTTCAGATCAGACCCAACAGTCGGGCGAACTCACTAACGCTCAGCTTGGTCTCGACTGGGAGCTGGGTGGCGGAACGCTGAGCCTTCTGTACGGCTTTTCTGATTTTGAATACACGCTGCTAATCGACCTTGATACCACCGGCCTTTCTATTCTTGATGCGGGCATCGATCCCGAGCTGTACGAGCAGACTAGTTTCGAAGCCAGATATACGTCGACCGGTGATGGCCCAGTTCAATATCTTGCCGGTATTTACTGGCACGATACCGAACTCTCAAACGTGCAGAGCAACGTCATTACAAATGCGGGTTTGATCCCTGTCATCGGTACGTCCACTTGGGAAGCGACAGGCATATTTGGTCAGGATTCCGATATGCTTTCGGTCTACGGGTCTTTGAGCTACGACTTAAATAATCGTACTTCGATAAACGTTGGTGCGCGGTATACCGATGAAGATAAAAGTACGTTTCGCGATTCAAGATGCGGCGGGCTTTATGAAACGGGCACCACATTTGTTGCTATTCCCGGATTGCCAAACTGCCCACCAGCTGCTCTAGACGGGTTTACCGCAAGTCGTAACGCAACGAATTTTATGCCGGAAGTTTCAATACAGTATGAATATTCAGACGACGTCATGTTCTACGGTAAATTCGGTCAGAGTGCCAAATCTGGTGGCTTTAACTCTAATACTAATTCACAACCTGACAATATTGAGTATGACGATGAGCAGTCGCAAGGGTTTGAAGTGGGTGTTAAGTCAACCTTGGCAGGCGGAAGAGTCCGTTTGAACGCGACGCTTTTTACCAACACATTTGACGACCTTCAAGTGAGTACTTCCACGATCACGACAGACGCCGGTGGTTCAGTTGTCATTATTCCTGTAATTGCCAACGTTGCCGATTCGACGTCTCAAGGACTGGAAGTGGAAATGCAGTGGGCTGCAACTGACTGGCTGCAAGTTGGCTTTTCGGGCGCTCTTCTCGACACTGAATACGACGCCTTTCCGAATTCAGCCTGCAATACCGCAAATGGCGCTAGCGCCGATCCGGTCACAGGATTGTGCGATTTGAGTGGGCAGCCATTGCCGCTTGCTGCTGATTACTCCGGAAACATCTACGCAGATGTTACTCGCCCAATTAATGGCAATATGAATTTCATTGGCGGAGTTGACGTTGCGTTCAGTGATTCATATTTTACCGACCCAGCTTTGGAGCCAACTGCTGAACAGGACAGTTGGACAACGGTTAATGCAAGAATTGGGGTAGAGTCGTCGGACAAACGTTGGTCTGTTGCGTTTATCGGTAGAAATTTGGGTAATGAAGTTGTCTTGAATTTCAGCCAGCCACTTGTGACAACAATTGGTTATATTCGTCCGCCTCGTACACTTACTCTGCAAGGTACATATCGTTTCGGTAAGTAGGCAGGCAGTAGTTCAGTTTTTTGCTTGCCTGAAGAGCTAATATGAAACGGGGTGGTGCGTAATTAACTACTCCGTTTTTTTTCGCCCGAATAATGTGCCTTTGAACGCATCAGTACTAGCTGTTTCAATGTTCTTCCCGACTTGCATTCGTTGTTGTAAATACTCAGATAAAGAAAATGCCTATGTCCAGTGAAAAATCTATTGCCGAGCACTTCTCTGTTTCTTACAAGGAGGCCCGGTCCAAGTTTCTGCAAGCGGCCGCAAATGCGAATGCACAGATTACTTCCATAGCACATCCTGGCAAAGGACCTGATGGCGAAGATCTCTACATGGATTTTGCATGCCTGGGACCAGAGGATGCCCACGCGGCCATTGTGCTTGTGTCGGGTACTCACGGCATTGAAGGCTTTTGCGGGTCGGGTGTTCAGGTGAATGTTCTGCGCGACGCCAGTGTTCTGGACAGGTTTAAAAATACAAAGCTAATTTTTTTGCACGGCCACAATCCTTACGGCTTCGCCTGGCTAAGACGCGTTAACGAGGACAATATCGATCTGAATCGTAACTACGTCGATTTTAGCGAGCCTCAAGAGGCCAACGAAGCCTACTTAGCAGTAAAGAATCTCGTATTGCCTGAGCAATTCAATGACGACTCCGAAAAAGCGATGAGTGACTGGATTGAAGAAAACGGTTTGGATGAATACCAAAAAATCATATTGGGTGGCCAACGAGTTGATCCTAACGGTGTGTTTTTCGGTGGTACCAATACAACCTGGTCCAATAGAACTGTACACGATATGTTGCCAAAGCTTACGGCAAAGCAACGCGTGGTAGGCATGATCGATGTGCATACGGGTCTTGGTCCATACGGGCACGGCGATCTGATTCATGCTTATCCAAAAGGCTCGAAAGAATACGACAATTTGCGAGAATGGTATGGCGACGAAATGATCGGCATCAATGCGGGTGAGTATGGCGATGTGGTGGCTGCGGTACCCAGAGGTCCTATTGTGTCGTCATTGGACCTCGTTCTGCCTGACAAAGAGTCTTACGCCTTTGTCATAGAGTTCGGCACGCTCGAGTTTGAAAGAGTGATTAAGTCGCTCAGAGCTGATAACTGGTTGCACATACACGGAGATGTCGATTCGGCCGAAGGCAAGTCTATGAAAGACGAAATGCGTGCCTGTTTCTACTGTGAGTCAGACAAGTGGCGTCAGATGATTTGGGACCGCAGTTTGTGGTCGCTTGAAAAAATGGCAGCGGGTCTTGCGAGCCAGACCGGTTAGCGACCCGTCTTCGTTCAGGCTTTGACGTTTGGCCAAAAATAGACAAGGTGTCTGTTGTAGTTGTTGGACCGCAATTTTGCCGTCTGTGACCAATGGCGTTGGAAGCATTCGTTCTATAATTTGGAATCCGGAATTTATTGAGACTGCAACCGCGACCGTTTAGCGGGGAGACTAAAGATGGCAGGAGCTAAAGCCCTGGCCGGAGCCGGCCCGACGGCCAAAGCCTACAGTATTGACGATTTACGCAAAATGGCGAAGCGGCGGTTGCCCAAAGTCATTTTCGATTACATGGACGGTGGCGCCGACGACGAATACACCCTTCGTAACAACCGCAATGCTTTTTCCGACTACAATCTGATTGCCCGTGCGCTTGTAGACGTATCTGGTCTGAGCACCGCGACCACGGTGCTGGGAGAGGATCTGGCACTACCTGTCATTCTGTCGTCTACCGGTGCCAATCGTTTGTTCCACACCGACGGTGAACTGGCAGCGGCTCGAGCAGCCTCTGCTGCGGGCACGGTGTTTGCAACGGCGAGTTCAGCTATGACTTCGCTTGAAGATGTAGCCAAAGCGGCGAGCGGGCCCAACTGGTTTCAGCTTTACGTCTGGAAAGACCGCGGTGTTTTACACGAGCACATGCGACGCTGCAAAGAAGCGGGTTACCGCACGCTGGTTCTTACAGTCGACTGCCAAACGTCGGGCAACCGACAGCGCGATTTTTATAACGGATTTTCATTCCCTCTTAACATTACGCCGCGCAGCGTGCTCGACGGCATTCTTCACCCGTCGTGGACCTGGTCCTATTTGACTGGTCCAAGCTACCGGTTTCCAAATATTGAAGGCAGCGTCATTGGTGAAAACGAGGACATGTCATCCGTCGTGCAGTGGTTCGGCCAACAGCTCGATTGCAGTTTTACCTGGGATGACGCGGAAAAGCTGATCTCAAGCTGGGACGGTCCCATGATTATTAAAGGGTTGACCAGCGCAGAGGACGCCAAAATCGCTGCCGATATTGGCGCCGCCGCCGTAGTGGTTTCCAATCACGGTGGCCGCCAGCTCGATCAAGCGCCGTCACCTCTCGAAGTGTTACCGGAAGTAGTTGACGCCGTTGGTGATCGACTTGAAGTGTTAATCGACAGCGGCTTCCGGCGCGGTACCGATGTAATTAAAGCACTGGCGCTGGGAGCACGAGCTGTATTGGTGGGGCGACCGTATCTTTATGGGCTTGCTGCTGGTGGCGAGGCTGGCGTCGCCCGTGCCCTTGAATTGCTACAAACTGAAATTGCACGAGACATGGCGTTGATGGGCTTGAAATCTATCGACGATATTACGTCTGCCTGCCTTCGCAAGAGAACTTAAGTCATGAATTTTGAACTATCAGAAGAGCAGCAAATGGCGGTGGACTCATTCCGCCGGTTTCTCGAAGAAGTGATTCGCCCGGCGGTAGCGGCGTACGACGATACGTTTATCCCAAAAGAAGAGATGCAAAAATTGCTTAAGCAACTGCTGCAATTTGGTTTGGGTTGCGGGCTGGCTACAGAAGACGATGGTGGCATGGGTCTTGATCCCATCACGTTAGGTCTTCTATTTGAAGAGCTGTGTAGAGTGTCTCCCGACGTCGCGATTGTTGTGCTCATTCAGGAGGAGGCTGGGCTGTTGTTGTCAGCGGCACCTGCAGAGCTAAAAGAAAAATACCTTGGGCCGCTACTAAGGGGCGACAAGTTTGGTTCTATTGGCATTAGCGAACCGGCCGTTGGTTCTAATATTGCCGACATCAAATGTCGTGCCAAACCCGATGGCGATGGCTTTCTGATTACCGGTGAAAAACAATGGATATCCGGCGGACACTATTCAGATTTTAATGTGTGCGTGGCTCGAGAGAGCGACAACGGCGCGGCCGGAATAGGTCTTTACCTTGTAGATCGCGAGCACGGTTATGAGAGTCGCAATATTCCCAAGATGGCCTTGAATCGTCAGTCGACTGCACAGCTCTTCTTTGACAACGTCCGCATTCCCAAGGAACACGTTTTGTTTCCACCCGGTGAGGGTCTCAAACGTCTAATGAGTCTTCTTGAGGGGTCTCGCCCACTTGTGGGGTTAATGGCAGTAGGTATTTCACAAGCCGCACTCGATTATTCAATTGCGTACGCCAAAGAGCGCGAACAGCACGGTAAGCCCATTGCCATGCACCAGCTTATTCAGGCACGCATTGCCGAAATGGCCGTAAAAACGGAAGCCTCCAGACTCATGCTGTACAAGGCGCTCGACCAGGTTAACCGGGGTGTTCGCAGCGACTTTCAAAGTGGCATGGCGAAGTATTTTGCGACCGAGGCCGCTTGCGAAATTACGCGCCACGCTATGGCTATTCACGGCGGTAACGGGGTTACGCGAGAATTTCCAGTCGAAGAGCTATACCGTATGGCGCCCATCTTGACCGTCACTGAGGGCACACCTGAAATGCAACAACTGATTATCGGCCGCAGCCTGCTGGGCATGCCGGCCTTTTAGGGAGAAAAAAATGAGTATTGCCATCGTTGGTATTGCAGAAGTACCGACTAAACGCGATCCCGAACGCACCCGGTGGGACATGTTAACCGAAGTGTGCATGGGGGCGATTCGTGATGCCGGAATAGATAAAGACGAAGTTGAAGCCGTTGTATCGGTTAATCCAATGGCGCAGGCCCAAATGGCGCTCGACATGGCGCTTGGCCGGGTGCCGGAAGTGTTGGGGTTAAAAGGCTGCAAAGACATTTGTGTTTTGAATGCCGGAGGTACTTCTACAACAAACTGTTTACGTATGGCGAAGTATTTTATCGACAGCAAACTGGCTCGCTTCGTTTTAATACCACATACAACTGTGCAATCGGATATTCCAACTGAGGACCTGATTAACTTCTTTGCTACGGCACCACTTGATATGCAGTGGGAGTATCCGTACGGGGTGACGTTTAACGGTGCAATGGGTTTGATCACAAACCGCTACATGCACGATACCGGCGCAACCGCAGAGCAAATAGCCGCGGTGACAGTATCGCTGCGTGGTTGGGGCGCACTGGATCCAAATTCCATTTTTCATGGCAAACCGGTCACGCTCGAAGACGTCATGGGCTCACGCGTGATTAGCACGCCTTTGCATGCAAAAGAGTGCAATCTGCTGGCGGACGGCGCTGGCGCTATGGTAGTGACATCGCACGAAATAGCCCGGGAGTTAGGCAAGCCCGCGGCCTATGAGCTCGGTCACGGCGTGCGTTTTACCGGCGCGACGCCAGTTCTTCGTGATGATCCGTATTTTATCAAAGCGTATCGGGAATCAAGTCAGGAAGCGCTGGAACATGCGAATTTGAGCATTGACGATATGGATTTGCGGCAAATTTACGGTGCCTATCCGTTTACGCAGTGCAGCGCTTTGGAAGGTTACGGTGTATGTGAGTTTGGAGAGGCGGCCGGTCTGTGGGCTGAGGGTCGATGCGGCCCCGGCGGAGACCTGCCGTGCACCACAATGGGTGATGCAACAGGCCGGGGCCACACCGGGTCCGGTGTCAGTATGGCTTTTTATCTCGACACCGTTCGTCAGTTACGCGGTGAAGCCGGTGAGCGCCAAGTGGCCGATTGTAATCATGCAATAGTCACAACTTCGGGTGGTTCGGTAATGAATGCCGCGACGACCATATTCGGGAGTGCACCGCGATGAGTGAATACAAAAAACCGCTTCCCCAGATAGAACCTTACACGCAGGCTTTTTGGGACGGCACGAAGCAAAACAAATTACTTGTTCAAGTTTGCCATTCATGCGACGCGAAAATATTTTTCCCACGAAAACAATGCCCCGAGTGCTGGTCGCCCGATTTAGGGTGGAAGGAGACGAGCGGCAAGGCCACTGTTTACGCTTTTTCCGTAACCTATGAAGGCGTTGAAGCCGCTTTCCAGGAGGATCTTCCTATTGTTCTGGCTTGGGTCGACCTGCCCGAAGGTATTCGTATGCAAACGAATATTATTGATTGTGATCCGGAGGCTATAGAAATTGGTCAAGAGGTCGAAGTGGTCTTTAAAGCGGTGACCGACGACATAACACTGCCTTATTTCAAGCCGGCTGCCTGATTAATGAGTGAACCAAGCTGGGGTCTCTACGGAACATGGGAAGAAGCCGAGAGTTTCGTCGGTAAAGTGATTGGCAAAGACACAGGGGCCGACGCGGTCGAACTCGGTTCGATTCGCCGGTGGCTTGAGCCTAAAGAATTCGATTGCAAGCTACATACCGAGCGCGAAACAGCCATAGAATCGGGTTATCGAGACGTAGTTGCGCCGAGCACTATGGTGTTTAGTTATGGTCTGCCAGCCTATTGGGCGCCCGGCGACCGGCATGAAAAAATCGGCGATGAGCCAAGGCAGATTCCCATACCGGTCATTTTCGATGTTCCGGCTCCGTGCACATTGAGCTTTGCTTCAAACATCGACATGGAGTTTTTTAAACCGATGTACGTCGGCGATCTAATCTCGCGTACCAGCCGTTTAGTCAACATTGCACACAAAGAGCTACGCGTAGGTAAGGGGGCTTTCATGACTCAGGAAGACACTTATACCAATCAAAACGACGACACCGTGGCTGTAGTGCTGCTTACCATTTTCCGTTTTGTACCACCTAAAGCGAAGAAGGGCTGAGCATGGACGCGAACTTTCAACGTTCGATTAACGAAGTCTCTGTGGGCGACGAGATTGGCAGCGTATCCATTCCTGTCACGCTCCAGAGACTCGTTATGGAAGCAGGCGCTAATCGTGATTTTTCTCTCATTCACCACGACCGTGACGTTGCGAAAGCTACCGGAGCGTCCGACGCGTACATGAATACGTTTTTTATTGCAGGCATGTTCGAGCGCATGCTTCGTGAATGGATGGGTATGCGAGGGCAGATTAACAAAATCAGTAATCTTCGCATGAAGGCGTTTAATTGCGTGGGCGACACAGTTGTATTTGAAGGGAAGGTTGAAGACGTGAACCTTTCAAGTCACAAAGTAGCGATTGCGCTCACAAGCTCGACTGCAAACGGCGTCACAGTAACGGCAGACGCTCTAGTTACTCTGCACGGTTCATGAGCGAGATAGTCTGGCGGCCTGGTTCCGAGGTTGTTGAGCGTGCTCGTATTACCCGGTTTGAGCGTTGGCTTAAAGAAGCGCGTGACCTCGAGTTTAACGACTACAACGACATGTGGCGATGGTCCACAGAGTACGCTAAAGATTTTTGGCTCGCCGTCTGGGACTATTTCGACATTCAAAGCCCCACGCCAATTGAAGAGGTTCTTGCTGACGCAACTATGCCGGGAGCCAGCTGGTTTACCGGAACGCGGGTTAATTACGCAGAGCAGGTCTTCAGGCATCGCACTCTTGATCGCCCAGCGATCGTTTTTCAAAGTGAAACAAGTCAGCTTGTTGAAGTTAGCTGGACCGAACTTGAACACAAGGTCGCTGCTTTAGCGGACTATTTAAAGCGTAGCGGTGTGGAACCTGGTGACCGGGTCGTTGGGTACATGCCTAATCAGCCTGAAGCCGTGGCCGCTTTTCTGGCGTGTGCGAGCATCGGTGCTGTGTGGTCTCTATGTGCGCCTGATCTCGGAGCGCAAGGCGTGCTCGATCGTTTTCAGCAAATTGAACCCAGAGTGCTTATTGCCGCCAACGGATATACCTACAGCGGAAAACATTACGATCGCTGCGACACGGTTGAAATGCTGGTTGCCGCTTTACCTTCACTAGAACACCTTGTTGTTGTCACTCAAGACTGGGCGGCTGAAAAAATGCCTGACTGTAACGTTGAAACCGCCTTGTGGGAAAACATAACAGAAGGCGAGCATGTACTTCAGCCGACGTCTGTATCTTTCGATCACCCTCTGTGGATTTTGTATTCTTCAGGCACAACCGGTGCACCTAAGGCCATTGTTCACAGTCAGGGCGGCATCATCGTTGAGCACCTTAAGGCACTCCATTTTCATCTTGATATAGGACATGACGACCGGTATTTCTGGTACTCAACCACTGCGTGGATGATGTGGAATTTTCAGGTAAGTGGTTTACTTCTCGGCGCTACTATCTGTCTTTACGACGGTAATCCCGCCTTTCCTGACATGAAGCGTCTGTGGCAGTTTATGGACGACAGTAGTGTGTCTGTTTTTGGTGCTGGGGCGGCTTACTTCGACGGTTGTCGCAACGCAAAGATTGCACCGAAGCAGGACTTTGAGCTGTCGAATTTACGTGTAATCGGTTCGACTGGCTCGCCCTTGTTACCAGAATCGTATCGCTGGGTTTATCGCGACGTATGCCCGGATGTGTATCTTGTACCGATATCAGGTGGCACCGACTTTGCCTCAGGTTTCGTGGGCGGTGTGCCCGTCTTGCCTTTGAGAGTTGGAGAGATGGCATGCCGGTGTCTAGGGGCAACTGTTGCAGCCTTCAACGATCAGGGCGAAAGTGTGTTTGATGAAGTGGGCGAACTGGTTTGCACCCGGCCCATGCCTTCCATGCCGCTGTATTTTTGGAACGACAAAGAGGATGTTCGTTACAAAGAGAGTTACTTCGACGTTTGGCCGACCGTCTGGCGGCACGGTGACTGGATAAAAATCACCCAAAGTGGTGGCGCTATAATCTATGGTCGTTCTGATGCAACGATTAACCGGCACGGCATTCGCATGGGTACAAGTGAGCTCTACTCTGCGGTTGAGGCTTTGCCTGAAGTGCTGGATAGTCTGGTGGTGGACCTGGAATATCTTGGACGTGAATCGTACATGCCGCTGTTCGTTGTTTTACAAGCTGGCGTCGAGCTGTCTGACGAACTGATTGTGCGAATACGTGATGCGATAAGGATGAATCTGTCGCCGCGGCACGTTCCCAATGACGTGTTCAAAATTGACGATGTGCCCCGCACGTTTTCCGGCAAGAAACTCGAAATTCCGATTCGTAAACTGTTGCTAGGTCAGCCAGTAAGCAAAGTGATTAACAAAGCGATTATGAGTAACCCGGAGAGTGTCGATTACTTTGTAGAGTTTGCCAGGCAGTTTGACTAACTCGCTTACCATTTCTGTTCTATTCGATAATACGTTTACCGCTACCCAAGGTTAGATACGTTACCGCGCCCACGATGCTGATAATGGCTGTAACTACGAAAACGTTATCGTAGGAACCCGTCTCCTGAACGATATAACCGGCGGCAATAGCACCCAGTGCGCCGGCCAACGTGCCAAACGTGTTAACAGTGCCATATATAATGTCGGCAAAACGTGGCGCGATATCGAGA
The DNA here is from genome assembly GCA_045107075.1 of Gammaproteobacteria bacterium. Taxonomy (GTDB): domain Bacteria; phylum Pseudomonadota; class Gammaproteobacteria; order Steroidobacterales; family SZUA-146; genus SZUA-146. Next base: position 44,282 of record JBGCFV010000027.1, read on the forward strand.
CTGTTGGGGACAAGACCGCCGTAAGCCAAAGCCAGGATTCCCAGTGCAGCGCTCATCAAAACGGTCGCCAGTTCTGGTGTGGTTGCTCCGCGCAAGAAAATGATGAACACAGCCGATCCCAGAAAGCCGCTGACAATGAGAATTTTCCGTGTTCTGGTTGTTGAAACGCCCTTGGTGATCATGGTGTCGGCGATCCAGCCGCCAACGTTAAGCATGAGAAACATAACGACCCAGGGTGCCAAAGCGTACAAGCCGGCGCTCGATAAATTGAGGCCATGCACGTCCGCAAAGTAGCTTGGCAGCCAGGACAGAAAAATGTACAGCGTCCAGGACGCCGCAAAGCCGGTGACGCATAGTGCCCAAACGGGGCTCGCGCCAAGTATTTTGGACCACGGCACGGAAGCGGCTCGCTCTTTTACTCCGCCGCCAGCTGCAATGAGGTTTTTCTCATAGTCGCTAATACCCGGATGATGGTCGGGTTGGTCTGTAACCAGGAAGTACCAGAACACCGCCCAAATAAATCCCAGTGCACCAAAACTGTAAAACACCATTTGCCAGTTAAAGGCTGCAATAATTTTGGGCGCAAGAAGCAACGCAAGTACGGTGCCGAAAATCGCTCCGGACGATAGAAAGCTCATTACCCGAGACTGTTCATTGTGTGGGAACCACCGACCCACAATCGTAAACGATGAAGGGGCGAGTCCAGCCTCACCGACGCCCATCAAGAATCGTACGGCCAGAAGAGCCGGAATGGAGAAAAAGGCAGCTGCCGGTGTTAGCACTGTAAAGATTGACCAAAACACCACCGCCCAGCCAAGAATTAATTTGCCGCCAAATCGATTGGACAGATAACCTCCGCCAACCTGCATAACAAGGTAACCCCAGAAAAAGAAGCTGAAGACATAACCTTTGGTGACATCTGTCCAACCCATTTCCTGTTGCATGGTGATCGCGGCAATGGATATGTTGACCCGATCGAGGTAGCAAATAACAAAGGCAATAAAGGCTAATATCAAAACAGACAGACGTTTTGGCCAGGCCGGTTTAGTCGATAGATCTTCAGTCAAAATAGAGCTCCTCGGTTGTCACGACCGTATCAAACTGGCGTCAGGAATCCGCGCTCTCGGGCGGCTGAAATATTTTTATAGCGGGTATTTTGCCTGTAAACCTTTCGACTTCTACCAGGCAGCTGTGAGCCGTTGGGCCTTGCGCCAGTTTTGACGTGCCCGCGTCCCGTGTAAGAACATTGGGGTTGCCGTGAACGTCCATCGATTTTTCGTCGTTTGGGTCTTCGGGGTCGTACCAGGCTCCTGTTGGTAATTCGACAACTCCGTGGCGTACCCCTGAAGTCGTTACAGCAGCGGCCAGGCACGAGCCTCGATCATTGTAGAGGCGAACGATGTCACCCATTTTGATACGTCGCGCTTCAGCATCTTTCGGGTTCATGCGAACTATTTCGCGTTGTTTTATTTTGGCATCCCGGCTGGTCGAGCCGTGATCGTACTGACTGTGCAGTCGTGTTTTAGGCTGGTTGCTGAGTAAATGCAAAGGGTAGTTTTTTGCACGAGCGGAACCCAGCCATTCGACTTTATCGAACCACGTAGGGTGACCAATGCAGTCGCTGTATCCATAGCTGTTTATCTCATCAGAGAAAATTTCGATTTTTCCGGACGGCGTTCCCAATGCGTTGCTGTCAGGATTGTTACGGAACGCCTCCATGCGAAACAGAGAGTCTGGTATTTCATCGGCCAGACTAATTTGTTCGCCTGACCAAAAAGAATCAAAGTCTGGTAACGAAATGTTGTTCCTGGCCGCACTTTTTTGAGTGATGTCGTAGAGATGCTGAACCCATTGCATTTCGTCGCGGCCTTCGGTGAATTCGTCTGTGACGTCAAGCCTCGAAGCAAGCTGTGAGAACACGTCGTAGTCATCACGTGATTGTGCATAGCGTGAAACGGCTTTCGGCATGGGGGAAATATAATTGTCATAGATGCCGCCAGATATATCGTTTCGCTCCAGCGAAGTTGTGCAGGGAAACACAATATCCGCATGTCGCGCGGTGGCGGTCCAAAACGGTTCATTTACGATCACCGTTTCAGGTTTTGCCCACGCTTCTCGTAAGCGGCCAATATCCTGATGGTGATGAAACGGATTACCACCGGCCCAATATATAACTTTAATGTCGGGAAAGGTGATCGTGCGCCCGTTGTAATCAAGTTTTTCGCCCGGGTTCAGCAACATATCAGAAATTCGCGCTACTGGAATATGAGCGGCAACCGGGTTTTTTCCTTGAGGTAACGAACCTACTTTGAAGGGCAGGGCTCGCCGGCCGAAGAAACCGATGTTGTGCACAGAACCATATCCGTAGGCGACGCCACCGCCCGGAAGACCGTGCGTTCCGATCATGGCAGCGAGAACAGTGGCCATCCAGTAAGTCTGTTCTCCATGTTCTGACCTTTGCAAAGACCAGCTAATGCCGATAACGGTTCTTTCACTTGCCATACGGCGAGCGATTCTGCGGATATCGTCGGCTTTAATCTCCGAGATGCTCTGTGCCCATTCGGCCGTTTTGGCGACGCCGTCTGATTCACCCAAAAGATAAGGCCTGAATTTGTCGTAGCCTGTGCAGTAGCGGTCGATAAAAGCGCTGTCTACCAGCCCTTCAGATTCGAGCGTGTAAGCGATTCCCAGCATGAGTGCCACATCGGTGTTGGGTCTGCACGCCCACCATTCGGCTTCAAGCATGTCTGACATGTCGTCGCGAATTGGGCTGACGTTAACAAAGTCGATGCGCGCTTTTCTCAACGCTTCGATTTGGTCCGGTGCCGTATGTGCACCGAGGCCACCAGCGTTAACCTGAGTGTTTTTCATGGCAATGCCACCGAAACACACGGCGAGGTGAGTGTGCTCAATCATGTCTGCAACGGTTGGTGCTTCAAACATAACCTGAAAGAAGGGCAGGCCAAGTACATGTGGAATGATTACTTCCGCAGCGCCGGCCGAGTAGCTCGTTACCGAATACGTGTAGCCTCCGATAGTGTTTAAAAAGCGATGTACCTGACTTTGCGCGTGGTGAAAGCGCCCGGCGCTTGCCCAGCCGTACGAGCCGCCGTAAATGGCCTCGTTGCCATGGGCCTTGCGTGTTGAATCGAGTGCCTCCGCGGCAAGATCAAGTGCTGTTTCCCACGACACTGCGACGAACGGTTCTTTACCGCGTTTACTTCCGTCGCTTTTTTGTCCGTCCTGTAAGTAGCCCTGGCGTACCATGGGCTGTGCAATGCGTGTGTTGGCGTCTTTGGCATCGAGCAAAGACTGTCCGATTGGCGTGGGGTTGGTGTCTGCATCGTAGCTGTGTATGGCTATTAGCTTATCGCCTTCTGCTTCGACGCGGTAGTTACCCCAATGGGAGCTGGTTGGCGTAATTTTTCTGGATTTGCTCACGGGTCTACTTTAGTAGTTCCTGTGCAATGATCACCTGGCGAATTTGATTGGTGCCAGCACCAATTTCCATGAGCTTGCCAATACGGTAAAGCTGGTTGATTTCGCTTTCGAGAATGTAACCGTTGCCGCCGTGCACCTGCACACCGTTGTCGACAATGCGCATTAGCGCACGGCCTGCGTGCAGCATGGCCGCTGACGTTCTGATGTGGACTTCACCGCGGCCGCCACCACCCACTTCAAGATCGTGTACTTCTTTGGCAAGCTGATAGCTCAGTGCGCGCATGGACTGAAGGTCGGTATACATGTCGGCAATGAGGCCCTGAACCAGTTGGAATTCAGCAATGGCTTTGCCAAACTGTTTGCGCTGCATGGCGTAATCGATGGAGATATCCAGTGCCCTTTGAGCGACCCCAAGCATATGGAAACACATCATCACGCGTTCCATGTTCAGTCCGCTCATGACGACGCCGATGCCACCGTTTTCCGGGCCAACCAGGTTGTCTTCCGGCACCTCGCAGTCGTCAAACACCAGTTCGGCCGTCGGAATACCGCGCCAGCCCATTTTATCGAGCTTCTGAGCCACTTTGAAACCGGGTGTCGACGTTTCAAATGCAAACGCACTGACGCCACGAGGACCTTTGCTCTTGTCGGTCTTCGCGTAGAGCAGAATGACTTCCGCTACAGGCCCCATAGTGATGAACATCTTGCGACCATTGAGTATGAATTTATCACCCTTGCGCACGGCTGTGGTCGCCATAGAACCAAGTGCGTCGGAGCCCGCGCCCGCTTCTGTGAGGCCTAGTGCACCAATGATGCTGCCGTCGCAAAAGCCGGGTAGAAATTTCTGTTTAAGTTCGTCGCTGGCGTTACGGACAATGTTGTGCGCACAGACATTTTCTGTGCCGAGCCATCCTGCGCCGAATGTTGGGTTCCAGTACGTCATGGCTTCTGTGATGAAGCATTGCTCCAGGTAGCCAAGACCCTGACCGCCGTATTCTTCAGGCACCGAGGTGCCAAGCAGGCCAACCTCGTGAAGAGAGCGAAATTTCTCTTCCGGAAACCAGTCTTCGGCGTCCATGCGTGGGCTTAGGGGATGCAGTTCTTCACGACTGTAGCGATACACCATGTCGTATTTCGGTTGGTGTTCTTCGGTAAAGCCGTAATTTTCCAGATTTGGTTGAGTCATCTCCCTATTCTGCGGCTAAAGCGTCTAATCCGGTTATCAAATAGGGCAGCTTTGCTATCGTGACGGCGACGTTTTGGCTGCAGGATATCGTCTGGGCCGCCGGTGACTACGCTCATACCCGATTTGCCCTTTTGGTTGTTGCCAATTCAGCATACTCTTTACCTCTGATTTCCAAGAGGCCTTCGCCATGCAAGTCCCCCTTCTCGTCGATGATTTTCTCAAGCGCCCTGCAGCAATTTACCCAGGCAAGACCGCGATTGTTGATGGCGAACTTCGATTTACCTACGCCCAGTACAACGAGCGTGTAAACCGACTGTCCAATGCATTGCTTGAAATGCGTCTCAAGCAGGGTGACAGGGTGTGCATTTTGAGTCCGAACTCGCATTTCTTTATGGAGAGTTTTTATGCGACCAGTCAGCTAGGGCTCGTGCTCGTACCGCTTAACTACCGCCTGATCCCTGAAGATCACGCCTATATTATCGATCACGCCGGTGTCAAAGCAGTACTTGCCGACTACGAATACGTACCCGTCGTTGATCAGATTCGCGACCGACTGCCTTCGGTAGAACACTGGATTGCTGCGTCTTACGACAGCACGCATTACGAAGGTTGGGCCGACTGGAATACCGTGGTAGCAGCGGCCTCTGCGGACGAGCCGGTTAAACCATCGCGCGACGAGAACGATCTGGTTTCTATCAACTACACGTCTGGTACCACGGCCAGGCCAAAAGGCGTCATGTTGACGCATCGTAATGTGTATATAAATGCGTACAACCTGATCGCAAGCTGGCAGCTTTCCCACAACGACGTCGACCTTTGGACGCTGCCGATGTTTCACTGCAACGGATGGGGCGGGGTATACGCGCTTACCGGGTTAGGCGCCACGCACGTCATCTTGCGCACAATTGACGCCGAGAAAATGTTTGAACTGATAGCCGGGGAAAAAGTAACGTTTGCCTGCATGGCGCCGACCATTCTCAGGATGTTACTTGATTACGAAGGGCGAGATCGCCACAGCGTCTCAACCAAGCCCCGTTTTGTGTTGGCAGGTGCACCTCCACCCGTCGCCTTCATTGAGCGTCTGGAAGAAGAGCTGGGGTGGCACTTCCTCCAGATTTACGGACTAACCGAAACCGCGCCACTTCTAACGTCGTCTCAAGTTGATCACGCTACCGATAAGGCAGATTACGGACGAAGGGCTCGAGCCGGTGTGCCGGGGCTGGGCGTTGATCTTCAGTTACTGGATGACAATGACGCTCCTGTTCCGAAAGACAATGAGACGGTCGGTGAAGTCTGCGTACGATCAAACGTGGTGTTTAGTGGTTACTGGCAGCAGCAGGAAGAGACAGAGAAATGTATCTACGGCGGGTACTTTCACACCGGTGATTTAGCTGTGTGGGACGAGTTCGACAATATCCATATCGTCGATCGCAAAAAAGACGTCATTATTTCAGGTGGCGAAAACATCAGCTCTCCTGATATCGAGGACGTACTCTATCGATACGACGGTGTTCTGGAGTGTGCGGTGATTGGCGTGCCGAGTGAAAAGTGGGGTGAAACACCCAAAGCACTGGTTGTGTTGCGAGAGGGTATAGAAGCCACCGAAGAAGAGATAATTCAGTTCTGTCGCGACAATATGGCGCATTTTAAATGCCCTACGTCAGTCGAATTTATAGACGAACTGCCTCGCACGGTTACCGGGAAACTGCAGAAGTTCAAGCTTCGAGAGCGCTACTGGGGTGACCGGCGTCGTGTGCAGGGTTAAGCCGCGGGTGTAGCAGAGCCACGCTCAAGCGCTGTTCGCAGTGGTTCCGGAATGGTTGCGATTTTCTTGGTTTCGCTTTCGACGCAGACTTGAGTTACTCGACCGGAAAAAGCGGTTTCACCGTCTTTGTTAATCGCAATGATTCTGATCGTATAGGCGTGTTTACGTATCTCATCAAGACCAGCCCGAATGTCGATTTTGTCGTCCCAGGTTAACGGCTTTAAAAAGTCGACGGTAAAATTGCGTGCTGGCAGAGTCAGGCCGCGCGCGAACATGTAGCGTTCGAACGGCTCACCCAGAGCATCCGAGGTGAATCGTAACGCCGATTCAACTATATACTCGCAAATTCGTGGCGTGTAGAGAATGCCAGCCGGATCACACTCGCCAAATAGTATTGTGCGCGTCTCTACAAAATGCATAGCTATATCGGCTTTGTTCGACGGCATTGTCTAGTCCCAGTAACGGTTAATAAAAGTCGCAATTGCAGCGGTATCGTCGGTGTCTGCAAAGACAAAGGTCAATGCATAGTGGACCTCTATTCCTTTATCGCGATCAAGGACTTTGTCGACCACTGCGCGACCAATGATCTTCGAACCCACTGTAACCGGTTTGAAGATGCGTATGCCGTCGATTCCCTTGACGATTATTCGCGGTATGTTTATTTCCATGGCCTGCCAAAACATATTCGGAAACAGCGCCGGCAGATACAGCCCGGGCGCAATTAAATTGCCAAGAGGTGATTCTTTACAGCGCTTCTCATCCCAGTGAATCCATTCTTCATTGAACGTACCGCGACAGAAATCCTGAATGCTTTCTGCGGTAATTTCTATCGGGTCAGAATCAACAATCTGTTTACCTTCCAAGGCTCGGAAATCGTCGTAGCTGTTAACAACCGTTTTTTTAGTCATGCTTATGTTCCATGCAGATGCCACTCAGTATCAGCTGTCTTGCGCTGCGAGCGAGCTGTTCGCCATCCAGTTCCTCTCCGCGTCGATGCCATTCCAGCAACAGGCCGTCAATTAACGCGATGATGACAGATGCTTGATATTTCGGGGATAGAGTACTCGCGAACTCTCCGCTTGCCTTGCCCTCAATGAGCACGTCGCTTATCTCCTGGTGCAATCTTGAATAAATTTTCCGCACGCGCTGTTCAACCTTGTTGTCTCTTCCATGCATCTCCAAAGAGACCACCACATGCAATAGAACCAGTTCTTTGCGCTCCGCACCGATTCGGGCGAACTCGCTTGTCAGTCGCACTATGCGCATGGTCGGGGTTGAGCTCTTAGATCTAATGGATTCGACAATCGGGTCGATCAGCTCTTTCTCTGTACGGACAAGAAGCTCGTCCAACAGCGACAGTTTGTCTTTGAAGTAAAAATACAGTGCGCCTTTGGTCAGTGAGGCCTGGGTGGCAATGTCATCCATGCTCGTTCCGTCGAATCCCTTGGTTACGAACAGCTCGAGCGCCGCATCCAAGACCTGCCGGATGCTGTTCTGACGTCGCTCCGAATTTGGAACACGTTGTTTCTTAGCGCTATTTTGACTCATGTGCCTACCAGAATCGCAGCCTGCCTGAATTGACTTGACCTGATCATGCCACATACATACTATCTAGTCAGTATTTTATTGTATCAATTCTAGAATTATCCAAGCTACTGAATTAATAGGAAGTAATTATGGCCGCGCCTGACCAACCTGATGTTGCCGTTCAATCGGAAGACGCCGTAGAGGCTGCCATGCTGGCCCGTCTGGACGCCGGTGAGCTTTTTGAGAATATGGAAGAACTGTCTCCGCGCTACACGGAGATTTTGCGACAGACGGCTGAAATTGCCTCTATCAGTGAAGTCAGTGTCCTCACCTGGGCCTGTACGGCTTATCGGACCGCACCCGATATCGGTGCCAAAATTGCCGTATGCGCAACGATTCTGGACGAGGTGGGTCACGCCTACCATCAAGGTATTCTTGCGGAGCAATTTGGCGTCGACGTGCACGCTCGGGCGTTTAAGGATGACATCAAATACATTTGGACATGGCCGATCATGGAAATACCAATTCGTAACTACATCGAATTTGTCGTGATGCAATCCATGTTGGATAGAGCAGGGCTTCACTGGACCAAAGACCTTGAACTGCACTGCAGTTACGCGCCATATCGTCGAACGCTTAGAAAGGTCAATTTCGAAGAGGGGTTTCACATGAGGCACGGAAACTTCTGGACGGAGTTCTATTGGAACCACTCGGAAGAAACCCGTGCCATGGTGCAAAAATCAATTGACTGGATTTTTCCCTTTGGTGTGATGTGGTTCGGCAAGCCCGACAATCTAAAAACGCGACCGGAGCAACTCAAGTATAAAGTGCGTGGATGGGGCAATGATTTCATGCGTAATAAGTGGTTGCAGTCGTCGTGTGCATTTTTGAAAAAACTGGGTGCCGATTTCCCGGCCGAGTATGACGAAGAGTCCAAAAAATGGGCTATTACCATGCCGTACCCAATGAAATACGACGCCGATAACTACACGTGGTCGCAAGAAGAATGTACGCACGACGAGTACTGGAAGCATTCCCGCAAAGGTGGTCCCATGCGTCCAGGTGCGTACGAACGACTGCGACGCGAAGAGTGGGGCGACAAGCTGTGGTAGCCGTCGAAACCTCAAGTATCGAAGCGGCGGTTGGTCGTGTATTGGATCCTCACATTAATGTTCCGCTTACCGAGATGGGTATGCTGAGCAAGGTCAAGGTTGAGGACGACGGTGACGTTGAGGTCTCTTTGGTATTCCCGTGCATGGGATGTCCTGCTTTCACCATGTTGAAAGAGAGTGTGAAAACTCAGGTGAAGCGGGTTGATGGTGTTGGTCAGGTTAAAGTCCGGGTTGACTGGGAGGCCAGTTGGGATCGTTCTCTCATGTCCGACCGCGCGAAAACATACGCCGCCAAGAGCGGGTATCGAATTTAGTCAAGGAAGTAAAACATGTCATTGGGTAGATCATCAGATCAGGATCAAATGTTTGAAGTGTTCGGCCGCGATCAAGTCGAGCGCCCGCTGTCGCACGTCGGAAGCATAGTGGCACCAAATCAGGAGCTTGCAGTAGCCAGAGCACGCATGCTGTACTCAGAGCGACCCTGGGTTGAGCTTTGCGTAGCGCCTGCCAGCGGCTTTATGGGCTGCCTGAAACCGGGCCAGCGTGGCATTGTCGGGATGGCCTGACGTGAGTCATGTTACAGGTTTGACTCAACGCCCTCTCGGAACAACTGACTACGATAACGAGGTCAAGTGTCCGTGGTGCGAGTCCCAAGACACGCGGCTTGTCAGTCCATATGGACCCAGTGCCGCCGAGATGATGTTCAAGTGTCTCGGTTGTAAACAGAGTTTTGGTTGGATGAAGTGGCAGCACCGACTCCCCGAGTAACGGCGGTCTATTTAAAAGACCTATCAATGAAGGAACCCGCATGAATTTAGCCAAACCCGTTAGAGATGCTTTAATTGCCGAGTTACTGTGTATTGCAGACAGTAACTGGGTGCTCGGACACTGGTACTGCAACTGCATGTTGAATGGTCGGGAGTTGACTGACTTCACTTCAATGGCCGGCATTGCTGAAGACAAGCTTGGACACACTCGAGCACTGTTCCGGTATATGGAAGAAGAGTTTGAGCTGCCGGACTACCAGCTTGAATTTGGCCGTTCCGTGGAAAAAATCCACAGCATGGCATTGTTGGATTCGCCGCCGCAAAACTGGGCGGACTTCGTGCTGACATTGTATTTAGCCGACATAGCGGTTTGGAAGCTGTCGAATACCCTTCGTCAGGGAAACGTAGCCGCCGTCGCCAACATGTTGACCAAGTTTGGGGAAGAGTCCTACTTTCACCAGCTTTGCATTGACGGCTGGCTAAAGGCTTTTGACGAAAACGAGAAAGCCGATCTTCTGGAAGCGCTACCCAAACGCCTGCCTTTAGCGCTGTCCTGGCTGTCGGTGTCGACTGCCGACATATTATTGGACGAGGGTATTCGCACTCAAAGCGTCAATGACGCAAGAGTATCGTTTACCGACACGTTCCTGGGCAAACTGGCCGCCGTGGTAGAGCTTGACGATAAAGAAGTTGAGGTGCTCGTTAAGAGCGGCTTGACGTCAGAGCAAGACGGGCGTCGTCGTGTGACTGGCAGTACGATGCCAGCCGGTCTGTGGGAATCAGTAGTGCCGTCAAGTGACGAAGCACTTTTGGCTCGAAGGCCATTGGCTGTCAGTGTTGATGACAATATTGATTTGTTCAACAAGGCTAAAAAAGACAGTACGGAACCGAAGTTTCAATAGGTTTGGAAGGTGAATCGAATACTTAAAATTCGTTGTCGGCTATTTCGAGTTTAATGCCGTCAAGTTCTTCGGTGACATTGATTTGACAGGTGAGCCGGCTGTTTGAGCGACGGTCATTAACCATGTAAAGCATGCTGTCTTCGAGATCTTCTATGGGTGGTATCCGATTCAACCATTCTTCGTCAATATAACAATGGCACGTGCCGCAGGCCGCCGCGCCGCCGCATTCAGCCAGCATGCCCGGTAACTCGCGATTGAACGCGCCGTCCATCAAAGTGAATCCCACTTCAACTTCTTCTTCGTGTCGTTCGCCGTTAGTGTCTATGTATATTACGGTTGGCAATGTTCTGGCTCTGCGGTTACGTGACATCACATAGTGATTGGGTAGCGTGGATAATAGAATGTTATTTTGGGCATTGTTTGAGTCATCCCACAGGGCGCCCTTTGGCGTAAATATATAGGTTGTTCTTACTGCCCAAATCTGGCGCGGCTCTATTCCCGGGAAATGATCAAGCTAGAACTCTCTAATGCGTTTGTTAAGACGCTCAATCAAGCTGGCGGCAAGCGTGGGGTTGGCTTCGTTAGCGCGGCGGGCAATGGACAGCGCCTTACGCAGATTAACTTTGTCGTTGGTGTATGAATTGAGCAGCATAACCTCGGCGACCTCCAGCAAGGCGAGCGTGTGGCCGTTCTCGGCTGCTAGCTCCATCCAGTACGCGGCTTCTTCCTTAACGTTGGCGTTGTATTCTTCCATTGAAATTTTTTGGTTGTTGCCGGGGTGGCCGTCCCACCGTTCAACGGACGCGGTGTGGGCCGTGCCGTACAGCTGGCTGTACATGTATTGTGCGTCTTTGTCGTGTCGGTAAGCGCTTTCTTTTAGCAGTGCAAAGGCTTCAGACGGTTGCGCGGCGGTGCCAAGGTAATGGGTGAAATCGCCTGTCATTATCATGCGCATTTTTTCAAGACGGTTGCGATGTGGAAGGTCTACACACACCTGAGTGAGCCGTTCAAAATGCCGTTCTTTGACGGCTTTGAGGCATTGGGCTTCACTTGCCGTGGCCTGCACGGAAAAGAGCGTAGTTATTATCAATGTTAGTGCAAATAGCGAACGAATATTCATTGGTATTTTAAGGCGGCGAGTGCTTAAGTATTAAAAGTATAACGGTGTAGTTGACGAGCTTAATTGATCAACCGCACAGTTTCGAATTTTCCTAGGAGGTTACCCTGATGGATTTTACATTAATTATTGGCAATCGTAACTATTCTTCGTGGTCGCTAAGAGCCTGGTTAGTCGCACGGTTTAGCGGTAAATCCTATGAAATAAAGAGAATTCTCCTCGACAGGCCTGAGTCTTCGGCCGAGCTTTTAAAGTTTTCACCCAGTGCATTAGTGCCGGCACTGCGGGAAGGTGACTGGGTGATTAACGACAGTCTGGCCATTGGCGAGTATTTAAATGACTGTGCACCCGAGGCGAAGCTGTGGCCTGACGATATACATAAGCGAGCACAGGCGCGGTCGATGAGCTGCGAAATGCACAGTGGGTTTGCCGCGTTACGAGAAGAGATGCCGATGAATATTCGAGCCACAGGCCGCTCTATCAAACCCTCTACAGCTTGCCAAAAAAACATCGAGCGAGTCATTGAGCTTTGGAGTCAGTGTCTCGATGAATCGCCCGCCGACCGCGGCGGTCCCTGGTTGTTTGGCCGCTTTTCAATTTGCGACGCCATGTTTGTGCCGGTGGCGTTTCGTTTTCGCACGTACAGTATTGAGCTGCCTGAAAACTGTCAGGCGTACGTCGACCACTGTTACAGCGACCCTCTGGTAGCCGAATGGGTGTCACTGGCTCTTAAAGAAACAGAGCGGGTTGAAACGGAAAACGTCGGCACCTGAGAGTACACAACGTCTCAGGCTGCAATATCGGTGCTTATTCGATGTTGTAAAGCGTTTCCCCGGTTTTGGGTTCCACCGGCTTGCCACCAGGTCCTTCGAAAACCAATGGCAGCGATTCAATACGCATGCCGCGATTAACCAGCAGGGCAAAGTGTAGGTGCGGTCCACTGCTAAAGCCGGTATTACCGGAGTCGGCAATGTACTGGCCACGTCTGACTTTCTGACCGGGTTTGACTCTAATCGCGTTCCACGAAAGGTGAGCGTAGACCGCAATTGTGCCGTCGTCGTGGACAATTCGAACCACGTTGGCTTTGGGCAAGTCGCGTTCGCGGTTGGTGCCACCCGCGTAGTTGTCGTAGGCCGTTGCGTATACGGTTCCGTCACGAACCGAATAAACGGGCGTGCCCTCCGGCATGGCAAAGTCAACCGCGTACTTACTGGTCACGTCGGTGTGCGTGGCTTTCGACGGATAGGCCTGAGTCACTTCGAAGTGTGTGCCTTTGGCAAACGGCAGGGCGTAAACGTAGCGGTCAGGTGATTTGGTTGGGTCGCCAGCAATGTAGCGGTATTCCATTTCGTAGCTATACGTTTTCGTGACATCGATGGGGTAATAATCAAAAAGCGTAATGGTGCTGTCCGGTTCGAGCACAACGGTAAAGTCACGCGTCATTTCTTTGTCGAGATTTCTGACTTTTTCAAAGTCGATAAACACTTCCATAGGGCAGTGCCATTCGTTCGTCGCTGTGAGTCGGGTACCGCCTTCAATTTTGGTTTGTTTCAGGATGACTTCCGGAGAATAGTTGCGGGTGGTCAGGCGCTCGGACTCCACTTTAGTGGTGTCATTCGGTGGGCGATCGGTGAAGCGCCAGTTGCCGTCCTCATCTTTGTAGCGATAAAGCGTTTGGGCAGCCGCAATGGCTACCAGTGTAAACGCCAGCATCAGCAAAACCATTTTGGTGATTTTAAGAGGGTTGTTCATTGCAGACAGTGTAACTCTATGCTGTTAGACGTCTAGTGAACGCGTCACGTGTTCCGGGTGAAAACAATCAAGCTTTATAACCATAAGTATTAAATAGAATTTTAGCTTCGTGAACGCCACAGCAGAGCCATCCCGCCCAGCAGGGCGACGATGCTTACCCAGGTATAGCTGTAGCCCGTTCCGGCTAGAATGGCCGCGCCGACCACGAATCCAGCACCCGCAATGGCCGACGTTCTGCGTCGGTCACTGGCAAGTTGCTCGGCCTGCATCGACTCAATATTGGGCGGCGCCATTTTGACATTCAGAGTGCCTTCGGAAACTTGCTGCAGTAAGCGCACCAGCATTTGCGGGCCGTCATTAACGGACGTAGCAAGTTCTGGCAGCGCTTCTTTGAATTTGTTCATCAGTTCTTTGCCGCTTGATTTCTCGGCCATCCATTCTTCGAGAAAGGGTTTGGCTGTAACCCACAAGTCGAGGTCTGGATAGAGCTGACGACCAAGCCCTTCAATGTTGAGCAAGGTTTTTTGCAGTAACACGAGCTGCGGCTGTACTTCCATGTTAAAGCGCCGGGCCGTACTAAACAGACGTACCAGAAACTGGCCAAACGAAATGTCCTTTAGCGGCTTGTCAAAAATGGGCTCGCACACGGTGCGAATGGCTGACTCAAATTCATCTACGCGGGTGCCGGCCGGTACCCAGCCCGAGTCCACGTGAAGCTGTGACACTTTGCGGTAGTCCCGGTGAAAGAAAGCCAGTAAGTTGGCAGCCAAATAACGTTGGTCGCTGATATCCAGTGTGCCGACAATGCCGAAGTCGATCGAGATGTAGCGAGGGTCTTCGGGGTCATTTACGTTGACAAAGATATTGCCAGGATGCATGTCGGCGTGGAAAAAGTTGTGCTTGAACACCTGGGTAAAAAAGATCTCTACGCCGCGCTCTGCCAGCGTTTTCATGTTTACACCGGCCTCGTTGAGCGCTTCAACGTCGCTAATTTGAACGCCGTAAACGCGTTCCATCACCATCACGTTGGGGTGGCAGTAGTCCCAGTAAATCTCTGGCAGTTCCAGAATGTGTGACGTTTCCCAGTTGCGCTTAAGCTGGGTGCCGTTGGCGGCCTCGCGCATAAAGTCGAGCTCGTCGCGAATGGTGCGGCTGTAGTCCTGAACGACGTCGCGCGGTTTCAGGCGACGAATGTCTGGCCAGTAGCGGTGGGCCAGTTCGGCCAAAGCGCCCAACACGTCGAGGTCTTTCTCGATGATCGGATCAATTCCCGGGCGCAATATTTTGACGACTACTTCGGTGTCGTTGTGCAGTCGTGCAGCGTGTACCTGGGCAATAGAAGCCGACGCCAATGGCTCGGTTTCGAAGCTTTGAAATACCTCGTCCACCGATTGACCAAAGGCGGCTTCAACTGTTTCGCGAGCCAGCTCGTTTGAGAACGGCGGAACCTTGTCCTGAAGCTTGGCCAGTTCCTGGGCAATGTCCGGTGGCAGCAAGTCGGGTCGGGTAGACAGCGCCTGACCGAATTTAACGAAAATGGGGCCTAGATCTTCGAGCGCCAGTCGTATGCGCTGTCCCATTTGCGGACGCAGCGGTTTGCGTTTACGACCCAAAAAACGGCTCACGGGGTTTTGTGGGCGCAGGGCGCGTACAACGTCGTCCAGTCCGTGTCGTTTCAGAATCCGGAATATGCGCAGCAGACGAAAAAAGTGCCGAAGTCGTAGCATGTTTAGTCCTTGTCGCCCACGGGTACACGGTTAAGTCGAGCTTCGGCGCGTTCAACGTCGGCGCGCAGTCGGTCAACGTCTTCCAGAAAGTCGTTGATGTCGCTGTCGGTCGCCACGTCGCGGCTGCCTTCGGTTAAGTGTGCGCTGACACCTTGGGTTAACTGATCAAACGCACGTTTGCCAAAGTCGAACGCGTCGCGCACAACCGAGCTCACGCGATACGCGGCTTCGTCGCCTACGAGCCGTGACAGTTCTTCCTCGAAATCCGGAGACAGCGAAGCAAATAATTTTTGAAAGTCCTGAGCAGCGCCAATGTCGCCGGTAAACTTGACGCTGCCACCGCGAATCCCTTCCTGTGCATCAGAGCGGGCGAACGCGAGCATAGCCAGCGGCGAGCCCGTAATAATGACGTCGGCTTCTTCGTCAAAATCGGACGACAGACTGACGCCGTCTTCGGAGCAGTGGACGTAAAGATTCAGCCCAATGCCGGTGAGTTCGAGTGCCAGCGTTTTACCGTCGAGTCTGGCCAAGCGCGAGCGCGCCGCGGTGGACGCTTCAAGCTGACGGGCCAGCAGCGATTCGATGGCGCTGAACAGTCCGGCCAGCGGGTTTATTTTTGGGGTGGCGGCGCCGTTACTCATACTTTGAAGCCACGGTGCAGCGCTACAATGCCGCCGCTCAAATTATGGTAGCGGGTTTGCTCAAAGCCTGCGTCGTCGAGCATCTTGAGCAGCGTTGGCTGGTCAGGATGCATGCGAATGGATTCGGCCAGGTAACGATAGCTGTCGGCGTCGTTAACCAGCGCCTCACCCAGTTTGGGCAGTACATTGAACGAATACCAGTCGTAGAGCTGGCTGATACCCGGTACCACCATTTTGGAAAATTCGAGTACGAGCAGCTGTCCGCCCGGTTTCAAAACGCGATGCATGGAACGCAGGGCTTTGTCTTTATCGGTTACGTTGCGCAGTCCGAACGCAATGGTGACGACGTCGAACTGATTGTCTTCGAACGGCAGGGTTTCGGCGTTAGCCAAAACGCACGACACGTTGCCGACGATGCCGTTATCGATCAGCCGTCGCCGACCTTGTTCAAGCATGGCTTCGTTTATGTCCGAGAGTACAACGTGGCCAGTTTCGCCGACCATGCCGGACATTTTCATCGCCAAGTCACCGGTACCGCCTGCCACGTCCAACGCTCGCTGACCCGGCTTGAGTCGTGCAAGGTCGAGCGTATAGCGTTTCCAGATGCGATGCAGACCGGCCGACATGACGTCGTTCATTAAATCGTATTTGTTCGCTACGGAGTCAAATACGCCTCGAACGTGCTGAGCTTTTTCCTCAACAGGCACGTCTGTATAGCCAAAGTGTGTGGTGCCTTTCGAAGCGTTTTCTTCGACGTCATTTTTTGCAGTCACGATGCCTCCGTGCGGGATTGACCCGCTTGTTCCAGCTGTTCGATGTAGCTGTTCCAGTTGTTGTCCTGATTTTCGCCAAGGTCGTACAGTACGTCCCAGGAATAAATGCCGCTGTTGTGCCCGTCGCTGAACACCAGTCGAACGCCATAGCTTCCGGTGGGTTCTATACGAGTGATGTTAACGTCTTGCTTGCCCACCTGCAGAACTTCCTGCCCGGGACCGTGCCCGCGCACTTCAGCCGAAGGTGAGAACACGCGCAGATATTCGAACGGCATAACGAAACGCTCTTCGTCAAATGCAACTTCCAGCAGTTTGGACGCTTTGCGAATTTTGATTTCTGTCGGGTGATGTTTCATTGGGCTACAAAATATATCGGCTAAGGTCTTCGTCTTGTACCAGCTCACCGAGGTGGTCGTTGACGTAGTCGGCGTCAATGCTCACTTTCTCACCGCTTTTGTCTGACGCACTGAACGACACGGTGTCGAGCAGTCGCTCCATGACGGTGTGAAGTCGTCGGGCGCCAATGTTTTCTGTCTTTGAGTTTACTTCGAAGGCAACCGTTGCGATTCGCTGAATGCCGTCTTCGGTAAACGACAGTTCCAGACCCTCGGTTAGCATTAACGCGCTGTACTGTTCGGTAAGCGAGGCGTCCGGTTCGGTTAAAATGCGTGCGAAGTCGTCGGCTGACAGTGCACCCAATTCGACTCGGATGGGGAAACGTCCCTGCAGCTCCGGAATCAGGTCAGAGGGTTTCACAAGGTGGAACGCACCCGAAGCAATAAAGAGAATATGGTCCGTGCGAATCATGCCAAACTTGGTGCTCACGGTGCTGCCTTCAACGAGCGGCAGTAAGTCGCGTTGCACGCCCTCGCGAGACACGTCGGCACCTTGTGCGTCAGCGCGTCGAGCGACTTTGTCAATTTCGTCAATGAAGACTATGCCGTGCTGCTCAACGTTTTCGATCGCGCGAAGTTTTAAATCTTCTTCGTTGATCATTTTGGCCGCTTCTTCGTCGAGAAGCAGTTTGTGGGCGTCTTTGATTTTCAGTTTGCGCGTACGCTTTTTACCGCCGCCCATGTTTTCAAACATGCCCTGAAGCTGCTGCGTCATTTCTTCCATACCCGGAGGGGCCATGATTTCGACACCCATGGGTGACGCGTCGGTCTCGATTTCAATTTCTTTGTCGCCGAGTTTTCCTTCGCGCAGCATCTTGCGCATTTTTTGTCGCGTGTCGCTGCTGGTGTCAGCGGTGTTGTCATCAAAGCTCTTTGGCTTTGGCAGCAATGCGTCGAGCACGCGGTCTTCGGCGGCGTCTTGTGCGCGGTGACGCACTTTGTCCATCTCTTGTTCGCGGGTGAGCTTGACCGCGACGTCAACCAAATCACGGATGATTGAGTCAACTTCACGTCCAACGTAGCCGACTTCGGTGAATTTGGTCGCTTCAACTTTGATGAACGGCGCGTTGGCCAGATTGGCAAGGCGTCGTGCGATTTCGGTTTTACCGACGCCGGTTGGGCCAATCATTAAAATGTTTTTTGGGGTAATTTCGTTTCGCAGGGGCTCTTCGACCTGAACACGGCGCCAGCGGTTGCGCAGGGCTATGGCGACAGCGCGCTTGGCGTCGTTCTGGCCAATAATGTGTTTGTCCAGTTCCTGCACAATTTCTCTTGGGGTCATTTGTGACATGGCTTGATTACTCGGTATCCAGTTCTTCAATCACTAAATTGTGATTGGTGTAAATGCAAATATCGCCGGCGATGTTCAAGCCTTTGGTGACGATGTCTCGTGCGCTCAGTTCGGTGTTGTCCAACAGCGCTCGAGCAGCGGCTTGAGCAAAAGGACCGCCTGAGCCAATCGCGACCAGATTGTCTTCTGGCTCAATCACGTCGCCGTTGCCGGAGATCATTAAAGTAGTGCTGGCATCGGCAACACACAGTAGCGCCTCAAGACGCCGCAACATGCGGTCGGTGCGCCAGTCTTTGGCCAGCTCAATTGCGGCCCGGGTCAGGTTGCCGTACTGCTCAAGCTTACCTTCGAAGCGTTCGAACAGTGTGAAGGCGTCGGCCGTGCCGCCGGCAAAGCCTGCGATCACTTTTCCGTCGTACAGGTGACGCACTTTACGTACATTACCTTTCATGACCGTATTGCCAAGTGTGGCCTGACCGTCGCCGCCCACTACGACTTTGCCGTTGCGTCGAACCGACAAAATAGTGGTTCCTCGGATTTGTTCCATGAATGCTCCTGGGGGTCTGCCTTGAAAACTACAGCCCGGCGGCGCTGAGCGCCGGGTCGGACCGCTATTGTACCTGTTTGGTCGCACCGTTCGCTGTACGGATGCTCGCTAGAGGATTAATCGCTCTGTTCAGAATTGTGTTTCTTGCGCGCCCGAGGGTGCGCCTTATCGTAGGTGCGGGCAAGATGTTGAAAATCAAGGTGTGTGTACACTTGAGTGGTCGAAATATCGGCGTGGCCGAGCAGTTCCTGCACAGCGCGTAAAT
The DNA here is from genome assembly GCA_045107075.1 of Gammaproteobacteria bacterium. GTDB lineage: Bacteria > Pseudomonadota > Gammaproteobacteria > Steroidobacterales > SZUA-146 > SZUA-146. The sequence continues at coordinate 63,490 of JBGCFV010000027.1, forward strand.
CACCACCGGATTCAAGCAGATGCGTGGCGAAGGAGTGCCTGAAAAGGTGCGGATAGACGTTCATATCAACCCCTTGTCGTTTGGCCCAGTATTTTACGCGCGACTGCACCGAGCGGTGGCTGAGTCGGGAGCCGTTGCGTCCCACAAACATGGCCTGCTCATTCTCGTTGGCCAATTGAACTCGTACTTTCAGCCACGTATCCAGAGCGTCGAGCGCTCTCGCCCCAATAGGCAATTGGCGCTCCTTCGAGCCTTTACCGATAACCCGGAGGCTGCGGTCGGAGCGATCGATGCTGTCGAGGTCAAGGGAGACCAGTTCGGCCAGACGCAAGCCTGAGGAATACAGCAGTTCCATCATGGTGCGATCACGGATTGAGAGGGGCTCGTCAGCGGCGAGCTCCAGCAGTGCCCCCATGGTGTCGACGTCGAGCGTGCTTGGGAGACGGCGACGCTTTTTGGGTGCCTGAATATCGGCGGCCGGATTACTGGTCAGTTTTCCCTGGGTAACCCAGAAAGTGCAGAGGGACCGAATCGCCGACAGGTTGCGCTGAATACTGGTTGGTGCCTTTCCTTGCCGGTTGAGGCGAGCAGCGTACTGGCGTATGTCGAGCGGTTTTAAGCTCGGTATGTCGGTTATGGACTGTGTTTTGCAGTAGTCAGCAAACGCGACTAAATCCCGGTGGTAGGCTGACAGCGTGTGGGCGCTGAGCCTGCGTTCGTAGCGCAGGTGGTCAAGAAACGCGTTAAGCCACTCCAGCGTGCTGAACTGCACGGGAAGCCTCCCTAGCTAAGCTGGTGCTTGAACCGGTGCAGCGCGGCCGTTACCGACTGGGACAGACGCACCAGAAAATCGGTGCTCATAGCCGGGTGGAAATGCTGGGCGTTTTGATTGCCAATGGCCAACATGCCAAGACACGGTTTTGTGCCCAACGGGAGCAGCGCTGCTGAACCCACTTCAATGTTGTCTGGCCCGAACAGAAACTCTCTTTGAGCGTCCCGAATTTGTCCGCAGCGTGGTTTGGCGCCGTCGAGAAACGTACTGAACGCATTCAGCGACGGATCATTGTGGGCGATGCGGCGCATGAAATTGTTGGACACAATGTCCGGGCTGGCGTCGTTGTTCATGAACAAGACGAGTGCTGCGCGCTCAGAACCGAAGTCTTCGCGCAGCGATGCTTCAATCACCTGAAGGGCTTGATGGATTGTGTCGGTGCGCATCAGTTCAACGGACAGCGTATGGGTTTTGTCCGACAGTTCCTGATTAGTTCGCGCGACTTTAATCAGTTCGCGCAGCTTTCTTTCGAGCTTGTCATTGCGTTCGCGCATGATTGCAGCTTGTCTCTCGACCAAGGAGACGGCGGTGCCGCCGGTGTCGTGAGGCAGTGACAAATGAGCCAGCAGGTCGGTGTGTCGTTCGAAAAATTCGGGCTGATCTTTCAGGTAATTCGCTACCTGAGAGTCGCTGATTAATTCGGCTGGCGCCGCGGCGGGCTTGCGCTGGATACTCATAGAATGATTGTTCCTTCATAAACCAGGTTGCAGGCACCTGAAAGATAAGCATTTTGCCCTTCTCCGGCCCAACTTACCAATAAATCGCCGCCAGGGGCATGAATCATGACTTTGCTGTCGGTCATTCCGAGCGACTGGGCGATGGCCGCTGCGGCGCAGGCACCTGTTCCACAGGCCAGTGTTTCACCTACGCCTCGCTCAAATACCCGCAGTTTCATTTCCTGACGATTGAGTATTTGCATGAAACCCACGTTGACCGATTCCGGGAAAGCCGGATGGGCCTGAAAGGCGGCGCCCAGACCATTAACGTCGGCTTCGTCAACGTTGTTGACCGGAATAACCGCGTGAGGATTGCCCATTGAAACGGCACCAAATGCGATGCTTTGGGGGCCAATGTCGAGGACATACTCTGTTGCCAGGGCCGGTGCAGTGAAAGGAAGTAGAGCGGGTTCGAAGCTTGGAACGCCCATGTTGACGCTCACTGCGCCGTCCGGAAGCGCGCGCGCGTACACCACGCCAGACATGGATTCCATGCCGATTCGGGTGTCCAGCGGATGTTCGCGGCCAATGTAGGCGCCCAGTGCTCGTGCGCCGTTACCGCACTGTTGAACTTCCTGTCCGTCGGCGTTGTAAATTCGGTACGAGATGGCGTTGTCGGCATTTTTGGGTAGGGCGACCACCAGTAGCTGGTCGCAGCCAATTCCCAGGCGCCGGTCGGCCAGAAAACGAATGTTCTCAACATTGAGTTTTATCGCCTGTTCACGCGTGTCTATAACGACAAAGTCGTTGCCGGTGCCTTCCATTTTCGTGAACTTGAGTTTCATTCGAGAAGCTTAACCGACCGGGCTGTCGCCGCAACCGTTTTATTCGTCGTTTCGGGTCTTTGAGCCTGAAATGTTGCGTTGCTTTGGCGCGTCGGCGGGCTATTCGGATCGTTCTGACTGGACGAGTTAGTGGTGTTTTTGTACTGTACCGGAGGATTTAACACTATGACAAAGGACATCTACATGCGGCACATCATGGTTTTGAACGCCAAAGGGGGGTGCGGCAAAAGTACGCTGGCCACCAATATCGCCGGGTACTACGCCGACGAGGGCCACACGGTTGCGCTTGCCGACTACGATCCGCAGTGTTCGTCTCTGGACTGGCTCGCCATGCGTCCTGATAGCGCGCCAAAGATAGAAGCCATTAACGGCTATGAGTCCGGGCTTAAAGGTCTGTCGAGAAGTACAGATTTGGTGGTGATGGATGCTCCGGCGCGCTGCCACGGCAAAGAGTTAACAGATTTGTTGAATCACGCCGACACGGTAGTGATTCCGGTGTTGCCGTCGACGATTGACATGCAGGCCACCACGCGCTTTCTGAAAGAAGTGTATGCGAGCGGCCGCTACAAGCGAAAGCAAGTAAAGCTGGGTTTGATTGGCAATCGGGTGCGAGAAAATACGCTCATTTTTGACGAGCTCGACGCGTATCTGGAAAAACAGCGCTCTACCTATGTCGCCTCACTGCGTGAAGCGCAAAACTACGTGCGGGCCTACACTCGTGGTCTAAGCATTTTCGATTTGCCGGAGTATTTGGCGTGGCCAGACTGGGAGCAGTGGGACCCGGTCGTGAAATGGCTGGACAGCAAGCGCAGTCGACCGTAATGGTCCGTTCAGACTAACGCCATGGCTACTGTTTAATGCTTAATTTAATTCTAAAGGCCGCGTTCTCGCGGCCTTTTTGTGTGTGGAGCAAGGCATCCTCTTGCGCCATCTTCAATCGCTGCTTGTATTGATAATGTAAGATATTCTATTAGATGCAGTAGCTACCGGGAGTAACGCATGACAACTGAAACCTCTGAAGAGGCGCGCAAATGGGCGGCTGGGCTACATTTGTCACAATTAGCCAACCTGGTGATTCCTCTTGGCGGCTTTGTCATGGTCATTGTGATTTGGCAGGCCAAGAAAGATCAGATTCCCGGCCTCGATGCTCACGGCAGAATGGTGGTCAACTGGCTGCTGTCGTCACTGGTGTATTTTATTGTGTTCTCTGTGCTCGCATTTGTGCTCATCGGAATTCCGTTGTTAATCGCTCTTGGACTAATATCGATAGGGTTTGCGATCTTTGGTACCATCAAGGCGTACGACGGAGAGCTTTGGTCTTACCCGCTCACAATACGCTTTCTTTCCCAACGCTAGATGTCGCTGCCGTCTGGACGGTTCCAGATCAGGGCCTTCGCGCCGGGTCTTGTGACGGTCTCGATTGAGCTGTAGCGGGGAAGTGCGCTCACACCGTCTCATTTAATTCTTTCTGCGCGACTGACCGCAAGGGTAATGGGTTAGGCGTTCGAACAACCGACTGGAAGGCTTCTTCATGCCACTACCAAATTACGATGTACAACCTCTGTTTGCGACGCCCATTTTCCGTGCGTCTCTCTCTCACGCCATTACAAAAGAGCACATAGAGTACGTAAAGAATCTCAAGATGATTATAAATCGGGACAATTTAATCTCGGAAAATCTGTACATCTTTGAGGAGCCTGAGCTCAAAGGCATTAAAGATGCCGTGCAGGAAGCGCTCGATGTTTATTCGACCGAAGTAATGGGGCTGAAGCAAAAGCTCTATGTTACCCAGTCGTGGGGTCTGGCTAACCCGGCTGGCATTGGCATGCACTCTCACGCGCATTCGAACTCGCTCGTGTCTGGTTCGTTTTACTACGCACCGTTACCTGAGCCGACATCGCGAGTCATTTTTGACAAGCACGTCATGTATCAGCGTCTTGAGATTAATCCGCTGGCGGATAGGCAAAACATTTACAACACGCCCGTTAACGTGATCACCCCCAAAGAGGGTGAAGTGCTGCTGTTTCCTTCCGAGATTAACCACATGATTGAGGCGAACCAATCCTCGGATCAGCGAAGGGCTATAGCGTTCAATTGCTTTATCGAAGGCACGTTGGGTAACTACCGCGACGTTTCAGAACTGAAGCTGTAAACGGTTTCGAACAAGTAAAACGTGTCCAACCGGGATGAACTGAGTCATCCCGGTTGGTTTAAAACAGTCTGGCTCTTAGAACGACACGTCCCACTGCAGTCGGAAGCGCGTTTCCGACGCGTCGCGACCAACCTGATTGTCGTCCATGCTCAGGTGCGACACGTCGAAAGTAAGCTTGTTGTCGTGGCCACGGAAGAACCAGTTGGCGGCGACCGTTACTTCTTCACGGTTGTTGTCTATTGCCCGATCCGCTCGGTTCGGCTCGTCTACGAACGCGTAGCGTGCGGCCAGTTCCAGTTGTCGCGGGATAGATGGAAAGCGGTGGTGGAAGAAGTAGCCCGACTGAATGTAGCCGCCGGTCAGGTCGCTCTTCGTTCCAAGCACTCGGTCAGTAACCGTTTTGTTGTGATATTCCTGCTGAATCGACCAGCCGCGATACTTGTACGCGAAATCCTGAACAAACTGTTCCACTTCAAATTGATCCACTTCGGCAGAACCAGCTGACTCGAAACCGTCCAGATTGCCGCAGCCTGACGATGACCAGCGTGTGCAGGCACCGGTTACGGTAGAGGCGCCGAAGCCCAAGCTTGCGGTAGGCAGTTCGGTAAATTCAACGTCGGTCTGACGCAAAGCCAGATCACGACCGAGGAAGTTCCACTGCAAGCGACCGATGTACATCAGGTTGTTGTCGGTGTTACGCACACCACGACCACCACCGGTGAACGTTCCAAGGTACCAGCGCATATCGGCATTGGTGCCCTTGTTTGCGTGACCGCGCAATTGCACGCCGACCTGACGGTCAACGGTGAAGACCCGGTTGGCGATGGAGCGTTCGACAAACTGCTGTCGTCCGGAAGAGTCAACTCGTTCCCGGTTGTAATCTATTTTCCACTGGCCAACCCGAATGCCACCCCAGTCCCATTTGGCGACGTCAATGCGCCAGTCGATGACGCGCGCGCTGGAAGAGGACGAGCTGTCGTCTACGTCGCGGCTCGGCTGCAAATCAACCTCAAAGTAGTACTTGAGCCAAGGCGCAAAACCGTGGCCGCCAATCTTCATGCGTAAACGGCGCGCTTCGATGGTCGATTCGCTGACGTCATCGAAAGCGGACAGCTGTCGTGGGTCGCCGCTGCTTGGATTCGTAAAACGAAACTGGGCGCGCCACTGCAAGTTGGTTTGCCAGTTGCCGTCGTTGGTTTCGAGGCGAAAGCCTTTGCTGCCTCGACTGGCTTTGATTCCGTTTGGGTCAACAGGCTGCGACCCTTCAGCCGAATTGTCGTCCAATAGAGCTGTAGCTGACTGCGCCATGGCAGCTGGGCTGATTAGCAGAAGAAGGCTTACTGTAGCGGCCGTAAAGAAGGGGCTTACAAGCGTTGGGAACAGTTTCATAAATTTAATCTCGTCACCGCGCGGGAATGATGGGTCAAAGCCAGACGGCCGAATTACGCCGTTTGATCACTGAGTATTTTCATGCGGAGTCTATTCGATTCACATTACGGTTGTGTTACGAAAAAAATTCAAGTTGAAATAATCAATAAGTGATTGATTTTTAATCAGTCTATTGCGCATCTTGAAGGCTTGTGGTGGTGAGAGCAACAGAAAAGCGTGTGCCGAAACGCGGTTTACACAGCTAATTAATGCCGGTAGCGTTTACGCTTCTCATCAGCGCAGTAACAAAGGTGCTTCGGCAGGCAGTATGCGACAGCGTGCCCTGCAACCGATGTGAGGCGGCCGAATTCGGCTGGCTCAACACCATGTCGCGTTTAAAACTCTCAACCAATATATGCCGCCAACATGAACTGTTGCTTAAATGAATGACTATTTAACCCGCCTCGCTCTGCTTCTCTCACTCTTTGTTATCGGAGGGTGTACTGCGCTACCTGGTTTTCATGACCAGATCTCGATTTCGGTCGAGCGCGCGGGTGAGCTACACAGCACGTTGACTGACGTAATAGCGCGACATCAAATTAACACGGCGGGTGTAGCGGTCATTAGAGACGGCAGGGTAGTTTGGAGCAATCACTACGGTCAACAATCTCCGGGCGTTGCGGCTTCAGACCAAACTCTGTACGACGTCGGCTCTATTACCAAAACGGTGGTCGCTGAGACGGTGCTGAGGCTGGTCGAGGACGGCAAGCTGTCGCTGGATGAGCCTATGTCTGCTCACTGGCTGGATCCGGATTTGAAAGACGATCCGCGCCATCTGAAGCTCACGCCTCGCATGGCGCTGTCGCATACCACTGGATTTATGAATTGGCGATTCTTTGCCGAGGACGGCAAGCTGGCTTTTATCGCTGAGCCCGGGTCTCGTTTTGGCTACTCTGGCGAGGGATTCAAATATCTCGCCAAGTTTGTTGAGGCCAAGCTTGGTGAGTCATTCGAGACGTTAGCCCGACGCTACGTGTTTGAACCAGCCGGCGTTACCGCTGTAGCGATGAGTGTTAAATCTAAGTTCTTTCCGCGTATTGCACAGCCTCTCGATACTGAGGGGAGATTCCCGGGCTACTACTGCAGACCCGAGGGATGGTGCAGAAAAGAGGGGGATTTCTCTGCGGCAGGTGGCATGGTGATCTCACTCCCGGACTATGCTCGATTCATGGCGTTCAGCATGCGCGGAGACGGTTTGACGCAGGAGCTTATGGACGAACGTGACCGTCTGCAGTCTGTGGAAAAGCCTATCGACTGCAATCCGGTGCCTGAAGCGCAGTGTCCAGTTCGCGTGGGTTACGGGCTGGGCTGGAACATTGCTGAACTTGATAATAATAAAACCATTGGCCACCGCGGATCAGATTGGTCAGTGGTGTCTTTGGCCTACTATTACGAAGACAGCCGTGACGGATTCGTTGTGTTGTTGAACGCTCCGAATCGCGCCGGAATTGCCGCAATGGTGGATGTACTTCGACTGCTTGATCCAGGCTCGCCCGAGCTGCACGGTTACATCGCTCGTCGGGCGCGCGCTGCGGAGTAAATTGCCCCACGGTCGACGCGGCCACCTCTCGTTTCCGTTTAATGTGAATGCTGGTTTACGTTGGGTTATCATAATTCGACAGCACTTCTTGAGAGAAATACCATGGGCGAATCGTCTATACAGTCTGTTCGAATCCCCAAAAAATGGCGCAATCTCGCGGAAACAAGATGTAAAGAAATGGGGGCTCGTCTGACGCCTGCGCGTCTGACAGCTTATTCTGAGCTAATCGCCAGTAATCAGCCTCTCTCAGCGTACGAACTTGTTGCACGTCTTGAAAAGCTCAAGCAGAAAAAGATCGCCCCACTGACGGCTTATCGGCATCTCGATTTTCTGATTAGTGTGGGCCTCGTCCACAAGCTTGAGTCTGCACAGTCGTACGTGCCGTGCGTTCAACCTGGACATGAACACCCGAGCCAATACCTTATGTGCTCAACGTGCGACGTTGTTGTCGAGGTTGAGTCTGAGGAGTTCGGTAATCTTATAGAGCAAATGGCCAATCAGCATGGCTTTCAACCCGCTAACGCCATTGTTGAGGTTAATGGGTTGTGTAAAAAGTGTCTTAAGAAAGGTGCTAGTTGCTGATCAGCTTTACTTTCTGTTCAAAAAGCTGGGCTTAATTAGCTTACTTTCGAACTCGGACCGTTCAAACTTCTCTCCTAATTACTCTCACTCGCTCATCGATCAAATGGACCGGTACAGGTTGGCCCTCGATAGCGGGTTTGGCGACCATTTGAAGTAGTTTCTTGCTGCTGAAACCCCTGTGAGGCATTGGATTCGGCCGTCTGTACCCCTATTTTGAGTGTGAAAGCAGGCAGCGCAGCGTTATGGAATGAATATATAAGGGTTTTCAATCATCCGGGTGCGTGGTAATGTATTGATATCAACATATAAAGATATCTTTATAAATGCAACTCGACAGCACCATAGACATGCTCAAGGCTGCAGCGGAACCTACCCGGTTTCGACTGCTTGCTCTGTGTGCGCGCGGTCCGATCACTGTGAGCGAGCTGGTTGTCGTATTGGGGCAGAGTCAGCCCAGAATTTCACGGCACCTGAAGCTACTGGCCAGCGCCGGGCTGATTGAACGTCATCGCAACGGTAAATTTGTCTATTACCGGGTGCCAAAGAATGGAGAGTCTTTTCGTCAGGCTCGCATGATCTTGTCGTTAGTCGCGTCCAACGACGAACAGCTTGAAGCCGATTTGGACGAGCTGATGACCCGGACCACCGACGAGACGCCTTCTCAAATTCAGGCTGACCGTTTGTTTAATCGGGCCATTCTCGATGTCGCGGCGACAGGTGCCATTGGCGCTCTGCTCGACATCGGCGTCGGCAGTGCCCGAATCATGAAACTGCTGGCCAGTCACGCTACTCGTTTGGTCGGCATCGACAACAACAGAATTGCGCGGCAACAAGCTCGCACCACGCTCAACGAGGCGGGGCTTACAAACTGCTCAGTATTAAACGGCGACATGTATCAGCTGCCTTTTGATTACAACGAGTTCGACACCGTGATTATGGATGAAGTGCTTTACAGCGCCGACGAAGCCGTCTTCGCCTTGACGGAAGCGGCTCGCACGCTCTGTGAACACGGGCGTCTTATTATTCTCGAAAAATTTGATCTGGCTGACTTGGCTGACGCCGAGTCCACAATTTCAACCTGGATACGACAGTCAAATTTATCCGTCACCAGTATGCGTCCCGTCAACGGTGGGCACGTTCACTGGCTGATTGTAATTGCACAAAAAAATTAACTAACGATAAGTAAGGATATGACATGTTAGCCGCGAACCTTAATGTACCTGAACACGAAGCCAATAATCCGCAGAGCCGCCGGTTCTATGGGCACCGGCCAGTGAGAAAAGCTCAGGACGAAATCAGCGACATGTCGTTTGAGTTTTTTCCACCTTCCAGCGACAAAGCCGAAACCAGACTCTGGAGTACAATCGACCAGCTCAAGGCATTAAAGCCAAAAATGGTCTCGGTAACCTACGGCGCCGACGGGTCTACTCGTGACAACACGTACTCCACGGTTAAGCGTTTGCTGGACGAGACTGACCTGACGGTTGCACCGCACCTGACCTGTGTCGGTACGTCTAAAGGCGAGCTTCGCGAGCTGGCGCAGCAGTACTGGCAGGACGGTGTTCGTCACATTGTGGCGCTACGAGGTGACGCGCCCAAGTCTACTGAAGGCTTGCCGCCAAAAGGCGATCGTTACACTTACTGCAGCGAGTTTGTTGAAGATCTGCGCAAAGTCGCTGACTTCGATATCTCGGTTGCGGCGTATCCCGAAACACATCCGGAAGCGCTGTCGCCTGCAAAAGACCTCGAAAATTTACGTCGCAAGTTTGACGCCGGTGCGACTCGAGCCATTACTCAGTTCTTCTTTGCCAACGAGCACTTTCTGCGTTTTCGTGACCACTGTGCGTTATTTGGTATTGAGGGCGAAATTGTTCCGGGTATTTTGCCAGTCGAAAATTTCACTCAGGTGCAGCGTTTTGCCAAGGACTGCGGAACCGAAATTCCGAAGTGGTTGATAGCACGCTTCGCCGGTTTGGAAAACGACCCGGCAACCCGCAAGCTGCTTGCAGCGTCTGCGGCCATTGAACAAGTAAACGATCTAAAACAGCACGGCGTTTCCCAGTTCCACATGTACACGCTGAATCGCGCTGACATTACCTATGCGGTCGGTCACGCCCTCGGTGTTGGCCCAAAAACGACAAGTGAAACGGTCTGATGAGTAATACGAAAACGCCAAGCGCCGTAGAGCAGCTGCTGCAAGAACGAATTCTAGTCCTCGATGGTGCCATGGGCACCATGATTCAAGGTTATCAGCTTGACGAAGCTAGTTACCGCGGTGAACGCTTCAAAGACTGGGGTCAGGACTTAAAAGGCAATAACGACCTTTTAACTCTCACGCAGCCTCAAATTATCAAAGACATTCATGGTGCTTATTTGAAAGCGGGCGCGGATGTCATCGAGACCAACACGTTTAACGCTAATGCACCCTCCATGAGTGACTATGGCATGGAAAGTCTGGTGGGTGAGCTGAACCGGGAGTCGGCGCGTCTTGCGCGCGAAGTCGCCGACACCTTTACAGCAGAAACGAACCGACCAGCGTTCGTTGCGGGTGTTCTCGGTCCTACCAATCGCACAGCTTCTATTTCGCCTGATGTCAACGATCCAGGGTTTCGTAACATTACCTTTGACGCATTGGTTGAGACGTATTTTGAAGCTACCTCCGGACTGGTTGACGGTGGTGCCGATTTTCTTATGATCGAAACTATTTTCGATACGCTCAATGCCAAAGCCGCGCTCTTTGCCATTGATCGCTACTTCGAGCAGCATTCAGTCAAACTGCCCATTATGATCTCGGCGACTATCACCGATGCGTCTGGCCGAACGCTCTCCGGTCAAACTACCGAGGCGTTCTGGAATTCAGTGCGACACGCGCAGCCGTTCATGGTGGGCCTGAACTGTGCTTTGGGCGCCGAAGAACTGCGGCCTTACGTAGCTGAGCTTGGAAGAGTGGCGGACACGCGTGTATCGGCTCACCCCAATGCAGGTTTGCCAAACGAGTTTGGTGAGTACGACGAGTCGCCGGAAGAAATGGCGCAACTGGTCGGAGAATTTGCTACCAGCGGTTTGGTCAACATGATTGGAGGTTGCTGCGGTACCACGCCTGATCACATTAGCCGACTGCGCGACGCGGTGGATGGCGTAGCCCCACGACAGCCTGTTCAAGTTGAGCGGTGTTGCCGACTGTCGGGGCTTGAGCCGTTAAACCTAACGGAAGGTCGCTTGTTTACCAATGTAGGTGAACGCACTAACGTCACGGGTTCCGCGATATTTCGACGTCTGATTGAAGCAGATGACTACGGTGCTGCCGTAGGCGTGGCTCGCCAACAGGTCGACAACGGCGCGCAAATTGTAGACGTGAACATGGACGAGGGCATGCTCGATTCAGAGCGGGCCATGCGCACTATGCTGAACCACATTGCGACCGAGCCCGACGTAGCTCGTGTCCCCATCATGATTGACTCCTCCAAGTGGTCCGTCATTGAGGCGGGGCTGCAGTGTGTTCAAGGCAAGGCTATCGTCAACTCCATTAGCCTCAAAGAAGGCGAAGAGCCGTTTTTGGAGCAAAGTCGCCTGCTGAGAGCATACGGCGCGGCTGTTGTCATTATGGCGTTTGATGAAGACGGCCAGGCTGACACGCTCGAGCGTAAAGTGGCCATTTGCACACGCTGCTACGAACTGCTCATGTCGGTCGACTTCCCGCCGGAAGACATTATTTTCGACCCTAATATATTCGCCATTGCTACGGGCATCGAAGAGCACAACAGCTATGGACTCGCGTTTATTGAAGCGACCCGAGTCATAAAGCAAACTCTTCCATACGTCATGGTCAGCGGTGGTGTGTCTAACGTATCGTTTTCGTTCCGCGGTAATAACGCCATTCGGGAAGCGATTCACAGCGTGTTTTTGTACCACGCGATTAAAGCCGGTCTGGATATGGGAATTGTGAACGCGGGACAGCTCGCCATTTATGAAGACTTGCCCATTGAGCTACGCGACGCCGTCGAAGACGTTGTGCTTAACCGTGACGAGAACGGTACCGACAATCTGTTGGCGCTAGCTGATTCCTATCGCGAGAGCCAAAGCAAAAGCACTGGCCCGGATCTTTCCTGGCGCGAGCTTGAGGTTGAAAAACGCCTTGAGCACGCACTGGTCAAAGGGCTCGACGAGTTCGTTATTGAAGACACCGAAGAAGCACGTTTGCTTGCTGAAAAGCCGCTCGACGTGATCGAAGGGCCGTTGATGAGCGGCATGAACGTCGTCGGAGATCTGTTTGGCGACGGTAAAATGTTCCTGCCTCAGGTGGTCAAGTCCGCACGCGTCATGAAAAAAGCGGTGGCGTATCTCATCCCGTTTATTGAAGACGCTAACGACGGAAAACGTCAGAACAACGGCACAATTGTTATGGCTACAGTGAAAGGTGACGTTCACGACATTGGCAAGAATATTGTTGGCGTGGTTCTACAATGCAACAATTTCGACGTGGTCGATCTTGGTGTTATGGTGCCGGCTGATAAAATTCTCAAAGCGGCAAAAGAGCATAACGCTGCCATGATTGGCCTGTCGGGTTTGATCACGCCGTCGCTCGACGAAATGGTTCACGTTGGTCGTGAGCTGCAACGCGAAGGCTTTTCCATACCGCTACTCATTGGTGGTGCAACGACTTCACCGGTTCACACGTCGGTCAAAATCGATCCGGGTTACGACCACCCGGTTGTGTACGTTAAAGACGCCTCGCGCTCGGTGTCAGTGGCGCAGTCTTTAATTGGTCAGGGCGCGCAAGCGTTTATTGACGAACAAAATAAGGAGCACGAGCGTCGCCGCGCGTCGCACGCCGGCAAGCAGCGCAAGAGTAAATTGAGAACGCTGTCGCAGGCTCGTAACAACCACGCGTCTATCGAGTGGAGCGGTTATCAGCCACCGGTGCCCGCCAAACCCGGGCTTCACGTGATTGATGACATTCCTTTGGAAGCGCTCGTTCCGTACATAGACTGGATGCCGTTCTTTAACGCGTGGGAGTTTCACGGTAAATACCCCGCGGTGCTAACGGACTCGGTTATCGGTGAAGCCGCGAGCGCTCTGTTTGCAGATGCTCAGCGTATGCTCAAACAGATTATCGACGAAAAATGGCTGACTGCTAAAGCAGTCATTGGTTTGTTTCGCGCTCAGTCTGTTGCAGGCGACGACGTCCAAATTATCGACGAAGACGGGCAGGTTCAAACGACGCTGCATCACCTGCGACAACAAAAACAGTTGCGCTCCGACTTACCGAACGCGTGTTTGGCTGACTTCATTGCGCCGGAAGCTGCGGGTGTCGAAGACTACATTGGCGGTTTTGCCGTCAGTGCCGGATTTGGTATTGAAGAACACGTCGAGCGTTTTGAGCAAGATCACGACGACTATTCGAGTATTGTTCTCAAAGCGTTAGCTGACCGTTTGGCAGAAGCCTGCGCCGAGTACATGCATGAGCAGGTGCGTAAAGACTACTGGGGTTACGCGTCCGACGAGACCTACTCCAATGAAGACCTCATTAAGGAGCAGTACAAAGGTATCCGGCCAGCACCGGGCTATCCGGCCTGTCCAGATCACACAGAGAAAGCCACGCTCTTTAAACTGCTTGGGGTTGAGCAGAATATTGGCGTGTCGCTCACCGATTCGTTTGCCATGTATCCGACGGCGGCCGTGAGCGGTTTTTACTACTCGCATCCGCAGTCGCGTTACTTTGCTGTAGGTCGAATTGGTCGTGACCAGGTTGAAGATTACGCACAGCGCAAAGGCGTGTCGTTAGCTGAAGCCGAGCAGTGGCTTGCTCCTAACCTCGACTACACTCCCGCCAAGTCTACGGAGCAGGCAGCGTAAGCGTCTAGGCAGCCGGGTCTTCAGCTTCTTCGAGCGAGGCCCGAATACCGTCGAGTGGGTTGAGATATTGCATTGGCTGACTTAACAAGCCGTGCAGCTTGTCGCTGTTCAGACGTCGGGACTCGGCCAGAAAAGACCAGCGTACGGAGCTGGCGGCCGCTTTCATTTCCGCTCGGCTGATTTGCGGGGGTGCTTTCAGGTTGGCCAGTCGCGCGACCTCAAGAGTAAAACGACTGCCGTTCATGTGGTTGTTGTCGCCTGCGTTGAATACTTCGCCAATAGTTCTGTTGTCCCCAAGGCGACCGTTTTTTGCGTGCTCGAGTAAGTCTGCAAGTGATCTCGCCAGGTCGTCGCGGTGAATACGGTTGCCCGGGTTCGATTCGCTCTCACGAATTATGGGCCGGCCTTCTTTCAATGACTTCAGCGGCATGCGGCCAGGGCCGTAGATGCCCGGCACACGCGCAATAATCCAGTTTATTTTATGCGTATTGCAGTAACGCTGAATTTGATTTTCGGCGTCGACACGCCGGCGCGCGCGGGCGCTGTGAGGCGACGGCAGGGTCGATTCGTCAATCAGTTTGCCGTTCTGATCGCCGTAAACACCCGATGTGCTGACGTACAGCAAGGCCTTTACCGATGCTGGAAGTCTTTGCAGAAACAGTTTCAGGCGAATGTCGGTTTCGATACTGCGCTTTGGTGGCACGAGATACACAATTTGAGTGACGGACGGCAAATCAAAGGCGGTGCCGCTATCAAGGTCGATACGTCGGCACGGAATGCCCGCTGTGTGTAATCGTTCTGCGCTTGCTTTTGAAGTTACCACTGCTTCGCAAGCTACGTGACGCCGCGCCAGTTCACGAGCGAGCGCAGTGCCCACGTAGCCGGCTCCTACCAGCAGGGTGGTTGAGCTATCCGACACGGGTCGGGCCAGTTTCGGTGGGGCGAGTAAGTAACCTCATATCTGTAGTGTGCCTTTTTTTTCACACTGATTCAGCCGTTCGGTGAGGATGTTTGAGTCAGTTCACGATAAACGGCATGATGTTCGCTGTTTCAAGATAACCTGAGCGAGCGTCCGTGTCTGAGTCCTCCCAACATTTAATTAAACTTCTGCCGGACAAGAAGGCGTTCTTTTGCAAGCCTGATCAACGCGTTCTGGATGCGGCTTTGGAAGGGGGCCTGGCTATTCCGCACAGCTGCCGCGGAGGTAACTGTGGTCGGTGCGCAGCCAAAGTGCTCACAGGTTCCTATCGCTACGACCGCACTACACCTCCGCCTGGGCTTTCTGGCGAACATCGCGCGTCAGGTATGGCGTTGCTGTGTCAGATTGTGGCTGAAGGCCCGCTTACTATCGAGGTGGCAAAGAGCGAAACGGCAGGAGCCGTTGAAGTAGTCAAACTGCCTTGTCGTATTGTAGAGCGTCAGGCGGTAGCGCCCGACGTTATGAAACTGGTGCTTCAGTTACCGCGAACTCAACCCATGGACTTTCGACCGGGACAGTATCTTGATGTTCTGCTCGACAGAGGGCGGAGACGCAGCTATTCGCTGGCCGGTCTACCTTACTCACTGCTGGGTAAAAAAAGTGATGGTGAAAGTGATAGCACCAGAGGAGCTGGCGACAGCGAAGAACAAACACCCGTAGCCGCCAGTAAACTCGAGCTTCATGTTCGCCGCGTCGACGGAGGGTTGTTTTCTGATATTGCCTTCGACCCTGACAGCACAAGCCTGTTGCGTATTGAAGGGCCGCTTGGCAGCTTTGGCTGGCGACCTCACGCAGGTCCGTCGCTAATGATTGCCGGCGGTACCGGTTACGCACCCATGAAGTCGATGTTGCTTGAGGCGATGACAAAGTCCGACCCGGCGCCGGTGCATTTGTTCTGGGGCGTTCGTAATGAAGACGACCTCTACGAGCGAGCGCAGCTTGAGCGTTGGCAAGAGCAGCACGACTGGTTTTCGTTTACTCCGGTGATTAGCCCAAAATACTCCAATGAATCCGGCGATCACGGTCGGGTTTACGAGCAAGCATTGGCGCGTTACCCGGACTTGTCAGATGTCATGATTTACGCCAGTGGCCCACCGGGTTTGATTCAAAGCGTGGTCGAACAATGTGCTGCACGAGGTGTTGCCGAAAACCGGCTGGCGACTGATTCGTTTGATTACGCTGTTACGTAAAACCAAACGGCGACCAGAACTCTGGCCGCCGTTGGCTCCTCGTAGCTGTACGATTATGCGCGAGCTTTATTAGCGCGCAGCACGTCCAGCCTCAGTTTGAGCGCGGCACCGTAACGATCCAGCAGTGAGGCCAAAATGATGGCGCTCGCACCCAAAATTGACAGCAATACCCAGTTATTAACGTTGAACCACGTCAGGAAGTTGCCAACGTTTATGACGCCGATGGCCAAAGCTGTCAGCAATCCTATGGCCATAGTCGCTTTGCGTCTGAGCCAGTAGCCGGTAAGTACGACCAGCAGGCTGCCCGCTAAACTGGCAAAGGCAACGACAAACCCGGCGCTGAATACCTGGCTGATTAGCAGTGCACCACAGATTAACAGTGCGCCGACCATGCCAAATACAACTGAACGGTACGTGTTCGTACGACGCAGGGTCAGTTCCGCCATCATTGGTATTAAAAAGAAGGCAAAAACGAGCGGTTGCATATTCCACGTAACAGCCGAACCCACGCCGTCTGTTAACGCGACCGCTGTAAACAAAGGCAGTGGTAATGAAACGCAGTCGAGAAACCGCTGAGTCGTGAGGTTTTCTGTACGCAACGAGAGCTGCCTGACTAATAAGAAAACCGCCGCTGCCATGCACGCGAGCGCAAACTCTTCAACCGAGTAGAAGTAAAAACTGCGAACACACAAGATGATTGGTGGCAGTAGCAACATCATGATCGAAAACTTGCTTTCGGTAGTGCCAGGCGTCTGGTCGTCGCCGCGGTTTTTGCTAATGTTCCAGATGATAAACGCGATGAGCAGTACCGCCAGCAGGCTGGACCAGATGGAGCTACGCACCGGTAGCAACAGGAGTGCGCCACCCAACAGGTAAGTTGTTGTCAGCCATTTGGCCGCCGGTCGTGCCAGTACGGTAAAGGCCAGGCGGGTCACTGGAATTAGTATGGCCGCCGCGAGTAACGTAATGAGCAGCACGTGCGAAGGCGACTGACTGGTCCACGCGGCGAACTGCGGGTAGTTTCCAAGCATCCCGTCGAACTGCACAATGGAGTAAATTAACGCGCCAAGAATAGTGAAGTTCGCTGCCACCGACGCAAGACTCAAACCAAAGAACAGGCGTGCGCCCTTGGTTTCTTTTAACCAGGCGCTTAAGCCGAAGCCGCCGGCGGTCAGTAACAGCGTTTGTGCCAGCAGTTTCAGGTAACGCTGAATGTCGTTACCTTCAAGCCAGCCTTGCATCATAAATAACGAAAGTGATCCGACCATTATGGCAGCACCAATAATTCGAAGTAGTTCTGACACGGTGGCGAATTTTTTTAACGTGTCAACCACCTGTCGGACGCGCGACGGTGAAACCTGTGCGTGGTCAGCGATGGCCGATTCAATGCCGGCGCCAACCGGTTGGTGTTGATGTTGATTCTGTTGGTCAGGCTGGAGTTGAGCACGCTCCTGTTCGCGGTGATCAGGAAGACGAGTAACCTCTTCCTGATTCTCCCCGGAGTGGTTATACGGGTTCATGGTCATCTCCTTTTTCGCTCAGGAGCAGTTGAAGGTCGGCTTCAAGTTCAGCACGGTCTTCTTCATGAATGAAACGTGCTTCGAGATCGTCAACCTGAGTCGGCAAGGAGCCGTCGAATTCGACTTCTGTGATCATGACTTCCCAGCGTTCGAACGTGTCTTCTATGTCGTGATTGCCCACACCATCAAGTTCGTTGATGACGCGCATGGCGTCGGCAACGGACTCGCGTGACCGCAGCATGTTGCGCTGCTGGTTCATTTCGGCCAGTCGATCGTGCAGGTCGTGCAGCGTTCGCTCGACTTGTTTTTCCAGTTCTGAATGTTGTTTGAGCGATTGAGTCACCTGGCTGAGCTGGCCTTTGATCAGACGAAGCCTGCGGACACATTCAAGCGCTGTGCCTTTGTCGTCGTCGGCGACTTCGCGTGCACGTCGCGTCCAGTCTTCGACTGCTTGCCGCAGCGAGTCGCGCTTGTTGCGCAATGCGTCGCCGTCTTTTTTCACTCGCGCCAAACGAACGCGCGCGGTCGCGGCGTTGCTTTGGGTGCGTTTAATGGCGGCCTGAATAATGGCGTCGTGGTTTTCTACACGGGTAATCGCCTGGTCGACTCGGGCGCTGATGGTTGAGCTGATTCGGTGTAATAGCCTCACTGTAGTCTCCTTTTCGAGCGGTTTTGAAGTACAGGGCTATGTTGCCAATAGGGTAATAATGCGCAACTAATTTGGTAAATGTGGCTTTAGAATGTATTGTTAGTATCGAAAAACGATACTTTAGAGAAAAAATGGCTACCAGCACAGCAATGGTCGGCGCACTTAAAAAGCTGGTGCGTGAGCGGGGTATGACCTATAAAACGCTAGCCCAGGCGATTGACCTGTCCGAATCCGCGGTCAAACGCATGTTTGCTACAGGCAATATGTCGCTGCGGCGGCTGGACCAGATTTGCAGTGCCATTACCTGTGACCTGAGCGACGTGCTGCGTAAGCTGGAAGCTGAACAGCAGCGTATGGATGAGCTGCCGCTCGAAGATGAGCAGGCGCTGGTTGACGACCCTCAGCTTCTTCTTGTTGCCTATTGCATGGTTAATCACTGGACTGTTGAGAGCGTGCTTGAACGCTACACCGTGTCGCAAACGGATTTGATTCGCTGCCTTACCCGGCTTGATCGCATGCGTTTGATTGAGCTCTTGCCGGAAAACCGCGTGCGAACTTTGGTTGGCAGTAATTTTCGTTGGCAGCGTAACGGGCCTATTGA
>JBGCFV010000028.1:0-17851 GCA_045107075.1 Gammaproteobacteria bacterium
ATCGGCTCACGGTTTCGCTACTCACTTCCTCCCCACGTTCGGTCACCCTTACGCAGTTGTGATTCACTTCGCTCGCTGTGGTCAGCTCACGGGAGGACCTTCACCTCCAAGATCGCGCCCATGCTGGGCGCACAAAAAGGCGGGCCAGTGGCCCGCCTTTTAGTCTAACTCAGTAGCTTACCGTTTATTGAAAGTCGTATGAGAACCGCAGTCCCATGGTACGAGGACGTGAAGTGGTAACCGTAGGCACGTAGTCAAACGTCGAAATGTGCACAGCACCGCGTTGGTCGCCGACGTTGTCGATAAACACTTCGGCGCCCCAGTTGTCTTTCTTGATACCAGCCGACAGGTTAAACAGCGTGTACGCTTCCTGCACGTATCGACCGTTACGGAAAAACTGCTCGCCACCAACAGTAATCAGACCTTGAGAACCAGGTACTTCAGTCGCTACGCGTGTAGCACCAAACGAACCGCCTTCGTCCGCAATGGTAAGACCTGAACCCACTCCGTAAATACGACGAGTCGTGTCTTCGGCAAGATAGGCGTTACCAACAATACCGGCCTTACTGTCACCGGTGTATGCCACACCCGCCTGGAAAAAGGCATCGGCGCCAAAACCGGTTAACTGCCAGTCGTAGCGAGCGCGCAGGTTGAAGGAAAAGTCAGCTGTAAACGGCAGTTCGCTACCAACAGGAACTGCAATGCCTTCAAGCTGCTGGTTCAAGCGAGTGATTTCTGAATCCACCCAGCCCAAAGCACCCGAGATAGTCAGGCTGTCTGTAGCGGCCCAGGCGAGATCCATGTCGATGCCTTGAATGTCGGCATCACCTACGTTCTCAATAAACACCAGGAACGCAATGTTCGAAGGGTCAAAGCGAGTAGTTTGCAGGTTTTTAATCTCGGAGTTGTAATACGTCGCGTTCAGGCGCAAACGGTTACTCAAGAACTCACCTTTCATACCAAATTCAATATTGGTCAGCTCGTCCGTCACCGCTACCGCAGGAACAACGTACCCTTCAAACACACCTTGCTGGTTACCTGACGGAACGCCGGCGTTACGGTTACTCACCAGAGGACGGAAACCTTCAGACCAGGTTACGAACAACAGCAAGTCGTCCATAGGCGTCCAGTCCAAAGTCGCGCGCCAAATAGTGTCCGACTCGTTGGCTACGCCGTTAGCGTCGAGGTTTTCAAAACCGGCGGCGCCAGAAGCTTCAAGTGCGGCCTGGTCACGCAAACGGGCGGTTACGTTGTTACCGTTAAACGCATCGCAACCGGGTGTACCGTCTGGTCGCGGGATTTGACGTGGGGCAATACGTCCATTCGCATCGGGCGGCGGGAACGAAGTAGGCAGCGTGGTCGGATCGACGCCTTTACAAGAGAAAGAAGAACCAGTGTGTCCCAGTAGTGCAAAGTCGATGTCGTAGTTTCGGAAACCGGCGCTGAACGTCAGCGTGTCCGTAATGTCGAAACTGGCGTCAGCGAAGATAGCGAACTGATCTTCCTTGCGCGTAAAGTCGTTAACAAAAATAGTGTTTTGTCCGTGACCAAAGTTGTCGGTCGTGCCTTCAACCGTACCGTCACCCGCCTGATTAGCCACGTCGAATCCGGCATCTACAGCACCGAAGTACTGGAATTCACCGACTGATTCAGTTTGCGAATCGTCGATGAAAAGACCGAACGTCCCACGCAAGCGCTTGTCTGCGTCGGTTTGAAAACGCAGCTCGTGGGTCATGCGCTCGTTACTGGTGTTGTCGACGTACTGCTTACGGAAATCGTAAACGGTGTCGGCCGTTGAGTAGCCACCGGTTGTAATGTAGTAAACCTGATACCCGCCACCGAACGTGTAAAGGGTGTAATCAGAGATTTGATACACTTCACGATCGAGGAAACCACCCGTGTACACCACGTCGAGACCCTTTATTCGACCTTGCAGAGTCCAGGTAGTCAATCCGAAATCGTCGTTGTTTTCGTCAGGCGAGAAGCTTTGAGACTCTTCATTGCCACCCAGAACCGGCGCGTATTCCCACACGCCCTGAGTTTCGAGTTGCTGCGCTGTGTGCTGAACAAGCAAATCCCAGTCTTCGTTAATATCGTAGGCGAGACTGGCACGCAAACCTTTGTAGTTGGCTTTATTCCAGTTGTCTTCAATGAGATCGGAGTTGTTTGATCGCTGTACGTCAGCACCTGCTAGAACCTCAGCCGCACCAGAAATCTGGTTACGATTAATAACGTTTATCAGCTCCTGATCGTCGGGGTTAAAGCCGCCCGCCACGTTGTCAATCCAGCCGCCCTGGTTGTCGTTATAAATGACACCGCGGAACGCCAGCTTCTCGGTCAGTGGAATGTTGATGAAA
Source organism: Gammaproteobacteria bacterium (assembly GCA_045107075.1). GTDB lineage: Bacteria > Pseudomonadota > Gammaproteobacteria > Steroidobacterales > SZUA-146 > SZUA-146. The sequence goes on from JBGCFV010000028.1 coordinate 2,358, forward strand.
CCCTCAAGGTTACTGCTCGGGTCGCCACCGGTGGTAAAGCCAAAGCCAGCGTCAAAGCCGGCCTGAAACTCACCTTGAACAGGCTTATTGGTAATCAGGCGTACTGTACCGGACTGCGAACTTGCACCAAACAAGGTGCCCTGTGGTCCGGGCAGCACTTCTACACGCTCTAGGTCAGCCGCATACACGTCAAGGTTACGGCCGCCGAATGAAACCGGCTGCTCGTCGAGATACATAGCAACGGCCGGAGATGATCCTTGCACGGACGACACGGTGTTGCCGGACTGCTCAGTCGCCACACCGCGGATGTAGATTTCGCTACGACCCGGCCCTCGACCCTGCTGAACTACGTTGGGCAAATATTTGACGTATTCGTCAAACGTTGAAACACCCAATTCCTTGAGCGACTCCCCCCCAAGAGCCTGCACAGAAACTGCAATGTCCTGCGTGCTTTCAGCACGCTTGGTTGCCGTGACCAAAATTTCTTCAAGCTGGGCGTGAGCGGTACCCGTCGCGCCAATGGCAACTGCTCCCGCAATAGCCGTATACAACTTATTCTTTTGAAACATAGTTCAATCCCCGAGGATTACCTCAATCATTAATTGGTGTGATGTAGTGAATTTGCAAAGACCGATGTGCAGGGAACTTCGCCAGTCCTTCCGGGGACTGGAGCGCGAATGTTGCTAAATGCATCCGTGTGATGACTCGCTTATGTCTAATTCAACTGTTTTGACTCTAATGAATCGCTGCATCAAGTCAACGTGAACGCGGTAACCACCTTATAAACGGTCGGTGAGGCGACATTATGGGTCGCTTGCGCGTCAACGGTCTCGATACCTGATCGCACCATTACCGGGCTTTTCGCAAGGTTTTGGCAACGAAACTTACTGAATTTGGCGCGATGCAATAAAATAAAAATGCAAAATCAATAAGTTAACGACATAATACACGTGTTGCTCATTTACAACAAGGCCGCTTTTGAAAACCATCAGAGGCATTGATGATTCGCGCAAGAAAAAACCCGGATCAGACACCTGAAAGGTATCCAAAACCGGGTCTTTGGTAACCCCGCAAACCTGCGCGAACACGTTGTCATAAATGACAGGCGTTTAGCGGACCTTTGGGTTAGCTGGCGCTAGCGCGCTTGTTTCTTTGACGCGAGCGTTGAGGACGTGAGCCGGGCTTACCTGCGTTTTGTCCACCCTTGCCCGACCGACCACGTCCGGAGCCAGAACGTCGGCCTCCGCTTCTGGAGTTCGGCTTCTTCTTCGGTGCTTTGGACAGCAGAGGCTCGACCGGCTCGTAGCCCGGTAACACCTGACGCTCGATTTGAGTGTTAAGCAGTTTTTCAATATCAAGCAGCAGACCCGACTCGTCAGCACACACCAACGACACTGCGGCACCTTCCTGGCCCGCACGCGCGGTACGACCAATACGGTGAACGTAGTCCTCGGGCACGTTAGGCAAATCGAAGTTAACGACATGCGGCAAGCGCTCTATGTCCAAACCGCGAGCGGCGATGTCCGTAGCAACGAGCACACGCACTTTACCAGCCTTAAAGTCAGCCAACGCACGCGTACGCGCAGCCTGCGATTTGTTGCCGTGAATAGCGGCTGAATTAAGCCCGTCTTTGCTCAGCTGTGTCGCCAGTCGGTTAGACCCGTGTTTGGTGCGTGCGAAAACCAGAACCTGGCGCCAGTTTCTGGCACCAATCAAGTGAGACAACATCTCGCGCTTGCGGCGCTGGTCAACGGGGTGAACGATTTGGGTGACAAGGTCAGCTGGCTTGTTACGCGCTGCGACTTCAATTTCAACAGCGTCGTTAAGCAGTGAGTTCGCAAGCTCTCGAATATCGCCGGAAAACGTAGCTGAAAAAAGCAGGTTTTGACGCTTGGTCGGAAGACTCTTGATAATTTTGCGAATGTCGCGAATGAATCCCATGTCGAGCATACGGTCCGCTTCATCCAGCACCAGGAAATCGATCTTGGATAAATTAATAGTGCCGCGCTCAATGTGGTCAAGCAGTCGACCTGGCGTTGCTACGACAATGTCGACGCCGCGACCGAGCTTTTTGAGCTGGGGATTAATACTCACGCCGCCAAAAATAGTGGCCGTACGGAACGACAAATACTTGCCGTAGTTCTCGACGCTGGATGCCACCTGTGCGGCCAGTTCACGTGTTGGCGTCAATATGAGCGCTTTCACTTTTCGCGTCTTCGGCGGATTCTGAGGCTGTGTTGTCAGCATGTGCTGCAACATAGGCAACGTGAATCCAGCTGTTTTACCGGTGCCCGTTTGGGCGGCGGCCAGAATGTCCCTGCCGCTTAACACGGCTGGAATGGATTGTTGCTGAATAGGGGTAGCTTCGCTGTAGCCAAGTGAATCAATGGCACGCAGCAGCTCAGTCGACAGACCGAGTTCTTTAAATAACATGTTGAGGGTAACTCCGGGGCGCCTGCCGCTGCGAGTGCAATACTCGCGGGTTCGGTCCAGGCTTTAATCAGTTGTCGCGATCACGCTGAAAGTGGTGATGCGGCTGTGGGCACAGACCGAAGTGTGCCCAGGACCGGCGCACTATAACAGGTTGCCGCCACAATGGAAGGAACGGCCGCAAATCGTCGAAAAATAAGCTGAAAACAGCCTAAAGGCTCGGTTTCAGTAACCCAATTGAGGGTAGCAGCGGCATCTTGCCGCGATGAATTACGCAAAGGCTCATTAAAAAAGGCGAGCCGGACAACTCCATTGTCACAGCTCGGCCCGCCTTTAACTCACGCCAAATCGAAACGATCCAGCTCCATTACTTTGTGCCAGGCCGCCACGAAATCCTGAATGAACCGCTCTTTTGCATCAAAACTGGCATATACCTCAGCCAACGCCCGAAGCTCTGAATTTGACCCAAAAATCAGGTCAACCCGAGTGCCTGTCCACTTGAGTTCGCCGGAAGCACGTTGGCGTCCTTCGAACACGTCGTCAGCATCCGACTGCGCGCGCCAGGTTGTACTCATGTCGAGCAAGTTGACAAAAAAGTCGTTGCTTAACGTTCCGGGTCGATCGGTAAACACACCGTGCTCACTCCCGTTGTTCGCACCCACTACTCGCAGACCACCAACCAACGCGGTCATTTCTGGAGCGGTCAAACCCATAAGCTGAGCCTTATCAACAAGCAGTTCTTCGGCCGACACCGTAAACGCGCTCTTCTCGTAGTTACGGAAACCATCAGCGATGGGCTCCAAAACAGCGAAGGATTCAACGTCTGTTTCTTCTTGCGTAGCGTCTGTGCGACCCGGAGTAAACGGAACCGTGACAGCGTGACCACCCTGACTCGCTGCTTTCTCAATGGCTGCGCCACCACCGAGCACGATCAGGTCGGCAATTGACACTTGTTTGCCGCCAGACTGCCCCTGGTTAAATTCGAGCTGCACCTTTTCCAATACGCTTAACACTTTTTGCAGCTGTTCAGGTTGATTAACGTCCCAGTCTTTTTGAGGCGCAAGACGAATTCTTCCGCCGTTAGCACCGCCACGTTTATCGGAACCTCGGTAGCTTGAAGCTGACGCCCAAGCCGTTGTCACCAGCTCAGAAATGCTTAAATCCGAATCAAGAATGCGCGCCTTGAGTTCGCTGACGTCTTGCTCGTCAATCAAATCAAACGTACGTTCAGGAATCGGGTCTTGCCACAGCTGAGCGGGTGCAACTTCACTACCAAGACACAGAGATACCGGACCAAGATCACGATGTGTCAGCTTGTACCAGGCGCGTCCAAACGCGTCGGCCAGCTGGTCGGGATTTTCGTGAAAGCGTTTGGAAATTTTGGCGTATTCTGGGTCCACCTTCATCGCCATGTCGGCCGTGGACATCATAGGTTTATGCGAACGAGATGCGTCATGCGCATCCGGCACAGTGCCTGCACCCTGCTCTCCTTTTGGTGCCCACTGCTGTGCGCCCGCCGGGCTTTTTACCAGTTCCCAGTCGTAGCCGAACAGGTTGTCGAAGTAGCCGTTATCCCACTGAACAGGATTACTAGTCCATGCACCCTCAAGACCACTTGTAATGGCATCGACCCCTTTACCGGAGCCAAAGCTGTTTTTCCAACCTAACCCCTGCTCTTCAATGCTCGCGCCTTCCGGCTCCGGGCCCACGTGAGAAGGATCGCCGGCGCCGTGACACTTGCCAAAGGTGTGTCCACCTGCAACGAGTGCGACGGTTTCTTCGTCATCCATTGCCATACGAGCAAACGTGTCGCGAATATCGCGAGCTGAAGCCAGTGGATCAGGGTTTCCGTCTGGGCCTTCCGGGTTGACGTAAATCAAACCCATTTGTACTGCGGCAAGCGGACTATCGAGTTCGCGATCACCTTTATAACGCTCGTTATCGAGCCATTCGGTTTCCTTACCCCAGTAAATATCCTGCTCAGGCTCCCACACGTCTTCGCGGCCACCGGCGAAACCAAAGGTTTCGAAACCCATGGACTCAAGCGCACAGTTACCGGCTAGAATCATGAGGTCGGCCCACGAAATTTGACGACCGTACTTTTGTTTTACGGGCCACAGCAACATGCGTGCTTTGTCTAGGTTACCGTTGTCAGGCCAGCTATTAAGCGGAGCGAATCGTTGATTACCGGTAGCCGCACCGCCGCGACCGTCGCTCGTTCGGTACGTGCCAGCGCTGTGCCACGCCATACGCACGAACAAAGGACCGTAGTGTCCGTAGTCAGCTGGCCACCAGTCCTGAGAGTCGGTCATCAACGTGACAAGGTCTTTTTTTATCGCGTCGAGATCGAGCTTTTTAAATTCTTGGGCGTAGTCAAAATCGTCGCCCAAAGGATTCGACAGTGCGTAGTGTTGACGCAAAATTTGCAGGTTTAACGAATTTGGCCACCAGTCGCGGCTTGAAGTGCCAGCACTGGCTGAATTAGTGGTGTGATTGAAAGGGCATTTAGACATGACTACGGCTCCAATGAGGCTATAAACCCATTGTCATGCCTGGCTTGTCATTTGTAAATTCGATTTAATTGATATATTTAATAGGTCTTACCTATCAATGAGTCAAACTCGATGACTACAACAATCGTATCAGAGGCCTGAGTCAGTCAGTCGAGCTGGCCGATTCAGCCAACACCTCACTCACCAGAAAACAATAGTCCCCGAGTTTTTCCAAATTGGTTTTAATTGAAGCCTGAGTTTCTTCACCGTAAAAGCTCGCTTCAAAACTATCCCGGTCGCTCCATTCTACGATTGTTTGAAAACGATACTTCGGCCCAACCTGTTCAGGCCACTGTTCAGTAACGCGAGCGAAATCGGTACGCTGCACACCCGGCATAGCCTCATTGTTGCTCTGGTGTTCTGACAAACGCCATTCCAGAAAGGACTCTTCTGAATGACCTTCTGGCAGGTTGTATAAAACCGTCAGCCTGATCATTGAAACCTCTATCCTGAAGACCTGAGACGCTCGGTTTCAGTCTCATCAACGTCAAAGGAGGCACTGACACTCACACCGTAGGCGTCACGTGCATGTTCAACTGAAACGAAACCGTCAATAACATCTTGACGCACCGCCTGCGGATCTCGCTCGTAAGCCGGTCCATAACCGCCTCCGCCGCCTGTCACCGATTGAATGATGGTTCCTTTAACAACCGGCACGCCGTTAACCTTCAAATAGTTGGCCGTAGAGCCATCGGTTTCAAGCACCGTTACGTTAGGTGGTAAACCTGAACCACCCTCGAATAGACCCCACGCCGTGGTCACTGATCGCTCAAACCATAAAAACAAGTCGGAATCGCTCAGCACTTCGTACTCACGGCAGGTGCCGTTACCACCGCGATATTTTCCGGGCCCACCGGAGTCTTTACGAATACCGTAAGACAGCAATCTCAACGGATACTTGGTCTCGAATACTTCTATCGGAATGTCTTTAAAACTTCCGTTTACGTTATTAATGAGAGCGCTTTCACCATCCTGGCCGTTTGACGCCCCCCAACCACCGGTGGTCGGCTCGATCATCAGATAAAACTCATTGTTGTTTCTATCGTCGGCACCCGCAACGGTAACGACCATGGAATCGCCGTAGTGCGCGCCAGCCACTTTATCTGGCAAAGCCGGTGCGAGCGCTTTAATCACAAGATCGATGAGCAAACCCAAAGAAGAAAAATACCAGCCACAGGCCGCCGGCTCTTCAGCCGAGAAAATAGTGCGCTTCGGCGCAGTCACTTCAAGAGGACGAAACGAGCCGCCGTTCGGCGAGACTTCTGAACAAATAAGCAGTTTGTAGGCGACGCGCGCCGCCGCTATAGTTTGTGTAATGCCACAGTTAACTGGCCCTTTAGCCTGCTCGGCAGATCCGGCCAGGTCGATGGTCATTGCATCGCCTTCAACGGTCAGCTTTAGCTTTACCGGTAGCGGGTCGCTACCCAAGCCGTCGTTATCCAGAAATCCGTCAGACGAATACACGCCATCAGGCAGCGCTCTAACAGCTTCGCGCTCTACTTTTTCGGTCTGCTCAAATATCGCATCCCGCGCCGCCGAGATGGTTTCAAGCCCAAATCGATCGAACAAGTCTCTCAACCGTCTTTCGCCGGTTTTACCCGCCGCAACCTGAGCGTTCATGTCGCCGACTGTTTCTTCACCAAACCGGCTGTTACGTCGCAGAAGGTCAATAACGTCTTCACGAGGCTCGTTGTTTTCGTAAAGACGCGTAGGACCCCAACGAACACCCTCTTGATAAATTTCGTGCGAGTCTACCGGCGTACCAGGATCTTTCGCTCCCACGTCCAACCAGTGTGCTCGTGACGCGGCAAAGCCAATGCGTGTACCACGCCAGAAAATTGGCATGATGATGGTTGAGTCGTTGAGGTGCGTACCCGTCATGTACGAATCGTTCATGTAGAACACGTCACCTTCTTTGAAGTAGTCCCAGCCGTGCTCTTCGGCGATCAACTTAACGCAAATTTCAAGATTCCCCAGAAACAGCGGCAGCCCTAAAGACTGACCCAGCACCTCACCGTCGGCGTCAATAAGCGCAACTGAACAGTCTTTTCCCTCGTAGATGACAGGCGTGAACGCGCTTCTGATGAGCGTCGCATTCATATCGTGAGCAATGGAAATAAACGCGTTCCGAATTATCTCGGTAGTAATTGGATCAACTTTACTCATTAGGGCTTTCTCCACGAACCAGCAGCACGCTGCCGTCGTTTTCCATCTGAATATTCCAACCTGGTGGAACCACCGTCGTTGCACTTTGTTCCTCGACTATCACCGGCCCGTGAGCTGTGAAGTCGGGGCCAAAGCTCTCTCGTGACAGTATCGGAGTTCTATATTCAGCACCTGCAAATACAGCTATTCGCTCGCCAATCACCGGATCGGCATCTTGAGCCGACAACGACGATGCAGTCGAAAACTTTTTGAGCGCGCCAAATGCGGCAACCCGCAAGTTCACAAATTCAACAGGAGCTTTCTCATTTGAATGACCGTATCGAGCCTGGTGTGCCATATGGAACGATTTAGTCGCGTCGTTTAGCTCAGCACCGGCTTCCATCACCACGTTAAGTGAAAACTCCTGACCAACGTAACGCATGTCTGCAGAACGCAGATACGACACCTGCTCTTTTGACACGCCCTCCTGAATAACGGCCTCGCAACCTTGCCCTTCCAGCTCAGTAAAAACGTCGTTTAACTCACTGAGCTCAACGGTACTTCCGGAGCGGAAAAAACTCTGGGTGAAGTCGTGGCGTAAATCCGTTTGCAGCATGCCCCACGCAGAAAACGTGCCTGGAAAACGCGGAATTAACACTTCGTTAATATCCAGCTCTTCAGCAAGAAACACCGCAGCCATAGGTCCCGCGCCACCGAAAGCAACTAACGTAAATTCGCGCGGATCAACGCCCTGACTCACGGTGATAGTCCGCATGGCGTCGGCCATAGCGGCGTTTGAAATAGCCAAAATTCCCTCGGCAAAGGCCACGGAGTCCATACCGGCCTCAGCGGCGAGCCGATCTATAGCGGCTACAGCGGCAGGTTCATCAAGCGACATATCGCCGCCCAATAATGATTTGGCCCCAAGCCTGCCAAGAAACAAATTAGCATCTGTAACGGTTGGCTGCGTACCACCGCGACCGTAACAGGCAGGACCGGGTACAGATCCCGCGCTGTGTGGACCGACACGAACCGCTCCCTGTTCAAGCCACGCAATGGAGCCGCCTCCGGTGCCGATTGTTTGAATGTCTACAATAGACATGAGCAAAGGCAAACCTTCCAACTCTGTTTCCAGCGTCGCATTGGCCTCACCTCCCACCACCAGACTCAGGTCAAAAGAGGTTCCTCCCATATCAACGCATAGCAGGTTCGGCCTGTTCGTTGCAGCCGAAAGCGCTTTACCAGCAATGGTTCCGCCAACCGGACCAGACAACAATGTGAAGACCGGGTTTTTCCGGGCTGAGTCGGCCGTGGACACACCACCGCTCGACTGCATGATATGAACCGTTGCGTCCATGTCCCGCTGTTTGAGTTCTTTCTGCAAGCTACTTAAATAACGCTGAACAACTGGTGCAACGTAGGCATTCATGATGCAAGAAGAAGACCGCTCGTACTCTCGCCACTCTTTAGCGACGTCGTGTGAAAGAGAAATAGAAACGCCGGGCAAGGCCTCTTCTAAAATCTCTCGCGCGGCGGCTTCATGTTTTGGGTGTGCGTAGGCGTGCAGGAAACACACAGCGACGGCATTAATACCCTCGGCGCGCACCTTTTCAATCACCGGAACAAAATCCGAGCGATTGAGCGGTTCGAGCTCTTGTCCGTCCCATGCGAGTCGACCTCGCACTTCGTGAATGTCTTCTCGCTCTACCAGCTGCTTGGGTTTTTGATACCGCAGTTCGTACAACGTGTGCCGGTTACCGCGGGCTATGGTGTACGAGTCACCGACCCCGTGGGTGGCGACAAGCAACACACGTTCTCCTTTGCGTTCGAGAAAAGCATTCAAACCCACCGTTGTACCGTGAACAAAAAACTCGACGTCCGAGAGGTCTGGAACAAGACTTTGAATGCCGTTAATCACCCCAAGTGCAGGGTTCTCAGGTGTCGTTGCTACTTTGCCCACAAACACAGGTCCGTCGGAGGGTTCGATCACAATGTCGGTGAACGTTCCGCCTATGTCGGCGGAGACTCTATACGTTGTCATGGCTACTCAATTAAAATTTTTGCGGAAGCGAACGTTCCAGATACGACCCGGCGCAGCGGCGGAAAAACCACCGGCAACCCACTCAGAGTTGTACCGCTCGTCAGCAAGGTTCTGAACTGTTCCGGTTAAGGACCAGTTACCCCGATTACTCTCTACACCAATTCGCGCGTCGATAAAGTCGAGAGCGTCGCGTGAGGTAGAGTTAGTTACATCCCAAAACTGTTCGCCGCGACGCTCGTAGGAAGCTCGTGTGAACAGTTCAAGGTTTGCCGACAACGGAGTGCGATACTGAAAACCCAAGTTGGCGGTGTTTTCCGCGATGTAAGGTGCGTCGTTGCCGACAGCGGTTGGATCGGTTGGGTACGCGTCGATCTCTGAATTGGTAATACCGTAGGCCGCGAACACATCGAGTTTTTCGTTAACTCTGAACACAGCGTCGAACTCGGCTCCGCTGATGGACACTTCGGGAATGCTCGTCAGAATTTGTGCGCTGATAGCACCGATAAAAGAGAAGAACTGCTGGTTCTCTACCTCAGTCGAGAAAACGGCCGCATTAACTCGTAGCCGGTCGTCAACAAATCGTCCTTTAAAACCAAGCTCCACAGATGATGACTCTTCCTGACCAACAAGATCACTTACGCCCAAGAGTCCCACTCCGGCTGCAACGTCCGAAATTCCGTTTTGGTTAAACTGACCACTCCTGAAACCCTCGCCCCAGGTCAGGTAGAAGTTGGTATTATCTGTTGGCTGATAGCGCAGCGTGACTTTCGGTTGCACTTTATCGAATGACGTTACGTTTCGACTACCTGGCACACCGGCTGGAAACTGCAGCGGCGACACTCTTTGTTCGCGATCTTCTTCGTCGTAACGCACCGCCAGCAGCAAATCGAATTGATCGTTAAGCTGGAAGTCTACGTTACCGAAAATTGCCCAGGCAGTATTGGAGTTATCATCGGCCAGGAATGAATTAGTTGGGTTTCGCGGATCGGTAGTAGGCTCTCTTTCCAGTCGAATAATGCCCTGCCCGGTATCAACACCGGTGGAAAGCGAAACAAATCGATCCCAGTCGAGGTAGTACGCGCCCACCTCCCACTGAATGCGGCTGCCTGCTGAAGAACTTAAGCGCAGCTCTTGAGAAAATGCACTGATCTCAAAGAAACCGCCCTGGGTTCCATCAAAACCAAATACCGCCGGTGAGCTTTGCGCGTTGGTGTAAGGAAACTGATCCGAGTCAGACCAGTCTTCTATATCTGTAAAAGAAGAAGTTGAAACCAGGTTACCAAAGGGTGTTTCCCAGTCGAGCTTCAGAGCTAGATCGAGCATGTCGCGTTCGCCGATATCGATATTGTTATCGCGAACAGGCAACACGTTATTAGCGTCAACAGGACCGGTGTCGGTTCCAAAGCCGCTGGCTGTTATCCCGTCAGGTGCAATGTCGACACCCTGAAACTGGAAACCAATCCCGCGACCTCTGTGTGCTGAAATGGACGCACGAAAATCAGCGGAAAACGTATCAGTAGGCTCGAAGATTAAACGTCCGCGAATAGTTGAATCTTCAAAGCGATCCGCTTTTTCACCACGGGTAATATTGTCGAGGTATCCATCGCGATTAATGTAATTAGCAGACAGCTGTCCGAACCAGCGATCTTTTACCAGTGCACCACCGTAGGAAGCCTGCACAGCATATTCGTCACCGTTACCGCCGCCGAGCTGAACATAACCAAAAGCGTCGTTAGTCGGCCGACGTGTGTTAATGACAATAGCGCCACCGGTTGCGTTGCGTCCGTAAATTGCTCCTTGGGGACCCTTTACCACCTCAATGCTGTCAATATCGAACAGCTCTTGCCGAAACTGGATAGAGGTAAACTGGAGCACTCCGTCTACAACTGTCGCAACCGGGCTCTCGCCATTCCTGACCTGCGTGATGCCACGCACGCTAACGAAGCTGGTACCAATACCCTGCGAAGTCGCCATGGTGACGTTTGGCGTAAGAGCAATGAAGTCCTCAACCCGTTGGATACCCGCGTCTCGAACCATTTCGGCATTGAATGCGGTTACGGCCTGCGGCGACTCAAGAGCAGACTCGGCGCGTCTTCGGGCGGTCACTACAATTTCTTCGAGGTTACTGCTGCCACCGGGCGTTGGCGATTGAGCTTGGGCCGGATTGCAGACCAACAAAGCAGCCCCCAAAATCGGCAAGGCACGTCGGATTACTTCGATTTTCATATTTTAACCTCTGGAAACAATAGTTTGTGATCAGTTGTGATCGTATAAGCTGGGCAAAACAGGTCAAAACTGGCTTCATATATCACTTCATAACTCAACCTTACTTAAAAAATTAACTATTTCAACTATTTTTGACAATTGAAGAATAGTCTCTAAAATTAGCGACTATTGAAAACTCACAAAAAGAAAAAACGACCCATGCCTCAGAAAGCGACGAAATCAAACACGGTAAAACGATCTATCGGCACCCTCCTCAAAGCTCGTCGTAACGAATTAGGGCTAACGCTTCAGGAACTTGCCGACAAGTCGGAGCTGTCGGCCGCTTTCTTGTCTCAAGCCGAGCGAGGCAAGGCAACACCTTCCATCGTGTCGCTGATTAATATTGCAGCCGCTTTGGAAACCGACATTCACTATTTTATTACGCCACCCGCTCCAACAAGTCTGGTGCGGCGCGCTGACGAACCAGAGTACGTTGGCATCGACTCGCCCGTAACCTACCGACGTCTCGATGCGGAAATTCGCAATCAGAAAATGAGCGCGTTACACATGGAGCTACCTCCCGGTATAGAACTGCCAACCGTCCACCGAAGTGAAGGAGAAGATTTCTTTTACGTTCTTGAAGGCGAAGTCGAACAAGCTATCGGCGATGAACTTTTTGTACTCAAAGCAGGCGACTCTACCCATCACAACACACAGGTTGATCACAGCGTTGTTAATCGAAGCGACGCGGTCGCAAAACTGATCTGGGTGGGCACGCCTAAACTGTTCCCGTCGAGTCGTAAGCGCGAAGATGACTAGAACAACGGCTAACTCAACCAGGAACGCTGCTTGAATGAGCACGTTGAGCTTTGCATCCTCGTTCGGCCACATCAAGATTCTCTTGCATACAAAGAACGCCCCTCATACCTGCCAGTACTTCATGCAGTTGGCTGAGCAAGGCGACCTGGATGACGCCACTTTGTTTCGCATTGTTACCAACAATGGTTTGCAGGCAAACGCCGAACCCTCTATCAATATCGTACAAATAGGCTCCGCCGACAGACTGGATGGCGACAGGGATTTGGTACCGCATGAAAGCACTGAGCTGACCGGCATCAAGCATCGACGATGGACGGTTTCAGCTTCCCGCTTTGGGTGCGGTGAACTGTATGGCAGCTTTTTCGTTTGCCTTGAAGACGAACCTCAACTTGATTTTGGCGGCAAACGCAACCCTGACCTCATGGGTTTCGCCGCTTTCGGAGAGGTTACCGAAGGTTTCGACACGCTAACGAAACTGTTTTCACTCGCCGAAACCTCGGAATTTCTAAGCCAGGAAATACCGATGCGATACCTGGCCCATCCTGAATCAAAATAACAACCAGAGTAGAACTGCAATGACAGACCCAACGGCACCGCAATCAGCACAACCTGTTCGAGACGTAGGCCAATGGTTTCAACAAATGCCCTTAACAAGAACTCACTGGGTCGCTGGGCTCGCGCTGTTTATGGCGTTTGTCATTGAGTCATGGGAAATGATGATCATCATTTTTTCGAGCGGTGCCATTGGCGCGGAATTTGAACTGAGCACCGCTCAAATTGGATCGCTCATAGGCGCTATGTTTTTGGGCATGATTCCTGGCGCGCTTTTGTGGGGTAAGCTTAGCGGTTCTTTAGGTCGGAAGCGCTGCATGGTTTGGAGCATTGGGTTATACGGACTGTTTCCGTTGCTGAGCGCATTCGCTCCAAGCTTCGAGTTTTTATGGGCCGTGCGATTTATCTGCGGAATTGTCTTGGCCGGAGCACTTGTCGTTACGTTCCCCTACTTCGAAGAGCTTGTACCGGTTAACGTGCGTGGTAAAGCTACCGTGTACTTGTCAGCCGGATGGCCTTTGGGCGTTCTTGTTGCGATTGCAATCACTACGCTGTTCATGGATATGGGTTGGCGCTGGGTTATTGGGTTTGGCACTCTCGTTTCTTTGTGGGGCATTGTGTTGCACAAGGTGGTTCCCGAATCGCCGTATTGGCTGGCCGAAAAGGGTCGCCCGGATGAAGCCGTCGCTTCGATAAACAGGCTTGCCGAACATCAGCTTGTCAAGAATACGGTAAGCACTCCGCAATCGAGCGAAGAATCAATCAAGTTTACGAGCATCTTTAAAGCCGGCCTTATGAGAACAACCGTCATCCAGACGGTCATTAACTTTTGCTTTTCCTGGGGCTATTGGGGTCTCGCTACATGGATGCCGACGCTGTTGGCCAAGCGCGGACTAAGCGCTCCGGAAGGGCTCGGATTCATGGCGCTGTCTGCCCTTTTCATGTTCCCCGGGTATATCTCAGCAAGCTATCTGACCGGGCGATTTGGTCGCAAAAAAGTCATGCTGGTTTACGTCTTTATGTCCGCGGTTGCCGGGTTTGGCTTTGCTAACTCGGGCACGGTAAACCAAATGTACGCATGGAATTTTGTACTGTCGTTTTTCAGCCTGGGCGCGTGGGGCGTTTGGAACACCTGGCTGGGTGAGATTTACAACACCCGCAGTCGTGGAGCGGGCGTCGCGTGGGGAGTCATGGCGCAACGGGTAGCGAATGCCGCTGCGCCTGTTGTAATTGGCGCACTGCTGGTCACCAAGAGTTTTTTGTTCACCGTGGGTTTCATTTCTGCGTTTCTGACTGTGACGTTTGTCGCCGCCACCTTTTTACCGGAAACCGAGGGGCATACGCTGGACTAGGTCGAGGTTAGTCACCGCGGGACCGCGCTCGCCCTTCGTCGTTGGATAACTTACAGAACAACGTCACCGCGAATCTTCGCCGTAAGGCGACTCGCAGAGCACTGTCATTACGAACCCATCCTACGACATTGTCATTGCGAACCCGCGTAGCGGGTGTGGCAATCTCCGTCAGGTTACTTCGAGGTTAAATCCTCAAAGCAAGCCAAGGCTTCGTCACGAGATTGCCGCGCGCTTCGCGCTCGCAATGACTTTGTTTTTTGGCTTACGTCTCACGGCCGCGAGTTTCGCGCTCGCATAATCAATATTTAATTCTGCTCTCTCAACAACCAATCAAGATGCTCACCTACCCGTGCACGCCACGCCGTTTCGTTGTGATCATCCCCTTCGAACACTTTGACTTTCAGGTTGTCGCCCTCTACGTAACCCTGCGAGCCAAGCCACTGCGCCAATGTTTTAGTTGGAAAATCGTACTGGGCGTCGAGCCCCTTTGTGCCGTAGTCGAAATAAAGCCGCTGCCCGGCAGGCATGGTCGCGTCGTTTGAGATCGAGCGCAGCACATACGGAATAGGGTTAGCGTTGGTTGGATCGCCACCGTTGAAGTAAGCAATTTGTTGCTCCGACCAGGTTACGTGTGTGGACACGCACCCGCAGGCACTAAACACGTCAGGATGATTTCGAACAAGATGGAACGAAATAAGCCCACCCATAGATGAGCCCATAGAGAACGTGTTTTCCGGACCGGTCTTTACGTTGTAAGCCGTCTCAACTTTGGGCATGAGCTCTTCAATAATGAAGCGCGTATAACTTTTGCCAAGGTGGTCGGGTGAATATTCCTTTAACCGGTCAGGCGTATTCCAGATACCAACGATAATAGCGGGCTCATAGTGACCCGCACGGACGCCTTTCATCATGGCTTCGTCAACCCCCCAGTCCACATTCGTGTACGACAAACGCGGATCGAACAAATTTTGGGCGTCGTGCATGTAAATCACTTTGTATGTCTTACCACTCTGCGCGTCGTAACCCGGCGGCAACCACGTCACAACGTGACGATCTTCTTTAAGAAACTTTGATGGCATATCCATCCAGTATTTGAGTTCGCCCTCGACATCGGAACCTCGCCAGTTAGATATCAGCTCACGCGGGTCTTTTCGAAAACCTGCAATCTCGGCCGTGAGACTGGCCGGCTCGGTAATCTTTGCCGTAAAACTCGGCAGCAGAGTAGCTGACGGGCCTAACCCTTCCTGCTCCCAGGAACCAGCCGTAATTTTGTACTGCAGCGTATGGTCATGCGGCACGGAGATCTGCGCCGTTCGGGTAGTACCCGTACCCTTCATTTCGAGCGCCGCGGGGTGCCAGGGCCCAAGCACAGGCAGGTTACCCGCCACGTACACAACG
>JBGCFV010000029.1:0-51420 GCA_045107075.1 Gammaproteobacteria bacterium
GTCCGTCGCTCAGCGAACCGTCGCTAACCGTTACGCTATACGCTGGTGCCGTTTCACCGCCGTTATGGACAAACTGCACATCGCCCGCGGTGATTTGCGCCTGAGTGAAGCTGGTAATCGCCACACCCGCGTTTGAGACCAACTCAAACTGACCATTCGTCACACCCGAGACCGTGAAACTAAGCAACGAATCGTCATTATCAACATCCGTGGCCGACAGATCAGAGCCATCCAGAACAACCGTCTCGCCTTCATCAATCGTTAGCGAGTTGTTGCCAAGAACCGGTGCGTCATTCTGACCATTAAAGGTAATCGTCGCGGCTTCCGGTCCATCGCTTAATAAACCGTCACTAACAGCGACGCTGTAAGCCGGGGCGTTCTCAGTGCCATCATGAACAAACTGCACATCACCGACCGTAATCTGCGCCTGTGTAAACGTAGTAATCGCCACGCCTGCATTTGAGACCAGTTCGAACTGGCCATTCGTCACGCCCGACACCGTGAACGTCAGTAACGAGTCATCGTTATCGACATCGGTCGCCGACAAATCAGAACTGTCTAAAACGACGGTTTCATCTTCATCGATTGTTAACGTGTTGTTGACCAGAACAGGTGCTTCATTCACATTGGTGAACGTGATTGTAGCCGCCTCTGGCCCGTCAGTTAAGGTGCCATCACTCACCGTCACGTTGTAAGAAGGAGCCGCTTCACCACCGTTATGTACAAACCGAACATCGCCTGATGTCAGTTGAGCTTGCGTAAAGGATGTTATGACTACACCGGCATCGGACACGAACTCGAACTGACCGTTAGTCACCCCTGATACTGTAAATATCAGCGCGCCTGCCTCCGCTTCAGCATCGGTTGCTGACAAGTCAGAACTGTCGAGTACAACTGTTCCACCTTCGCTAATGGTCAGTGAATTATTCCCGAGAATCGGCGCGTCGTTGACACCTGCAACCGGACCCACAGCGTCACTTGTTGTCGATTCCGCATTGCCTTCGCCGTCGATGTAACTGACCGTAACGGTCATGTTGGCACCTACATCGGGGTCGTCAAGCGTGTACGTATTGCTTGTTGCGCCACTAACGGCGACTCCGTCGCGAAGCCACTGATACGAAAAGGCGCCCAGCCCGTCTTCGTCAGCAATACCCGACGTATCCGCGGTCAGCGTTTCATTTTCTGTTGGCGTACCAGTTATTACCGGCTGTCCGGTTACGGGGTCGCTGCCGTCAATTTCTGTGGTAACAGAATCGTTTGACGCTGAAACAAAGCTGTCTGATGCATTTGAAAGATCTATGCTGAATCGCTCATCCGGTTCAGTGGTCGCGTCATCAACTATGCCAAGGCTAAACGACAAATTGGCCATACTGCGATCGTTGGCTGTGAACAAGATACTGGAGCCGCTGGCAACAGAGGCAGTGTTATATGAATATTGTGAAAATTCGGACGACCCGCCAGTGATGCCAATAGTTGCCGAGGCGCCATTATCTTCGACACTTCCAAAGAGTGAATCCTGATAGCGAATCTCAATGTTGTCACTACCCTCAAAGAGAACTATTTGGAACGTAATGCCGTTATCGCCTGGAGCGTTAAAATGATAAATATCATTGTACTGAATGATAAGCTGCTGGCTTCCCGGAGCACCTACGAGTTCAAAATAGACATCGTCGCTTGATCCATTAAACGCATTAAGGTCGTCCCAAAAACCCAAAATTGCCGGGACACCCAGCTCATCACCCGCTACGATCTCTGCGTTAAGAAGGCTTTCGTTAGGCTCGACAAAAGAAAGTAGACCGTTAGAACTAACAAACAGCTCACTGTAAGTTGTTCCGAAGAAGTCAAAATCGAAGCCTATCGACTGCAACCGGCTATCGTCATCACCCATATTGTATGCAGTGCCGGTGCCCGAGATATCGACAAAGTTCGAATTCGATCCATCGTACGCTGTCGTGTAGGCGTCAGGTGCCGTATAACTCAACGTGGTGCCGTCAAAAGCAAGATCTGGTCTGCCCGCTACCGCTGCATTTATCGCCGCAACCAGGTTGGCGTAGTCAGCGCTGGTGGTCTCAATATCTGTCAGGCTTAGATCTACAGAGCTGTCATCGGTACCGGAGAACGAGATTGAATAGTTTGCATTCGACCCTTCGTCAGCGGTGGCGTCACCGTTAATCGACCAAATCCCTTGCTGACGAATAACCACATTGGCTGTCGCAGTGCCGCCGTTGCCGTCAGAGACCGTGTATTGGAAAACGGCATCGCTTTCATTGCCAACGGTGGGTGTAAACGTCCATGTGCCGTTGTTGTTATCAACAATCGTTCCATTGGCCGGCTGCGTGAACGACGTAATAGTTAGCGTATCTCCATCAACGTCACTGTCGTTCGCGAGGAGGTCAGAGGCCAAATTAATAATGAGTGGCGTTCCAAACTCATTTTGCAACTCATCATCAGTCAGCACTGGCAGATCGTTAACAGAATTAACGGTAATCAGAGCGGTTTCGGAGTCTGAAAACTCGCCATCGTTAACAGTAACTGTGAGCGTGGCATCATCATCGACATTGGTGGAGCTTCGAAAAAGAGGTACATTTGAATTTGACAGATAAGTATTCAGGTCGGCCGCTGTACCGGTCAACGTCAACGTAGCTGTACCGCCACCTGAGACGGTCACGTTACCCGAATTCCCTGCAAACAGTCTTCCGGTTGTGACCGAGAACGTAACTGACAACGAGCCAGGAGAATCGTCAGCGAAAGAAATACCGGTCAAGGACACAGCAACATCTTCGTCTGTCGTGTACCCTGCCGGCACAGTGAGCACGGGCGCATCGTTAGCCGCCGTAATATTGACCGTCGTGCTGCCCGTCGCAGCCAGACTGCCTCCGGCACCCTGCCCTGCTCCATTGCCGTCGTCAAACGACCAATCTATCTGCACGCTCGAAGGTGGCGTGTCACTGTTATTGCTGTACTGAATAGACTGTAAGACTTCGTTTACTTGTCCAACAACAACACTAATACCAAAGGTAATGACAAGCTCTCCGCCCGTATTGGTATAGCTACCAACATTGGCGCCAGAAAGCTCCAGTGTGCCAGCGTTAAAAACGAGATTACCGCCTCCACTGAACTCGTCCTCGTTACTCGCCCCACCATTTCTAACCAGCGTAAGCGTGGTGTTATTAAAACCGTCGAGCACCGCATCAATTTCCGCGTCGAAGAGCATAAGATCGTCGTCGAGCAAAACAGCTGCGCCGTCCTCAGTGAACGCTTCGGATCCCAGTGAGCCGCCTGTTTGATACACCGCAATATTGTCAAGAAAACCATCGACAGAAATCGTGCTCGCGCTCATTGAGTCAGGATCGTCTGACGTGTCGGTAAAGGTCAGTACAGACGATGCAGAATCAGCCACAAAGGTAAAGCGGTAGCGAGTATAGGTAGTGCCATCAATATCAGTAACAATTTGCGAAGAAGTCAGTACATTGCTGGCACCGTCTACGGTCACCTGAAGCTGCTGATTGCGGTCTGATTGGGTATCACGGTAGTCAAACTCTATTGTGTACGTTTCTCCGACCAGAGTCGCCAGCGTCTGAGACAGGGTGTGCGGTCCAGCCGCATCGCCTCCGCCAAGTCGGGCCGCCTGAGCACTGATATTAGTGGTGCCCGTGACAGTCCAACCGCTAAAGTCACCAGTACTGAAGTCTCCGTTCGTCACGAGGTTCGGTCCACGGAACTCGGGGGCGTCGTTCTGCGAGGTGATGTTAATCGTCTGGCTCGCTGAACCCTGTTCGCTCGACACGTCTCCCGTCAAGCCTGGATCACTTCCGAAATTACCGCCGTCATTGACAGTAACCGTAAACAACGTCGATGCGGAAGGTGCGTCGCTATCGGCAGTCTGGTCGTTGTAGTACACAATCGTGCCGGAACCGCTGCCCGTCAACAGTGCGTTAATCTGCAGTTCAGTACCTGTAATTGTTACGGTATCTGTACTGTTGCCCGTACCAATTGTTACGCCGGAGTCGCCCGCATCCAGCAGCAGTCGACCCTCACCCACGGTCAACGTCGCGGTCAACACGTTACCCGCGTCATCGACATCTGACACGCTGAAACCGGTACCGTGAAGAGCGAGCATCACTTGCTCGTTCACGGTATAAGCGCTACCCGGCGCCGTTACGACAGGCGCATCGTTCACAGCATCAACTGTGATCGCCACGGTCTCGCTATCAAAACCGTTATCACCCATAGTCGCGATGATTTCTTCTTGAGTCAGCTCACTGTTGTATATGCGAATATCATCAAGACTGCCGATAAAAGAATTCGAACCGTCGGACAATGCACCGAGCGTTATGTTTGGCGAATCCGCAGCACCCCAGTCAAGATCTGAAAAAGAAAAAGTACTGCTGTCAATTAAAACGCCGTTCAAGTATAAAAATGTCTCTTTAGTTACATCGTTAATCGTTGCGGCAATATGATTCCAGCCTTCACCGGCAATATTGTCGATAGAGCCGAGGCTACTGGTTGTAAAGCCGTTCACGTGAAGGGACATCGATAAACTTGAATTAGAGTTATCGAGCAGAATGTATATTTCGTCACCAATCGACAGGAAAATATTATCCTGCTGCCCGGCGTCCAGATTTACCCAACCTGAAATAGAAACCTCGTCGCCAAGAGAAGACACGCTGTTGGAAACGTCAATACGATCATCTCCGTCGAACGTCATGACATCGCCACGCTCGGCATCCGTTGTCAGAGAAGGATTGCCATTTGCAGTACCGTCGTAATTATTGGACGTCTCATCTTCCAACGAGCCGTTAAGGAATTCATAGCGAGCGTAAAGGTCGCTTTCAGTCGCGGCTGACGAACCGGTAGTTACCGTTAACGTGTCACTGCCGTTATAGTCCGAGTCACCGAGGAACTGCATTCCGTCGAGTGCGGTATTGATTGCCGATTCAGTACCAGAAATGGTAAGCGTTGCTTCACCGTCGCCTGTTCCGTTCAGAAACGAAATACCCGTCGTAGTCGCTAAAGTCAACGTACCATTGGCTACGCCCAGCGTCACCGAAACGACCGGGTCGTAAGAGCTTCCACTTTCGATTACGACTGCATTTCCACCTAAAACGGAGAAGGTCAAAGGAGTGTCTTCATCGACTGACTGTGCAATCGGCACATTAATAAAAGCGGGTTCCGGAACATTGACAAGATTGACTGTTGTGCTGCCAGTCACAGACTCGGCACCACCACTGCCCTGAGCGCTGGCGGTGTTCTGGTCGTTGAACGTCCAGTTGATCTGCACGCTTGCAGGCGGCGTATCGCTGGTGTTGCTGTATTGGATGGACTGCATCACTTCGTTGACTTCAGCGTTCTCGGTACCTGAAGCAAACGTCAGCACAAGCTGGCCGCCCGTGTTGGTGTACGTGCCAATGTTGCTGCCTGAGAGCTCAAGTGTGCCGGCGTTGAAGACCAGATTGCCGGTGGCGGTGAAAACGTCTTCTGCATTAGCGCCGCCATCTCGCACGAGCGTGAGCGTGGCGCCGCCGAAATCGTCGCCCAAGTCGATCGTTAGCTCCCGATCGAAGATGGTGACGTCCTCATCCAGCGTAACAGCTCCGCCGTCTTCCACAAATGTCGGATTACCATCGAGTGGACCTGAGTCGACAGTGGTATCCAGAGAGCCATCAGGATTCAATCGCACGACTGTCGACCGGGCACCGGTGTCATAAATAGTCGTATAGCCGCCCAGCACAATCTGCTCGCTGCCGCCATTGTCAAAAATGGACACCGAGAACAGCTCGCTGTTATCCCAGCTGCCTTCGGTTACCCAGAAACCATCGTTGTCGAACGACGTATCAACGGTCCCGTTAGTATTCAAGCGCAACACCAGCCATTCAGACGGGTAGTCACTTGTGTCTCCACCGACAACTAGTCGGCCATCCGACTGCTGTGCAATCGCTCGGCCAGTGGACGATTCACCGTTCGGGTCCTCCCACAACACCACGCCGTTGTCACCAAAGCCTGTGTCCAGCACGCCGCTGGTATTGAAACGCGAGACAGCGACTGATCCGCTGCTGCTTCCGACCGCAACAATTTGACCATCCGCTTGCAGAATCACTTCATTGACGGTGTGGCCAGGATTCAAAATTCCGTCACCGTCGAATGTGCTGTCAAGCCCACCGCTGGTGTTCAGCAGAATAACGCTCGACACACCACCGGCGACAACGCGGCCGTCCGACAGCACAAACACCGACAACAGCGCCTCAAAGCTGCTGCCCAGATTGAACGTCGCGACGCCGTTGGTGCCAAACCCGCTTTCGAGTACGCCCAGACTGTTGAAACGAGCGACCATCGAATCGGCGCCATCGTCGCCTACGACCGTAATGCTACCGTCAGTGTGCACGGCAATGCCTGAAACACTATCGTTACCCGCGCCGCTGAACGTCGCCAAACCGCCTACGCCAAAGTTCGTATCGAGGCTGCCATCGGCGTTATACCGGACCACGGCCGCGTCGTTCGCCCCGGCCTGGCCGCCGACCAGAATCTGGCCATTGGACTGCACGGTGATGGATTCGATGTATCCCATCATTGACGTATCAGCGTAGCCGTTTGTACCGAAAGTAGTATCGATGGTGCCGTCGGGCAAAAGTCTGACAAGGGCGCTATTGCCATTGCTGTCGTAGGGCAGAATCAGCATGCTTCCATCGGCCAGTACGTATTGGTCTCTATTTTGACCGTAGCCAGTCGAGCCTGCGGTAAAGACGCCAAAACCGGGCTGGTCAAACGTCGGGGCGTCGTTAACGGCATCGACCGTTATAGATACAGTCTCACTGGTGGTTTCCTGATCGGTTGCTAGTGCGGCGATCTCGTCGGCGGAAAGAGCTCGGCTGTAGATGCGCGCATCATCAATTTGGCCGGTGAAATCGAAGCCATCACTGCCATAACCGTTGCGACCAATTTGGGTGTTCGTTGCCGGGCCGTAGATAATCGCACCGGTCGCGGCAACTGTATCGATAGCAACACCGTCGATGAAAACAGTCATCTCCTGAGAAACTGTGTCGACCGTCATCGCGACGTGACGCCACCCTGTATCGATTAGATTTTCTGTTGCGTAAATGGCTACGGCGGACCCATCGTTATAATAAGCCGTCAGTGACCCGTCAGACTCTAAATAAAGCGCTGGTGCTCCACCTGCAGAGAATATAACGGCTCCAGATGTATCCACGGCCGTCGCATCTATCCACGCCGCGTATGTGAGGCTTGTGGGCTCATCCAGATAGCCGTCAATTTCAACGAAATCGCCGTTTCCATCCAGTCGCAGCACGTTTCCTCGAGTTGCATCTGAATCGATAAAGGCGTTACCACCCAGCACGCCATCATAAGAGGTTCCGTCAGACGCGTCCCGAGCGTCAATTTCAAAATCGTAAAGCGCCGTCATATCTGACGAAACGGACACTGTAATATCAAGATCAATAGCACCATTTAGATCTGCGTCGGGTGTGAAGGTCAGACCGTCCAATGCCGTATTGATGTCGCTTTCAAGACCATCAATCACCATACGGCCGTAACCGTCGGCCCCTTCAACAAAGGTAATTCCACTCAAGCCGTTTAGCGAAAGCGTTCCATCGGGTACGAACAGCGTGACTTGAACGCGCGTGTCACCTGATATGCCGTCGTCAATAACGATCGCGTATGCGCCTGTAAATACAAATGGAGAGTCTTCGTCTGTGGTCGCAAATAGGGGCGCCGTGATCGACAAGCCTGACGCATTCTGAATATTAACAATCGTATTGCCAGTAACCTCCTGGTCTCCACCTGAGCCCTGCGCGGTCGTATTGCCGTCGTTAAATGTCCAGTCTACCTGCACACTCGATGGCGGCGTCTCACTCGTATTACTGTACTGAATGGAACGCATGGTCTCGATCACGTCCGCATTATTTGATCCTGCGTCGAACGTAATAACCAGCTGGCCGCCGGTGTTGGTGTACGTACCAATCGCTACCGACGAAAGCTCAAGCGTACCGCCGTTGAAGACCAGGTTTCCCGTAGCACTAAACACATCTTCGCTGTTAGCACTGCCGTTACGTACAAGCGTTAGCGTCGCACCTCCGAAGTCGTCAATCTCGCTTAACTCACGATCGAACACCAGAACATCGCTGTCGATAGTAACTGCCGAGCCGCCTTCGACAAATGTTGGATTATTGTCGAGAGTATTGACCGTATTGAATGAAAGATCTTGTTGTCCGTTGGAATCAAATCGCGTCAAGTGAATGCCTACACGTCCGGCGTCCGTTCGACCGGCAACGACAATATTTCCGACCGAATCTATGACGACTGCACTCGCCTGGTCGGTAGCTGTTCCAATCGGCAACCGCACCAAGCCGTCACCGTCGAAGGAAGCGTCCAATACGCCGCTCTCGGTGAGTCGAATAACTGATACGTCATTAATGCCAGATGGCGTATAAGCGTTGCCGACAAGCACAATACGACCATCGTCTTGCAAGACAAGGTCTTCTACGCCCTCAAACGGCGTTCCGGCCGTGATGATATTGACACCCGTCCCGTTGAATGAGTTATCCAAAGAGCCGTTCTCCAGCAAGCGCATCGCCAGAGAATCACTACTGTCACCTATCGTAGTACCTCCGATCACAATACGACCGAAGTCATCAATAGCAACGGTTGTGGCACTGTCAGACCCTCCACTGCTTACGTCATTCTGATAAATGCCCGTACCGTTGAAGGTGGTGTCCAGCGAGCCGTCGGTATTGAAACGCAGGACGGCTACATTGCGACTTGTCGCGTCGGTACTAAAGCCCGCCGCGACAATACGCCCCTCGCTGTCAATGGTGACGGCATCAAGAACATCATCATCCGTGTCGATGTCGAGGAGGCGTGTTCCCGTGCCGTTGAAGGTCGTATCAAGGGTGCCATCAGCGTTAAGACGCACTACCGACATTTGCTCAGAGCCGCTTATAAAACTCTCGCCCACCGCGACAATGCGGCCGTCCTCTTGAACCGTAATACTCCGGAGAACATCGCCGGAAGTTGGTGACAGGTCAATTAAAAACAAACCGCCCGTTCCAAAAGTCGTGTCGATTGAACCGTCGGCGTTGAATCGGGCAATAAAAGAATCGCTGTCGGTGGAACCGGACACCAGAATACGGCCATCAGTTTGTAGTGAACCCGCAAAGATCGAATCTGAGGGTCCAAACGCATTCGTCACACGCCCCAGCGAGCCAAAGCTTGTATCGATTGAACCGTCCGGTAAATAGCGCGTAAGCGTCGTGAGGGTTCCAGCTCCGTCGTTCGACGTACCCACTACAATCAAACTGCCGTCATCTTGTTGCAGCAAGTCTGCAGCGAAATCAGAAACGCTCGATGTGAAGTCGGTGACCACGCCGTCACCCACCGAAAAGGTTGGAGCGTTGTTAACCGCGTTTACTGAAATCGAAACGGTGTCGTAGGCTTCAGTTCTTTGTGTAGGCACAAAATCGACCGCTAACCCGTAAATTCGAGGACCCGTGCCATCCAGGCTCTCTTCTACGAGTGAGCCTACCGCCAGGTCACCGCTGCTGTAGCTCGACCAACCCGTCGAGCCACCCGCGCCGAATGAATACGGAATCGACCCGGCTCCTGACGAGGACCAATGGGCTAACACGTCGCCGGCCTGAACGGCTAGCGAGCCGATGTCCAGCGTTCGAACTCCGTTGTCTGTCGCCGTAATATCCGCATCTGTCAGTGAAACACGATGCACGACATTGAATTCGCCATTGTCGTTTGGACGAAGAACAAGCAAGTCAAAGTTAATGGGCGTACTATTCGAATCTTCAGCAAGCTGTAACGAAGAAATAGTACCCGGGCCGGTGATGGCATTAAAATCGTCGTGTATGAACAACAGTTCCGCCGCAGTGAAGTCACCGCTTTGTTGATCATAGGACTGAGTGACGTCCGGACCAATTTGTCCGGACACCGTAGCATTGGCTAGAATCTCAATTTCATCCGTGCTGAGCGCTCTATCATAGACGGCGAGGTCGTCGATTTGGCCACCGAAATCGAAATCTGATCCGCCAGAACCCTCGCGACCGATAAAGGTGTTCGGATCACCGTCATACTCGATAGGCTGTGTAGCGGCGACGGTACCAACGGCAACACCGTCAATAAATATCGACATTTCCTGAGTATCGGTGTCTATCGTCATGGCAACGTGTCGCCAGCCTGTGTTCAAGACGCTTTCTGTCGAGACAACCGTAAACGTGGTACCTCCCGTTTCGTAAAAACCGGTGAGTCGCCCGTCTGTAGCAAGAAAAAGTGTCGGGCTCCCACCGAGTGACGCTACCATGGCTCCGCTTGAATCCAGACTCGTCAAATCAATCCAGGCCGCAATGGTCAGGTTCTCCGGCTCTCCCAGAAGCCCGGGAACTTCAATAAAGTCGCCGTTGCCGTCAAGACTCAAAACGTTACCCCGTGTGGCATCCGTGACAATGGACGCATCGCCGCTGGGTGTACCGGGATGATTCTGCCCCGCCGAAGAGTCAAGAGCGCCAGATTCAAAATCATAGAGCGCGATAAGATCCGCTGACAGTGATGTTGTCACGGTGAGGTTTACTTCACCGATAAAGCTTGCATTGGGTGTAAACGTTAGACCGTTAAGACCTGCGTTAAGGTCGGACTCTGTGCCGTCAACCGTAATTGAACTCGTACCTTGAGCACCTTCAATAAACGTAATTCCAGACAGTGAGGCAAGGTTCAGAACACCATCATCCACTTCAAGAGTAACTCGCAGGCGAGCGTCTGTTGAGGCTTGGTTATCGGTGACCGTAATCGGGTTGCCGTTAGCGGCGCTGAACGTAAGAGTTGCATCCTCATCAACGGTTTGCAGGCCATTGGCCGATTCAAACAAGCGTAATACGTCGGCATCGCTAAGCTGCGTACTCAGCAAGGCGAACTCGTCTATCTGCCCGCTATAGAAGTCCGACAAACTGTCCGTCGTTCCCGATGTACTGGCGCGGTTGGACGCACCGATCACCAAGGTCTCAGAGTTACCTGTTCCGCCGGAGGTCGTATGCATACCGCCTGTATAGGAGTCCGTATCGACAAGCTGACCGTTGAGGTAGAGCTTGAGACCGTCACCGCCGAATGAAAAGGCAAAGTGGTTCCATACATCTTCGGTGATCGACAAGCTCGCGATGTTGGTACTGACGACATAGTCGGTTGTGGAAGACTGGAAGCGCACTTCAATCTCGCCCGCTGAGCTCAGCCCGGCCGTCACGTGCCCGCCATCACCAAAACCGTTAGAATCCTGACTAAAGAAAGTGCCGTTCTGGGTAGCGTCGCTGGTGTTAAACCAAAGCTGGAACGTGCCTTCATCCAGATCGAAATCGGTAGAGTTAGGCACTTCAATGTGCTCACTGCCGTTAAACGAAACGGCGGTGCTTGAGTCGCTTTCAAGTGCACCAGTCTGACCAAAGGTGGGGCTACCAAACCAGGTACCGTCATTGCTACCGGCTGAGTCGTAAGTGGTTACACCCGCGCCCTCGTCAAACCGCAGATGAATAACCGGATTGCCACCGTTTAGCTCTTCAAGATAGCCTTCACCCGGCACATTGGCTTCCGGGCTTGGTTTGTCGATTAACACGATCGTCATCGACTCGCTATAGCTGTTGCCCGAGGCATCGGTAACGCGAGCAATAACGTCATGCGAGTTTGCCGATTCATGGTCAAGCCGCGATCCGTCAGCCACGGTTATTTCGCCGGTGCTTTCGTCGATCGCAAAACGCCCGCCGGCGTCATCGGTTAATGCGTACGTAAAGCTGGACAGGACTTCGCTGGCGTCCCACTCGATAACAGAATGATTCGTATCAGAGTTAGTCACGTCGTCCCACTGACCATCGGAGACACGCTGTACGAGATAGTCTTGGTTACCACTGAAATCATCCGGCGGAGAATTGAAATTCGTGTAGAGGGTTGTTTCAGAGGAACCACCAGGGCCACCTGACCAAATCAAATCGCCGGCCTGATCTCCTTCATACCAACGGAACTCGCCCTCGTCATCGATATCGCTGGCACCGATGAACACGCCGTACGATGCCGTGTTCATGGCGTATATAAGATCGTTCTCGTAGGACGAATCAATCCGGACAAGCTGCCCGCTTACACCATTAAGGTTACTCGATAGTGCGTTTTGCAGGGCATCTGGCCACGTCATCACTGTATCGACGTAGCGATAAAACTTGTCTGTTGCCGCGTCATATCGAAGCGTCGGGTCATTGTTGAGTATTACGCTTACCGCTTCCGGGATTTCTATTACACGTATGTCAGTAATAGTAGGCCCAAACGAACTGGAAGCATCGAGCGATTCAAATGAAAGGTCCGTCGACGAATCCGTAGCTGTAAAGGTGAAGGATCGATTCGACCATAGCATATTGCCAATTGCCCACCCATCTGGCTGGGCCAAGGAGAAATCATGTGATTCGCCATTTGCACTGCCGCGTACATCTTTTATATCTTCGCCGCCGTCCCAGCTGCCACTGAAAGCGAAGACGACCTGATACTGACGCCCCACTTCGGTTGCCAGAGTTTGCCGGATTGCCCCGACATCGTTGTTACCGTTTAGATCAAGCGTCTGCCCACCCAAAGGACCTCGTTCGAAGCCCGGCCACCCGACGTCAATGTTGCCTTGTGTCACTGACCAGTCGCCGAACGTGCTGCCGGCCGAGATCACTACACCAAGAGTAGCATCGTGGAATCCGCCGTCGCTTACGATATCCTGAGCTGCGTCCGGGTCGCTGGCTATTACTTGTCCGACGCGGGTACCGTCAGGAGCAAACTCCGAAATGCTAAGCACATCGGTGGGCGTGCTCGCCAAGAAACCGGACACTTCTGTGCCGTTGCCATCAACTATGTGGAAATTGGAGAGCGAATAGTCGTCCTGATTATTGTAGATGCTATCTGATGTTCTGACGAAAAAGCTGCTATCAATGTACCAATCCGTACTTGCCGGGATAGTAACGGTAGCGAAAGTACTGCCATTATGCTGGTACTCAAGGTCGGTTCCGTTGACGTAGAAGCCGAACTCGTCACCCGCCGCGTAATCAATACTGTACGTTCCGACGGTCACGCCATTTTGCACTACGCGAACTTGGTTTGGATTTAAACTGTCAACGTATATCGCAAACTCTGGGTCTGTAAGATCTGCATCGATTTCGGTCGAACCCAAGCCGACGCTCCAGGCAAAATTGGTTGTATTGTCGAGCGTAAAACGAATGGTGTAGTCGTCGGTATAGCCCAGAGAGGACACATTTGCCGAATTAATCTGGGAGCCCCATAGCTCCGGCGCCCCATCATCGACATAGGTCAGCGTGTTCCCACTAGCCGTAACACCACCGACTTGATTGATCCAAATCAGCATGTCACCAACATTCGCAACAATGAGGTCATTACCACTGACGACATCGACTATTTCATTCCCGTATGTGCCGGCCAATGCATTCATTTGCCAGTTGGCAATCAGACCATCGGGTAAACTGCCGTTATCAAATGTATTCTGGTAGTTGAGACCAATTTCCGCTGCACTTCGGACCTCATCCCAAATTCGAACGTCGTAAAACGTTCCGCGGAACGCCTGGCTGGCGTCAAACCCGGCACCCAGGCTATCCTGATCGTTACCCAGTGTCAGCTCGCCGCCGCCCGCCAGCGTATGCCCCACCGCCAGACCGGTAATGGTTTCTACAAACTGTCCGTCTGCATAAATGTAGACATCGCCATTTGTGTTGTCCCAGCTGACCGCAATATGATGGAGGTCGCCGTCAAGCAGCTGCGCATAGTTATTCGCTGTAATGACACTGACGTTATTGATTTGAAGCACTAGCCGATCGTTCGTATCGAAACGCAAACTGACTTCGTCACCTCCACTGTAATACGAAAACAGTGTCGGCTCACCGTCGGTGTCTTGAATTTGAAACGAAGTTTCAAAGGTAAATTCAGTGAGACCCCCTAACAAAGCCCCGCCATCCTGGGCCTGAAAGTAGGAGTCGTCGCCCCCATCGGTATTTATCTCGATCCCGTTAATCAGATCTGTTGGCGCACTGTCGCTGGTAACGATATCACGCAGCGTAATGGTCACATCGTCGTCGTAAGTATTGGAGTTTGTATCGGTTGTGCGTATGGTCAACGTGTGAACCGAATCGGCATCATAGTCGAGTAACGACCCATCGGCGACAGTAATCTCACCCGTGTCAGAGTCAATGGCGAACGCACCGTCTTCTGTTTGAGAGAAAATCGTGTACACCAGTGGATCTGTTTGATCCAGCACATCATCGGCGTCCCACTGAATGACAGATCGAAAGGACGTAGTACCGTCCTGGTCATCCCACGTACCGTTTGAAGCATTAATAGTCAGGCGGCTTTGCGATGCTCCTCCATCGGGTCTACC
The DNA here is from genome assembly GCA_045107075.1 of Gammaproteobacteria bacterium. Classification (GTDB taxonomy): domain Bacteria; phylum Pseudomonadota; class Gammaproteobacteria; order Steroidobacterales; family SZUA-146; genus SZUA-146. The sequence continues at coordinate 14,411 of JBGCFV010000029.1, forward strand.
ACTTTGCCAGTTCGTGTACACGTTGTTTGGAGCGTACCCGGTATCGTCGCCAACCCAGAACAAATTATCTTCGTTGGTACCATCAAACCAACGCCATTCGCCATCCGCGTTTGCATCGGATGCTCCGAGATAGGCGATGGTACCGCCTACTATATCAACGATAAGCTGTTGTTCATGAGCCGATCTGATCGTAGCGAGCTGACCGTCTACGCCGTTGAGAGTAAACGCGGTCGCATTGGATTCGGATGTGGCGTAATCGTCGAACCCACTGGATCGACGGTAAAACTGATTAAGCTCGGCGCTATAAACAAGAGAAGAATCTGCTGCAAGCAGTGTTGCAATGCGTGCTTCTCTATCGCTGTCAGTAGCAGCTACAGATCCGACCACCGTACCGTTGATTGAAGTTTCATCAACAGACAGGGAAAGAGCTGGTGTGCTTTCGGTAAAACCTACAGCCGCGGTCGAACTAACAACCAGATTGTTACCGCTGACATCGTCAAGAACAACACCACCTGAAGACAACGAATCGAAGCGCCATTGCGCGGCCAGGCCATCTTCGTTATAAGGCACGGAAGAAGCGAAGGAAGAAGCTATTTCACCGCCGGTACGCACGTCAGAGAAAATGCGAATATTGTGCAGTGTTCCCGAGAATATCTGAGCCGTATCAAACGTTCCTCCAACAGAGTCTTGTTCCTGTCCAAACACCAACGTACCGCCTGCATCAATCGTATCGCCCGAAATAAGCCCCGATCCACTTGCAACTTCGGCTCCGTCAAAATACAAAACCCAATTGCCACCAGCGTTATCCCAGGTAAAACCAAGTGAATGGACGTCACCACCGCGCAGAGCGTTAAAATCGAAGGTGGCAGCAGACACAGTCACATTGCCAGGTCCCAGGAATATGTTCAGATCACCGTCAGCTTCGAGGATAAACAACACCTCATTGGAATTGGATCCTGCGGCGTACGATATGAGGTGAAGCTCATCCAGACTTTCCGTAGCAAGCTGCAACTCCAGGCTAAGCTGCGAAAGCCCTCCCAGTATTGCCCCGCCATCATCCGCGAGTAGATACGTATCGTTACCGCCGTCATTGTTGATTTCGAGGCCACTGCTACTGCTCTCTACAATACGTAAATTGTAGGGAGGCTTATAAAAGGCCTGTACGTTGTTCGAAAATTCTGACGTATTGCCGGCCGAATCGGTCGTCGTTAATACTACGTACTCGTCAAGATCCAGCGTAATTCCCGACAGCGTACCCGCCAAAGAGGAGTTACCGTCTGACACGCCTGTTACCGACCCGAGGTAACGGCGCCCTTCAACGTTGCCACTGTTAATGTCTGTATTAGCGTAAAAATCGATTGTGTAGGTGCCGCCGCCGGAAGCCAACGTAGTGGTGTCTATTTCGTACGCGAAATCACCGCCATCTTCGATACCTGCGGAAATCAGGCTTGCCCAGTTCTGAGTATTATTGGACCCACCATCCGCATCACCTGCGTCATTGGCCGATACATCGTCGCTACCCAGATCTATACCGAGGTTGGCACTGTTGTAAATCGAGTTACCGCGAAATGTATTGCCAGTACCGACGGTATTCGCTAACCCTATGCCGTCAGAGGTAGAGTTCGTCGCGCCACTATTGGCGATGACGTTTCCTTCTCCAGCACCTATTCCGCCTATCGTTGAGCCAGTCGTTGTGCCACCCAGGCGAATTCCACTCCCGCCAGTACCCCAGTTCTCTGTCAGGGTAGCGTTCGTGCCAATGATATTACCTTGAACAGTCGTATTAATTGCATCGATATATATACCACTGCTATTCATACCGGCTATAACATTATCGGTTATCACCGTGCCCGACATGCCAAAGTCCACAGAAATGCCGTTGTTGCCCATGCCAAACGTAGTGGATCCGTCGAACGACACACCAATCAAATTGTTTTGAATCGAATTGTCGCTGGCACCTGAAGAGGAAACCAGCACGCCATTGGAGGCACCGGCAATCACATTGCCTTGTGCAGCACTAGCACCACCGATCATATTATTGGTTGAACTCCCAACCACATACACTGCGTCAAACGTAAAGCCAATATAACCAACGCCATTCGCTTCGGTGCCTATGTAATTACCTGATACGGTATTGAAATTTGCATTCTCAAGACGTATCCCGTCCTCTCCACCGGAGATAACATTTCGGTCCGTGGCTGTTGACCCGCCGATAATGTTGCTGTCGCTTAAAACCAGGAGATTAGCGGCATCTGATGACGCAGTAGTGATGCCATTCGCAGCCAATCCCAGATAGTTTCCAGCAATCGTATTACCATCTGAACCGCTACCAATTACTAATGAGCTATCTGAAAAGCCAAGAATTGCCAAACCGCGAATGGTGCTACCACCGCTACCACTAGCCAGATAAATACCGTCTTGAGACGCTCCGAGACCTGAACCATCGAGAACAATAACCGGTGAACCCGCGTAATCTGGCTCTGTGCTGCCGTCGATAACAACGGGCTGTTCTATTTGAGGAAGAGCACTGGACAACGTGATTGTGTGTGGACCTAAACCCGGCACGTTGAAATTAATAACATGGGGTCCGACGCCATCCGCGTTTGAATTGAGTGCCAGAATCGCCTCACGCAGTGAAATACCATCACCGCCCTGCGTCGCGTTCAAATTGGCGAGTGAACTGGTGTCGCCGTTTACGGTATCCGTCAGGTTGGTAACAACGATAAGCTGAGCCGCCTTGGCCAAACTAATGCTTGGGTCACGTGAGTCACCGCCTGTGATCGATGCAGCAGGCTCAGCAGTCGACCCTGAATCTGTTAGGCCGTCGTGTCGCTCGGTAATAGCAAGAAAATCATTGGCACCCGACTCCTGGATACTGACCGTCGCACCCGTAAGCGCCGCGATCAGCTCACGCGTGTGTGTCCACTGCTTCGAGCTATTGGCGTCGTTCGTGTAAAAATCAATGTGCGCGTTGGCCGCGAGCGAAGGTCGCCACGCCGCAATGTCGTTGGCATTATTCAGGACGTAGTCTACGTTTAATGAACTGCTTCCCAGAGTCAGGCTGTCACCGTCGGTTCCAGCCAGAATGTGCAGGTTGCGCACACCCTCTTTCTCGATAAGACGCTCATCAAGCCAGTTGATCATTTGAGCAACGGCATCTTCATCTGCTTCGACAATGCGCACGTCGAAGCCGTCAGCGTCGAAACCCTCGAGCAAATTCAAGCCGTTCTGCTGCGCGTTCTGAACTTCCTGACGGTCAGCAATAATCAGTGGTTGATAGTGGTCGGTTTCACCTTGTGCAGGACGGGGAGCGTTTTCTGATGCCCGATCCTGATTGGGTTCGCGGGAATCGAGTAACGCAACGAAATCGTTCGCCCAGGGAACATCCGCTGAAAACAGCACCCGCTTTTCCAATTGTTCACTCTGCACACCCCGACGCTCCGTACGCAAGGGACGCAGTTTCTTAACGAGCTGAAGGTATTTTGAAAAACGTTTACTCAATGCTCTAATACCTAAGTCTAATTACATCATTCGGATCCAGCGTAGGAGCGGCATCTTGCCGCGATAAATTACGCGGAGTTGTTCTATTTTCAAACGCTTTTTCGCGACAAGATGCGCCGTGCAGCGAGTCAGCAAAAAACCGACCAAGCAAATGCCCCTCGGGTGCTCCTACGATTTTCATTTCCAAATTCGGGGTTACATTTCTATTAGTTACGTGAGGCATAACGATCCGCCATAACGTCCGCATCAACATCTCCAAACGCCAAGCGACACCTTTGTCCGGCCGGAATTTTGTTATCCGGATTTTCAACTTCGAGATGCACAGTGAAAGTTCCGCTGGCTGAATCAATGATTCGATCAACCGATGAAATGGTGACCTCCAACGGAGCGCCGTTTTCAATCTCGGGCCACACCGACGCCGACATACCTACGTCTACACCACCAAAGAAACGGGCAGGCAAAATGGCTTCGACTTTTAGAGGGTCAACCTGAGCGACAATCATGAGCGGATTTTCGTATATGAACTCGCCGGGGAACGCGACCTGATCGACGACGACGCCGGAAATCGGACTACGAATCACGTGCTGCGCAACCACCTCGCGAGCGCGCGCGTACTCCTGTTCCGAGAGCTGTTGATTGTCACGCGCTTGGGCCAAAGCCATGCGTGCCACTTCAAGTGCGGCCACGGCTTCGTCACGCTGCTGAGCAGGTGCCAGTTTTTTCTTGTAAAGGTCTTCAAGCCGATTCATGGTGACCTTCGCCAGCCGGTAGTCGGCCTGTCGCGCAGCTATGTCGCTCGTCATTTGAGAGCGCATTTGAGCGTGCTTAAGCTCGGCCTTTTCAAGTCGCGAATCGAGCGTGGCAAGAACGTCACCTGCACTCACCTTGTCACCGCGTTTGACCTTAACGGCGTCAACAATTCCCTGAGTCGGCGCGCCGACCATCACCTGAGTTTTTGGATCCAGCAGGCAATCGAAATCCATACCATCAACCGACTCGGCGGCGCTAACAGGCATTAAACAGACGGCAACAAACCCGGCTATTGCCAGGCTGCATATTTTCCGTACGTCCACTAATTTGGATAGCACCATTTTGGTCTACTCCTTATAACCGGTGTATGAGAGTTTTTTGCGCATGTGCTCATCGCTCATGGCAACTTGTTCGCGCATGACGCGCTGCTTGGTTTCGAGTTTGGCTTGTGCCCGGCGAGCCCGCTTAAACAGGGCTCGAGAGCCTGACTGTGCTTTTTCCGGCCGCGTTGAAACCGCTTCTTTAGATGAATTCTTTCGTGCTTTAGACAACATAGGATCGTCATGAGCAATGATAAATTCGTACGAACCAGGATCACCTTGGCGTGAGCAACGCCCAATGAGCTGTCGGTCAACGCGACGGCTCTCATTAAACTGACTCACAATTACGTGCAACCCACCCGCCATGCGCACAGCGTTGCTAATGGGAATATCAGTGCCACGACCCGCCATGTTTGTTGCAATAGTGACAACACTGGGTCGGCCCGCCCGCGACACGACACGCGACTCATCGGCGTCTTGTCTTGCGTTGAGTAGCTGGTGCGTAATACCCGCTTCGGTCAAAAATTCTCCGATTAACTCAGAATGAGCAAGCGATCGAGTTCCTATAAGCACAGGTTGACCGCACTTGATGCGAGAGCGAACGGACTCAACCAAAAGCTCTCTGTAATGCGTTTCGCTGACCGCAAAATAAGCACCCTGGTCTTCACGAACCGTGGGCTTATGGGTAGGGATTGGCACGACGCCAAGACCGTAAGTTTTGCTTAACTCCGAAGCCGCCTCGCTCGCAGTTCCTGTCATGCCGCACAAATGTTTGTAGCGTACGAAAAAGCTTTGAAAACTCAGACTGGCAATGGTTCTGGTAGCACCGCTGAGCTCACACTTCTCTTTGGTTTCAATTATTTGGTGCAAGCCATGTTGCAACTTGCGGTCAGGCATCAGTCGGCCTGTAGCCTGGTCTATTAATACCACCTCGCCGTCGCGCACGAGGTAGTCGACGTCACGCTTATAAATGTATAGCGCCGACAACGCCTGACGGACCAATTCCACACGATAGCGGCTGTTTGTCCACTTGCCACGTAGCCCGTCCGCAATGAGTGTCAAATGTTCAAGCCCGTCCGGGGTTAGTGTGACTTGCTGAGCCTGCGTATTCAGGGTGTAGTGATGTTCGTCTTGAAGTCGGCTTGCCAAACTGAGAGCCGTAATGGAATCAGCTACACCGTCTTCGCCCGTCATTTGCTGCGACAAGATCAAAGGCGTAATGGCGTCGTCAATAAACGCGCTGTCTGCTTCGTCGACAATGCCAAAGCACAGTCCGCGTAGCAGCGGCGCGGTTGCGTCACCACCGTTCAACGCTCCCACTCGCGCAGCAATCGAAGACGGCCTTGCACCACATGACTGACGGTCGCGCAAATAGTCGAAAACGAGCTGCTTGTTGGTCACGTAACAGACATCGCTGCCGTAGGCCTGGCGTCGCTGATCGTCGTCGCTGTCTTGATCAACGAATGCGCTGGTCAAATTAAAAGCATCGAAAAGCGGTCGTAAATTACTGGCATCACGTGACACCAAATAGTCGTTACTGGTGATAACGTGCGCCGGAATGCCGCTGAGTCCGGCGACGACAGCGCAAACACCCGCAACCAGGGTTTTACCTTCACCAGTAGCCATTTCAGCCAGCATGCCGTGAAGCATGACCCACGAACCGAAGTACTGCTCCGGATGTAATTCAAACCCGTAAACAGAGCGCACCTGTGCTCCAACCAACCCCAGAGCTTCAATCAAATTTGATCGTGTCCAGCCTTCTTCGCGCAAAGCCACCTGAATGGCTGCAAGCCGCCTCTGGTAACGATGTTCGTTCAGCGCCATGGCACTGGTAGCCGTCGTGCTGAGCTGACGACTAATGCGTTTAAATTGATGTTGCATTTGACGCGCTCGCCAACGTACTGCGCCAGTTCGCATGTGGGCCTGCAAAGCATGAGGCGTCGCCTCCACCCTCTCAGGATATCGATTGAGCAGGTAGCCCGGCTGCATGTCGCGGAGTGTCGTCGCACTAAACATGAAACTTGCTCAACAACAGTAGCTGCATCTTGCGATACAGAATGGTCGCAGCGCTGGCGGAGCCGTGAGTGAAGCGTAGCTCAACCGGCTCGCCAATGAGGCTGTCAGCAAAAAGGTCAGGAAGCGCCAGTTCAATTTCAAATGCAGGATTACGCAGCTGGCTGCCGCCCTTGCCGTCCTGACCGGCCGGCATCAACTGTAAGTCGCCGCCGCCGTTTTCGCCCAATGCTGCGATATGAAGCTGTTCGCTGGCCGCCGGAACCCGACGTAAAATGGACGTAGTCTGCGTACTTCCTGAACCACGCAGAAGCCTAACGTCGACCGTTTCAAGCTTTTGCTCCAAGAGCTCTACTCGCTCTTGAGCCAACATTGTGCGAATGGAGATCTTGTCTTTGTTGAGTACATAGCCAACAACCGTGCCCTGCTCAAGATACCGTCCGACCAGGCTGCTGGCACCCGGGAAGTACACTTCGCCGCTCACTTCGCTTATCACCTCTGACCGGCGATCTCGCTCTTCCGCCTTGCTTAAAAGCTCTGCCGTCTTTTTCAACTCCGTGCGATAGAGCTGTCGCTCAACCCGGTCGCGACTGGCGTCCAGCGCCGCCCGTGCAATGATGTGGTCAGCACGCAGACCCGCTACTACGGCGTCTCGCTGCTGATCGCTGCAGGTTAACAGCGGTGCCTGGGCCTGCACGTTGTCGCCGTTTTCCGTCAGAACCGCATCAACAAAACAGTCAACGCCTGTGCGCACAACAGCTTGATCCACTGGCCACACAACTCCTCGAACGGCGGTCACGTGCGGAACGGGTACAACAAACAACATCACACCAATAAGCCCAACCACGCCAACCGCAAGAGAATTGGCCCACAAGCGTTGATCAACAATTCGCTTGTCAAAAAGCAGGAAATTGATCAGTCGCCAAAGCGGCTTACCCAACTGAATAATGACGGCCCAAACGGCAAGTGCCACGCCGATAAAGAAAAAATGCGTGGCGACGTAAAGACAAATGGCAACAGACAGAAATATTCGATAGATCGCGGCCGTTAGTCCGTAACCTAGCAACCAGCGACGTTCACCTGGTGCGATAGCCGGGCTATGAACGTCCATTCGAAGCAGGTAGCGCTGCATCAGGTAAACCGGATAGCGACTTGCTCTTGACGCGAGGTTAGGTATTTCAATTGCGTCAGCTAGCACATAGTAAGCGTCGAACTTAAGCAGCGGGTTACCGTTGAAAAGTAAACTCGATACGGTGCCGGTAATGAACACGTTCAGGGCAATGTCTCGAACCAGCCCTGGCTCAACGGTCATCCAAACAGCCAAACCAAGACATGCCAAACCGGTTTCTACAAAGACACCTGCTGCCGCCACGGCCATGCGGTGATACTTGTTGGAAAATAAACCAGAATCGGACGCGTCTACATAAGGAACCGGTAACAGCACAAGCAGCGCGATACCGCAGTCGTGCACTTCTCCACCAAATCGACGCACCGCCACGGCGTGAGCAAGTTCGTGGAGTAACTTCATGATTGGAAATACGAACCAGAGAATAACGAGGCTACGACGCGTAGGCAGGTCGGTTGCCACGCTACGGCTAAGCTCGTCCCACGAATAGCCCACGGCTACCAGGGATAGCGCCATGGCAGTAAACCAAAGCACGAGTATTTTGCGAGTAAAAATCCAGCCGGCAACTGGCTGCAAAGCGGCCGCTAGCCTGTTGGGACTGAAGAGTGAAATGCGAACGAAAAGAGGATTTCTGTAGCGTGACGACTTTTCGGCCTTCTCGGATGTTCGTTTGTTGTCAAACAACTGATCGATATCGGACGTGTGTTCGAAATCAAGTACGCCAGCTTCGAACAAATCGCTGGCTAGCTCAATCATCTCGCCTTGCGTAGGTGCGTCGTCACCCAGTTCTACAAGGGCCAGGTCCCAGATATCACCCACCGAACGTGCGCCGTCAAACTCGCTCATCACGTGGAAAGCCGACGCGTTGATACGAACACCATCTCCTCCGCCCGGCCCTCTGAGAACGTACCAGGTCTGGCCCCGATACAAATGGCGCGAACTTAGCGCGTCAGAGCGAACCCGAGGAGTCAAATGTTGAACTCGATACCACTGCTGGCTAAAAAGCGGGTCATGCATTACAACAACCCTCGCTTCCAGAGCTGGAGTTTCGCCCAGTTAACAAACGAACGCGTCCAGATCCAACCAACAGGTTGCTCGCCCGCGTCAATTTTTGCGATGCCGCCCATGCCTGGTCGTAACAGAGTTGGAGGCTCGGCGAGTTCAGCTTCGAGGCGGAAACGGTTTGTGCCTTCAGCCGCCTGTGATACAGGTGTAATACCGGTCACCACAAACTCAAACGTCTCGTGTGGCAGGCTGCGAAGGCGCAGACGTCCTGAATACCCCTCTGCAATCTCGCCTATGTCCGCTTCGTCAATTAATAGCACCAGGCGATAGTCGGTGAGTGAAGCGACTTCAAACAAAACTTGACCACGCTCAACCGGGCTACCCAGCGATTCAGAGAGGTCGCCTGCAATGACAACCCCATCAATGGGCGTTCGAAGAACAGCCCGAGCTATTTGGGCGTCGAGAAATTCAATTTGGTTTTGAGCTTGAGCGCGCTTCGCTGACAAAATACGAACACGCGTGCGGTCACGTTGCGCCATAGTTGCCCGCTGCTCTTTGATAATCTTGTCGCGTTCACCTTCCCACTTGATACGCTCTAGCTGCAGCTCTTCTACATCCAGTCGAGCCAGCACATCGCCTTTGTAGACAACGTCACCAGCGCGTTTTTCTACCTGGCTAATGTAGCTGTTCGCACCGGCAACAACGGCTCGCTGCACCGTCGCTTCAATTGACGCGTCGGCCTCTACGCTGAAGACCTGCTTGTACTGCGTGCTGAAAACAACAAAAGCCGCCAGACACAGAAACACCAGTTTGGCCGTCAGGTTTTTCAAGCCAAATATTTGACCAGACTTATGCCTAAGGCTGCGCGACAATTTGCGTAATGGCCCGTGAGCGTCGCGCGTTTTCAAAGCAATAATGGGCGCACTCAACACAAACAGCTGCACAAGCTGTTCAATTTCGTCAGCGCTGAATTCGGTATCTCGCTCGAACAGCACCGCACCAGCGACTTCGTTGGCGTCGACGAGCGGAAGGCTAAGCAGCGCCGGTTTCTGAGTGTTTCTTGACAGAGCGGTGTGCGCAGGAGGCGACTGGTCAGTTTGATCTGATGGACGCAAAACAATTACCCGGCCTAACGAAATGGTTTCTTCAATTGCATCGGCAATATCAGTCATTGCCGAGCTTCGAGCATCGAAGTCTGCTGTGCCTGAAACCGCATCGAGTACCGTTCTGCGACCTCGCAAAGTACCCATAGTGACGCGCTGACACCCGAATCGTATCGCCAGCGAGTCAACAAAGGCACGACTCGAACGAGCGGCATCCGGGTAGTCCAAAAGTGCAGCCACAATCTCAAGAGACGCACCGGGATTTTCAACCGGGTTGTCATCGGCATTGACCGACGGTAAGTCTGCGTCTGCCCACAATGATTCTGGAACAGGTTTGACGGCCGTGAGTTTGGCTACGGACGCCGCCTTGACCGCATCATCCTCCCGACGCAAAACGTTGCGTTGAATGTGCAGCAGCAAAACGTGATCGGGCAGCGTATCCTCGGCATCAATTCGAAATACGACGGCCCCGGGTCGCCCGGTCAGACGCATGCTCAATCCGACGACGGCACATGACTGGCCATCCTGATTAGTCTCTCGCTGCACAAAACCGCCCTGGTCCAGAGCATGAATCGCTACCTTTTGGAGTGCGGCATCTAATTTGGCTTCGGCCGGATGGCCACACAAACCCTGAATGTGTTCGCCCTGTCGCAGGACCACCATTGCGGCGGATGCACGAATACGCTCGACACTGGTTTCAAACCAGTGTTTAAATTTGTCCTGCACAACAGGTTCTTCGCTGTTGTCGGGCGCATTGACAGATGATGATTCGGGATTCACCAGGCGATTTTTTCCTTAGTTAACACCTACTATTATCGACATCCAGCGGTTTTTCCTTAGGCAGTGAGTCACACTTGATGAAAGTCTCAACAACAAATAGTCAAAAGCCTGAATTTGATCACGGGTTTTGAGTGATTAAGTTAAATATAAATTGAGAAGGGGGAGTTTTTTATGTCAAATTTATCGTTGCGAGCGCGATCATCGCAGTAGCGCAAAGCATTGCGCTTCGCGAAAAAGAAGGCACAGCTGGTTTAAATATCGGGGAATTCCCTAACGCTTTCAGGGTGCGGAATAGGCCGTAACGGTGACTTCAGGTTACTTCGAACCAGTGCGTTATGAGTTGTCGCAACGTCAATGAATTGCCAACCCACGGAATGACATCAGACTCCGTCATTGCGAGCCCGCGAAGCGGGTGCGGCAATCTCCGTCAGGTTACTTCGAACCAGACCATTACGACCTAACCCAACGTCAATGGATTGCCAACCCACAGAATGACATCAGACCACGTCATTGCGAGCCCGCGAAGCGGGTGTGGCAATCTCTGTCAGGTTACTTCGAACCAGACGATTACGACTTGTCGCAACCTTAAGAGATTGCCACGCGCTTCGCGCTCGCAATAACGTTTCTAAAAAACGGATATGGTAGATCCCATCCGTTTTACTCTTTGCGCCGCCCTGCAAGAGACAGCAACGCAGCTCCAAACAACCAAATCGCCCCCGGAAGCGGTACAGGACTTGCGCTCAGTGACACATTGTCAATGCGCAAATCGTAGTTGGAATTAGTAAAGAAAAAACCCGGCACAAAGGTTGTAATCTGAAATTCGTCGACGCTCGCCAACACACTCGCAAACGTTGCTCCATCGGGCAAAACAGGTTCAAACGTGTTTGGGTCTTCGTCGCCGAAACCGATCCAGCCCGGTGGAAGCAGCATCGAAGACGGATCTGAAATAGTAGCGCTCAACGTAGTCCACTCCGAATTTGCATCGGCTGACACAACCCCCATTTGCAGAAACACCCCGGAGGAGCCACTTGGACCCTGAACGTCTCGGTCTATAAGCGAGATGCCGATGGCAGCAGGTATTTCACCACCGAAAAAATTAGTGATTGAATTAACCTGAATATCAAAACTAATGGTCACCTCTCCAAATTCGGAGTAGTCGCCTAAAAAATCAGAGTTAACGGGGCCGCCCTCCTCCCCTGTTCTCAAAGAAATCCCAAATGCCTGAACAAAAAAGCGAGCGTTGCCGTCCGGATTTCCACCCGTCGATTCAAAGAAAGCGTTCCCCACAAAGCCGCCATCGTCACCATCGTCGAATCCAACCGTCGTAGGCGTGACAGCCCATGCACTTGTCGCCGCGCACAGTGACACGCCGGTCGCAATAAAAAGTCGAGCTATAATTGAATTACGTGTTTTCAATGTAACATCCTCGTGTTGTGTAACCTGCAGTCTTTAAGCAACAGTGCACCGCAAGCCGAGCTCCATTCACTACTCCAGCTGATAGCCAAAGTACTCTTCTACGCTGTCGGCGGCCGCTTCCTGGAGCTTGAAAGCAACGGCTTTGTCGAGGCCCGCGGTATAGCTGAGCCCCACGGGCGACTGCCCGTAAAGCGACGCATAGAACACACAGGCAGCAAGATAGCTGCCCGCTAAAGAAGGGTGTTTCTTGTCGGAAATACGCAGCGGAATGTCGGCATGATTCTGCGTTACTCGTGCAAACGCACGGCCTACAGGCACGACCAGTGCGTTAAGTTCATTACCCGTTTCAGTATAGCTTTTGTCTAGTTTTTGGGTCATTTCCGGTGCGCCTGTGTACGCCCAGGTCATGAACAAAGCAGACTGTATTCCTTGCTCATCAAGATAACGATCGAAGGCACGCGCCGTGTCTTGAAACGACTGTTTCGTCTCTTCAGAAATGGGTCCAAGACTATGACCTTGCATGACCACCGCATCCCACGAATGCGAGTCAACAATGGCTTCAAAGCCGGCAGAATGCTCAACAAGGCGCGCTCCTGACAAGGTCATGGACCGAATGCGGTGGCGCGTGTCACCCAACGGTTTTCCAGCTCTGAGTAGAAGCCGCACGTGTTTATGAAGACTGTCGTTGTAGTACGTAAAGCTGTTACCAATAAACAGTACGTCTGCAGGAGGCGTAATACGAGTGACGCTGGGTGTCGAACTAACAACGCTTGCCTTGGAAGGTGGTACCACTTGCGACTCTTTAGCACACGCATTTAGCGAAAAAGGCAGAGCAAACAAGAGTGTAATAACAACTAGACGATTCTTGAACACGCTACCGGCAGTTAAAGAAAAGCGACAATCAGACATGGTTAAATTCCTGGCAACAGCTGTGGGACAAGAACAAGCGCAACCGCTGAAACCAGTATAACGCCAATAATATTCAGCACGATTCCAGCCCGCACCATATCCGGAATAGTGACTTCGTCGGTCGAGAACACGATAGCATTCGGCGGCGTCGCTACCGGCAACATGAACGCACAACTTGCTGCAATGGTAACGGGCACCAGCAACATTAAAGGCGGTACCTGAGCCTCCAAGGCTATCGCCCCCATAACGGGAAGCAAGGTCGCGGTCGTTGCCAGATTACTGGTGAGTTCGGTAAGAAAAATCACGAGCGCAACAGCTGCCACGACCAACACAACCAGGCCGAACGCATTTGCAGGTGCCAAACTTTGACCAAGCCATAACGCCAAACCGGAACCCGAAACCGCACTCGCAAGACTCAGACCTCCGCCGAACAAAATCAGCACACCCCAAGGTAGTCGGGTGGCTTTTTCCCATGTCATTAATTGAGCCTGCTCCGAATCACCACTGGGAATCAAAAAAAGCAAAATGGCGGCAGACATCACAATACCGGCGTCACCCAACTGGTTTAGAAAAGGAACGAATTCAGACAGCGGTTTACGCAACATCCACAAACTTATCACCAGCAAGAAAATCACCGCCACGCGTTTTTCAGCGATTGTCATCGCACCCTGATTTTCCCTCAAAGAACTCAAATGGGCATTTACCGCTTCGTTAGCCGGCACGTTAACCGGAAACAGCCAACGCGTGAGTAACAGCCAGGCAATCGGCAACATGACAGCGCTTACCGGAATACCAATGAGCATCCAGCGGGCGAAACTTAATTCTACCCCGTAGTTTTCGGTCACGTAGCCCATGAGAAAAGCATTCGGAGGCGTGCCAATTAGCGTCGCCAATCCGCCGATACTGGCTGAATACGCAAGGCCGAGCAACATGGCCAGCTGAAAATTTCGCTGGTCTTTATCGCTCAAGTCTACGTTGTCCCGAATCACGGCAATAACCGAAAGCACAATGGGCAACAACATCATGGTGGTTGAGGTGTTGGTCATCCACATGCTTAATAACGCACACACCACCATGAAACCCAAAACAAGATTGCGTCCGTTGGTGCCTGTGAAACTCAGAATTATCAAGGCAATGCGACGATGTAAATTCCAGCGTTCGACAGCTAACGCCAACATAAAGCCGCCCATGAACAGAAAAATGATCGGATTGGCGTAAGGAGCCGAAGCCGCTTTGAGCGGCATAATGCCTAGCGGTGCAAACGTCACGAGCGGAAGGAAAGCTGTGGCCGCTACCGGAATAGCTTCGGTGGACCACCAAATGGCCATCCACAAGCCAACGGCCGCTGTTCTCCAGGCGAGCGGGTCCATTACCTGCTGTGACTGACCGAACGCCATCATGAGCACGAACACTAACGGGCCGAGAACGCGGCCCGCTTTTTGATAGGTTCGTACCGATTTCTCTATGCCTGACTGCGACATGCGGGCTGTCCTGTTTGAACCATAGTACGCGGACAGAGATTGCCGCACCCGCTACGCGGGCTCGCAATGACGATGTTCAAAAGCGTCATTGCGAGCGCACCGTACGTGGCGATTTAATTATCGTCCAACGCGTAACTCAAGATAGTAATACCGACCCAGGTCACGATGAACGTCAGCGAAATAACCAAAGAAACGGTCAGCCAGAGGCGCCCTTGCATCTGACAGGTTATTCACACCGAACCGAACACGAGAGTTAAAGTTCGATACGTCGAAGCGGTAGTCTACCGAAGCGTTCCAGGTAGTCATTGACGGCACGTCGTAACGTGTACCGTCGTCGAGCGTCAATGAACTCTGATAGAAACTGCCAATATGCAAACCAGACAGCGTTGCCCCGTAGTTCCCCTTGCGCCAGTTTGCTCGCAAAGTGTGCTTGTTGTCAGGGTTTCCGTCACGCCGACGTAGGTCGTCGAAACCGTCTACGGGAATACTGCCTGGCAGCAGCCCTGAGTTTTGTGCCTGCACGAGAAGCGCCGCGTCGCCGCCCGCTTCTTGCTCGTACCGATCGAGAAACGACGCCACGTAGCGGACGTTAAACCGGCCAAGATCTGTTTCGATGTCATAGTAAACGCCTATGTCATGGCCTTGAACCGTCCGGGTATCCAAATTCGCGTAACGATCGTTAATCACATCAATATCACCCGCTGGACAAATTCCGGCGGCCAGATAAACCGCTTCCTGATCTGTGTCCAAATCGTCATCCCGAACAACCGCTGGATTCCCCTGGAAAGATCCGCAGTTGGCGGTACCGGCATTAATTCGGTTCACCAAATCGAGAATGGTGTGGTTTTCCTCGCCGAACAAACCGATGGTGTTTTCCTTTTTAATTGACCAGTAGTCAAGCGTAAACGTTAGGTAGTCTGTCGGCTCGTAAACGATACCAATGGACGTGTTATCAGACTCCTCGGCCACGAGGTCCTGACTACCTTCTGCCGTACGCTGAATCGAATTCACGCAGTCAATGATGTTCTGATTTGGGTCGCCGCCGTTATCCGCTGCATATTGGCAAGCGAAGTCTGTACGAGTGTTTTGACGTGCCACAAAGGATTCATTAACAGTAACCAGGTTAGGTGCGCGGAAGGCCTCAGACCAGGAACCACGAAAGAGCAGGTTAGGCACCGGACGCCAGCCAGCAGCCACTTTGCCCACTGTGGTGTTGCCGACATCACTGAAGTTCTCGTAACGCAACGCCACTTGCACATCGAGATTATCCATAACCGGAATTTGCAGCTCGCCAAACAGCGACGTCACGTCACGGTCACCACTGCTGTCTGGTGAAGGACTTGAGTTAACAACATCAGAGACGAAGGGAAAGGTATCACCCTGATTGTCGGTAAACACAATGGTACCGTCCAAACGGTCGTCACGGTCATCGAGGAACGACTCGTTACGAAACTCGAAACCCAACAATGCGGCAACCGGGCCAGCGGGCAAGTTGTAAATGCTGTTACGCGACACCTTAAAGTCGACCATAGTCAGCTCGGTTTCATTAAGTCGCGACACGTCAATCAACGCTCGCTCAATGTTACTGTCTACGCCAGCACTGAACGGGTTGTAGGCCGCTGACGTATTATCGTTGAGCGCTTCCTGCATTAAGATGTTTGATACACGATTACTGGTTACGTCATCTCGAGTGGCCTTCGACCAGACCACCGCCCCGTCGTAGTCCCACTCGCCAAACTCACCACGCACGCCCTGCAGCACACGAACCGTAGTGGCTTCATTGTTAATAATTCGTGGTACTTCGGCAAAGCGATAGTTATCCAGTTCAAGTTCAAGACCTTCGCACGGTACGTCGGTACCAATGATCGAGTCGTCGAGGCGGTTAGGAGAACCACAAGGACCGAACGGGTTATAGAAATTGTCGGCGGCAACGCGTAGTTTTACCGTGCTAAACGAAGCAGACGGGTGCCGATTCAAGTTGGTGTCAGAAGAGTAAAAGGCAAGCTCCGAATACGCTTCAACGCCGTTGTCAAACTCGTGCGAAAAATTTAGAAACAAATTCATTCGCTCGAGTTCCGAGACAAGATCCCGGTTCTCGTTTAGGTTGTAACGCACGGTTCCATTACCGTCTGGCGCTCCGCAGTTTCCGTAACCCAGCTCCCATTCACACTCGGGGCTGCCGCTTGGGAACACTTCAAACTCGCCGCGGGAATCGGTTATGGGGCCACTTAAGCCTGCACCGCTGGCACTTGCGATCACGTCGAACTGACCAAACAATCCGTTAGCGCTGTTGTTACGAAAGCGAGTGTCACCCTCCCAAGGTGAGCCAGTTGGTACCCGACCGCGAAAATCAGCGTCCGCCCAGCGCGCCTCGTCTTGGGAATTAACGCGGTCTCGACTCAAATAGTCAAAATATACGCCTAAACTGCTGCGTCCTTCATTGAAAAGACTTCCCCATTCAAGCGCTACAGACTGATCGTTACGTGGCACGTGATCGTAGCTTGAGAGTTTTATACGGGCTTTGAAACCATCAAAATTGTTTTTCAGAACAGTGTTAACAACACCCGCCACGGCGTCTGCACCGTAAATAGCCGATGCACCGTCACGGAGAATCTCAACTCTCTGGACCCCGTACACCGGAACCGTATTAGAGTTAACCGAGTTCACCGGAACGAAACTGCCACCCACCTCTTCGGTTTGGTAGGCAGGTTCATTTACCATGCGTCGACCGTTAACCAGCACAAGCGTGTTACCCGTGCCGAGGTTGCGAAGGTTAAACGCACCGGTGTCACCACGCGCTGCGTTAACACCGCCGCCAATGTTTTCGGCTTCGTTGACAAAGTTCTGACCATTTTCAGCCAGCGCGTCCAGGAGCTCGTCACCTGAATCGATTCCGAGGGCTTCGATGTCGCCGACATCAATAACGGAAACAGGTAGCGCATCGGAAATGCTCGCCCCACGAATTTGCGAACCCGTGACAATAATTTCTTCAAGCTCGGTTTCCTGAGCACTAGCTGGCACGACAAGCGACCCGCCAAGAGCAATGGCAATAGCGATCTTAAGTGTATTGGTATTCATTGATTCCCCTAATCCCCTACTAAACCGGCGTGGATACCTGAAACTCTTGATGATGCCGGTTAGTGTGTCTGACAACTTTCGTATACATTATTTATGTCACATTATTGATACACAAACCACTACAAACTTCTGATGGTTGCAAACGAAACCTAATATCAGCTCGACAGCAAGTTAATGACTACTAAACAAATAGGGCAGAATGAATCCAGACTGTATAGCACCCGCGGCTGAGCCGAAGTGATCGGCACTCCGAACTTTGTTTTAGAACGCCCCGTTCTTTTATTCTTAATTGTGAGCATTCAATGCATATTGCCGTAATAGGTGCAGGAGTAACCGGAGTTACTACGGCCTATTATCTTGCCCAAAAAGGCGCCGAAGTAAGCCTATTTGACTCAGCCAACGAAGCTGGAATGGGAGCGAGTTTTGGCAACGGCGCTCAACTTTCGTACAGTTTCGCTGACCCAATGGCGCGCCCTGCCATGCTGCGAGCACTACTCCCCATGTTAATGGGCCGTGATCGGGCTATGAACATACATTTAAGCGCAGCTCTAATCCCATGGGGAATGCGTTTTCTTCGCGAGTGCACGCCCGTACGTACACAGCGAAACTTATACGCCGCACTCAGCATTACGGACGAATCTTCAAAGTTATTAGAGCCGTTGTTGCAACACACGTTGGTAGACTGCTCTCACCACGTTGCTGGAAAACTCGTTCTACTTTCCTCACCCGTTGCCCTGCGACAGGCCGAGGCCGTCTGTAAAATCAAACGAGAACTTGGTTTCGACACGCAAACGATTTCGCTAAAAGAAGCGACCGAAATCGAACCAGCCATCTCAAACATGACCGACAACTATTGCGGTGCCGTTTACTCACGCTACGACGCCGTAGGGGATGCCCATCAGTTTTGTCAGTCTCTTGGCGACTGGCTAACGCACAACACGAGCACAACGCTCCGACTATCTACCGCTGTGCAAGCTTTAAAGAAAGACAGCCGCTCGCCCGGCGTTGTAGTCAACGCAGAGACTGAACACTTTGACGCCGTTGTCGTCTGTGCAGGCAACTCAAGTGCTCAACTGGTTAAGCCACTCGGTGTAAACCTGCCAATCTACCCGGTGCGCGGATACAGCCTTACCTTACCCCTCAAACGTCAATCGCCGCACGTAAGCATCACTCTGGCCAGCCGTCGCCTGGTGCTGAGTCGACTCGACACTAGTCTTCGAATAGCAGGCTTTGCCGACTTCACCACCGATCACCAACTCGACAAAGCACGCGGCCAAGCCCTGCTGGAGACAGCCCGGTCTGCCGCACCAGAGGCCGCGGACTTCGATAGCAATGACATCAAAACGTGGTCCGGCAACCGACCCATGACCCCGAACAGCTTGCCATATGTGGGCGCAACGCAAGTGGCCGGCCTTTACCTAAACACAGGCCACGGAATGCTTGGGTGGACTATGGCATGCGGAACAGCTCACCGTGTGGCGAATTCTATTTTTTCCTCTTAAGAGCTAGCCAAACCAAGAGATAACGCAAGACGTCAGATATGAACATACTTGAACCCTAATCCTCGAAGAACCCGGATAGAGATTGCCACGCCCGCTGCGCGGACTCGCAATGACGAGATGTCTGAAACAAAATGGATATCGACGTACTCACTCTCTGGAAAAAGTTTATCTGGCATCCTTTAGAGTCCCGTGTCATTGTCTAAATTTGAAGTCAATCCAAACATGTTTCCCAGACCCCAGTTCAGTCGTAGAACACTAAAAGAGCTGCTGCGGCTCTCGCTACCTATGGTCGTATCCCAAGGTGCGTTTGCCATCATGATATTCACCGACCGGTATTTCATGTCGCAAATCGATCCGCTGCACATGGCCGCGTCTCTGGGTGGTGGGGTTGCGTCCTTCTTCTCGTTTTGTTTTTTTATTGGCGTACTGAGTTACGGCAACGCCATGGCTGCGCAGTACCTTGGCAAAGGTGAGCAAACGCGGTGCCCTAAAGTTGTGACGCAGGGCATGATTCTGATTTTGATGAGCGTCCCGGTCCTGTCCCTGGTTACGTTTCTGGTAGCTGGTATTTTCGAAACCATGGGGCATGAACCAGACCAGGTCGCGCTGGAACGTACCTACTACCTCATTCTCATGTCGGGCGTGTTGATGACTCTGGCTAAAGTCTGCCTCGGCTCGTACTTTGCCGGCATTGGCCGTACTTACGTCGTCATGATATGCGACGTATTCGGTTTAATTCTCAACCTGCCGCTCTGCTACGCCATGGTATTTGGCAAATTTGGCTTCCCCGAAATGGGCATCGTGGGTGCGGGCCTTTCTACCATCGTCTCAACCTCTCTAGCCTTGCTGCTATTCTTGTTTTACTACTTTCGCAAAGAGCACCGAGAGGCCTTTGGCGTACTCAGCTCCTTCAAACTCGATATCAAAATCCTCAAACGTTTCTGGCGATTTGGTTTCCCGTCCGGAATTGAACTCTTTCTAAACGTAGCGGCCTTCAACCTGTTCTTGCTCATGTTTCAAGGCTACGGCATCACGGAGGGTGCAGCCGCCGCCATTGTTCTAAACTGGGATTTCCTTTCTTTCATTCCGATGATTGGTCTTAACGTCGGCATCATCAGTTTAATTGGCCGGTTCATAGGCGCAGGCGATATGACACGCGCAAATGAAGTCATCACGTCCGGTTTTGTTGTCGCGTTATCGTATTCAGCCATACTCGGCGTCATTTACATTACGTTTCGCTATCCGCTGGTCGATGTGTTCGCACCGCCAAGCGGTGACTTTACAGCCATTCGTGAACTCACCGCCTTTATGATGATTGGTCTATCCAGCTACGTC
Source organism: Gammaproteobacteria bacterium (assembly GCA_045107075.1). GTDB lineage: Bacteria > Pseudomonadota > Gammaproteobacteria > Steroidobacterales > SZUA-146 > SZUA-146. Next base: position 34,730 of record JBGCFV010000029.1, read on the forward strand.
ATGGCAGACGCGGCAATCCTGGTGTGTGGCGGCGTACTAAGGGGCGCCGGTGATACTCGCTGGATGATGGTAGTTTCAGTTGTCTTGCACTGGCTAATGCTGGTGGCCCAGTTCCTGATTATTCGCGTATTCAAACTCGATCCAAGAGTCTCGTGGATTTGTCTTTGTGCAATGGTATTTGCGATTGCTTTTGCGTACGGACTTCGCCTAAAGGGCGGCCGCTGGCGCGACCCTGAGGCACTTGCCAAAGTAATGGAAGAATAAAATAGTACAAACACTCCGAAGCCGCAGCCAGCACAACGGTTTGGATTAACGCTCGCTGTATCCGCAGTTAATCAGACATGCTGATCAATCAAAATAGGATTCCCATCAGGATCAGTAACCACGAAGCTGGCCGGGCCCGTAGTTGACTCGTCGGCTTCGTTTTCTATGTTGATGCCATCTGCTTTTAGTTTCCGCTGCAGCTCTCGCACGTCGGTAAACGACTCAAGACTGCCGGCCTCCTGGTTCCAACCCGGATTAAAGGTCAACATATTCTTTTCGAACATGCCCTGGAAAAGGCCGACCAGATGATCACCGTTTTTCATGATTAAGTAGCCGTGCTCGGCGTCTCCGGCAAACATTGAGAAACCTAGTTTCTCGTAAAATGCCTTGGAAACTTGAAGATCCTTGACTGCCAAGCTTATCGAAAATGCACCCAATTCCATGATCACTCCTTAGTGGTTAGACCTAAAAAGTATCTAACAGAGTCACATTATTGGCAACTTACGCGCGACAAGATATCAGTGCGCAACACTCCTGTGACCAATCTCCCGTCGTGAAGGGCCAACAACATTATGTGATCAAGCCCGGTCCTAAAGCTCCCAAACATTCGGCCGCTACAGGTGCTGTGAATGGAACTATCTAATGGATACCAACATGGCCGAAACTGCTAATCGAGAAGACTGGAAGTCGAGATATCGAGAGCTTCTAGAGGAAATGGAACAAAAGGAAGGCGACTGGCAGTCGCTGGAAAATTCACTGCGGGCTGTTTCCTCACGACTCGCCATAACCGCTATGGGTCGAAACGACCGTATTGACCAGCACCTGACCGGCATTATTGAAGCGGTAAAAGGGCGTCGCTCCGAGAGTCACCTGCTCAGAAGCCTGGAAGGACTTTCAGAGGCTGTACTCAACCACGAAAACCATATCGCGGCAGACGAGAGCATCGACCTGTCAGCCTTTGTCGCCAGTCTTCAGCTGACCCCAACAAATCAAAAACGATTTATCGACGGGCTTGAGTCAGACACACCTTCTCAGCGGAATCGAGCGTTAAACGATCTGGCAACGGAGCTAAATTCCTTACTGCAAAACAGCGCAACGACGCGTGATACCGAAACAACCCAGACGGTACAAAAAGTTCTAATCTCAATGGTCCGGCAAATGGATGGCGTACCAGAGCTTGAACAAGCCGTAGACGAATTAAACCAGCGCCTGACCGATGGAATTTCAGAAGACGCTTTGGAAACGCTGCTGGAAAACCTCGCTTTGGCCGTAAGCAGCGTTATTAAGTCGATCGGCAAAGACAAGCAAGAACTGGAGGCGTTTTTAGAACAAGTTACGGTGCAGCTTGCCCAGTTCGAAACATGGGCAAGAGGAAGCGAGAACGAAGCTGCCGCCCGACGCAAGGACACCGATTTTCTTGAACGTAATGTAGAACAGCAGGTTGACGAACTGCAGAGTGACATGGAGTCGTCCAGTGACATGTCTATGCTCAAACAACGGGTACAGAAGCGACTTGACTCAATTGCCGGAGAGCTTCAAGTGTTTCGTCAATCAGAAGAGCAACGTTCCACCGAAGCTGTAGAACGCAATGTAGCTCTTATGCAGGAAGTAAACCGACTGAAAGTACGCACAAGTGAGCTCGCAGAAACCTGCAAGAAACAAGAAAATCGGTTAATGCATGACACTCTTACGCGCGTGCATTCACGCTACGCTTATGATCAGAGGCTCCAGGAAGAGTTTCAGCGCTGGCAGCGACACGGCCAGCCGCTAAGCTACTCTTTATGGGATCTCGATTTCTTCAAGAAAGTAAACGACAACTTTGGTCATCAAACAGGCGACCGCCTATTGATGGTCGTAGCCAACATGTTAACCGAGTCAACGCGAGTGGAAGACTTCGTTGCACGAATAGGTGGCGAAGAATTCGTTGTCATATTCCCAGCCACCGAACTGGAGAAAGCGCACGCACTCGCAGACCGGGTACGCGAAAAAATTGCCGCTGTTGGCTTTCACTTCAAAGGCCAACCCATTGCCGTTACGGTATCGTGTGGCATCACAGAATTCAGAGAAGGTGACACCCCCCAATCTGTGTATGAGCGAGCTGATAAAGCGCTTTACGAAGCAAAAGAACAGGGTCGCAATCGCTGCACTCAAGGTTGAAAACGTAGAGTCCGTAGGCATGGACTGCGAGAACGCCTAAGCGTGGCCGATATCGCTCAGTACTTTTAAAACATCAAAAACCTGATATCCCTTTTTGTAACGACCGTTCTCGTGGATTGCAATGACCATGGCACTGGCTTCAATATGCTTTCCCGTCGCCGGTATACCCATGAAATCACCGCCGTGTATCGCTTGTAGCGTTACCCGATAGGCCGTCTTGTTACCTTGTCCAATGACATGGTCAATGGTCAATTTCCGATTAGGAAATGCAGTATCGAGCGTATTGGCCCACTCGCGAAAACCTTCTCGACCTTTCATCACTGGTCCAGACGGATCCCAAAGCCACATGTCCTCATCAAAGCACATGTCAATTAGTCCCAGATTACGATGGTTCCATGCACCGTCCATCCATCGCTGTACCGTGTCTTTATTTCGCAAAACTTCTGTCGCAGTGATGTTCTCGTCGGTGCGCTCGGTGGGACCCGGATCAAACACCAGATCGTCGGGTATGGCTTGCGCTCCACTGCTGGCTTCGATTTGCCGTCGAACGCCAAGTGCGTCCCAGTTTTGCCAGACTTCACAAATACGGTCGCCTCGAATTTTCCACAAACCAATCACCGCATTTACGACATTACTCCCTTGCGGCTCACAGCCAAGAAACTCTTCGCTGTGCACCCCCGTATGAGTTATGCGGCAGGCAATGTAGTCACCCTCTTCTACCGTATCGTCGATACGAACATGTCCTTTTCCGAACGTACTTTGCATACCGGAAATCCACGCTTGCGTGGCGCTATGGCCCGTCACCAAACCGCTGTAAGGATCGTGAGTAACGATATCTTCTGTGGCAAAGGTCGGAAAGAGTGACAGGTCACCCTCGTTCCAGACTTTTTGCATGAAGTCGCCTAGTATCTTGCGGTTTTTGCCGGACATTTATTCACCCTCACAGTGGTTAAAGCGATCCTCTTCTTTCAATCGAATTAATCATACGCCCGTTGTCGCGTTAACGACAATACCGCCTCAGGCTCTGCTGAAAATATGTTGGCAAGATGGGGAGATCAGGAATGAGTCTTACTAGACTTCTTCTAAGACGCCGTTTTGAGTGCTCTTCAACACAACTGGAAAACCTGATTCGATAGACAACGGATTGCCGCCTGCCGTTGACACCTTATCCCGCAGGTGACGCCGCGGCAATTTCACAGGCCAGCTCTCCGTCGCTACCAAACGAAACACGGACACTTTGTCCTGGCTGTACTTCGTGGATGCCGTTGGTCTGACCTGTGGCGATGATGTCGCCGGCCTTCATCGGTCGCCCGCGTTTGGCGGCCGTTTCGAGCATGAACTGAACGGAACGTAAAAAGCCGCCGACTAGCGTAAAAGCTCCACCAGTGCCGACTGAGTCGTCGTTAATAAAACTCTCACACCCCATGGTCGCGGTGTCACGAGTACGCCAGTCGGAAATAGAGGGTCCAACAATTAAACCGGCGTTGTTACCAAAATCGGAGACAACGACAGTTGGTCCGTAGTCGTTAATGTTAGCAAGTGGGCTACTGGCGATTTCAATTCCAATTCTTAAATCGCTCATCATTGCGAGCGCTTCGTCGAGTGTCCAATCGAGTTTATCCGCCTCGGCGTCGCTACCCATAACGGCCAGGTATTCCGCTTCAATTGCCGCGAAACCGCGATCGTATACAGGCATGGTTAGCTGCTCGGCTGTATCGTGATGGATCAAGCTTTTGAATATGGGCCCGGCCAGTCTGTCACAGCCCATGCCTTCTTCCAGATGATCAGGAATTTTGCCCACTTTCCAACCGGCTACACTGTCTGGCCATTGATCAATAGCCACGTCCTGAATGACGTAAGCGTCGTCAAGAGTCGTTGGTGCAACGCCTGGGAAATCGGCTAAAGCAAGCGTCGTCTGTCGTGCGTAGGCGAACTGTTCGGCTATTTTGCTCTGCTCGTCTGTCGTCATTTCCTGATCATCCTGATAGTGAATTTCTCTAATTCAGCAATCGTAAGTGAAAAAATATTTCTGTATTTCCCGTCATCACACATTCGGTTTGAGACTGGAAAACCAAAACGGCGTTTCGCGGCAAGATGCCGCTCCTACGCTATGCGATTTACGTTGTAAGCTCTACGTTATGAGCTGTATTGCATTTCCAGCGACAATTTAGCCGAGAAGGCTTGGCAACCACAGTGACAATGCAGGGACATAGATCACAGCTGCCAGTGCCAAAATGAGAGCGCCGTAAAATGGCCAAATGGTTTTGACCGTTTGCTCAATGGGAATCTTGCCAATTGCACACCCGACAAATAGCACCGCGCCAACTGGTGGCGTAACCAGCCCGATACCGAGGTTGAGCAATAGCATGATGCCGAACTGCACTGGATCCATGCCGAGGTCGACGGCCATAGGCAAAAATATGGGCGTCGTTATTATAATAAGCGGCGCCATATCCATGAATGTGCCGAGCAACAACAGAACGATATTAATCAGCAACAAAAGCAAAATAGGGTTTTCGGTAATGCCTCGCAGCAGGTCGGCGAGCATTGTTGGTGCCTGTAATAGCGCCAACAACCACCCAAACGCGGCCGCGGCACCAATCACAATCATGACCATCGCGGTTGTTCTGACAGACGCCGTCGTCGCTGCCATGAACTTTTCCCACGTTAGGGAACGGTAAACGAACAAAGCAATAATAATGGTGTAGACCACGGCAATGCCGGCGGATTCCGTTGGCGTAAACACGCCTGACAGTACGCCGACTACGATGATAGCCGCAGCTAACAAACCAGGAATAGCGGCCGCGAAGGCCATCAGGAAGGCACGCCAACCCGGGAACGATCCGCGTGGATAGTTACGTTTAACGGCCACTACGTATGCGGCAATCATTAACAGTAATCCTGTCAAGACGCCCGGAATAATACCGGCCAAAAACAGATCGGCTAGTGAAATACTCACGCCGGCAGCAGCCGCGTAAATAATCATGTTGTGAGACGGTGGAATCAACAGACCGGTAATGGCCGACGTTGCAGAAACGTTTACGACGTAGTCGGAGTCGTAGCCTTTTTCTTTCATCATTGGACCGAGCGTAGACCCGATAGCAGAAACGCTTGCGATAGCAGACCCGGACACAGCTCCAAACAACATTGACGCGCCAACGTCCACTTGGCCCAAACCGCCGCGCGTACGACCCAGCGCCGCATCCGCCACGCGAATAAGGCGTTCGGCAATTCCGGCACGGTGCATTAAATCGCCTGCGAAGACAAAAAACGGTATCGCCATCAGGGCGAATATATTCATGCCCGCCGCCATTCTCTGAAATGCTACAATGAGCGGAATATCGAGCACGAAGAAAGTCGCTAATGAAGAAATGCCGAGGGCAAACGCGACGGGAACACCCATCACCAGAAGAAGCACCAATACGCCAAGCAGGACGGCTAGTTCCATGATTCAGGTACCTCGGTTGAGCGCATTTCAGCGACAATGTGTTCAATTGAAAACCCGGCAATCAGCAAACCAGACAGCGGGATAGGAAGGTAGGCGTAACCGCGAGAAATACCGAGCGTTGGTATCACGTGACCCCAAGTGGCCTGAGTAAGTTCGATGCCGTACCACGCCATGCCAAGACCAAAGGCCAGCACCAAAAGGTGGCCAATAAGAATCATCACGTGGCGCAGCTTTGACGGCAAGCTGTCGACGAACACGGCGATACGAATGTGAAACCCTTCACGTACGCCGGCAGCAGCAGCAATAAACACGTACCAAATCATGATTAACAGCGCCGCTTGCTCAGCCCACGCCGGACTGTCGTTAAGAACATAGCGGGCAAAAACCTGTGCGGCAATAATGGCCGTCATTAACCAAAGGCCAATGCCAGCAAACCATTTGGAGAACAGACTCAGACCACCACTGACTGAACCACCCTGACTGGAGCGGGAAGCCGAATCGGGCGAGTTACTCATCATCCACCTCCAAAGTAACGATTTCCTGCACCAGCGATTTCATTTCCGGTGTCAGTACAAAACGGTCCCACACGGGTAACATTTTTTCAGAAAACGCCGCGTGGTCTACGTTCTCAACAATTTGCACGCCACGGTCGATAATACGCTGTCTGGAAACACCGACACGTGCATCCCACAGTGCCCGCATAATCGGAACTGAATCAGAAGCAGCCGTTTGTAAATAAGACTGCTCTTCAGGAGTCATTTTGTCCCAACTTCTGCGCGAAGCAACCAGCACTTCGGGTGCCATCACGTGTCGCGTCAGACTGTAATGCCCTGCCGCTTCAAAGTGACGGGAACTCTCGTAGGACGGCACGTTGTTCTCCGCACCGTCAACAACGCCTTGTACCAGCGACTGATACACCTCACCGTAAGGAATGGGTGTCGGGTTTGCACCCAACGCCTGCATCATAGCCACATAGATGTCCGAGTTTTGCACCCGAATTTTCATGCCTGCAATGTCGTCCGGCGTATAAATGGGACGCTTGGTGTTATAAAACGAACGAGCACCGGAATCGTAGTAGCACATGCCTCTCAAACCGTACGGCATCATGGCGTCAAGAATTTTTCGACCCACCGCGCCATCAAAGGCAGCGCGAGAGTGTGCAATTGAACGAAACAGAAACGGCAACGCCAGCACGATCGTTTCAGGGACAATTGAATTAATGGGGGCGAGATTCACCCGGGTTAAATCGAGGCCACCGAATACGGCAATTTCGAGCGTGTCTTTTTCAGCGCCCATTTGACCGCCTGGATAGACTCTGACCCGCATCTCTCCGTTAGTACGCTCGTTGAGCAACCGGTCAATGGCGTGTAACCCTTGCGTAGTCGGGTAGTCGTCGGGCTGGCTGTCCGCCGCAAACAGCGGCCGGGCCCCACCGCGCTTGCTACACGAGCTCAGCAAAAGAGGTGCGAGCATGAGTGGTGCGCCTAACAGCTGCCTGCGTTTAATCATCGTCCCATCCATCCGCCATCGACGGGTATTAAGGCTCCGTGCACGTAATCTGATGCAACCGAAGAGAGGAAAACTGCTGCGCCCGCAAGATCACCGGGATCTCCCCAGCGTCCAGCCGGAATGCGCTCGAGAATTTGTCGATTGCGGTCCGCGTCGTTGCGCAGCGCTTCTGTGTTATTCGTCGCGAAATAACCTGGCACAATGGCATTAACGTTAATGCCTTTGGCTGCCCATTCATTTGCCAGCAAACGAGTCAAGCCGGCAAGTCCGCTTTTGCTGGCCGTGTAAGACGCGACACGTATGCCACCCTGCAAAGACAGCAGCGAGGCGACGTTAATGATTTTGCCTTTTCTGTTACCGGCAACCATCGATTTGGCGACGTTCTGCGCGAGGAAAAAGGGCACTTTCAAGTTGGTCGCCATAACGTCGTCCCAGTCACTTTCGCTAAAATCGAGAGCGTCTTCACGTCGAATAATGCCTGCATTGTTGACCAGAATATCGACGGGGCCGAGTGCTTTCTCAGCCTGGGACACGACCTGCGAGGCCACCTCGGCTTTACTCAAGTCAGCCATAACAACCGCCGACTTGCTACCGGTGGTACTAATCATCGCCTCGGTTTCATCCGGCGCGGAGCGACCTACAAGAGCAACGCTTGCTCCAGCCTGCGCAAGCGCTACGGCCATGGCCTGGCCCAATCCGGTATTGGCACCCGTTACGAGAGCGACTTTTCCTTGCAGATTAAAAATGTCGGGATTCATGGTCAGATCACTTGAGCTGGCAAATATCGAGAACGTTCATATCCGTGTAGTCCAGGTTCTCACCGCCCATTGCCCAGATGAACGAGTAGTTGCTGTTACCAGACCCCATGTGGATTGACCAGGGAGGTGAAATGACAGCTTCTTTGTTGTGCATAATAATGTGGCGCATGGAATCGGGTTCACCCATGAAGTGAAACACGCGCTCGTCTTCTCCAAGCTCGAAGTAGAAGTACACCTCTGAACGACGGTCGTGAAGATGCGGCGGCATGGTGTTCCACACGCTACCAGGCTTAAGAATGGTCAAACCCAACAGCAACTGCGCCGAGCGACAGGTTTCGGGAACTATGTACTTGTAGATCGTTCTATCGTTTGAGGTTTCGAGCGAACCGAGCTCTACCGGCACGGCATCTTCAATTGATATCTTGACCAAATCGAAGCGTGCATGCGCAGGAGTTGAAGCCAAATAGTACTCGGCCGGTTTTTTCGGGTCGTCGCTGGAAAACTCAACCTCTTTGGAACCCATTGGTATGTACAAGCCGTCTCGCGGAGCCATCGAAAAGGTTTCGCCGTCGACCGTAACCGAGCCTGAACCGCCACCTACGTTGACAACACCCAACTCTCGTCGCTCGAGAAATGGCGCACCCTCAGCCGGCGCATCCTGAACGGGAAGCTTAACGGACTGGCTGACTGGAGCGGCCGAACCAATGACAAGGCGTTCGTTGTGCGAGTAATTCAGGCTAATTGAGTCAGCCGCAAACAGCCCTTCTACAACGTAGCGATCTCGTAGCGCGTCGTTGTCGACGCCTTTCATCATGTCTGGATGAGTAGCCTGATAAGTTTTATCGAACATGTATTTTGTATCCCTGAGAGTAGAAGTTACTGAGTCCTGGCGCGATAGTTGGACTGCGGTACCGCTGTATCCAACGGCAAGTGAAAACCGCAACGGTTAACTTACGCTACAAGACCCTTCATGTGTTCCTTGTCTATGATTGCGCCCCGGTGTTGCACTACCTGGGCGGCTAACGCTCCAGCAAACGCCGCTGCGTCTTCATTGCTTTTACCGGAAAATTTGGCCGCAATAAAACCCGCATTGAAGGAATCGCCCGCGGCCGTTGTATCGACCACCGTTTCAACCGGTACAGCTTTGACCTGGGTAATAGATTCCTGGCTGGCAACCGTGCAGCCATCAGCACCTTTTTTCAAGATCATTTCGCCAACGCCCCACAATTGTAATCGACGAATGACGTCGTCCTGATCAGACTCGCCGTACAGCAATGATTCATCGTCAATTGTAGGTAGGGCAACATCGGCCCTTCTATAAATCTGCTCAAACACCTCGCGGCTTTTCTCTACGCTTGGCCACTGCCGCGGTCGGTAATTGTTGTCAAACAACACCTTGCCACCACGAGCCCGATAAGCATCCAGAAAGTCGAATAACCGCTGCCGAGCCGAGTCAGAATAAATAGCCAGAGAAATACCAGACAGATACAAATAGTCAAAGCCGTAGAGCTTTTCGAACAAGGCATTTGCACGGGTATCTTCATCGAAGATTTTCTTGGCAGGAGATTGATCGCGCCAGTAATAAAACGTGCGCTCACCTGTGTCGTCAACGTCAATCAGATACAAACCGGGCACCGCGTTCGGCTCGCGTGTGACAAGCGCGCAGTCAACACCCTCGTCCTGCCATTCTTTGATCATCCAGTCGCTCATTGGGTCGTCGCCCAGTGCCGATACGTAGCTCACGTTGACGCCCAGACGCGCAAGATAAACAGAGAAATTAAGGGTATCGCCGCCATAACCAATGGCGGCCCCGGACTTAACCTCGACCATACACTCGCCAATGACTGCGATGCTCTGGTTCATTATGAGAAGAACAAACCGCCGTTGATGTCGTAATTGCCACCCGTGATGAAACTTGAGTCATCTGACGCAAGGTAGGTCACGAAATCGGCAACTTCTTCGGCTTTTCCTTCGCGTCGCAGCGGTGTCGCTCCGGCCACGTTCGCGCGAACAGCGTCTTTGGTAAACTCGTCATGGAACGTTGTGCTGATCATGCCAGGGCAAACCGAGTTGCAACGAATGCCGCTAGGACCGAGCTCTTTGGCCATGGCGCGGGTAAATGTAATGACCGCACCTTTCGAAGTCGAGTAGGCGGCCGCACCGGGTCCACCACCGTCGCGACCAGCCAGTGACGCCAAATTAACAATGGCACTGCCCGAGCCCATGTGAGGAACAACTGCTTTGGTCGCAAGGAATGTAGTAGTGAGATTCAAACGCATGACTTTCTCAAAAAACTCTTCATCCATTTCAGCGAGCGACTTTCGGGCTACCATGCCACCGGTTACGTTAACCAGAACATCAATGCTGTCACCGTAAGTCGCCTGAGCGTGGCTCAATACGGCGTCTACGCCTTCCTGATTAGTCATATCGGCCCGAATCAGCGTAGCTGTGCCGCCAGCATCTGTAATTTCCTGCAACGTTTGATCAGCGACCGACTGGTTGTTGAAGTAGTTGATCACAACCTTTGCGCCTTCAGCCGCCAGGCTTTTTGAAATGGCCCCACCAATGTCTCTGGCACCACCGGTGACGATCGCTACTTTGTTTTTAAGCTTCATGATTGTTTTTGCTCCTGAATAAAATGTCATTTTTTAACGTATTCGAATTCGTAGCTCACGTTACAGAGCGTCAAAAAACTCAAATACTGTTTATCTGGTACTAAACGTCGCCAACCTCAGTGGTCCCGCTCCGAAACACCTGCTGCAAAAAACAGACGGTGCAATCGCGTTCTTGTCTACCTTATTTCGTCAGCTTCTCAGCTGGCCGTCGGCAGATAATAATTAATGCTGCACTCAAGATTACAACTGATTTACAGTCGGCTCAGGTGTGTCTTTAAAAGTATTGTCTGACAGCTTGGTAATGGGCTCACCTACCGTGTGAAAAACCAGAATAGGTTTACTGTTTTTAAACACGTTTTCATGAACATTAGTCACCTGCACTCCAAGCAGTCGAATGGAAGCGCCTGTCTTGTTTCGCTTGTTATTGCCGACGTCTTCGAGATGTGAATCTCGCATCACAAAATGAGGCCCAAACGTGCTTTCGTCAGTACCACCGCGGTAGAAATCAAGCACGGCACCGCCAATTTTCTCAAACCGGGTGTCGACAATGCTGACGTATTCACTATTGTAAATTCCGAGGTCGTCGGTTTCTTTATCCAGGTTTAAAATATCGCCTGTGATATTGCGAAAAACAGAACCTGAGATTTCAATATTGCTGGCAAATGTGTGTTTGGAGACGCTCAAAAAATGGAATGAATGGTTAACGTCGAGGTCGACGAATTCAGAATTGTGAACCTGCAGTTCGTAGTTGCTCAGCATTGAATAGCGGCTTGTGCGAATGACTGAGTTGCCTGCCACGTCCGGGGCACTGTTACCCGTAACGACGACATCTTCGAGCTTCAAGGCACCGCCGTCTTTGATTTCGAACAGAGCTGAACGCTCGTACTCAATGCGGGGCCGAGCTTCTTTATTTAATCCCTTAACGGTCACCGCGCCGTCGAGCGTCAAGAGTTTTGTGACCAGATAGTCACCGCTTTCCAATTCAATAGTGTCGCCGTCTTTGGCCGCTTTCACGGCCTCAGTCAGAGTATCTTCGCCGGGCTCAATTCGAATTGTAGCGCCGTGGCTAAAGCGTTCGCCCTGACCGGCTTTTGGATACCAGTCGACGCCTGTTGCGGACTTGTCCAGCACGTTCAGTTTGCGACTGACACCGATATTTCGCGATCGCCTGTTCTTGGGGTACATCAAACCGTTTTTACCCTTCTCAAGTTTGACGCTGTGACTCTTGAAACCGGTTTCTATCGGAAAGTCTTTGACTTCGTGCAGCCAATTGTTCTTGAAGGCGATACCCGAAATGTCGTCGAAAATAGTAAACGTATTCTTGCCGTCACGGTGGTAAATGAGGTTATTGTTGAACTGACTGTTAATCGGCACCGCACTGCGTTCGGCGTCACTACCCGCCGCGAACTGAACGTGTTCGGTATTGATAATGGAGTTGTTCTCAATAACCGCGCCGTCAACCTGGTGGTAACGATTAATGGGCGAATTGGGCACGCCGTTCATAACCACAAAGCCGCCGCCGAGACGGTAACCTGTGAGACCTTCCATGTAGTTGTTGCGAATAGTCTGTCGCTTGTTGATAACGCGAATTCCGCCTGTGTGGTCTCGCCCGTTACCTACAAAAACGTTGTCTTCAACAAGGTTGTCATTGCCGTGGCGCATTGTGAGGGTGCCGCGGGACTCGAAGAAATAGTTGCCGCGAAATTCGTTTCCGCCGGACTTGTTTGAGATGACCTCAAGCTCACCGTCGCAGCGGTCGAAGTAGTTGTGCTCAACTTTGGTAAATGAATTGGACAGTGAGTAGTGGCTCGTCCCTATTCTTAGCGTTTCACCGCCGTTAGACCCGAGAATATCGCGCGGACCAAAGTAGTTGTGGTCGATTCGGTGATTATTTTCCTGGCTTTCCGGTGTGTTCAGACGAACGGCCATGGTGACGCCAGCATTACTCTTTCCAACCAGATGATTGTGGTCAAAACGGTTGTTCTTACCGTACATGATGACCCAGAAATCGGTTTCGAATCGTTCAGGGTTGTTGAAATGATCAATGACGACTTCTGTCACACGAGTGTTATTGGCGAGAAGGTTCTTGTTCAGACGAAATGAGATAACTTCGCGAGTCGGGGTATAGCCGTTCTTGAATACGAGCCCGGAAACGACCAAGTGCTCACCGGCAATGCGTAAATTGGACTCTCCGGTTATAAACACACCGCCCTTTGTCTGAGCGGTAAGCGTAATAGGCTTCTGGCGAGTGCCCGATCCGGTAAACACCATCTCGAAATTTTCCCAGGTGCCGTCAGCGAGAACAAGCGTGTCGCCCGGTTGAAGCGTTTTCACCGCTTCGGCGTACTCAGCCTGATTGTGCACCAGTATATCGGCTGCAAGCGAGGTGCTAAGAGCCAGACCGCACAACACCAGCAGCCATTTCAATGCATGGGTCGGCGATACTATTGTCGGTCGTCTGTTCAAAACGGCTCCTCAGGTGAGCGTATAAAGATTCGGCGGATACTGATATGTGGCAAGGCCGGCGCGTGAACCGGTATATTTTTGTTTCAGCCATTTCCCCGGCTACGGTCGCCCGTGCTTGTCGCCATAAATTCAGGTCGTATAAAGGACCGGAATCAGTCGTAGTGGCGGATAAGCTGTGATGACGGATATAAGCCCCATATTCGAAATGGCTATAAATAAGGCCATTAACGTATTTTCCAGCGGTAAGCCTGTCACCCTAGAATGTGGGAGTCAATTGAATTTGACCGCTTTAGCGATAGATTGGTATGACCAATAACGACAAATGGCCTGCCAGACAGAACCGGCGTGGTTTTACAGGCTAAATGATGAGACGCACAGAGAGTCTGACGCCCCTTCAATAATGCACAAGACTGCGCAAAATTAGGTGATTTCCGCCTTTTTAGTCAACGTATTGAGCTAATCATTCTGAGCAGGAAACGGGTTGTACTCGACCAGGCGGGGCTTATTGGATTAAACATAATTATCTATCTGATCGAGCCAAAACAACGGAAAATAATTGGAATTGGTGTAAACATTCAGTGTAATTGGTATATCTAAGAGGACGAAGCCTAAGTCACACTCTCAAAAAAACCTCCGTCATTGCCGGAAACCGAAACCACCTGCTGTCATCGGAGGTCTCCAATCGAGCCTCCGCCATTGGATGCCCCAAACCATCTTCCGTCATTGCGAGACCGCAAAGCGGTCGTGGCAATCCCCAGCCGGTTACTTCGAGGTATATTTTTGAGACTACTGCAGGGTCCAGAGATTGCCGCGCGCTTCGAGTTCGCAATGACGGCATCGACCGAAGTCATTGCGAGACCGCAGAGCGGTGGTGGCAATCTCAGTCCACAAGCATCACTTTCGTCACGCTGAAATTCGCAAACCGGACGCGCTCCTCTTCCGGTCGCAGGTTGTCCGGAAAAAGAATGGAGCGATAAATGCCCCACTTGGGCCTGACGAAATGGCTTGGATCTTCACCGCGCCATAAATCGATGTCACTTTCATCGATGTCAAAAATAACCACTCCGTCGCTGATTCGAGTCGCAATCATTCGCAAACTACCAGAATCCGAAAAAGTGGCGCGACAGTAAACCTCAATCCATTCCCCTGTCGCCATGTTCCAGTCTTCGCGCTGAAGAATAGTCGTGTCCTGTAATGGACTGTGCCGAACTTCAATGCCGTCTTCACCGCTTCGCTCAGCGCCCGAGATCGTAATAATAGGCTGGCTGTCCGAACCGCCAACCGCTTTCAGTTGGAAAAAGTGCGAAAACCGCGTGGACACTTCCATGTCGGGATTAATTTGAAATTTCCAGCGGTATACGAACGTTTCGTTTTCATAACCCTTAACAGCGCCCTCTGAACTGCTGTAGGTCTTTATCTCGTTGCGCTGCCGATCGGTAATCTCCAGCCTGTCCCGGTCGATATCAATATCCCGGTGAATGGTAAACACGAAGTGATCGCCAACCGTTGAGTCGGTTTCTTCGAAAATGTGTTCGACCTCGGGGTGATTCTCGGGGTACAGGTCTGGCGCTTCAATTGGCCTTGGCCCGCCGAATGTCCGAATTAAATCGTAAGCGCTGGAACCCGAGAGCGGGCCATCCGCGTCAAGTGTTCGCGTGCTCAGCTCAACGTAACTTTGCTCGTCAACCGGCGCTGTCGGCACCGGCGGTGGGGCAGGAGTTGGTGCAGGAGCAGGCGGCGTTGAAGCCGTTGGCGGTGAAACGGATGTCGCCCCCGAACCACCGGAACCGCATGCCGTCAACGACATCGCCAACGTAACACACACTACTCGCCAGCACTGAAACCCTGACCCAAAGTGATTAGTCATTCTGTGTGTACTGGCAACCGCCTGCCGGTCGATAACTTGTCTATTAGTAACTCGTAAACGTGAACTCATAGTCTAGTTACCGTGAGAGACAATACGAACGTCATCGACGTAACCAAAAGTACCCGTATCCGGAGCCCCGGGTGCAGTAAGACGAATATCGTCGACCCACAGTTCCGAGTCGGCTTGTGCTTCGCTCTGGTCTGCTGTGCTCGCCAACACGTCGTTAACGTTATAAGTAACAAACAAAGTAAGCCCAGACTGCGTTCCTGAATTAAACGTAAAACAATCAAGTAAGAAATTATCTTCCTCAGACTCTTCGGCACCAGCGGCTTCAAGCGCCTTATAGTCCAGCACCCGGCTCGCCAGAACATTGGTTGTGCCCGCTTCATAAACACCAATTGTGGCGGTGACATCCGTTCTGTCCCGTTTGTAAAGAACGTAGGCTGAAAGCGTGTACTCCGTATTGGGCACTATGCCCGTCAGTTTCTGAGTGACGCCTTGCCCACCAACTTCACCGCTACCCGCGTTAAGCCTGAATTTCAATGCGCCACTGGAACCTGTTGCCGAGTTTCCTGTTGTCTGGACTTGCCCGGTATTTCCACTGGACTCACTGACCTCCCAGTTCGGGTCGGATGAATTCCCCGTAAAGTCATCAAAGCTTGGATCGGCGATGGCTACGCTTGTTTCAATAACGCTATCCAGCGCGATGGTGACAACTGCACTGCCGGAGTTGGTTGTATTAAAACTCAACGTACTTAGCCTGTAGTCCGAATTGGATTCATCCAGGCTGGTCGTGTTGCCAGCGTTGCTGACGCTAAGGTTTAGCGGGCCTTTTGTAAAAGCGGTCAGGGTGTAAGTCGTGTTCGGTTCAAGAGAGACATCTTGCGACAACGTACCGGTCGAAATACTGCCAGCTTGATTAGTAGGAGCAGGCGGCGGAGCACCTCCGTCGCTTCCGCCGGAGCTCGATCCGCCGCAGGCTGTTAAGGCAAGTATTGAGATACTGAGTGCAGTGGCTTTTAAATTAATATGCAAATTGGAGATGGTCATTATTTTATTCTTTATTAGTTAATGCTTATTATTCGCACGCAATGTGGGTGAAAGGCGGGCGAACTTGTTAGACAGTTTTGCCATCTCGCGCAGGCATTAGTACAAGAGCATATCCTTGGCGATCTGTAATTGTTTTAAGATGCGCCTGAACCTAAAACGGCTCGTAAGCGATTTCGGAAAAGAGCGTCAGGTCAGTTGGGAATTGTCGTAAGCGTTTTAAACGCCCGAACTGAATAATTGCGCAAATTCACTCGTTATTCGACGAACATCGTCGCACAGAAAGACTCATGAAAACACTATAATTTGTTTGTTTTTCGGATTCTGTCAAAAGGTCAACTTGCATTTCTTCCCGCTTTCCTCAATTTTAAGAGTGTCCGTACAACATGCAATGTGTTGTTCTGGGGGTTCACAGAAATTGATCGTTACATGGCCAACTGAGGGGAGACGGTGGCATGAACTGTGAATACCTTAAGAAAGACAATACGGGCACTTACCTGAAGAACGAAATATCAGCAGCCAACGACCGTGCTGCACTGCAAATCTTAGACTGTCGAGTC
>JBGCFV010000003.1:0-68933 GCA_045107075.1 Gammaproteobacteria bacterium
ACCTGTCTCATTAAGCTAGCTCACGGCATTCTGACAGAGATTGCCACGCCCGCTGCGCGGACTCGCAATGACTCGGTAAATGATGTTATTGCGAGTGTTAACAGACAACCTGTGCGAGTGCTAACAGACAACGTCATTGCGAGCGCGAACGCGCGGCAATCTTTTGACGACACCGCAACCCGTCTCATTAAGCTAGCTCGCGGCATCCTGACGGAGATTGCCACGCCCGCTGCGCGGACTCGCAATGACTCGGTAAGTGATGTTGTTGCGAGTGCTAACAGACAACCTGTGCGAGTGCTAACAGACAACGTCATTGCGAGCGCGAAGCGCGCGGCAATCTTTTGACGGCACCGCAACCCGACTCATTAAGCTAGCTCGCCGCATCCTGACAGAGATTGCCACGCCCGCTGCGCAGGCTCGCAATGACGGGCGAATAGTAATCACGGGCGAGTGCTTTACTGGGCGATGATTCCTTATGGCGAAAACCGAAACGAACTGGACGATCAGTCATGCCATCCTAAAACCCAAACAAAAACATCAGAAGAAAAAAACGCCAAAAGCAACCACCCCAAAACCACAGAGCTGCCAAAACCAAACGATCACCAAGGTGTGGCCCCAGCCAGTCGTTTTACGGAAATAAAACGGACCAAAGGGAGTCATTCCGTAAACGACTGGCTGGGGCCGGACCGGAAATCCGGCCAACTTCTAAAACCACCACCCGTCACCGCAAATCGGGAACTGGGAACTGGGAACTGGAAATCGCAATCCGGAAACCAAAAAAGAAGCTTAAACCAACGAAACGAACCAAACACCCATCAAGACTTGAGAATCCCTACCGAATTAACCATTAAGCCTCAGCTAACGATTAAACCTCCGCCAACCCATACTCCAACATAGGCAATCGATCCTGCCCCCAAAACACATCCACCAAGCCATTGCTGTCATCAGTGAGAGCAAAAACAGGAACACCCCATAACCCCATAAGCTCCAACTGATGCTGGTTCTTCTTCAAGTTGGCCTGCAAGTCCATATCATCCTGATGGTGTTTCGCCTCGTTCCAATCAAGGCCAGCGCGCTCCGTTAGCTTGCGCCGGCCCCGCTCGCTGTGAATATTAACGGCTTC
Source organism: Gammaproteobacteria bacterium (assembly GCA_045107075.1). Lineage (GTDB taxonomy): Bacteria > Pseudomonadota > Gammaproteobacteria > Steroidobacterales > SZUA-146 > SZUA-146. The sequence goes on from JBGCFV010000003.1 coordinate 1,124, forward strand.
ACCCCAAATACCTTGCGTAACGCTCATTAAAAACTCACGCTCTTTGCGCTGCTCCTGAGCGTAATAAAACAAAGACAAACACCTCTCCAAGCCGGGACCCAAGGGGTCTCGAACATAGCCAAAAGCGATCTGCTGCTTGTTAGCCACACGCGCCGCGTCTTTCATAATGAACGACAGCTTTTCCGGTGACAGCGCAACCCCACGATCAACCATTGGCAGCACAGGTCGAAAACGCAGATTTATTTTGGCTTCGTATTGCTCATACAGCCGGCTCAAGCGAGCCAGACACAAATACGAATAAGGACTGCGCAACGAAAAAAACACGTCCAGTATTTTGGCCTTTAAACGCGGCACGCGCGTTGGCGTATAAAATTCTCCGTGCACGCTGCGATCGCTTCGCGCCAGATTCCAGCGCTGTAAATCATCTTCCAGAAACTCAAGTCGATCGAGCCCCAAAAACCAGCTGCCGTTAAACTCCCACATACCCGCTCGATAGTGGCCGCGTTCGGTACGTTCATTATGACCTCGCAGAAGCAGGCGTCGAGCTTCTTCGTCGGCACCTTGTTCGTGCTCGCCGAATAGTGCAGTGAGGGTGGACTGGTCCCCGTTCCAGAGAGCGCGTGTTAATTTAAGCGCGAGACCGGCACGGGTTGAGGGAGGTGCAGCAGCCAAACAGCGCGTACAGTAATGTACCGCTTCGGCACTCGGTAAATCGACTTTGAGAAAATCGTCCATACGCCAGACCCGCGCCAGCCGCCTGGCGTCATGCAACCGGTAGCGCATCCAGCTCTGTCTCGCCTCGACCGAATCGCTGTGCCCGGCCGCAGGCTCGTCGTTAACGAGAAGCAACTCGAAATCAATTTCATAGCGGCTGACCAGCAGCGCGCTGGCTTCCAGCGCCAAATACGAATAGGGATCATCAAACTGATGAAATAGCGAAACGCGCGGCTTCAGTTTATGCGTGCGCTGCTTCAGCCTGTCGGGAAAATCACGCCACCTGCGCACTCGCTCGCTGGTTATGACCCGGGCACCATATGGGGTAAGTAACTTCTTAAGCATAGTATTGAAGGCGTTCTAGCCGTCCAGTTTCCATAAAAGTTCGTCCAAAGTAGGCTGCCATTGATATTTTTTCATATCGATTCGTTTGCCGCGAAATTCGATTCCCTCTGACAACAGCCTTTGTCGCTGAGTTTTGTAACCACTCGAATCGACCGGTAGAGAAATCTGACCCGCCGCGTTAACGACCCTGTGCCAGGGCAGCTTCTGGCTTTTTGGTGCTTTGCCCATAGAGCGACCCACCATGCGCGCCGCCCGTCCACAGCCAGCCAGGTCGGCTATTTGACCATAAGTAGCAACCTGACCACGCGGAATACTGGCTACCGTTTTCCAGATTTTTTTATCTTTCTCAGACACGCTTTATCCATATTGTGCGTTACTGGCTGTCGGCGTAATAAGGTGAAGTTCGACGAAGCGCGAGGGAACAAGTGGTGCCAGTTCAAGCGTCAAACCAAGCTCTCCATGTTGTCGACGAACGCCCGGGTTCGTCTTTACGTCACACCTGACGCGAAACGCCATGCTCGGCTTACTGCCAGCCAGTAATCCACGCCGCCAACAGCCGAACAAGAATTCACTCACCTGCGCATTGACTCTACGCCACAGTTGTTCCGAGTGCTCTTCAAAAATAACCCATCGAAGCCCTTCTTCCACGCTGCGGGAAACGTATTGAATAATGCGACGCTCACGCAGCGAATTTCGCTCTAATGAGTCTTCAGTGTTAAGCAGCACGGGGTCCCATACGACTTTGCGCCCGCCTTTCGAAAATCGCAGCGAATTAATACCACGACTGGCGAGCGTAAAACACGCCCGCTCACTGACGTTGTCCGAAAACTTTCGAAACCCGCGCAAAATCATACGATGACTTGCTGGCGCTGCATCCGGCTGCTCCGATAGCGCACTGTGCGCCAACGCGCCCGCAACGGCGCCGCCGGGTGGCAGACACTTCGGGCTGCCGGAAACACGACTCTCGGAATTTTCCAGCCATGGATAAAACAGCGCGACATTCGGGCCACGCAAGCTAAAGCGATCGATGCTTTCAGCCACCTCAGCAACACTATTCCAGGCACTCGGCGAGTCCGCAATCAGAACAGCGTGGCGCCGGGCACAGATTCGCGCCGCCGCGCGCAGAACCGGCACAGGTACATCGGTATTAAAATCCAGAGGTGGAATATACAGCTGGCCGTAGTCGTACTGTTCGGTCAGTGCAAACAATCCGCTACGCGTATGGCTAGAGCCTAATACTTCGGTCAACGTAATTCGTTCGCCTGCATGGCCAAACTCTGACGGATTTTGGAAGTACTGAGGCTTGCCTGTTTTATGATTCAGCGTAATCCGGGGCCGCGTTTCAGGCACCCTTTCATCCGCACGAACCAAATGAGAACCTGCCAAAATATGAGGTAAAAAATTGGGGTGGTCGTTTCGGGCGCTTACATTTCGGAAAATTTCCTGATCAACAACGTGCTCCGTACCCGGTTCCGCCAAGCGCTGCAAGGTGAGGTTAAAGCAGTCGTCATCGACTGGATCAATACCATCGTAGTCCACAGCTGCACGTAAGTAGTCATGCTCTCCCGGGTTGCGGGACCACAGTCGTAACTCACCACCGTCACCTGGCAAATCCATGTACGCATGTTGTGCGTTGCGCGCCACTCGAACAATCAGAGCTTCACGACCGCCATTCGCGAAAAACAGACGAACAGCGTGTGGCAGTGGGAGCTCGTCGGTCACTTGGCCAAACCAACGAACAAATTCAGAGAAAGAACGAACAAGAACAGGAGTATTAAGAGGACCTCGTTGACAGGCACCCAGTACGACCGTCGGGCGTGTCTCCACACCTTGTATGGCCTGTTCCTGGTTTGTCCCTTCCTCTACACGAATACCTTGCGGCAGGTGCGTATGCATGGTCAGTGGTTTCGCCCGGTTTTATGACAAATGCAGCGACCTTGCATTTGCCTATCATTTTCTGTCGAACGCGGCGTCCTGCTGCAGTCCACGTCTCACCCCAGACTGGCGAGGCGACGTAGACAAAGTATAACGGAATATCATTCTAACGCCACATGTTTTTATTAAAAAACATAATCTTAGGGGTTAATTCTAGTGTGATACACAATAAAGACCATGCAAGTGGTCAAAATGTGTTTCGGGCCCCGTAGAACGGGATCGGAATGCACAGATAACTCCGGGACTGCGTTACAGGGATGGGCAAACGGACGGGCTAACGTCAGTACAGCGCCGGCACTGTTCGATTTAGTGCGTTGGAATAAAGAGAGGGTCTATATCGGTTCGAGTAGAAGACGAATCGAAAGCTGGCTCAGTGGCAGCACTCTCGCTTGAAACCATATTCGACACCGCGCGATCGGTCTGTATCGATTGCGCTGTGCTGCTCGGCTCAACGAAACAATCCAGCGCCTGCTGCAACAGAGGAATTGCCTCGGCTGAACGCCCTTGCGCCAAATAAATCCGCCCCAGTCGCTGCAACACTTGAGGATCAGGTTGATTCGTACTCAAGTAGTTTCGCAAAATAGAAGCCGCTGCATCCAGACGTTTTTTACCCACCAGATGGTCGGCGGCATTGAGCGCCAGATTTACGATTCGACTCATGAAAATACTCTAATGACTGCGGTATTGAACCGGCTCTGTGCGGGTCCAATAAAAATGTCCAGCTAAGGAACGTTAAACACCCCCTAACTGGACAGCAGTATTTCATAAAAGTATTTAGCGGCCGGTGCGTAACGTCACAATTTACGCACTCCAAGGTTATGACAAGCTAACCCAAACCTCCTAAATTAAGCTATAAACATGCGTTTTTATCACTGTTTATAACGCTCTTGCGACAACTGATTACCAGTGGATACCACGCGTAAACTGGGCCACGGCAATTTGTTCAGGCGAGGATTCACCACCGCCGGTACCGCGTGCCGCAGCCGAGTCGGGGAACAACCGGAACGCTTCGTTCATACCAAGCTCCGTCATTTTCGGCGTTAGCAAATGCAGAATCTCGGCAAAGATTCCCAGTCGAGTCGCGATACGCTTAGGCCTGTCGACTATGGCCTCAACAATCATATCAGCCGCCTCTTCAGGACTCTTGGTTGGCACGTTTTGGTACATTTTAGTCGGCGCGATCATCGGTGTTCGCACGAGCGGCATATTAATTGTGGTGAAATTCACACCCATGTGCGAATACTCGGCCGCAGCGCAGCGAGTAAACGCGTCGAGAGCCGCTTTCGAGGCGACGTAGGCTGAGAAACGTGGCGCGTTACTCAACACGCCAATTGAGGAGATATTGATAATGTGGCCTGTCTTGCGCTCTTGCATACGAGGTAACGCGCCCATGATCAGGCGAAGCGCGCCGAAGTAATTCAGCTGCATTGTGCGTTCATAGTCGTGAAACCGGTCGAACGAACTGGCCACGCCACGTCGAATCGAGCGCCCTGCATTATTTAGCAGAACGTCAATGTGGCCGTGGTCTTTGTGGACGGCTTTAATAAGCTTGTCGCAGTCATCCAGATCAGCGATATCACACGGATAAATAAACGACTGGCCTTTGTTCTTTTTAATTTCTTGCTGGGTTTCAACCAGCTTGGCCTTTTTGCGAGCGACCAAAATTACTTTGGCGCCGGCTGAAGCTGCGCGCAACGCAGCGGCCTTACCAATACCGGAAGACGCACCGGTAACCATCACGACCTTGCCGTCAACCCGTCCGCGCAAAGTCACTTCTTTGAACAGATCCGGGTCCATATTGCGTTCCCAGTAGTCCCACAGACGCGCCGCGTAAGACTCAAGCGGAGGTATTTCAATGCCGCTGCCTTTCAAAGCCTTCTGCGTGTTTCTGCTATCAAAGTTGGTCGGGTATTTAATGAATTGAAACACTTCGCTTGGCAAACCGTAGCCCGCAATGGTCGCCTTGACCACGCGGCGAACCGGCGTGAGAGCCCATAAAGACTTCCACAAATAGGACGGCACAAAATTGAACATGCGCGCATCAAGTCGCATAACCATTGACGGCGCGTGACCCGCCTTTGAAAACAGGTTGATCACGTCACCAATGCGTCGCGCATCGGTTTCAGTTAAATGAAAGCACTGCCCATTTAGGCCTTTCTTGTGCGAAATGAAATCGAGCGCGTCAACCACGTAGTCCACAGGCACAATGTTTATCCGGCCGCCTTCGATACCAATGGTCGGCATCCACTGCGGCAGAACGCGTCGTGTTTTCTGAATCATCTTGAAAAAGTAGTAGGGGCCGTCGATCTTGCCCATCTCACCGGTTTTCGAATCTCCAACCACAACGCCGGGACGATAAATACGGTAAGGAATTTTGCAGGTGTTACGCACCAGGCCTTCAGAGTCGTGCTTGGTTTTGTGATACGGACTGTCTTCAAGCCCGGTAGCTTCTTCGAACATGTCCTCCCGAAACACGCCCTTGTACAGTCCGGCTGCGGCGATGGAACTAACCATGTGGAAACAGCCCGCTTTAATTTTGTGCGCAAGCTCAAGCGTGTTTTGGGTGCCGTCAACGTTTACTTTGATTTGCGGTTTGGCCGGCGCCGTAATGTCGTATATGGCGGCCAGATGGTAAAAGTGTTTGATCTTGCCGCTCAGTTTTTTGAGATCAGGCGCGCTGATGCCCATATTTTTTTTGGTGATATCACCTTTAATTGCTACAGCGCGTTTCGCGTCTACGCCCCATTTTTCGTACAGGCCCTTAAGCGTTTTAGGATCCTTGCGGCGAACCAGAAAGTAAACAGTGCCTTTGCGCTCTAGCAGCTTGCTCACTAATCGACCACCGATAAAACCGGTGGCGCCTGTAACGAAATACGTCATATTTATTCCCCCAAAACGAAATCGCCGACAACGGATGCCGTAGCGAAAAGAATCATTATAGGGCAAAGAATGGCGAGGTCGAGGAGCAAGCCCGGTACAAAAGTAAGGTCACTGGTCCAACAGCAGCTTACATAGAAAAAAAAGATCCGCCGAAGCGGATCAGTTTTACAATTCATCACAGTAACGTGCAGAGTGAAACGGGGTTCGACGCTCACTTTGCGATGTCCTGAGACACCCGGGGTTAGTTATTGGTATCGACATCCTTGCCACCCAACGGATACGCCTACCTAGCTCCCTTTAAAGCGACATGCCGCGCCAAATTCCCTCACGGGTTTTGAAACAAAAGCCATTTTCTCGGGGTTCCCCCTCTGATATCAATGAGTTACGCAAAAAAAAAGAGGGCACTGCCTGGACAGCGCCCTCTCGATTTCCTCACTGTGAGCTTATGGATTCAGTCCACTTGGGCCCGGCGCTCCCAGGAAGCGTTGAGTTAGCAGCACAAAATCCAGAAAATTAACAACGCCATCGACGTTGAAATCGGCCACTGGGTCGGTACTCAGAAACAGCGGCTGGAACTGAGCGAGATCAAGGAAGTTGATAATTCCGTCGTTGGTCAAGTCTGGATCGCAGACATTACCGTAACCGTCGCCGTCCGCATCAACCTGATTCGGATTGGCCTCAAGCGTACAGTTATCCGCATCATCGAGAATGCCGTCGCCATCAGTGTCCGTTCCCGTTGGCGGACCCGCTACGACCGAGACACACCACTGGTTCAGCGCACCGGTTCCACCGCCGGCCTGGTCAACGATTTGAAGCGTCCAGTCGCCGTTGAAATTTTCACCATCGAAAGCCGACAGCGGCGAAACCGGCATCCAGTCTCCGGCCATGGCGTTAGAGCCTACGTCGCAAGCCAGAGCAGGATCATTGGTTGACTCGTCATCAAACTCGGCGTCTATGCCCGGCAGAGGACAACCGCTTGAGAGGAAGGCCGATCCCGGTGTGTTCAAAAATTCGACCGAGGTGCCCGAATTTGAGTTAGTGAGCACGGCTCTGAGATTGCCAATTTGGGCGTGGTTAGTGACCAGCAGTACGTTTAAATCAATAACGGAGCCTGTGTCCGCAATGTTAAGAATGTCGCTAATACCGCCCGCATCGTTATCCGGAATCGCCGTTCCCGGGTTACTGCAATAAAGTCCGGCAGGCGATACGGTTGTGAATGTTGCAACCTCCGAGGAAACGTCACCGCAAGCGTTGACGGCTGTTACACGCCAAAAATAGGGCGTGGACTCATCAAGCGTAACGGCAACCGTATAATTTGTTGCCGTTACAGTGGCACTTTCCAAAATATTTCCAAAGCCGGCATCCGTTGCAAGCTCTACCAGATAGCTGACAGCGTTAGCTGAAGGCTGCCAGCTCAACGTGGGCTGCAGCACTACCGCTACCGCCCCGTCCGCCGGTGCGGCGACAACAGGCGTCGCGCTTACAGCTTCAGCCACCTCAAGCGTAACGTCGATATTCTGCGTTCCCGGCACTCCTGAGGCCTCTATGTCGAGCAGGTAACTGCCTCCGGAAACCGCACCGGTATTGCCAATGGTCAAAGTAGAAGAACCGCCGCCAATCGCCGGGTTAGGCGAGAACGACGAAGTCGCTCCAGCCGGCACGTCGTTAACCGCCAGACTTACGTCTCCGGTAAAGCCGCCAATAGATGAAATGTTGACGACAACTTCGCCGTCTTCAGGTGCACACACACCGATTACATCGCTGGATAGCGACAGCATGTAGTCAGGACCCGGTGCCGGTTCGAGAATAATATTGGCGTTATTAATGTCAAAGAAGATATTGGTAGCACACGCAACTTGCACTCTGCCTATGTTGGACGGACTGTCCGGAACGGTAATTACCTCACTTCCGTCGTTTGGTGAATTATCTGCAACCAGGAATGCAAACGTCTGGCCACCATCGTCTGAGATCGAAATATCGACAGAGTTACACGAAATCGGAAACGCCTCTGTACCGGCTACGTTCCAAGTCACCGTCTGCTGGCTTCCACCCTGCCACTGAACCACGGAGTTTTGCGAGGTCACTTCAAACGCCGCTCCGGTATCGAGCACGGTATGACTGACGACGTCGTAGTCAACTCCGCCGCCACCTGGCCGATTATCGAGAGCGGTCAGGCGAAAGGTCAGGCTTCGAGCGGTAGATGCAACCACCTCACCCGTCGACTGAAAGTCACCCAGAATATTGGGTAATCTCGGCAACAGGCGGGTGCTGCTCTCGGTGGCCCCGAACGAGCGAAAAAGCGGTGCATTGCCGGTCGGGAAATCCGGATCGCCGCCCGGCCCCAGATCAAACTGTTCCCAACGATACGTGAGCGGATCACCGTCGGGGTCAACGGCGCTGCCTGTCAGGCGCACGGCTGTGTCGGTCGGAACGGCCTTTGGAATACCGGCGTCGACAACCGGTGCCGAATTGCCTGTTGCCGTTACCGCGTCGCAGTTCGCGCCTGAACCGTTTGTTGTGTAGTTCACAATGTTGTCGAACGAAATAGTGTGAAAGTAGGCATCGCTGTTGTTAGCGATATTGTGCGCACCGCAGATACCCGCGTAAGCCATGATGGTGCTGCCACTGCCTGGCTCGTAGGCGGTAGCCCCGTTGCGATTACCGCCGCCGCATGCATTAGCCGTACCGTTAAATGAGTGAGGCGCGCCAAACTGGTGTCCGATTTCGTGAGCCACGTAGTCAACGTAGAACGGATCGCCAATCGGGCTGCCAAGCCCCGTTACACCGCGCGCCTTGTTGTTGTTTCGGCAGACCACGCCCAGACCAGCAATACCGCCACCGCCGGTGCTGAACACGTGCCCGATATCGTAGTTACCCGCGCCAATAATCGAGTCAACTTTAGCCTGGTTTTGACCGAGCATCGTAAACCCATTGTTGTTGGTATAGCCGTCAGTGGCCGGATTGGTAAAAATCAGTTGATCGTTGTTTGGAATGAGTACCAGACGAATGGCCAACTCGGTTTCGTAAATACCGGTTACGCGGTTAATCGCTGTGACAATCGCCGCCTGACCGGCTGCAACTGTGCCACCGTGAAACGCGGTGTACTCACCGGTAGCAGCAACAGCCAGCCGATAGGTTTTTAACTGGCTGCCCACCGGAATGCGCACCGAGCTATGAGCCGCGTGTTCTTCGGCGTCTTTAGCCGTGTGCACGCCACAGGAAAAAACCTGATCGTGCGAGCGTGTCAAATCGCGTTTGGCGTACACTTGATAGTGATGTCCAACGACCTTTCCGTTCGTTACCTGATACGGATCGATAAAAGTGAGCCCATCGGCATCGTGAATCATGCCGTGAAAGCCCGCCGGAGTCAGGTCAATACGAGCCCACGCGCCACTGTTGTCTGAGGCTGAGCCTGACCAGGTTCGAATGTCTGGAAACTTTGCCGCCAATTCTTTAGACATGACGGGTGCGTCAACCATTTCAAACTCAACGAAGCGACCGTCAGCCATGGGCAATGAAATCCGCCCCTGGTTTCCGAGGAGTGAGCGAAACCGGTCTGCATCGAAGCGCACGGTTTGATACGCGTTCGGACTAATCATGCGAACTCCGCTCGTTGCGATTTGTGCTTCGCTCGCCTGCGACCAAATGCCATCAGCCGAGTGCGTTGGAGCGGCACCCGCAGCGAATGTGATCAGGGCGCTGACGAAGCCGACCCATAGAGAAGTAGAAAGTGTTTTCATCAAACTGTCCTCAAGATAGAAATACCAAGGGCCTTACCACGTTACGCGTCTGGAACGTTTTACCCCTTCAGGTTGCCGGTAGTTCCGGCACTTTTTTTGAGCCTCTTTGCCCGAGCTCTTCGCTGGCTCCCCGGGCCAGCGTTATCTGACCACACTAGCACGGCCGTTATGCAAAAAAACAGCGTGATTCGGTTTACGCGCTGCTCAGTGAAAATACAAGAAGTTGTTTTTCATCGCTGCGGCTGAAATACAGCTAAGCACATGATTTGCATAGGCGATGACGTAGATTAGCGCTGGACCGACGCTTAAGAAATTCACATTGGAGTATAAAATACATTGACATAATCTCACCGCGCGCTTGAAATCTTTACCTAAGCGATCTGACACTTATTCTATCCGGACTCATATGAACACCACTTTGAACACCCTTCTCGCAGAGTTTTCTCGCACCCGACTGGCACAACTTCCTTCGCCTGTGTTCCCTGCCACACAAAACCTGGCCCAGCCAGACAACAGTGAACTGGAAAATATCTATATCAAGCACGACGGCGTGTGCTCTTTACAATACGCTGGAAACAAAGTCCGCAAACTCGAGTTTCTGCTTGCCGAAGCACAGGAAAGAGGCGCACGCCATATTGTGACGTTAGGTGCAGCCGGCTCTAACCACGCTGTTGCCACCAGCACCTACGCGAAACAGCTTGGTATGCGATGCACGGTGTGTATGGGTCATCAGCCACCAAGTGAAATAGCGACCTTGAATTTGCGAAGACACGTAGCACTGGGTACTGACCTTAGAGTGTTTGAATGCTTCGGACGCGCTGTTGCCTGCGCCAATGAACTGGCTACCCAAGACGACACATACCTTGTACCGCTGGGAGGCTCTGACCCGCTGGCTTCGCTTGGTTACATAGTAGCTATAGCTGAACTGGCCGAACAGATAGACCAAGGACTACTGCCCTGTCCCAAACGAATCTATGTCGCATGCGGAACCATGGGTACGGCTGTTGGTTGCGCGCTTGGTGTCGCTCTTCTCAATTTGCCCATTCAGGTTGTCGCCGTTCGCGTAACGGAGTCGAGCGTTGCCTCGCAGTCGCTATTCGATGGGCTCTATCGTGATAGCGTTGATTTAATCACGTCAAAATTACCCGGCTTCCCGGTGAGTCGTTCGATCAAACCTGGCCAGGTTTTATTTGTTGATGATTTTTTTGGCGAAGAATACGCCAAGCCTACTTCCGAGGCGCTTGCCGCCATTGACATTGCCAAGGCAGCGGGTATCACGCTTGAGGGCACATACACCGGCAAAGCATTCGCTGCCATGCTTGAGCATAAACGACGTGGATTCAGCGGCCCGCTGTTGTTTTGGTTGACGCTCAACGCCATAGAAACTCCCCTTGTGGATCTACACGAGCTAGACGCACTGGGTAAGGATTTCGAACCTTACCGTTAAGCCTTTAAAGGTGGATCGACTGGATCTGACTCTTCGACTTTCAGCTCGTCATCTTGAGGCTCGTTGGAGTCAGGGGCCTCGTCCTGCGTTCCGGATTTGGATTCGGATTCGGATTCGGATTCGGATTCGGATTCCACATTTTCAGGTTTTGCTTCCGTGACGCTTTCGTCCTCGGAATCCGTGCTGTCACCCGACTCGTCGTCAGCACCCGGCTGATCCTGAGCGTACTCGAGTCGTGCCACGGTTATTTCGTCTTCGCATAAGTCCTGCGAACCCGATGCCAAATGGTTATACACGTCGCGGTATTTTTCGGTCATGTCGCGGAACAGTTCAGACGTCGTAGCAAAATGCTTGCCAACCTCTTCTTTGTATTCGTTCATTTCTTGTTCCACGGCTTCGACTGTGCGACCACCGGTTTTTTTCCGCTCGAACATTTGAGCGCCAACGGCACCCACAAGAACACCTATAAGCAAACAGAGTAAGGGCAGCGCCCAAGGATAACTCGCAGCAAATTCAGACATAATTGAGACTCTTTAATCAGATGGGGAAGTATAGCCCGTGCGCAAACTGCGCTCTACCTGCAACGGGCCCTCGACACAGTTGTTTAAACTTTACTCTTACCCGTGTCGTTTTAACGTCGTTGGCGGTCAACCCGGTTAATCGCCCAAAGCGCACGGGCAAGCTCAGCCAAATGCGTACCCAGTAGCGATTTACCGGTCGACAACAGCGCAACAGAGAGTTCACGCGCGGGATCGGCCCAGCAAAACACATTAATGAAGCCCAGGTGGCCAAACGCCTGACCAGTCATTGGGCCAAACAAACTGAGTGGATTTGAACCCAGCATGAATCCTTCACTGAAACGGGAAGGAACCCGCAGCGTACCGTCGATCAGACTGCCCGCCTTGAACGCGGTCGCACGTTTAATGGTGTCAGACTTGAACAGCTTCACCTCACCTACCCGACCATCGTTGAGCAAAATTTCCATTAGCGTAGACCATTCATTCGCGGTGCCCACCGCATTACCGGCCGGTACGATTGTGGACAAAAACTCCTTACGGTTTGACAAGTCGATGACCGTATTCCAATCAGCTCCCAGCGCTGTCTCGACAAGCTGACTCAGCGGCCAGCGCAGCGGTCGGCCCGTATTGTAATTCGTCGCCACCCTGTGCTGATTATTTAGCGTGGCCCCGTAGTGCATCGATTCCAGTCCAAGCGGCACGGCAATGCGCTTACGCAGTATTTGGTTTAACGACTGCCCGGTGACTTTCGAAGCCACTGCGCCCAAAATATAGCCGCCACTTACTGCGTGGTAAGCGGTGCCTCGCCCCACGGTGCGTTGAATCGGACCGCGCATTAACACGTCGACTACCTGGTCGTAATCAAATAGCGTTTCGGGTGGCATATGTTTGGGCATAACGGGTATGCCGGCCTGATGACTAAGCACCTGACTAACCGTAATGGACTGCTTACCGTTACACGCGAACTCTGGCAAGTAGTGAGCCACACGTTGGTCGAGGTCAATTAAATTTTCCTCTGCCAGCCCGTGAATCAGAAGTGCGGTTAGCGCTTTGGAAGCGGAAAATACACCCACTGGCGTATCGACTGAGCCGACCTGCGCGTCGCTCGCCATGCCGTTAATAGACCACGTGCCGTGACTGTGTCCGATGCTTCGATTGACAGTCAGTTCGCCTCGCCTTCGTATGCACAAACTCACGAATGGTTGTGTGCCCGTGCGGTACCAGCCCTGCACCGCTTTCCAGACTGTTTCGCGATAGTCTGATCTCAGGCCCAGTTCATTCAGGTCGGACACCTCATTGCCAACGTCTTCTACGTCGTTCAAGTCGCCACTTATTCGTTCAAAAGGTGATGAAAATAGGGGTGTTTTTCCCGCGTTCAATTTATGCTCCTGAGCCGGAAATCACTGAACTCCGGCAAATTTTCAATACGTTTCATGACGTCAAAAATGCTAATCGACGGTGCGCCACAAATACCAGCAAGCCACCGTGCGGTAAGGCGACCAGGGCCTGGCGATTTCGTGAAAGCGTCTAGGTGACGGTCTCTTGCGCAAGCCGTAAAGCTCGTACATGGCACGCTGTAGACCTACGTCGTCGGGTGAGGCAACGTCGGATCGTTTGAGCGCGAACATCAAGAACATTTCCGCCGTCCATCGTCCGATGCCTTTTAGTTTAACGAGACGATCAATAACCGCCTCGTCTGACAGCTGAGCGAGTGAGCGAAAATTCAGTCGGCCGTCGAGCGCTTCTTCTGCGAGCGCCTGCAGAAAGCGCGCCTTGTTGTTGGACAGTCCCGCCGCACGCAGCTGTTTATGCGTCGCACTTGAAATATGCGTCGCTGACATTTTGGTTTGACCAGTCAATTCAAGCACCCGCTTGCCAATAGTACTAGCCGCTTTCGTGGACAACTGTTGCGACACAATGGACCAGGACAGCGTGTCGAAGTAATCCGGGCGACCACCACCCAATGGACAAGGTCCGTGCCTGGCAATAACGCTTCGCATTACAGGATCGATTTTTGCAAGCGTGCGCTCGGCCTCACGTACAGTGGCATGAGTCATTCGATGGCTTTTCAAAAGAGCCCTACCGCACTACGACACAACAAAAGGGCTGGAAAACAAATCGCTCAGCGCAAACTCGGTGCCTTCAACAGCAATGATCGTTTCTCCGTCCGCAAATTCCGCAAGAAACTGGAGACAGGCTCCACAGGGAGAAAACTTTTCAACCTGCTCACCTTCCGGGTGCAACGCAACGGCTATGGCGGTAATTCGTGTCGCGCCCGCAGCAACGGCAGCGGCCATCGCCACTCGCTCAGCACACAAAGTAAGTCCATAGCTTGCGTTCTCAATATTGCATCCGGTGTAACACTTGCCGTCTTCGGCATACACTGCAGCGCCCACCCGGATACCCGAGTACGGACTATAGGCTCTGGAACTTGCGTTGCGAGCCAGTCGTTTAAGTTGTTCCAAAGCACAGTCTCCTTAGGGGCGCGTCGTGATATTCTGTGCAGTCAAGTGACTACTGGAGGCCACCATGGCGGATTTTGCCAACGCCGACCCCGCCGAGCTTGCACGTGCTCTGGCCACAAACGATAACTACAGAATAGTTAAGCGATACCAGAAGCCGGAGCAGTATGCACCGCTGCCTGAAAATCGTGAATCGGTAAAAACCGGCGTGTATCTGGACGTCGAAACCACCGGCTTTGATCACGAGTCTAATCATATCATTGAACTGGCCATGGTGAAGTTCACCTTCTCGAGTGACGGAACGCTTTTCAGACTGGGAGAGGAATACGACGAACTTAACGACCCAGGCGTTCCGATTCCTGACGAAATCACTCGCATTACCGGCATTACGGACGAGATGGTGGAAGGTGAAAAATTCGATGCAAACGCTATCGAAGCGTTCATCGCAGACGCCTCAATACTTGTCGCCCACAACGCCAACTTCGACCGCAAATTTGTTGAAGCCAGCTTTCCGTTTTTTGCATCCAAGGCGTGGGCCTGTTCGGTGTCTCAAATAAACTGGCGTGACGCCGGTTTTGAAAGCGCAAAACTGGAGTATCTGGCTTACCGACAAGGGTTCTTCTATAGCGGTCACCGGGCCGTCACCGACTGCCTCGCCGGTATTCACGTGCTGAGCTACGAAATAGACGGCAAGCCTGCGCTGGCACAGCTACTTGAAACAGCCCGCCTGAAAGGGTTTCGCTTATGGGCCGCTAATGCTCCGTTTGAGAGCAAAGACCTCCTGAAAGCACGCGGATATCGATGGAACAGCGGTGAAGACGGCAAACCCAAAGCCTGGTACAAAGATCTCGGTAGCGACGAACTCGAAGCGGAGCAAAAACATTTAGCCACTAATGTCTACGGTGGTAAACGACAGCTTCCGGTTGACACTATTAATGCCTTTAACCGTTTTTCTACGCGTATATAAAATCGGGGCGCATATAACGGCGGGTAGAAACTCGGTATTGCCGGGCCAGTTAAGATTGCAAACGGTTCAGACTTGCCCTTTATGGTGGGTGTAAGCGGCTCCCTGCTTCGTACGCCAAGAGCACTTCGCCCGGCCCTTCCGGCTGTAGGGTGCGTACCCCAAGGGCACTTGCCTATCACAGGGCTATCTAAATCATCGCGGATATGTCGTTCCTGCGACGTGTTTGCGATCAACTAAACAGGCCTCCATTAATCGCCGAACCTGTTAATATGTTCGGCTGCGGGCCAAAAACGGACGCGCGGGACGATAGATAATAAACGCAGCACTAATTAGGAATAAGGATCACAACATGAGCGGAATCAACGCAAGAGTATCTCCTACAGGCAGCCTTGAGCTTCTGTCTCAGAGTGAAACCGGTAATCTCGCTGACGGCGCCGATCCGCACCTCTATGCCCTGTTTCGCCAGTGCTGTCTCGCCGTATTGAACAGCGGTGCCGAGGAAGACGACGCCAAGTCCATGCTGGACAAACATCGCGATTTCGCTATTAAGCTCGAACAGCAAGAACGCGGCCTCAAACTGGACCTTAGAAATGCACCAAAATCGGCTTTCGTAGACGGCGAGATGATCAAAGGCATGCAGGAAAACCTGTTTTCAGTTCTGCGCGACATCATTTTCGTTGATCACGAAATATTAAAGTCCGGCCGCTTCGATTTGAACGAGCCCGAAGATATTACCAACGCAGTTTTCCACATTCTGCGCCACTCCGGCACGTTGAAACCCACCACGGCACTGGATCAAGTCGTGTGCTGGGGTGGACACTCTATTAACCGCACAGAGTACGACTACACCAAAGCCGTAGGCTATCAGTTTGGTCTTCGCGGCCTGAACGTAATCACTGGCTGCGGACCCGGCGCCATGAAAGGCCCGATGAAAGGTGCGACTATTGGCCACGCCAAACAGCGCATTACCGATGGTCGTTACGTGGGCATTTCAGAACCTGGCATCATTGCCGCCGAAGCACCCAACCCTATCGTTAACAATCTGGTTATCATGCCGGACATCGAGAAGCGACTGGAAGCCTTCGTGCGCACCGGTCACGGCGTCACCGTGTTTCCAGGTGGTGCAGGTACGGCCGAAGAAATTCTCTATCTTCTGGGCATAAAGCTACACCCTGAAAACCGCGACATGCCGCTTCCGTTTATCTGGACCGGTCCTAAGAGCTCAGCCGACTACTTCCGTAATCTGGACGAATTCATTAGTCAAACCTTGGGCCCTGAAGCCCAGCAGCTCTACACCATCATCATCGACGACCCGGCACGTGTCGCCATCGAAATGAAAAAGGGTTTTGAGCAAGTCAGAGAATTCCGTCGCGCCAACAGCGACGCGTTCTACTACAACTGGATGTTACGTATCGACCCCGATTTCCAAATGCCGTTCGAACCCACCCATGAAAATATGGCCCAACTGAACATTTCACTCGATCAGGAAACGCACGAATTGGCGGCCAACTTACGCCGGGTATTTTCGGGTATCGTAGCGGGCAATGTAAAAGAGCAGGGCATCAACGCGATAGAAAAACACGGGCCGTTCGAAATCAGCGGTGACAAGCACATCATGAAAATGCTCGACGATTTGCTCGCCGCTTTTGCAGGTGCCGGCCGCATGAAACTTCACGGCGAATACACCCCTTGCTATCGGGTGATCACCTGAGGCCTGCGTATTTGAAACGCGAGCCTGAACAAGTCAGACGGCCGGGAAACCGGCTGTTCATACGCCGCCGCTTTCAGTAGCGACTGTTATTAGTAGTAACGATTATTCAAAAGAGTCGATCATTCGCGAACCGTAACTGCGCATGATTGACGTTGTTAGAGTAATCGATTGCTGTTAACAACTAGTGTGTACTGCCCACCGTCACTCGTGGATCACCACTACCAACCACAACGCGCATCTGGTCTTGCTGCATGGCCAGTTTCAGGTAAGGGATAGCGTCTTGCGGCAAGCCCTGAGCGAGGCGCACCTTGCCCAGACGGCGTAGCAATTCAGGGTTGTAAGGGTGACTTTCGAGGCTTGTCTCCAGAACACTGGCTGCGCTGTCCAGCAAGTCCCAGGCTAATAATCGGTCCGTAATAGAAATGGCGCGGTTTATGTCGCTCATCTTGATCTCCTGATCATTCGTTATGACAACCTTAGTCTGTCTGATAACCCGGGGAATCACTGTGATTTGATTCACACTAATTTGGCGAATTTGCCGCTTAAACGTGAACCACGTCTCATTCTCAAACTAAAACTGGTCCAAGACACTAAAGTTTTCGACCTGTCTGCCGAGACCGTAGTATGAAGGAACACGACATAACAAGCCTAAAAAAAGGCGCCTCAAAAGGCGCCTTTTCCGTCTGACTACTTTACATAAATCAGACGCTTAGCGTTCTCCCAAACTTGGAACATCGCGTTTGCCTTCACCAGTGTAAAGCTGGCGAGGACGACCAATCCTCATTTTACCTTGCACCATTTCCTGCCAGTGCGAGATCCAGCCGACTGAACGGCCGATGGTGAACATAACGGTAAGCATTTCCAGGGGTATACCCAGAGCGCGATAAATGATGCCTGAGTAAAAGTCGACGTTTGGATAGAGGCTGCGTTCAACGAAATACTCGTCGACCAAAGCAATCTCTTCCAGTTTCATCGCCAGATCCATGCGCGGGTCACTGCCGTAAGTTGCCAGCACTTCATGAGCAATTTTCTTGATAATGCGTGCACGAGGATCAAAGTTCTTGTAAACACGATGTCCAAAACCCATCAGGCGGAACGGATCGTTCTTGTCCTTGGCTTTGGCAATGTACTTATCAATGCGTGACACGTCGCCAATTTCGTCGAGCATACGCAACACCGCTTCGTTAGCGCCACCGTGAGCAGGACCCCAAAGACAGGCTGTTCCGGCTGCAACCGCACCAAACGGGTTCGTGCCCGACGAGCCTGCCAGGCGTACGGTTGAAGTGGACGCGTTTTGCTCGTGGTCTGCATGCAGCGTGAACAGCACGTCCAGTGCTTTTTCAGCAACCGGATCAACTTCGTAGTCCTCAGCGGGTACGGCATACATCATGTGAAGAAGGTTACCGGTGTAGCTCAGGTCGTTACGTGGATACATAAACGGCTGACCGACCGAATGCTTGTAGGCGGCCGCCGCAATAGTCGGCAGTTTAGCGATAATTCGCTGTGCCGTAATCATGCGCTGAGCTGGGTCGTTAATGTCGAGAGAGTCATGATAGAAAGCTGACAATGAGCCGACTACACCCGTCATCATAGCCATTGGATGCGCGTCGTAGTGGAATCCGTCGAAAAAGCGTCGCAGCCCTTCGTTAATCATTGTGTGAGTGCGAATGATGTTATCAAAATCGGTTTTCTGATCTTTGTCTGGTAGCTCTCCGTTTAACAACAGATAACATACTTCCAGGTAATCACATTTTTCCGCCAGCTGCTCAATCGGGTAGCCGCGGTACTGTAACAAGCCTGCCTCACCATCCAGATAGGTAATTTTGCTTTCACAGCTCGCCGTGGCAACAAAGCCCGGGTCCAGCGTAAAGTGGCCAAAGTCCTTGTTGAGCTTACCGATATCGATTACCGGAGTGCCTGACGTCCCCTCGCGGGTCGGTAACTGAACACTAGCGCCGGTTTTGTCATGAGTAATGGTTACACTGGAATCAGCCATGTGGGCGGTCCTTTCTCTAAACTTAGGTGAACACGGGTCGCGAAATCGTGGATGACTTCACGTGTCAGCCAACAAGAATAAACGTTTTCACCGTTAAATTCAGGGTGAGCTCCGCAAGACGAAGCTCTTGGCATGATACGGGAATAGATGCGTCATTTAGATACGCCTATCTATATGTTTTTAATGACCATTTGATCACGATCGGCCGTGAGTCCAACCGCCTTGACCACGAAACAACTGTTTCACAGGTCGCATCAAACACTCATTTTCCGCAAAGCAACATAAGCTTGATACGCAGACTTCAGATATCGAACTGCGAATATCACAGCACTCCTTAGCTACTTAAACGACCGCGCTTACGTATGAAACAAGTTAAATAGCGCGGGATGAAAACGCGACGCGTCGACCCTCGTTTGACACACAGTAAACCAACATTGTGTTTACCAGCTTTTCGATACAGGAATTAAACCGCTAACTGCGTTTCCCGCACTGCCCGCTGCTCGAATTCGCCCCAGACAATGATACCGTCGTCGGCTGTAATAAGACCTTCAGACTGCAGCAGCTTGAGTACACGCGAGATCATTTCGCGAGAACACCCGACAATTCTGGCCAGCTGCGGCTGCGTGTACTTCAAGCGCCTGCCTCCTGCGAGGTCGACAGCATCAGGCTCTTCCGCCAATTCCAGTAGCACTTTGGCCACGCGGCCTGAAACGCCCAAAAACGCCAGATTACCAACTCGATTATTAGTGCGTGCAAGACGAATGGACAGTTGCGTAGCAAGCTCGAATACGAGAGACGGATTTGATTGAGAAAATTCACCGAACTGCTCATAGCTAAGCTCGGCCACAACACTGTCTTTACGCGCACGTACCCAGGCTGAGCGCTCGGTTTTTTGATTGAAAAAACCCATCTCGCCAAAAAAATGCCCCTCGTTAAGAAACGCCAGGACAAGCTCTTTACCCTCTTCGGTTTCGATGACCACCTCAACCGATCCGCTAACCAGATAGTTAATCGTGGTGGGCTCTTCGTCAGCAGCCATAATAGTCGCGCCCGCTCGAAAGCTGCGGGACCGGGATTGCTCAAGGAACCCCTTTAAATCAGTGTTATCAATTCGTTGTTGTGTAGGGCTCTTCATGCAAAGCTCCGAGTAACCTAATGTAGTTGCGAAAACTGGATGAGATGTAATTCATTCACATCAACATCGAAGTTCTGCGCCAACATTCGGCGTGCGTCCTCTGTGCCAAACAGCGGCTGAGAAGATCTGTTAAATTGCACGACGCCAGAAAATTCACCGAAACCGGTGCCTTCAAACTCCGTGAGTACAAAGTGTGTGTAATACTTGTTATCCATGCTTGGCATTTTACGGGGGGACAGAGTTCATTCCGTGAGCGGGTCCGCACTTTTTTGCTTGTCATAATATTCACAGCCAAATAACAGGCAGCCCCTTATTGACTCACCGACTCATTCTCCATTGACTAACAGCTTGTTAAGAACCTCATGAATGAATTGTCCAACCGACTCACAAAAGGCATCACGGCTGTCCTGCTGTTCTGTTCGGTTACAGCTCACGTAGCAGCGGCATCTGCCCAGTCGACAGGGGCCCCACCTCTGCCGATGAACAACCGAACGCCGTTCACGCTCCCGTTCATTTCGGCTACCGCGCCGGACTACACGCTGGCCCCAAGTCGACATCAGCTGTCCACTCATTTCGATATTTCATCCCATTCCATTATTGAGTCGTCAGGTGACTCCCGCATTGAAATTGACGGAGAAACCCTGCGCCTGGCGCTGGGCTGGCAGTATCGGCCTTCCGACCGCTGGATTATTAAAGCCGAGCTACCACTTCTGTTTCACAGCGGTGGATTTCTCGACAGTTCAATCGATCGGTGGCACCAGCTGACAAGCTTGCCGGATGGCGAACGTAATCGTCAGCCACGCAACGCCCTGCTGTTCGGGTTTCGCGATAACAGCCAATTGGTCTTGCTGAACAAGCAACAGAGCAACGTCGGCGACCTCCAGTTCAGCGCCGCTTTACAGCTATCAGCGCCGGCACTGACTGGGCAAACAGCATGGCGACACAATAGCTGGGTGCAGCTGGGCGTCAAACTGCCAACCGGAAACAGGCAGGCGTTCTCCGGAAGCGGCAGCACCGACTTCGCGCTTTCGGTACATCACAATCGTCATCAAGCTGACTCAGATAACCCATGGACAATTAGCGCTGACGCTTTTGCTTTGATTGCAGGAAACAGCGATCTTATTGACGGGCAAAACACGTTTCAGTGGCAAGTAAACATTAGGGCCGCAAAAGCGCTGAAACGATACCCGCGGTTAACACCTGAAGTTCAACTTAGATACCGCAGCGCGACCTATGACAACCCGGTTAACGCACTCGGAAGCGACTCGCTGGGTATTGATGTGGGAGCTACTATTTACCAGAGACAGGGCTACTGGAAAATGGGCATAAGTGAAGATCTAGACGTCGATTCAGCACCCGACGTGACTTTTTATTTTCAGTACAACCGCCGAACAGGAACGGACAAATAAAAAAAGCCCCTTCTCAGCAAACGAGAAAGGGCCTTTGACTTCTTGCCAAGCCATCAGAGACTTTTCACATGAGTTACTCTTCGGTGCTTAGAATTCGATCGACCGTACCCTGAGCTAGCGGATGATAGCCAGCCCGTGCACGCATGTAGACATCTTTTGCAAAAGCCAGATGCGCTTCCGTTCTGGTTAAGTCTTCGTACAGTGGCGTGATCAGTTTGCGTCGCCCAATCTCCAACAGGTAACTCTCAAGTCGCGCAAAGCCAGGTCGGTAATCGTGTCGAATTACGTGACGCATCCAGCTGTGTACAATTTCGTTATTGCGCGAGTCCGTTAGCGAGAACACACGGTCAAGTTCACGCAGCTGAGTGAGCGTAAGATCACCTGGCAAGTTGTTAAGAAAATAAAGCCACTCGTGAACACTCCAGTTTGACGTTTCCAATGCTTCCAACCGGACTGAACCGTCGAGCCAGGCCGCGCTTTGATCGTCGACTTCATTAAACGCGTCTGACACCGGCACCATCGAGGCATCCGGCACGCCAGGTTCAAAAATCCACTGCTTCACTTCGCTGTGGCTAACCGTCCCCGGATAGCGGTCGATCAGATTAGCCGACAAATACGTTATGAACTTATCGGTTGAAATACTCTGGAAGCTAAACTCGTCGAAGTAAGATCGCAGAAAAACGTCAAACTTTTCGCGACCAAATCGCATCTCAAGCCAGCCTAGAAACATTTGTCCCTTGGTATAAGGCACGCTGCTGAACACGTCGTCAGGGTCTCGTCCCGTCAAATCAATAGCCAAAATCTGATCGGGCTCAGGTGTGTCTTTCAGCTCGTCATTAAGCCCCTGATAGTCCAGAAAATACTCCATGTCCGCACGATCTTTGCCGTATACGGCCTCCATTATGCGGGTAGTTAAAAAGGACGTGAAACCTTCGTTCAACCATAAGTCACGCCACGTTCCATTGGTGACCAGGTTGCCAGACCACGAGTGTGCAAGCTCGTGGGCAATCAACGAAACCAGGCTTTTGTCTCCAGCGATGACGGTTGGTGTAATAAATGACAGGCGCGGATTTTCCATGCCGCCGAACGGAAAGCTCGGCGGTAAAATGAGCAAGTCGTAGCGACCCCAGCGATACGGGCCGTAGAGCTCTTCGCTAATCACCAGCATGCGTTCAGTGTCGGCAAACTCAGCGGCCGCCGCCTGCGCAAGCGACGGCTCGGCAAAAATACCGGTACGCTTACTCATTGGTTCAAACACAAGATCTCCAACGCCAAGAGCAATCAGGTACGCCGGAATAGCCTGCGGCATTTCAAAAGAGTATTCACCGCGAGCATTTTTCTGGCTCGTTGTGTCATTGGCCGCACTCATAACAGCACGCAGCTGCGGAGGAACGCGAAGCGTCGCGCTATACGTCACGCGAACTCCCGGAGTGTCTTGCAGCGGAATCCAGCTACGCGCGTGAATCGCCTGCGACTGGGTAAACAGGAAAGGTTGCTTCTTGCCCGCCGTCTGCTCAGGAGTCAGCCACTGCAGCCCGGATGCGGCAGGCGAACTGGCGTACTCAATCGCTACTTCAAGCTCGGTGCCGCCCGGCGGCAGCGAGACTATTAGCGCTTGCCCCAGATTTGGGTCAACTTCGCCCATGCGAAATCGCAGCGGCGTGCGGACACTACCCTGCACCAATTCGGCTGCACTGATCGACAGATCGCGGGTGTCAAGCCACAACTCTCTTATACCGGCTTTACGAATAACACTTAGCTGCGCAGTTCCACGTAGCTGCCGGGAATCAAAATCAACGTCAAGGTCCAACATGACGTTGCTCACTCGCGCGTCATTCGGACGAGCAAACGAGTGCACGTCTTTGGCGTACGCAAGCATCGACGCTTCAGTCGCCTTGGTGTTCTGCAGTGGCGTATCAGGTGCTGAAGAAGCACATCCACCGGTCATTCCGAGCGCGACGATTAGCCACGCTGTGTAAACTAGTTTCATACTTGTTGCCTTGTTGCTTGTTGAGAGGTTTACAGGCGTTATCACGCCGGTGAGAGACAAACTAATGCACGGGTGGTTCAGCCGTTGTCGTAACCGCTGAACCACTCGCATCCTAACCCGGGATTCCTGACTACCAGATTTTTACAATTTCTTCGGGTGAACGATACAGCTCGTCGCCACGTTTCACGTTAAAGGCTCGGTGAAACTCCGGCATGTTTGCAACAATACCGTTAACCCGATATTCACTTGGAGAGTGTGGGTCAGTGAGCAAACGATTACGCAGCTCGTCTTCGCGATATTCACGCCGCCACACCTGTGCCCAGCCCAGGAAGAAACGTTGGTCACCCGTGTACCCTCCGATAACCGGGGCTTTCTTACCACCAAGAGAAAGCTGATAGGCGCGATAGGCCATTGTCAGGCCGGCCAAATCGCCAATATTCTCACCCAGCGTGAGCTCACCGTTAACGTTCTCTCCCGGTAGCGGTTCAAATGCAGCGTACTGCGCTACAAGCCCGTCGGCACGACGCTTGAACTCTACGGCATCTTTTTCAGTCCACCAGTCACGAAGATTCCCATCCCCGTCAGACTTGCGCCCCTGATCGTCGAAGCCATGACTGAATTCGTGCCCAATCACCGCGCCAATAGCGCCGTAGTTAACCGCGTCGTCAGCGTCTACGTTGAAGAACGGCGGCTGCAGGATAGCGGCAGGAAACACAATCTCGTTCATAGACGGATTGTAGTAAGCGTTTACAGTTTGCGGTGTCATAAACCACTCGTCGCGATCAATTGGGCCGCCAAGCTTGTTCAAATTACGTGCGTAGGAGTATTCGGCGGCGGCCATCATATTACCGGTCAAATCGCTAGCACTCACACGCATCGATGAGTAGTCCTTCCATTTTTCCGGGTATCCTATTTTTGGCGTAAACTTTGCCAGCTTTTCACGCGCCTGCTCTTTAGTTGTCGCGCTCATCCATTCCAGACCGTCTATCGAATTACCAAATGCAGAACGCAAATTTTCGACCATCTCGTCCATGCGAATTTTAGCTTCGCGCTTGAACGTCTTTTCAACGTACAGCTTGCCTACCGCTTCGCCAAGCGATCCGTTGACCGCACTCACGGCGCGTTTCCAGCGCGGACGATTTTCTTCTACGCCACGCAACGTTCGGCTATAAAAGTCAAAATCGGCGTCAACGAAATCTGAGGTAAGGTACTCAGCCGCACCGTCTATGACGTGCCAGTTGAGGTAGTCTCTCCATACGCTTAGAGGCGTATCGTTAATCAACTCGGCAAGTGACTCCTGGAAGCTCGGCTGACGGACAATGTAGTCCTGCTGATTACCAAGGCCAGCCGCTTGCAAAAACGCGTCCATGTCCACTCCAGCCATCATGTCGACAAGCTGTTGGCGGCTCATTGGGTTAAACGTTGCATCCCGGTCGCGGTTACGCACTCGCTCCCACTGCTTTTGTGCAATGTTTGTTTCAAGCTCCAGAATATGGCGAGCCGCATGTGCACCGTTTGGCAGCCCGGCGAAACCGAACATGCGTTCGATGTGCTCAAGATAGGCTTTTCGAATGCTGGAAAACTTTTCATCGTCGTTAAGGTAATAGTCACGGTCCGGCAAGCTGGTACCGCTCTGGGTAATGAAAGGCACGTACCGCGTTGTATCTCCCGAATCCTGGTCGATCCAGAATCGTATCGGACTGCCATGACCGTATTTCTGACCCTCACCAAAGTATGTCATTAAGTCGCGCTTGGACCGGACGGCACTCACTCGGTCGAGATGAGGGCGGAGCGGTGCTGCACCCGCGGCGCTGATCGCCTCTTCGTCCATGTAGGCGTTGTAAAAGTTGCCAATCAGGGCTGCAGTCGCTGATGAATTGGGTCGCTTCGCCGCATTTTCGATAATCTCGCGCTGCAATGCTTCCGACACGTCATACAACTCGGAGAACGAACCGTAATTTGATCGATCAGAAGGGATTTCGGTTTTTTCCAACCACCCTCCATTGACGTGAAGAAAAAAGTCGTCCTGAGGTCGATAACGCCTGTCCATATTGGAAAGATCAACGCCCAGCTCTCCAACAGAGCTTTTGGACATTTTTTTTAATTCTGAATCCATTGTGGGTTTCACAGCGTCAGTCGACGGCGCACACGCACTCAACATGAATAGCGCGGCGAATAATACAGTCAGAGCTCGCATGTCAGATTTTCCTTCCAAACAGATATTTAGGCCCCAAAGAATACCACGACACGGCACAACAGGGATCGAACACACAAAGGGGTGAGACAGACCGCGTACTGGTACACCTACACTGGGACGAGCTCTACTTGACTCATTTCGAGCCTCAATAGCGAGTGTGGCAATCTCTGCCCACATCTCTGTCATTGCGAGCCCTCGGAGAGGGAGTGGCAATCCCCGTCAGGTTACTGCGAGTCAATATTATAAAGATGTGCCGTAGCGTTAAGAGATTGCCGCGCGCTTCGCGCTCGCAATGACGGCCTTCTGTTACGACGCCTCTTCGCGCTCGCAATGACGGTCTACTGTTACGACGAGTGTCGTCAGCAAACACCATTTTCTGGATTGTTACCGCGAAGGCCAGGGCCAGGCCTTCTCGACTAAAACTAAAACTAAACCTCTACGGGTTCTTTTTTATAATGCAGCTGGTATGAGCCGATGGTAATGATGTCTCCGTGCTCGAGACTGTATTTCTTAATGCGCTTTCGGTTGACGTACGTACCGTTCATGCTATCCAGGTCCAACACGTAATCGTCTTTTAGCACGGTAAAGATCTGCGCGTGATGCCGGCTTGAATTCTTGCAGTCCAATCGAATATCGCAGTCGTGTTTGCGGCCAATAGTGACCCGACGCTTGTTCAAACGATATTCCTCTACCTGCTCGCCATCTTTCAAGATGACCAGTCTGGCAGTCTGCACTTCTTGCAGAGTTCTTAATGTCGGAGTGGGCATAACGATCTTTCCAAAATAATCATATGTCTCAATCGAAAGGGCTTTATACACCGGCAATGTCGCAACAGGCCTAATCGATTTCGGTAATAACGTGTTTTAACTCAAATAATTGGCCAAGGCCAATCAACCTAAACCTCGTCGCAGCATATCAAACTCGTCACAAAAGGCTTTGCGACATGGGTCTCAATACCGACCACAGTCACAATATTTGTCAAATCAGCCAATATCGCAACCCGACTCAGGGTTTCCATGGTAACCGACTCATCCAATTCACTCTATCTGTGAGTCGAACAATTTCTGTTTTTTTACCCGCTGCGCAGATTCACGGGCCCGTAAGAATGATCTGAAAGAAACTCCTACAGACGGACTCGCGCTAGGTGTTTACCTGATAATAATAGACATTAAGGTCCAACAGGATAACGCTAACGGGATTCCGTCAAGGCGCTGATAAGAGTGGACAAGCTTTCTGTAGCTCAAAAAAAACGGCACTCTGAAAAGAGTGCCGTTTCATATTCCTAAGCGTGTCTCTCGCCAAGCTCAGGCTTAGCCAGGAGACCGCAATTACGCGATTCAGGCAACCTTGCGTCGCATGCCCAGTAGGCCAGCTAGTGCAGACCCGAACAGCCATACAGCTGCAGGCACTGGAACTTGCTGCGCGGTGACCTGGATGTTGTCGATCTTTCCGATATCGCCTTCTCCACCGTCGAGCCAGAAAGCAATCCAGACTTCCGCTTCACCAGCGGCGTCATCCAGTTGGAATAGCTCTGTTGAGAAATTATTGTCTGGTGAAAAGCTAGCCAACTCATTCCAGCCTTGAGTCCAGTTGAAGTTTCCGTCGATTCCACCCTGATCGGCATCGCGCAAGTCAATTTGACGGTCGTCAAAACCTGCGTTGCCTGCTGTGATGTCACCGATAAAGTAGCCGACGCGAAGTCGATCACTGTCACTGACACTGAACGTACGCCAATCGAAGCTCAACAGAACCTGGTTTAGCATAGATGCATCGATGCGGAACATCAGGCCTGTGTCGTCTTCGATGAGACCGGACTGGGTTGCGTTGCCGCCACCGCTGAAGCTTTGAACGCCAACATCATTAGCAATTGATTCGTCGTCAGCCATTTCAAAGCGAGCGCCGTACCAGTTTTCGTCGGTGTCAAAAGTAGCGCTTGTGGGTACGCCAAAGCGTCGAGGATCGCTTCCCGTGAATCCTTCGGTGACGTTGTCGAAAGATTCGCTAAATAGTAGAACTTCGGTAGCCATTGCTGGTGCGCTGGTTGCGATCAAAAGACCGGCTGCTGCCATAACGGTTGTTTTTTTAATTGTGCCGAACATAGTAAACCCCAAATCTAAAATTGTTTTCGTTTTTATACTGCGCGATCACGGCTGAAATGGCCGTCAATTCTGCCTCAGTAGTTTCCCTTACGTGGTCGCCGTTACGCAACCAAGCTCCAGTCATAAAAAAAATGACATGTAAGCAACGCTTTCCATAAGAGCAGTGTGTCTAAAATTGCCTTCGGAAGCAAGCGGAAACCCTTGCTTAAATCGTTGTTATTGGTGCTATTTAACAATAATTATTGTGAAAAATCGAGTCTAGCTGATGGCGGAAGGATCCAAATCTGTAAACCAGCCCGGAGCAACAACAAACCATCGCTGGGCTTGATTGTTCCGGGTAACTACGTCGACGCAGCAGGGCGCTGTTTCCACCAACTTGAGCAATTCTCCAACCTTCAACTCCTCCCGTTTCTGGGTTGACGGATCAAGCCACAGCGATTTTTCCATATTAAACAAGCTCTTAGGCTCAGACGCGACCAACTGATCATAATCACACCAAAAGCCAAAGGGAGCGGCCCGATTGAGCCCGATGGAACCGTTTGCGCCGGCAAACTCAAATGCTGCGTCGTGGACATGTTCATCAGCCAGCGGATAAAAAAGCCGGCCTTTCAATAGCGCACGAACATTAGACGGCACTTCATCCAGCTGGTTTACCGTGTCAACCGCTTCAGGCGATTGACTGAGCACGAGCTGCCGGTGGGTTAGAGTGTTTAATTTACGAATCAGCGAATCTTGCTTGCCGGGTCCGACCCAGTGAAGCTGTCCTTCCATGGGTACGCCCAGATAAAACTTGCACGCTACTTCCCAGTGCTCCAAACGTCTGGCTTCGTGATCGCGGACGATGAAATCAAACTCTCCACGTGTTTGCCGCTCAAAATTCACCTGCAGACGGCGCTGCACGCACTCGTATCCGGGCAAATGATGTAGACCAAATTCAATCAATCTTTCAAACCGGGCACCGAGACGGTGATCCTTCTCATTATTTAAGAACGTATTGAGCTCTTCAGCGATACCGGGCTTGTCCCACAGTCCTGCAAGCTCCAATGCTCGCCAGGAACACCAGATATCATCCTGCCATCGCGCATCTGAAGCCGAAGATACAATAGAGGGACTACCAAACGACCACATCAAAGCCCGAACGGAAGATTGGGTGTAGCTTTCTTGCAACAAATTTTCCATGAAATATTAACCGCTTAGTCAGCTTCCGTGAACGTTCACGAGGAATTCATCGATTAGAGGCGAAAGAATGCAAAATACCGTGACTTGCACTTACCTATGTTAGTGCTCAGACGCCCCGCTATGGTATATTCCCGACCATAATCTTTAGTACATTTACTTACGCTTGTCTTATGCGACCAACAACATGCCTAGTTAGGCAGGAGATCGAGGTCATGAAAAAACTACTTATAGTTGCTCTGGCAACCACACTTTTTAGTGCGCCGCAGCACATCGCCAACGCCGACGAAATGATTGAAGCCGGCCGTTGGTACCTCACGCCCATGGGAAGTTACGTGTTCCGTGAAGATAAATCACGCTTTTCCAACACAGGAGCAGGTGCTCATCTGGGTCTGGCTCGCGGACTTGGAAACAACTGGGCTCTGGAAGTTAACGTTTTCGGAAACCGCCTCGAAGGCGACACCCTGCACGACATTGGACAGTACGGCCTCGGGCTTGACCTGATCCGCGCGTTCGACACCGGCGGCAAATGGTCACCTTACGCTGTAGTTGGAACGGGCTACATGAAAACCCGCTCTGACGAGAGCAACAACATTCCACCCAATGGGGCAGACTCCGATAACGCTATCGGTACAGCAGCGCTCGGTCTGGCTCACCCGGTAGGTAACTCTTCTGGCATGTTCCGTACCGAAGTTCGGTACCGCGCGGACTTCGCAGACACCGACGACTACAGCGATCTCATCTTCAACATTGGTGTGACTGTGCCTCTAGGCCCAACCGCCGCACCTCCTGTCATTCTTGATAGCGACAACGACGGCGTTGTCGATCCTGAAGACCTGTGTTCCGGTACGCCTGCTGGTGCCGCTGTAGACGCTACCGGTTGCGAGCTTGACAGTGACAAAGACGGCGTCAAGAACAGCCGTGACAAGTGCCCAGCCACCAAAATGGGTGTGAAAGTCGATTCAATGGGTTGTGAAATGATGCGTGATGCAGACGGCGACGGCGTTGCTGACAGCAAAGATCGTTGCCCACGTACACCGAAAGGCACCAAAGTAGATGCTCGCGGTTGTAAAGTAATTGGCGATGACGACGGTGACGGCGTACTGAACAACATCGATCAGTGCCCTAACACAGCGAAAGGCGTACGCATTGACGCTCGCGGTTGTGAAATTCGCGACGAAATCCAGCTGCCTGGCGTTGAATTCGAACTCAACTCAGCGAAACTGACTCCTACGTCACTGTCAATCCTGAGCGGAGCTGTTGATACTCTGAACCGTTACTCAGATATCACCGTTCAAGCTGAAGGCCACACCGACAGCAGCGGCGCAGCCAGCTACAACATGAACCTGTCTCAGCAGCGTGCCGAGTCAGTTCGTGACTACATCATTGGTCAGGGCATCGATGCTTCACGCATCACGGCTCGCGGTTTTGGCGAGACAAGCCCAATCGCTGACAACTCCAATGCGGCTGGTCGTCAGGCTAACCGTCGTGTGACTCTGCGTCTTACCAGCGAGTAAGAACGCTAGCTAATTAACGGCTAAACCCGTTATCCTAAGCCCCGGTGAATTCGTCATCGGGGCTTTTTTTATGCAAAATCGTTATCTCTTACTGTTTTTCTATGTTCTGTTCGCTTGCGTGTCTGTGACCCTGTCGGCCTGCGACAGCGCTACTACGCTGGAAGACCTTAATGAACCGCTGCTGAAAGATTTTGACCGCGAGACCCTCACACTAGAAACCAGCGATGGGCGCAGCCTCGATTTCTTCATTTACGTAGCCCAATCCGACGAAGAAATGAAGCAAGGACTCATGTTCGTAGAAGACCTGCCCGATGAAACCGGCATGCTGTTTCGCTACAAACGTCGGCGCATCGGCTCAATGTGGATGAAAAACACACTCATTCCACTCGACATTATATTCATCAAAAGCGACGGTAAAATCTCCGACATACATGAGAACGCAACACCAAAATCGTTGAAGAGCCTGCGTTCTAAACGGCAGGTAAAAGGTGCTTTAGAACTGATTGGCGGAAGTGCGAAAAAGTACAATATTCGCGTTGGAGACAAAATACGGCACGAACACTTCGGCACGCAATAGTGTCATCCGTCAATGCAGGCGTGACTCTGTTAGTGGTCGTGCTCGCGCTCATTATTCTGATTTGGGCAACCCTGAAAGTCAGCCGCGCCGTAACGCACAAACTCATCTTCAAGCCCGAGCCAGGACCTCACGACTACGAAACACCCGTGTTTCCGAATGACGTCGAGCACGAAGACCTGCGCTTTCCATCCTCGGACGGGGAATCCCTTCATGGCTGGCTAGTCAAACGCGAGGGCAACAAGGGCTTGATACTAATTTGCCACGGAAACCGCGGCAGTATCGCGGGGCGCGAGGACACAGCACTCTTCTATCTGGCGTTCGGCATGGATGTCTGCCTCTTCGACTATCGAGGCTACGGTAAGAGCTCAGGCACCCCGAGTGAGGCCGGTACCTACGCTGACGTCGACGCTGTCTGGGACTACCTGACCCGAAAACGCGGCTATGCGCCTGAAGAAACAGTGTTACTGGGTCGCTCACTTGGGGCCGCAATAGCGTCACACCTGGCCGCTCACGTCACTCCTAAAGCAGTTATCCTGGAGTCGACATTTAGTACGCTACCCAATTTGGCCAGCGAACTGTATCCACTTCTCAAGCGGCTCTTTACGGTGCACGTCAATTACAACACGCTAGAGAAAATTGCGCGTATTTCCGCTCCCCTTCTGCTGGTTCACAGCACAACCGATGAGCTAATTGGATTACACCACGCCAAGGCTTTGCTGGAAGCCGCACCGAGCGGTACGCGCCTTATTGAAATTAAAGGCCGACATCGTGACGGATTCGTCACCAGTAAAGAAACCTATATTCCCGCCGTCACGCAATTTATCAGTCAGTCGGCCGGGTAAACACTGCGGCTGTTTTGCGACAGTAAACGAGCGAGTAGAGACACAGGCTAACAGACGCCGTCTGCCGTCAACGCACAAATTACTTTACGCATTCAACCTGATAGCGCAGGTCGTGTCTCATCGGATTATATTCCTCGGCCCTGATGGCTCGTCGCTCAACTACTTTGTGTCCGCTCGTGCACAGTTTGCGCAACTCCAGCCATTCATTCATCCACATGAGGCGTACAGATTCGGCCGCGCTATCGTCAGCGCCATATTCGGCCGATACCGAAGCATCAAAAAACAGTTGCTTGCCGTCCTGACTAATCCATAGCCGGCTCTTGTTGTGCCGGTCGAAGCTTGTATCCGACGCGCAGCCTGCCAAACCCAGCACCGTAAACAGAACAGCCAAGGCGCATCTTTGAAGAACTCTTTGGGAAGCAGGGTCTTTGAACGAAAATTGCATCTTGTGGTCTTCCAGGGTCTGATTTAACCTGAGAATCATCGTAACCATTCCTTACCCTGAATGCACTCATACTTGACTGCGGCGCGTGCTAAAGCGTCGCTCCTACGCGGAAACCTGCTCCCTATGCGAACTAAAACTCTAGCCTGCTCCCTTCTTGCCACGCTGCTTGCGGGTGGGTGCTCATCCACTATGCAGCCACGCTCTGACGGCGAACAGAGCGGCATTGCAATATCCGCACACTCAAAACCGTCGAGCGCACGCAACGTCATATTGTTTATCGGCGACGGCATGAGTCTTGACACGGTAACAGCCGCTCGTATCTTAGCCGGACAACAGCGCGGTGGCACGGGCGAGGAACATGTTCTTGCATTCGAAACCCTGCCACAAACCGCGCTGTCCAAAGTGTATAACACCAATCAACAGGTGCCCGATTCTGCAGGCACCGCTACCGCGATGCTGTCCGGTCACAAAACGTTGGCGGGTGTTATAGGCGTAGACCGAAGCGTAGTCAGAGCCAACTGCAGCACACAAAAGTCGGCCGAAGTGCCGTCGATAGTCGAACTGGCTGAACAGCAAGGCATTGCAACCGGCATTGTCACCACCGCCCGAATCACACACGCAACGCCTGCAGCCGCATACGCCCACAGCGCCGACCGTGGATGGGAAAGTAACGGCAAGCTGCCCGCAGACGCTGACGGCTGCACCGACATTGCCTCACAGCTGGTGTCATTCAGTCAGGGCGACGGTATCGATATTGCACTGGGCGGCGGCTGGGCCGAATTCGTACCCGAGTCTGTTGGTGGCAAACGCACTGACGGAATTAATCTGCTGTCCAGCTGGGAAGCTCAAGATCCAGTTAATCACACGGTCGTTAACAATCGCTCTTCACTAGCCGCTGCCGTCGACGGCCGTCGCAACGAAAACCGGCAAATACTGGGGGTATTTAACAAGTCACATATGAGCTACGAAATGGATCGCAAACGGGCCGAAGTTGGCGAGCCGTCTCTGACCACTATGACTCTGGCCGCCGTAAAGTATCTTGAAAACAAGGACAGCTATTTCCTTCTGGTTGAAGGGGGCCGAATCGATCACGCTCACCATATGGGTAACGCGGCCCGAGCCCTGACCGAGACTATCGAATTTTCACAAGCCATTGAGGCCACCTTGAACGCCGTATCGCTTGATGACACGTTAATAATCGTAACCGCAGACCACGGTCACACAATGTCTATGGGCGGCTACTCAACACGCGGCAACCCCATTCTTGGCAAGGTCATTGAAAACGGTCCGGACGGTCGCTCGACGCGCACTCCGGCGCTGGATATAAACGGGCAACCGTACACGTCTTTGTCGTACGCTAACGGCCCAGGGTACATGGCGGCGAAAGACCGCGTTATGGCCACCACGGACACAAGCGACGCCGATTTTTTGCAAGTAGCCGCCGTTGGACTCAAGTACGGCGAAACTCACAGCGGCACTGACGTACCCGTGTATTCAGGCGGTCCTGGTTCGCAGGACGTGAGAGGAGTTATGGAGCAGAACAAACTGTTCGACATCATGGCAAAAGCGCTTGGTCTGATTAAATAGTGTGACGACCACTCCTGTAAATGTCGCGGTAATCACCACGTCACGAGCTGATTTCGGTCACATAGTCTGGCCCGTCAAGGTCATGCAAGAACACCCGGGCTTCACGGTAGAGGTCATTGCCATAGGGGCACACCTCTCACCCTCTTTCGGCAATACAGTCGACGCCATGGAACAACACGGCATCACCGCTAACCACAAACTGGAAACCCTGCTCAGCTCCGACAGTGACACCGGCATGGCCAAAACAATCGGGGTTTCCATTCTCAGCTTGAGCGACCTGTTATCTCGCATCAGACCAGACATACTGCTAGTTACAGCTGACCGATACGAAATGTTGGCCGCAGCGGCTACTGCGTTGGCCCTTCGCATTCCAATCGCTCACGTTGAGGGCGGTGAGATTTCGGCTGGCGCCATTGACGACGCCGTACGCAATGCGCTAACAAAGTTAAGCCACATACACTTCGCGCCGCACGAACAAGCGGCCGCAAGAATACGCGCCATGGGTGAAGAAACATGGCGGGTCTGCGTGTCGGGCGCGCCGTCACTTGACCACCTGAAACATCGCACTCTGCTTGATCGCGAACAGCTGACGTCATTACTCAATGTGAAAATAGACAGCGCGTTTAACCTGATCTCGTTTCACCCAGTCACTCTAATGGACGACACCGTCGCGGAAGCCGAAGCGTTTTACTCGAGCCTTGAATCAATTCAGGGACAAATGCTGTTTTGCTTTCCTAACTGTGACGCGGGCAGTCATCAACTCATTGATCGTGCGAACCGTTACTGCGAGCGACACGAGGA
Source organism: Gammaproteobacteria bacterium (assembly GCA_045107075.1). Classification (GTDB taxonomy): domain Bacteria; phylum Pseudomonadota; class Gammaproteobacteria; order Steroidobacterales; family SZUA-146; genus SZUA-146. Next base: position 35,614 of record JBGCFV010000003.1, read on the forward strand.
CTCACATGTTTTCGTCAATCTGGATCACTGGACATACTGGAGCTTGCTCCATCAGGCAAAAGTAATGCTGGGAAATTCGAGCAGCGCTCTCATGGAGGCACCGTCCGCCCCCTTGCCCGCTGTGAACATCGGCGAACGTCAGCGTGGACGCCTAATGGCCGACAACGTTATTGACTGCCCAGCCTCCTCAGACGCCATAGTTGAAGCTTGGCAAAAAGCTGTATCCGACGACTTTACCGATTCAATTGCAGACATGACTAACCCGTACGGCGACGGACAGGCCGCAACTCGCATGTGTGAGTTTTTACTGAAACACAATGACCGCGCACGACTTCTCGACAAGAAAGCGCGAACGTTAACCTGTCACGACGACATTGACGGGTTTAGCAAGTAGTCAGCGCCAATAAATTACGTCGCACACCGCCGGGGAACGCTCAGTGAGTGCGCAGCTCACCAGCGCGAGCGCCAATAGGGTAGAGCGCCATCCGAATATTTGTGGGAGCGGCTTCCAGCCGCGATGAAATACGCTGCGCCGTTGAATATACAAACACCATTGAGGTGTTATCAACCCAGCACATCAGAGCTCTAGTTTTCCGATTCGCCTGACTGATGCGTCATAAAGGGCTTAAACGGCAGACTGCGATTTACCCGGCTACGAGACTCAGACAGCAAATCGCCATTGGGTCCGGGCTTGCGCATTTGTACATAGACCTGTGGATGGCTATCGATGCGCATAAAACCAAGCAGTCGCTCTATGTTTTCACCTGGTCTCGCAACAAGATTTTCATACCTTAACGACAGAATTGGAAATTCCTGCAGAGCCTTCCAGTGATCCATCATACTATCCATGCGTCGGATGCGGGCGTAAATTGACGGCAACGTATTGAGCTCCCCAATAGCGTTCAACGAACCTTCCCGGGTATACATATCCAACGCCAGATCGTCAGTATTTTGCGTTACACGGACGACGCGAAGATTCGGAAAAAGCAGGCCAGCAAACCCCAAATAGTCGGCATTTTGACTGTCTACATCAACCACAGCTTGAGCGCCACCTTCGAAATTTTTAGCCCTGAACTGGTCCGCCATACGACTAAGCTCTGCTGCTCGTGCCTGTTTCAGCGCCTCCGGATACGTAGATGCAGTCGCAAGCGTTGAAGCAAGATCATTGGCAAGAGATGCCATAGTTACCCGGTGACCGCTAAGTGCTATTTCAGGGTGACTGGCGAGCAGTTTTTTGACCAACTCAACCGCGTACCCAGGTAACCCCACGACAAATACAGGCTGAGGTGCGAGTACAACCGCACCTCGGCGAAGGCGCGCCAAACGACTGCGATTAAAGAAGTTAAGCCGCGTTTCATTGTCTGCAACAGCTACATCAGACAAGGGCCGTTTAAGTTCATTGGCCTGTGCGTAATGTTTAAATGCATTGGCATAATTCTGCTGTGATTCGTGCAGTTCTCCGAGTCTTAAATGACAGCGACATCGTCCAACAGCGTGATCCAGACGACTGGTCAAACGATGATTCAGCAGCTTTATCGCTTCGTCGTATTGATCGTGTCGTTGCAACAGCTGTGTGTACATCAAAGCGGTGCGTAAGTCGTAGCGATCGGGATCCCCAGCCTGTTTGATATGTTCAAGAGCCTTGCCGAACTCACCCGCTGCTGCGCTTACTTCACTCAGGCCGGCATGCGCCAATACGGCTTGCGGATCCATATCGATTGCGGCCTGAAAACTGCGCCGAGCGCCCACAAAGTTATCTCTCTGCAAGTGAATTCTACCGAGAGCTAACCGCGCTTTTGTACTCGATGGCTCACGGCGCAACACGACCTGAAGCAAATCATGCGCCTCGTCGTAGCGACCCAGCTCAATAAGTGTCGTCGACTTGATCAATTGCACCTCAACGTCATTCAAAGAGGTTCCAGTCTTTTCCAGGTGATAAAGAACGAGTTCATAGCGGCCCTGCTTAAAGTACAAACGCGCAAGGAGCCATTCGATATCATCGAAACGACCGCCCAGACGCTTGGCGTTCAGAAGCGCCGCGAGCGCCGGTTCTGTGTTATTCGTTTCGAAATAGTATTTACCCAGTTGATAATGCACTTCCGGATACTCGGAACCTGACTGACGAGCGAAATCAAATGCTCGCTGCGCAAGATCGTGCTGCTGATGCTCGGCAAACACACAACCCAGACTGACAAAGGCTGGCGCGTAATTTGCGTCGGCTTCAAGGGCATTCAGAAAGGACCGCACAGCTTGACGTTTCTCGCCCGCGCCGATTAGCGCATACCCAAGACCAAGGTGCACATCCGCCCTGTCCGGCGCTAGTCGCGCAGCTCGTTGTAAATGCAAGACACCCTCACCATAGTTACCACGTCGACATTCGAGTCGACCAAGCAAGCTAAGCGCTTCAGGATTATCGGGATCGTGCTCAAGGACCGAGCGGTAGCGATTCAGCGCGGCATCCAGCTCCCCTCTGGATTCGTCGCGAACGGCATTCTCAAGTCGCGCCAGCAGGCTGGGGGTCAGCGGCGTCAATGCAGGAACTGCACGATTAAAAAACTTGGTCTGGTGCCAACTCTAATTCTTCAACAAGACCTTCCAGGTGGTATTTGTAATGTCTGAATCGTCTAAGCGATATGGATTTAAGAGATGACGGCTTGGGCAGCTCGTCCTCACGCGCTTCCTCGCTGAGCCAAAGCGGGTTATTAACGCCAAGAAAGTCCAGCAGCTTGCCGGCTTCGGCATCGTGATCGAGAATCATGCGCTCATACGTGACAACGTGCATCGGTAGAGTCAACACAGAGCTCCAGTGTTTCATCAAACGTCGGTGCGCATTAATGTACGAAACGATGTCCCGCAAGTTGTAGGCAAATGATGTACTACCGGCTTGAGCGGAAAAATGCGTAAAAAAACAGGATAGCGCTATGTCTCTGAAGTCACGCGCGCAGTAGACCACCTTTGCTTTTGGAAACATCAATTCGATGAGACCAAGATAGAGAAAATTTCGCCACGTCGCATCAAGTAACAAATTTGTTTCGTCAGCAACGAGGCGCGCACGCTCGCAGTACAAAGACGTAAAGCGGGACAACGCGCCCTGCTCGAGCTGATCGGCACTCGGCGGCCATACAAGAGCTTGCTCAGAACACAGACGATAAGCCGACATTTCAATAAAAGCCGATCCGCCCATACTGACTATTTCATCATGCGCCTGCAGCTGTTGTTCAATCACGTGCACGCCGCCACGCGGCATTCCGACCATAAACACCAGTCCTTCACCAGACGAACCGGCACGCGGTGCGGCGGCCATAGCCTCCGCGCTAAACGCCGTCTCAATGCGCTGGCACAGACTGGAAAAACGATCAGCGTCAAATTTGGCGCGTTTTAACTGATTGGCTTTTCGGTAGTTATGAAACGCCAGATCATACGAGCTATCGGCATCCAGTAAGTCGCCGAGTGTAAAGTGAAGCTCGCATTTTTCTTCTTCGGAAATGCGCGTGCGTAAATGCTGTTCCAGTATATTAATGCCATCACGGCGACGCGCCGACGCACCCAGTAAGCGAGCATAAGCACTAATTAAACTGGATTCGGCGCGGCCTGAATGAACTACTGCAGCCAGCTTGGACAACGCAAGCTTGGTATCGCCAGTGGCAGCCTTAAGGTTCCCGTACCCTGACAAACTCACCTGATCGGATGACCGGATTTGCAGAGCTTTTTCAAAGTTATCGATAGCTTCACTGGTGCGGCCACGCGCTACTTGCAGTTTCGCCAGACTATTGAGTATGTCCAAATCAGTAGTAGCCAGGTCATGAGCACGCTTGTAATACTGCTCGGCTAACCCCCAAAGACTCTGACGCTCCCACAACGAAGCAAGCACTCGCACGGACTCGAGATCGTCCGGACTGAGTTCCAACACTTTGTTGAAGGCCGCGATCGCTTCTTGTACCTTTCCCTCCAACAAACGCAGCTGAGCAATTCCTCGAATAGCTTCGGCACATTGAGCGTTTAGCGCTAACGCGCGCTCGAAACGGACTGCGGCTTCGCTGATATCACCGGCTCTCAGCTTTACGTGCCCAAGGTTCGCGTGAGCCTTGGAGTTTTGATTATCAAGATCCAGCGCTCTGATTAAAGCAGCCTCGGCGGCGGGCAACTGATTGTCGCGACACAGCGCGAGACCCAGATTAGTGGCGGCTTCGGCGTAGTTAGAGCGAAACTGAAGTGCTGACTGGAAGTGTTTAATGGCGCGCTGAATATTGCCATTTTGTAGCATTAAGACGCCGAGCTGGTTATGCGACAGGGAAAATTCGGGTCGCATGCGCAATTCTTCAAAGTACGCCGCCTCCGCTTCGCGAAGACGCTTCTGCGTGACCAGTAAATTCCCAAGGCTGTTTTGGAACCCGACCCCGTATCGATTGAGCACAATGGCCTGACGAAGATATGACTCGGCCTTATCGATTTGGCCATCGCGTTGTTCAACCGCAGCGAGGGCGTGGAATGCGTCTGCGTCTTCCGGGTGATCGGCTATTTGTTTCAGATAACACTCACGTGCCCGCGCCAGGTCGCCTTTAAGAAACGATTCCCGACCCATTTCAACTGCATTCTTGAGGCTTTTTGTGTCGGCCACGATTCCCCGGAAAGTGTTTGACCAATTGTTCTCGAGTCTAGCACACAGAGTTTGTTGTCGGGCGTGACCCAGTTAACCTTTAATCAATTTGTATATGTAGCTTTACGTGATCAACGCTGAACGTTTAAGCAGCATTGGCAAGCGCGGACTTGCAAAATCAGCGGTTAACTATTGAAGAACCCGCATCGCAAGTCTTGGAGGATCAAACACCGAATCACCGGGCAGCCAGGCTACCTTGGAACGTTCCGAGGATTCGTACTGAGTCAGCCGATCACGTTGACCGGTTACGCGGTCTTCGCTACTTCGCCGAATCGCCAGTTCCTGCAAACGAATGGCCGACTCAAAATCTTTCAGTGCAGCATGCACCATGGCAAGCGTTGCAGCGGCTGCCGCATCCGGGCGGTTTTGTTCCAGACGCTCAGCTATATCCTGAGCCCGGCTAAGTTGCCCAGGGTCCTGCGAGCACGTAGCGAAACTGCGAGCCATCCCCTCGAGAGCTGCGAGGCTGTGGGGGTTAAGAGAGCTGGCCTCTTCAAACAAACGCGGCCCCGCCTCGCAGTCTCCCAACGCCAAAGCCGCCAATCCTGCATAGTAGCGAGACTCGAGGTCTCCTTCTCGCGCTTGGGCGTAGAGAGTGTAGTGTTCAAGAGCCTGTGCGTATTCTTGCTTGCGAAAATACGCGTGGGCTAAAGCCAGTACCGGCGGGATGTAGTCAGGATCGACTTCGACCGCCATTGCATAGTGTTCGAGTGACTGTTCGTCCTGTCGTTGCCTCTCGTACAACGAGCCGAGGAAATAGTGTGCGACAGCCGACTGCGGCCTAAGCTCAAGTGCGGCGTGATATTGGCGCTCGGCTTCCTCAATTTGTCCGACAATTTCTAATGAACGACCATACGCGAGGCGCGCGTCGTAATCGCTCGGCGCAATATCGGCGGCTGTCGCAAAATCCGTCATTGCCTGTTCGAAGTTGCGCGTCCGCATCCAGCTCTGTCCGCGTTCAAGATAGTAAGCCGAACCACGAGCCAGCGCTGACAGCGCCTGTGCGAGAGGCTGTTTCACTGCGGGTTGCGTCGTACCGGCCTTGTTCAAAAGCGTACGTGCCCGCTTTGAATTACCCAGCATAGTATTCAGCCTGGCCGCCGGCACTAAAAGGGCATTCGCCGCGGAGTCCAGTTCAATCGCTTGGGCCAAGCTGGCCGCCGACTCAACGTAGCGCTGCTGTCCCGCCAGCAATTCAGCTTCAAGGGCGAACCACGCTGACTCTCCCACTCGTTCCGCAGGCTTGTCACTCTCTGTCGCGCCAGACTCGGACACGCTATCAGTGAGGGAATCTTTAAGACGTTCTATATCGGCAAGTGCCCCGTCACGGTCTCCCTGGCGGGCCCTGACAGACGCGCGTAAAAACCGGGCTTCCGGATGTTCTTCTATGTCTAACGAACCAGACAATGCCTGCTCGGCCTCCGCCAGACGAAAGCTACGTTCCAGTGCGCAAGCGTAGTAGAACAGCCAATGGGAATTAGTTGTAACGTGCGTCGTAGCGTAAGTCAGCGCGTCGGCGGCGGCTTCGTCAAAATGGTGCGCGAGATAAACTTGGCCAAGCTGAGCGTAGGCAATTGCGCGCTGTGACGGCTCCTTCGACTGCGCGAGCCTCACGCGCCATTGTTCCAAGGCGTTTTCAACAGACCGTCGAACCTGTTCGTCGACCCGGCTGAGCTCCGGATGACGCACCCGATGCTCTTTGCCGTCCTGCCCCTGGCACGAAAAACAAGCGGCTAACACTATAATCAGAAGCCAACGCATCACTTGTTCCCCTCTCCTTTCACTAACGTGTGATAGCGGGCCTCAGGACGCAGCGTAAACACCTCGCGATCGCCTCCCGGCCAGTTGAGAACAACGTTGATAGGTTCTTCCTGATTAAACTCGCCGTAAACGAGCAGCCTTGGGTCACTGGAGCTCAAAAAGCCATGCGCTCTGCGCGACTCATAAACCCCGTCAGCCACTGGCTGCGCCGAAGTCGACTCGATGTGCATACGCGCACCTACAACCGTGTGCCCTGTCGCGGCTGAAACGGGATTAATGCCGAGCCAGAATTCCGGGTCAACCGTATTTTGAAGCACCTGAGCGGCCGATCCGTTATTAGTAATCACAAGATCGAGATCGCCATCGTTATCAAGATCACCAACGGCAACACTTCTCGACACCTGTGGTCGCGGCGACAACTTGTCGGCGCTGTCGACCCTGAGCGTAAAATCTATAGGCACGTCCACCGTCTTAAGGCCAGGCACAGACGTAACCTCCTCTGCAACGGGTTCTTCAGCCGTTTGGCCACTGTTCTGAGCAAGCAGAGGTTTTTCTACGTCTGCTTGTACACTGTCCTGCAACAGCAGAGTATTTGCCTGACGCAGCGGCAAGCTATCACTGGCATCAACCTGAGACTGCCGCTGACGAAGTGCTCCATTGGCCACAAAGATATCGTTGCGACCATCGGCATTTGCATCAAACACGGCCAGCCCATTGCCACTGTCAGATTCGCTTACGCCGCCCGCAGTTACGGCTGTGGCGAGGAAGCCAGCGTCACCGTCGTTGCGGTAAATGTGGTGTGGCTCGCCCCGATGGTGCGACACCACCAAATCCAGATCACCGTCTTTGTCCAAATCGGCGGCATCCACTCCAACGCTGCCCCTATCACTGTATAAGAAACTGGACGCAACACCAGCAGCCACCGCGCGCTCGCGCAGCTCGACCCCTTTACGATTAATCCAAAGCGCGTTGTCGACCCCAAACGCAGTTACATATATATCGGGCCAGCCGTCGGCGTTAAAATCTCCGGAGCGAACTCCGAGGCTCGGCGCACTAAGCGCCGTCAGCCCAAAATCTTGACTCACGTCCTGAAACGCCACATCACCTTCGTCCGTCACTCCAATATTGAGCAGTAGCTGGTCATGAAGCGAGGCGTATTCATTTGCACCACAGTAGTCCACTCGCCCGGTGTTCGAGCGGCATACTTGCTCTTCATCAGGCACTGCTACATTGCCAATAAACAAGTCTGGCCGGTCGTCATTATTTATGTCCACCCAGACAGCGGAGGAACTCCACGCTTCATCTCGGGTGAGCAAGTCGGAGCTCGATTCGACAAATCCATCCGGCGTGTTGAGAAGTAACCGGTTAGACCCCACCGTTGTGACCAGAACATCAAGTCGACCATCAAGATTGGCGTCTTCGACGGCGACACCCATTCCGGCATGCTTTGAAGACAAAGCCGTGACGCCATTCGCCCGGCTGAATCGGATGCTCTGTCCTTGCGATTCGTTACGCCAAAGCTCATCAGCAACGGACACATCAGCGACACCCTGCACAAAGTAAATATCAAGATCAGCGTCGTTGTCCATGTCAAATAGCGCAATACCGCTACCTAACACCGGAGCCAAAGCTAACGATTCGCTACTCCCGCTTTGATGGACAAACTGCAGCCCACTCAACTCCGTCACGTCGCTGTACACATTACTCGGTGGCACCGACTCCGTACACGAAACCAGCAGCATAACCAAAATGCCCAAGCCTGTTTTTTGTCTGCTACCTTTCACTCGATTATTCTACCCACAGCGCCGTGTTCCGTCAGCGAACAGCCAGACACAACTGCTTGTTTATTGAGCACTGCCGTGCCGCACTCCCGAAGTAATCAGCATCCACAGCGAGCTCACAGCATTCCGAAAAAGCCTTAATTGTGTTCCGAATCAACAACCTTGTGAGTTAAGACGGTTCTTTTTGACTTTCATCTTGGCGCATTTTTGGCGACACTGTGCTCCATGCGACTTTCTACATTATTACTCTGCGCAACACTACTGACCGGCTGTAACCCGCCCGTGGAACAATCAAACTCGATCGATTCCTCCAGTTTCGTCGGCAACTGGATTGGTATCCGCCCTGAAGGAGTGACGACATTCCATTCGGACAGCAGCTTCAAAGCCAACGGCGAAATCGAGGTGCGTTTCTTTTCATGCCTGTCCAGTCACACCGAATCCCGTTGGACAGATCGCGGCGAGTGGACGTGGGCAGACAACATTCTCACGATAACGCTGACGACCGATACGGACACGGAGGGCGTAACCGAAACGTACGTCAACGAATACACCTTGCTCGAAGAAGATTTTGACCGGCGAATATTTCGTAACGAAAACGACGAGCGGACGTTCTGGCTACAGCGCCGCTGGCGGGACGAACCCTACAGCTGCGCTACTACCAAGGCAGACGTTGACGCCGACCGCTCAGCGGCCCAATCTGATGGCCGCTTTCAATCTGTATATCCTGACTACACTGGAAATGACTCATGAACTCTTCGCTAATATTATCCATAGATCAGGGAACGACCAGCTCGCGAGCGGTTGTTTTTGATTCGGCCGGCCAACCTGTCGCAAGCGCTCAACAGGAGTTTACTCAACACTTTCCAAAAGACGGCTGGGTAGAACATGACGCCAACGAAATTTGGCAGTCGGTAGAGAGCACCTGTCGCGACGCGCTCGCTCAGGTCGACGTCAAGCAGGTTGTCACCGTAGGCATTACCAATCAGCGCGAAACTACCGTCGTTTGGGATCGCCGCACCGGTGAGCCCATTTGTCACGCCATTGTATGGCAAGACCGACGTACCGCCGATTTTTGCCGACAGCTTGAAGAGCTTGGCCACCGTGATTTAATCGCTCAAAAAACAGGCCTTTTGCTTGACGCTTACTTTTCAGCCACCAAGATCCGCTGGATACTCGACAACGTCAAAGGCGCAAGAGAACTGAGCGAACAAGGCCATCTCGCGTTCGGCACGGTCGACAGCTTTCTGATTTTTAAACTCAGCAATCACACCCGACATGTCACCGACGTCACCAACGCGTCGCGCACCATGCTGTTCGACATTCATAATCTGAAATGGGATGCCGAGCTTCTCGATGTATTCGGCATTCCGGCCAACATGCTGCCGGACGTTCTAGATTGTGATGACCACTTTGGCGATGCCAGTGCGTTGTTTGATTCTGCTGTTTCTATACACGGCGTGCTCGGTGACCAGCACGCCGCCACCGTTGGTCAAGCCTGCTTCAGCCCAGGGATGATTAAGAGCACGTACGGCACCGGAAATTTTGTCATGCTGAACACGGGCCCGGTCGCCTTGACCTCAAAGAATCAGTTGCTCACTACCGTTGCTTATCGCTTGAACGGAAAAACCACTTACGCTCTGGAGGGATCTGTGTTTATCGCAGGCGCCGTAGTTCAGTGGTTACGTGACAAGCTTCAGGTACTTGATCATGCAGCCGACAGCGAGGCCATTGCTCAAGCACTTAAAGAGAGCTCAAACGTCGTAATGGTGCCGGCCTTTACCGGTCTGGGCGCTCCACACTGGGATGCAGATGCTCGCGGAGCCATATTCGGACTCACTCGAAACACAGGCTATGAACACATAGTAGCCGCTGCGCTTGAATCGATTTGTCTTCAGTCTTTTGATCTCTTAAACGCCATGCGCGCCGACGGAGCGACTATTTCAAGCTTGAGAGTGGATGGAGGAATGTGTGCAAACAGCTGGGTCATGCAGTTGCTGGCGGACGTACTGGATTTGCCAGTCGAACGCCCGGCCAATATCGAGACGACCGTGCTGGGTGCCGCTGCGGTAGCCGGTCTTGGCGCCGGCATACTCGAATCACAGCAACAGCTCACCGAACTATGGCAGCTTGATCAGGAATTCTTGCCAAATATGGAGGCTGATGATCGCGCGGCCAAAATTGCGCGGTGGAACGACGCGATTGCGCGTGTAAGGCTGAATCATTAAATCAGACTCAACTGCGCCTGCGACGGGTGATTACGGGTAAACAAACCGGTGTCGAGCTCCACTTGCTCTGACACGTTCAAATGTCGTTTACTCACAACGTTATCAAATCGTTTACGAATCATTTTGGCGTAAGGCCCCGTACCCGTCATGCGCTGCGCAAAGTCAGCATCGTAGGCTTTTCCTCCACGCGACTCACCTATCAGGTTTAGCACATGTCGCGCACGCAGCGGATAGTGATCGATTAGCCAGTCCGAAAACAGCTCTTTTACTTCAAACGGAAGTCGCAAGAAAATATAACGGGCGCTGCGCGCGCCCGCGTCAGCTGCTGCATTCACAATGGATTCAATTTCGTGGTCGTTCAAAGCGGGAATGACGGGAGCCAGCAACAAGGTTACAGGGATGCCGCGCGCAGTCAGCTCGCGCATGGTTCTAAGGCGCGCGCCAGGCGATGCAGCTCGAGGCTCCAGTGTACGCTTGAGTTTGTTATCAAGCGTGGTGATGCTGATTGCGACCGACACGAGGTTTCGTTTGGCCATGCGCTCGAGGATATCGAGATCGCGTAAGATTAAAGCACCCTTGGTAATGATGGTTACCGGATGATCCAGACGGTCAAGCACCTCCAGAATTTCTCGCGTTATCCCTTTGTCTTTTTCCACCGGCTGATAAGGATCCGTGTTGGCACCGAGGTTAATCGGCGAGCAGCGGTAACCGGGCGCCAAGAGCTCGCGTTCGAGCAAAGCAGCCGCATTGGTTTTAGCAAAAATCTGTGTTTCGAAATCCAGCCCGGGTGACAGGTCCACAAAGCTGTGACTGGGACGCGCATAGCAGTAAACACAGCCATGCTCGCAGCCTCTGTACGGATTAATCGATTGATTAAATGGTACGTCGGGAGACTGGTTGCGACTGATGACGGTGCGCGCCTGTTCCACATGGACCTTGGTCGCAACGGGCTTTTGCGAGTCGTCTGCACGCAGATACCAGCTATCGGCAACCGCTTCTTTCGATTTATGGGTAAACCGTGGCGTGGGCGAAGAGCCGGTGCCGCGACCGCGCGGTCCTACTCTAACCGACTGCTGCAACAGGGCCGCCGCAGCAGCTGCCCTCGCCGTGGCTCCGTCAAACAGATCTTGAATCGCTGGCTCTTGTTTCATACTGTATATTTATACAGTATTACTGTGCGCGATTCAACGGGTGATGACGTGTACTCTGTTCAACTCTAAACCATTGTAACTATTGATTTTTCCATCAGGCCATGTGACTTCTACAGAAAAATCCGCAGCGCTGCCGAGCCCGAAAGTCACATCAGCGGGCACCTGAGACAAATAGCTACGAGCTGGCATGACCATCTGTCGCTGCACCTGCGCACCGCTGGTCAAGGCCACTCTGGCACCCACCGCCCGCGGATTCTTGCCCTCTTGGCGAAGCTCAAAACGCACCCAGTTTGCATTTGAATCACTGCCGGTACCATCATTGCGCAACACTAACGGCGCGGCTCCGGTTTGCGTTAGCACCACGTCCTGGTCGCCGTCACCATCCAGATCTGCCGCGGCCGCACCGCGACCCACAATTGGTCGAGACAAGTCACCGACCTCGGCATCGGCAACGCGAGAAAACGTGCGTCGGCAGGTTGAGCCGCAATTCCAAAACAGCTGCGCGGGTTGCGCGTGGCGCTGACTGGGCTGCACTGTGTTGATGTCGTCTTCGACATGTCCATTAGCCGTAACAAGGTCCGTTCGTCCATCAAGGTCTGCATCGAAAAACTGCAAACCAAAACTCAAAGCGCGCCGACTGTCTGGCCCCACCCCTGAAACAATACTCTCGTCGGTAAATACTTCGCTTCCGCGTGAGACATAAAACGACGTCATTTCGTTCGCGAAGTTTCCGATGACGACGGCAACGTCGTCATCGTTTTTGTAAAACGCCGAGTCGACTCCCATGGCACCGGTAGCGTTACCGCTGTTGTCGAACGCCATGCCCATCAATGCACCTTCATCAACAAACGTGCCGTCGCCCTGATTAACAAAAACGAAGTTCTGAACGGTGTCGTTTGCCACAACCAAATCCAGCGCACCGTCTGCATTGAGGTCATCCGGACGCACCGCCAACCCCTTCCCCACAGGCAACCCGGTAGCCGGGTTCGTCACGTGAATGGTTTCGCTTACGTCTACAAAACGATCTCCATCGTTCCGCCAGAGCCTTGACTGCGTGCCGCGGTAGTTCGTCGGGGGGCCATAAGCTCGGCCAATTCCGGCAATTTGGTAATCCACTTCAAAATCAATTTCGCGCGACCACACAACGTAGTTGGCACTGAACAAGTCCAGATCGCCGTCACCGTCCATATCAAAAAAGGCCGCACTGGAACTCCACTCGTCTGCGCCGCCTTCGGTACCCAGACTGACTTCTTCAAAGCGGGTACCGTTTACGTTCATGAGCAGCCGGTTTTTACCGACAGCCGTAATATACAAGTCTTCGTATCCGTCACCGTTGTAATCGCCTACCGCAACACCCATGCCGTAGTCGCTCAAGTCCAGACCAGCCGCAACCGTGACGTTTTCAAACGCCCAGTCACCATCGCCACTGCTCACATTGCGATACAGCGCGTGTGTTGCCGACTCGGCATCGCGCCAGGGCCACACAGATGAGTTAACAAAAAAGATATCGACTTTACCGTCGTTGTCGTAATCGAAAAGAGCAACACCGCCGCCCATGGTCTCCGGCAACAGCTTCTCACCGTACGCACCATTCGTGTGAACAAAGTCGATACCGGCGCTCGTCGTGACGTCAGTAAATGTGATCGAAGGAGCATCCGGTTCTTTGCTTGCGACAACAGCCGGACCAGGCGCATTACCCTCTACCGTTGCAACCTCGACGGGGTCCTGCTTCTGCCACCACCAGATAACTCCGGCCACCAGAGCTGCGGCAAGAAAGACCCACAGAGAACGCCTGAAGTAGATACCGATAATGGCATCGTCCTGTTCCGCGAGGTCGTCAGGAGTGGTATTGGTCATTGGCGCGCGCTCTCATTAATAAAGACCGTAGAGTCTAATGCGAAACTCGGAAAGTTGCATGCGCGAGAGGTCTGTTCGTTATAAGTCGGGCTGTCAGCGGGGTGGTCGATTGAGTACTCAGTCCAGTCGCGATGGTGTCACTTATTATGTCACCGGGGTCGTCGCTGCAAATCATTGATGACCGTCGCATCGGCCGCGTGATTGGCTGCGGGGTCGTTACGTCGTGCAGTGCTAATAGCGACATCGCGAGCGTTGTCATCTGGCTTGTATTTAGTATGCAGATCTCGGTGCACACTCGCTTTCTCTTCGTCACCCACCAAAGAATAAACCTGAGTCAGGCCGTAGTGAGCCGTCGCATTCTCAGGGTCTAATTCGAGCGCTTTATGATAGGTAGCCCGAGCTTTTTCAAGCACTGCAGCACGTCCTTCGCCACGTTCCAGCTTGGACAGTTCTACGTATGTATCCGCCAGCTTATTTAGCACGCGGTAGTCGAGTCCGAAATCAAACCCTCGCTCCCGAGCGTTCTGATAATTCGTATTCACAACGTTCTCAAAGTTGGTAGCCGCTTCCTCCAGGTAACCGTTTTGCTTGTTTACAGTGCCCGTGAAGTAGTCAACGCTCCACGGCGGCGACGGCTGCCGGTGTCCGGCGGCCTGCTGAAGAGACAGTACCGCATCGTCAAGACGACCCTCGCGAATATAGACTCGAGCCAGGTTCATCGAACCGTCAGCTCGATCCAGCGCAACAACTTCACGAAATGCCGCCTCGGCCTGACGCAGTTCGCCAGCGCCTTGTTTACGCAACAAACCGATACCGTAGTCATTCCATCGCTGCCATAGAGGGACGGGTTCACGTCCGTTGCGACTAGCGTCAACAGAATTAAGCGTATCGACTGACGCACTGAACCGTAAAGACATCACGTCAGCCGTCGCAGAGGAGTCGCCGGCGTCTGCGACGACTGAGTCAGCGGCAGCAGCTGGAAGCACGTTAAGTGTTACGCGATCGGCACCAATCACAGTCACAGGCAAGTCGTTATAGGCGGTCGCGTCATCCATGAAAAGGCGGTAGTAGGAAGTATCGAATTTGCGATAGTTCAAGCGCGCTTCAAATGTAACCGTGCGAGCCTCCTGTGGCACAGCAAAACGATAGTGCACCACGTCGGCAGCGCCAGGGGGAATCTGGTGGTTATAAAGAGGGGTAAAGATATCCTCAGCGTTGCGTTCGGCAATTCGATCACCATTCTTGTCAAGCACGTACGCGTTAACAAAGTGAGACCATGGATCTACCTCGCCGGTTGCAGGGTCTACTTTGCCGCTCGCGCCAATGACTTTACCGTCGACTTCCATAGTGAGCTCGAGCCAAACCTGATTGGAGTCGCCCGTGCCTTGAGTAAAAGGATGACCAAGCGTGAGCGTTCGAAGCACGGTCTCCAGCAGGTAGGTTCCACCGGACTGAAGAGTCGTGCTGGAATCGAGCGGCGCATGAAGAACTCCGTCAATCTTGCCTTGTTCTTTCACACCAAACAGGTCTACGCGCAAAGCGCCCTCTAACATACCCACATGTGCGTCGTTGGCCCTGTCTGCAAAACCGAGCACGTGAGGAATAGCCGTATTCGCGCTTGGAAACTGATGATTATGTACTTTTAAATCACCTGATTCGTCAAACTCACCGGCACCAAAATCACTGGAAGCTTCCAGCTTCATGTGACACTGATTGCAGTTACTGTGAGCCTGCTCGGGGTAGTAGAAACTGGTTGCGCCATGACCCGATACGCCACTGAGTAAAAACGTGTCGTAGTGATTTTGTCCTCGCAGCCATTTGTACTTGTTCAACTCTTCTGGCAAGTGCACTTTATGACACGTGCCACAAAATTCCGTTGATTTGTGCAATGGCTTTAGAAAGGTTTTCTTGTGAAACTCCGGCTTCGCTTTGACGAGAAGTCGGTTAATCGACTGCAACATCGGCTTGTCACTGTAAGCAAACGGATAGTGCAAAGGCTCTTCAATCGTGTAGTCGGCATTGCCTCGCACGCTATTAATATTGGTTATCGCATGACAGCTGGTACAGGTAATACCCTGGTGTGCCGTTGGGTGGTTCACATCATCGAAATTCGGGTCGTCAAAAGCGCCGCTGAAAAACGGCACGGGGTCGTGACAGCCAGCGCAAAACCGGGCAGCCTGAACATTACCGTCCCTCTCCATGGACATTGCCCGTGTTCCACGGACAGAAAACAAATACGCCGGATTATTGAAAGAGCTGACGTGATGCATGCTGTCTTTCCAGCTTTCATGTGTATCGGCGTGGCACTGCTGACAGTAGCTGTCCATCATCAGCGCTTTTTCAGGAATAAACTTGCCGCTGGCCGTGCGTGCCAGCGACGGGAAGAAGTACTGCTCTCCAGTTGCCGGCCCTTCTACGTTCCACTGACGGGGATCTTGCATCTGCCACACGAGTGCAACGACGGTCAGTGCGGCCGCGACGCCACCGACCCACATTCCGGCTCGCCAGTTAATACGTCGCCCTGCAAGACGGTGGAGCACGAACAGCCAGGCAATAAACAGCGGGCTTAGTGCATGCAGCCAGTAAGCGCTGCTGCGCGCGCCGGCGTGGCGTATTTCCACCAACGGAATACCGCGGGTCAATGTTAATCCGGTGAGCAACAGTAAGATTGCCACCAAAAACAGCGCGTACCCAACCTTTACGGCACTGCGGTTAGGACGATTACGGGCGTTCTTGATATGAATGGCGCCGTAAACAATAACCGGCACAATAATAATGAAACCAAGCGCAAGATGTGCGAGGAACATGTACTGATAGAAGAAGTTTTGGTACGTGTTTCCGGTAGCCCATTCGAGAAGTGTCGTAGCACTGAGGTACACAGCATTGGCCGACAGCAATGCAAACAACACAAAAACGGCTACCAGCAATTTCTTCAGTCGGGGCCCTACCGCGGGAACGTATTTTTTTCGGCGCGTCATACTGCTTGGTTCGCTCTTATTATTCTCATTTTAATTCGCTCATGACCTTCAATTCGATGGTCATCTATAAACACAACGCGTGGCGCCTAAACTCCAGTCAGTGTTCAACGCCAACAGAGCTTCCAACTAAACAATAATAGGAGACTCGGAAGAGGACCGCTAGTGACCGTCCTTGTAGCGTGTGTTGTACTGATTATGTAATGAATCATTTGACGAAGGCCGGTGCGGCAAGGGGCCCACCGAACCAGAATCCTGAGTGTACATATCCATGTCCTTCGCATAGCCCGAAACAAAGAACACATAGTGACGCGTCCAGTCTTCCTGCAGCCCGGTTGGCGCATTGAAAGCGAGCTCGACATCTTCGCCAGGACCCACCGTAACGTAAGCCCCGTCAGTCTGCTCAAGCAACGGCATCACATCACCCAGCTGCGTATAGTGACCCTCGGGATAGCGCGCATCCCAAAACGGCACACGGTCGCTGAAGTCGTAATCCGGTCGGCGCTGAGGCTGTTGTTTACGTTTCGGGAAACCCGTCTGACCAAGCTCGGCGCTTTGCAAATACAATCGTTGACGCTGCACGTCACCGGCACCGGGCGTTTCCACTTCAACAAGACTGAGTTCGTCCCAGTAAATTTCGAGATTACCGCTGAGCCTCAATCGGGTCGTACCCGGCGGTAACCGCCCAAGCTCGACAGACATTTCTCTTGGCATGCCGGCTGGATAACCAAAGGTGTCCAGCAACATAGTCCAGTTGCCGTCGTCGTCACCAGCCTCAAGAGAAGGAGGTGTATACAACGCCCCCGTCTGCCAGGCTGCGAAAACAGTTTGCGAGTAAGGATACTCGACCCAGCCAGTTGCCCTCAACAGCAGAGGGTTAGTCAGCCCATCAAGCCGCTGATCGAACTCAAGCGTTAAGGTATGCGGCGTTTCCAACATGCCAAGGAAGCGTGGGTGAGCAAGACCCAGGTCGGCGGCTACGTAATCTGTTTCAGCCACACTCTCGGTGAGATCCAATCCGTCGTCACGCACAACTCGAGAGGGCTTAAGCTCGCTGCGATAAAACTGCGCTTTACCCGTCGCCAACGGAGCTCCGGTCGCCATGCGTTCGTCCAGCACCATCTTCCAGCCTGGCGCGAGGTCGTAAGCCACAAGCTGGGCATTGTCCAGAAGAGCTAACTCTTCCATAGGCTCGGTAACTTTCAGCTTTAACTGTCCGTCGTCGGCCTTAAGCCATTCTTGAGGCATCAAAAAATACTCCCAGGGCCGCGGCTCGCCGTAGCGCGCCGCACCTTTTGCACCGGGATCATGCAAGAACCCAATGCCACCGACGCCCAGCAGGTCGCTTATGAACGACCACTGCGTACCATCCCAGGCAAACAGAACCGGACAGCTGGATAATTGGCGCTGGGTTTCGGTAATACTGTGCTGCTTACCCGCAGCCAGATTCAATTCGGTCTGAAACACCCCGTCTGACCAGTCGATTGCCACGTAGTCGATGGTGCTCGAAGTACCGAGTCCGACTGACAGCGGTTGAGCGCTCTGACCCCGACCCGTATGGCGATCAAAAGTGTCCACGATAGTCCAGGAGGAACCTCGGCGCACGGCGACACGTGTACCGACGCCCATTCTGTTCGAGCGCATCGAATCCGCTTTCTCTTCCTGACCCTCAAAGGTCAGCGCAACAAATTTGCCACGCCCGGGACCTGGAGGAAATCGAAGTAGCTGCTGACCTGTAGCCGTATTTACCAAAGCGAGCAAAGACGGCCCCTGATCTGCGTCAGCGACCAGATGCATAGCCGTGCTTACGTTGCCTGCGTAGTCGAACAGCGTCGTTACGCCAGCTTCGGTCAAGCCCAGTACCTTTAGACCGGCCGCGTCAACGACCAGCAGGTCCAGCACACCGTCGCCGTTGAAGTCACTGACATCCAGACTGGCTTCGGAATCCGTATCGATTGCTATGCTCGACAGAACCCGGCTTGACCAACTTTTCTGACCGTCACGCGACCAGCGAATGAGCTGTCCGGCTTTGGTAATTCCGTAGAGCTCCACGCGACCATCAGCGTTTGCGTCGGCTGCTGTGAGCGTCATGAGCCCGGAGCTGAGCAGTGTGTCCGGCACCTGCTCCGGTGCTTGCTCACTTGCGGGTGTGTAGTCCCACAAACGGTCGTTAAACAACAAATCGACGCTTGCAGCATTTACGACCAGCAGGTCCGTGTCGCGATCGCCATCAATGTCGGCGGCAACCAAATTGCGTCCGTTACCTTCACTAAACGCCAAACCTCTTTCGCTGCGAAGACTTCGGAAAGACCGGTCGCCGTTGTTACTCAAAACGTCATGGCCACCCGACGCAAACGATAGAAACACGTCCAGGTCTCCGTCATGATCAGCGTCAAGCAGTTGGACGTCGCTGCATGACTTTTGGGGACTCAATGACGCGAGATTTTGTGTCCTCGTCCATTTGTCGACGGCTGTTTGAAATTTAATCTGTAACTGGTTTACGCCGCAGCCAACGACATCGGTCATGCCATCGTTATCCACGTCTCCCCAGGCAACTGCATTTAAAGACCCCATACGGGTCAGCACATGATCGAACTCTTGATATACGTCTTCGCCGGCAAGAATCACTTGAGATGGACCTTCCGGAGTAGCAACAAAAATATCCTGAAGCCCGTTACCAGCCAGGTCCACAGTGGTGAGAGAGCGATCTCGTGGAACGTCAAACGTGACGACCGTTTGAGGCGACAAAAACAGCGGCCCGTCTGGAAGCGAAGTCGCTTCCGGCTCACTGACGTCAACGGCCAACGCGTTCGCTTTGCCGCCCATGCGGGTATATTTGGTCTCGGCCAGTCGTGCTCGCGGATTATCAGCGAGTCGCTCGTATACGCCCTGCATGACAAGACCCGCTTCGCGGTCGCCGGAGCGTACGTTTAATAAAAAAGCGCCGTAATATGCACTGCGTAAATACGGGTCGTTCTCGATGGCGCGCTCAAAAAGTGCCAGCGCCGTTTCAGGGTCCTCTGTCTGAGTTAAAACAGCAAGGTAGTACGCCGCGTATGCGTCTTCCGGATCGTTACTCAACACCGTTTGATAGTGCTGCTTGGCTCGCGCGGTCTCGCCAGCTCTTTCAGCGAGGAGGCCGGCCACAAAATGAGCGCGCAGGTTGTCCGGCGACTCGGCCAACACCTCGTCCAGGTAACCTCGCGCCAGCTCCTCATCTCCGTCCATTTGACGATTGAGCGTTGCGATGGCCAAATTCACTTTGACGTCGGCCCACTGAGGCTGGCGGTCTACCGCCTCGCGAAACGCTTCCCGGGCCCCCGCGTAGTCGAAGTATCCCATCAAAGCCACGCCGCGGTTATTTATTTCTACGTCTTTAGCTGTGAGTTTCAGGGTTGCCGACGGGGCCTCATTTGCACCACCACCGCAACTCGCGATCAGTATCGCAGCACCAAGCAGTAGCAGACGTCGAGTCAGAGACATTGAGCATGCTTTGTACGCAAATAAAAAATAAGGCATAACTCAGCGTTCCTTTTCACGTTTGCGCACAGTGTTCTTACTTTGACTGATGCGTTCATTTAGCGAATCAATACTAATCGGGCCATTACCCGCCGGAGTCAGATATTCGTGTTGGTAGTAGGTATGAGCGGACGTTCTCATATGACTGCGCATGTCGTGGCCCTGACGTCGCGTTCGTTCATCGCGAAGCTGTTGAATATTAATGGGTGCAATCACCACTCTTTCGCCGGGTCCGGAGTCGGCCTGGGCAAGCACGCGACCGTCGTAATCGACGACCATACTGCCGCCGGGCCAGCAAAACGGTGGATAGTTCGACAGCTCGGCACCCTGGTTAGAGGCGACAACGTAGGCCGTGTTTTCAAGGGCACGAGTCTGATTGATCAGACCCCACCAGTTCATCGGCTCAGCTGTGCCCCACGGGTTCATGTAAGCCGACACCCTCATAATGACTTCAGCACCGTTGAAACCAAGCTGGCGAATCGTTTCCGGAAACAACCAGTCGTAGCAAATTGCCACACCCAGTTTGCCAAGCTCGGTGTCTACAACAGGAAAAAGCTCTTCTTTATAGTCTTCGATATCGGCCGGAGACGTATGCACTTCCCACGGAATCCAGGTATTCACTTTGCGGTACTTACTTAAGATTCCGGTAGGCCCTATGAGTACCGTTGTGTTGAAGAGTGCACCTGGATAGTCGTCGTCGACTTCTAAAAACGAAGCCGTTTGAATATAGCATCCGTGTTTCTTAGCCAGGCGCTCATAGTGGTCGGTATGCTCATTCGGAATAGATACGGCCAGTCGCTTTTTCAGCTCGGCTACCGTTTGGTACACAGGCACCGCGTGTGCGAACTCTGGAAACGTGAATAAGCGCACGTCGTGAAACGGCTCATAGCCTGCGATGGTTTGCTCCAGAATATTCGCCATACGCTGAGTATTGGCTTTTATTCCGTCGCGGTCAGTCGGCGCAGCGAAATCAGTCTGACAGGCTGCTGCGTAATACAAATCAGTCATACACGTATTCCATAGTCGGCTGACACTCGCTTGCGTCGATAGATTGGTCGAGTCAACCTCTCAGGAAGGCTAGACGGTCGTTCGTCAAATGGGGGTGAACACACTGCCCTAATTCTAACCAAATAAACGTGTGTTGGGTTCCAGGAAGCATAAAAAAACCCCGCACGAGGCGGGGTTTTGTCATAAGCAGGTCGCGTGCGAAACGCGTCAGCCTTGCTGGCCTAGCTTTGTGCTGGCTTGCGTCGGAACAGCCCCAAACCAGCCAAACCGCTGATCATCAGCCAAACGGCTGCTGGAACCGGGACTGGCGAACCGTCAAGAAGGACGTCACCGTCGCCAGATATGGTGTTGGTGAACGGTCCCGTGGCTGCGCCAAATACAGTATCTTCAGAAGTGAAGCCGGTCGTAACTAGATAGTAGGTCGTGCCTGCCGTCAAGCTGACACCGAGGATGTCTGAAGTGCCTGAACCGCCTGCACCGTCGTCATCGGCGGCGACACCGTTCATCAGGCCGTTGGTTGGGTCAAATGCATCGGCGTATAGAAAGATCATACCGTCGAACTGAGTGTCTACCGAGTTGAGACCCTGAATAGAGGTAATATCGTACATTCCGTCTTCGGTCACACTGAACGTCTGCACCGAGTAAACAGTGGTATCGCGGTCAAGCATGACGAAATCAGCGTCGGGGTGGAACCAGCTGCCGTCGGCGCTGGTTTCGGTGTTACCCGAGTAGCTTACGGTGTCCGCGGCAACGAGCGTCGCGAAACTAAACACAGCGGCAAGCGCAATGGTCTTTATCAGTTTGGTCATGTTCTTATCCCCCCCCAAAGGGCACTATATCAATTTAGATGAGTCGCAGCGGGCTCTCTATTTAAAAGCATACGCTTCGTTCACTCTAACGGTGAACTGCTGAAACCCTAACGTCGTGTACCGTAAGACGAGACATTAAAATTATTGTGGTCTGGTCCTTTTATCTCTGACGAGTCTAGCACCGTTTTCAGCCGTAGCGTGATCGTTTTTTACATATTCCCGACCTATGGTCGCACGAAGCGCTGGCAGCACCAACATGGTGCAAGCAACAGTTTTCAAATGCTACCCTATCTCAGTCTTTAGCTTTTAAAAGAGATAGTTACAGCGTTCGAAGCATCAGCTTTCCTCTGCGTAATGGTCTTTGAACATTTCACGAATCTTGAGTTTGTTTAATTTCCCTGTTGCCGTATGTGGCAATTCCTCCACAAAGACAACGTCATCAGGCATCCACCACGAGGCCATTTTGCCGTCAAACCAGGTTTTAAGCGTACTCGCGTCAAGCTCAGCGCCCTCTTTCTTTACGACAACGAGTAGCGGACGCTCGGTCCATTTCGGATGATTAATACCAACGGCCGCGGCTTCGCCGACGCCTTCGCAGCGCATGGCAATCTCTTCCAATTCCAATGAGCTAATCCACTCACCGCCGGACTTGATAACGTCTTTTACCCGGTCCGTAATTTCCATAAAGCCACGTGGATCAATCGTCGCCACGTCGCCCGTATCAAACCACCCGTCATCATCGTGAGCATCGCTCTCGTCGAGTTTGAAATAGCCATCGCAGACGAAGGGACCACGCACTTTCAGCGTGCCAAAGTCGCTGCCATTCCACGGCAGGTCTTTTCCTTCCGGATCGACAATCTTGATGTCAATGCCAAAGGGCGGGCGTCCTTGCTTGGCGCGCAGCACATCAATTTCTTCAGTAGCAACATCAGGACAGATGTGGAGGTCAGGTGTGAACGTACCCAGTGGACTCGTCTCTGTCATGCCCCACGCGTGGTGCACAAACACATCGTGCTTGTCTCTAAAGGCATCCATGATGGAGGTTGGACACGCAGCACCACCTACAATAGTGCGTTTGAGCTTGTCCAGCGTGAGGTTGTTCTGATCGAGATACTCAAGCAAGGCCAGCCAAACAGTCGGCACGCCGAGCGCGAGCGTGACATTTTCTTTGTCCATGAGATCATAAAGTGTCGCGCCGTCGGCCAGTTTCGGCCCAGGCAAGATCAGTTTTGCACCAACCACTGGCGCAGCGTACGGCACACCCCATGCGTTAGCATGAAACATGGGCACAACGGGCAACACGCAATCCGCCACACCCAGGTTAAAAATATTCGGTTGCAACGACGTCATTGTATGTAAAAAATTGGATCGATGACTGTAAAGAACGCCTTTAGGATTACCCGTTGTCCCGGACGTGTAGCACAACGAACTGGCGGAACGCTCATCGAGGTCGGGCCAGCGAAAGTCCGCACGTTCGTTGCTGAGCAACGTTTCATAGCAGTGCACGTTATCGAGCGCTGTCTCAGGCATGTGCTCTTCGTCAGTCAAAACAATGTAGCCTTTCACGCCAGTAAACTGACTATGCATCTTTTCAAATAGCGGCAAAAACAGCGGGTCTGTCAGAATCCACTCGTCTTCAGCATGATTAACAATATGCAGCAGCTGTTCGGCAAACAACCTTGGGTTAATGGTGTGACACACAGCGCCCATACACGGAATGGCGTAATACGCTTCGAAATGACGGTGATCGTTCCAGGCCATGGTACCGATACGGTCACCGGGCGTGACACCCAGACGGGTCAGCGCGTTAGCCAGGCGACGAGCCCGCTCAAAACACTCTCCGTAGCTGGTTCGATGTCTCGGTGAATCCTGAGTCACCGACACGATTTCGACATCGGGATAGATCTTTTCGGCGTAGCGCAAAAAAGAGGTTATCAACAATGGCTCGTCCATCATTTTACCTGGCAGCATAAGTACCCTCTACTTGTTAATCGTCTGTGGAAGTAACCCACATTTGTATCACACTCATCAGCAAAACCCTACGACTCCGGAACACGCGGTTTCTTATGGAACGAACTTCGGTAATGCAATAAAAAAGGGCCTGCAAAGCAGGCCCTTACTTGCAGCAGTGTGATGACGTGAATTTAAAATTCGTAGATTGCTGACAAGGTAAAAGTGCGCGGCGGTGCAACAAAGCCGTAGAAAGTATTGGTGTTGAACGTGCTGCCAGAAAGCGGGTTGTTACCCACGTACGTCAGCACGCGCTCGTCGCTCAAGTTGAGACCGGAAAGCGCGAGTGTCCAGTTATCACTTTCGAGCGCAACCCGAATATTCCATTTTGCGTAAGCGTCGATCTCGTACTGTGGATCGAGGTTAACGTGAACATTTTGTTCCGCTGTATAGGACATATCCGCCGTCATACGAAGATCAAAACTACCGTTCAATGGCTTGTAATAGTCTAGTGAAAAAGCACCTGTCAAACGTGGCGTGTATTGACCGGACAGACCGGTGTAGTCACACAGTTGGACGCCGTCTACAAAGTCGCCATCTTGTTCCTGAAAGTTGTAACAGTTGCCGTTTCTAAAGTCGCCGAATTCGTGGTCAAGATACGCCACTGAAAACGTCGAGGTCCATGAGTCTGCAATGGCCCAGCGTCCGTCCAACTCAATACCGCGCGCCACAACCTCACCCGCGTTACCCACGTTAAAACCAATTTGACCGTCGAACTGACTAACCTGAAGGTCGCTGTATCGCGTGTTGTAGGCTGAAATATTTGCTTCCACCCGGCCGTCAGCAAACTTGCCCTTGGCGCCAATTTCAATCGCCGTAGCGTCCTCTTCTTCAAACTCAAATGAGTTTGTATTGTTACCACGAGCATCGAAACCGCCGGACTTAAAACCGGTGCTGGCTGTAATGTAGCCCATCCAGTCATCGTTTATGTCGTACTGCATGTTTAAGGACGGTGTAAACGAATCTTCAGATCGCGACCCTCTCAGGTTGTGACCCTCAAACTGCTCATTCTGAAAGCCAAATACCAAATCGAACAAAGCCGGTGCCGCCGCGTTGGTCGACAGACCGAGACGCTCCAGACTGCCGGGCTGCAGGTCGTACACTTGAGCTATCCGTGAACCAGACTTGTGCTCTTTGGTATATCGACCACCCACCGTTACACGAAATCGATCGGAAACGTTAATGGTCGCCTCGGTGAAGAACGCGTACAGCTCCGATGACGATTCGTAGGATCGCGCTGCGCCCTGATTAATGACGTTACCGAGCAGGGACGAGATTTGAGGAAGAATGCTGTTCGACTGAACTCGCAACATATCCTGAAACAAAACGTCACTTCTTTGAAAAAACAGACCAGTCTGCCAGTCAATCAGTTCACCGCCCGCTGACGCCAGTCGAAATTCCTGACTGATTTGCTCGTAGCCTTCGTTCATAGGCAAGTCAAAGACGGGGGCCCCAACAAAATCGCAGTCGCAAATTTCATCGAAAGTATATTCCACGTAAGACGTTGTGGAGGTGAGCGCATTGCCGTTTTCGTAATCGAAGGTTCCGATCAAGGTAAAATTGATCAGTTCATTGTCACTCTTCTCAAATGAGTCGGCCTGCCGCTCGTAGTCGATATTGAGTTCGGCAATGCCAAGCGGTTGGCCGAAGCCCGCCAAAATCTGACCAAAACTTAATCCGTCGCTCTCAGCCGTTGCGTCGTCCTGAATGACTTCGATTTGCCGGCCGGTCTGGTCGAACTGGTTCCACTCGACCTTCAAATTCCACTCCTGCGTATCGGTTGGCGTGAACCGAAGCTGGCCTCGAACAGTGGCCTCTTTGCGATTTACTTCGTCGTCGTTCCGTCGCGTATTGCGAACATAACCATCTTCTTCAGCAAATCGCAGCGATAAACGGCCTGCCAAATTATCGGTAATGCCCTGAGAATAGATAAAACGTGATTCGTAGCCGCCAAAATCGGGGTTAAGAGTCACAGCAACCTTACCCATACGCTCGTCGGTCGGACGTGCTGTCGTCATATTCAAAGCGCCGGCGATAGAATTTTTACCAAACAAAATAGCCTGCGGTCCGCGCAACACTTCAACGCGCGCAAGATCAAACATGGGGGCTCGAATGAGCTGTTGGCGACCATAGTAAACACCGTCAACGTAGGTTCCAACCGACTGCTCAAAGCCCTGGTTGTTACTTGTACCGATTCCGCGCACGTACATTTGTGTACTAATGCCCGTTTCAGTGAGCTGAAAGTTCGGCACCAAAGCCTGCAGGTCCTCCAGCTTGTCTATGCCCGCTTCTTCGAGCTTGTCGCCACTGACGGCGTTGATCGAAATAGGTACATCCTGAAGACCCTCTTCACGCCTTCTCGCCGTTACGACGACTTCTTCCAACGCCGCCTGGCCGAAAACCGGCGCAGTCCAGACCGTTCCGAGCGCCGAGGCCACAGCTGCGGCTATTAAAGGAAGCGATGACATTCTTCGGATGGACATACAATGACCCTGCGGTTGTTGTGGGATCACGTCCGCCCGTCACTGTGCGCAAGCACCGGCGTGTATATCCCCCTAAAAGATGCTTCGTATTGTGCAGTCGCGCGGACTCAAGTGCAACGTTGACGCTTGTTTTAAGGAGATTTTTTGGGGATACCAACGCTTTCTCACAGCAGATTGCCATGCCCGTGGCATAGATACGCCAGGACAACGCCCAAAAAACCGCTCAAACGAACCGGATCGAAAGCGTTCGCTCCAAAGCTCGCATAACGTTTCATTAAAGCAGGGAAAGAGGGCTTCCTGCCGTGATGAAATACGCGACGTTGTTGAACTTTCAGATGTCTGATCGCGGCAAGATGAGCCGTGCAGCCTGCCCGGCCATCGGCCGGAAAGCCAATGCCCTTGGGGTACGCACTCGACTTGGCCCGAAGGGTCAGACTAAGAGCCCTTCAGGCACCCAACAGGGAGGTCGAAATGAACACCCAGCGTGACAACAATTTGGCGCTCTATGGATACGGGACACAATTACTATATTAATAACAGTAGCTTACCCCTGTCTCCGAGGATGAAGAGAGTAATTACGCCAGAGCGAAATATTCCACGCCTGAACACGGTCGTTATCTTTTAAGAATCGTTTCGTGAACTCTGCGTAACCTTTTACCGTTAGCCTATTAGCATGGATGTGAGAAATCATATGGCCAAAAATGCCCTCGTTATTGAAGATGAAATGGATATTGCCGCGCTCATCAAGCTGCACCTCCAGGACGTCTGCGAAGAAGTTACCGTTGCCCATAACGGCCGTCACGGCCTCGACCTGGCGCTATCACAAGACTGGGACATCGTGCTGCTCGATTTGCAGCTGCCCGGTAAAGACGGTCTACATATATGCAAAGCGCTGCGTGAGTCCGGCAGCACTGTGCCCATCATCATGATCACCGCCAAAACGTCTGAAATTGATCGCGTCCTCGGGCTGGAACTCGGGGCCGACGACTACCTGACCAAGCCGTTTAGCGTGCGCGAACTGGTTGCCCGCGCTAAAGCTATTTTTCGCCGTTCCGAAATGCTCGAACAGCATGGCAGCGCTCGTCAGGCGCAACAGATATGTTCTGGCGATCTGGTCATTGACTTGAGCTCCCGTGACGTCGTAATCGGCGGAGGTTCCGTCACGCTTACCGCCAAAGAGTTCGATCTATTGGCTCACTTTGCGAGTAACCCGGGTGTGGTGTTCACTCGTTCTCAGCTGCTTGATCAGGTTTGGGGTTACGGTCACGACGGCTACGAGCACACTGTAAACACCCACATCAATCGTTTACGCGGCAAAATAGAACCTGACCCCTCCTCACCCGCCATGCTCACAACGGTGTGGGGCGTTGGGTATCGCTTCGGTCAGCAAGTGACAGCATGAATTCTCTTTTTCTGCGTTCGGTAGCCGCGCTACTTGTTATTCTCGTGTGCATTGGTCTGGCCACCGTAGGGATTACCTGGTGGACAACCGAACGCTACCAGCAAGAAGCCACACAGCGTTTGAACAAAACGATCGCCGACTATGTCGTGGCCACGCAGAACCTGATGGAAGAGGACCGCATTAACGAAGACGCGCTCAAGAATATCGCCCAAATGGTCATGGTGATTAACCCATCCATCGAAGTCTATTTACTCGCTCCGTCCGGTCAGGTTGTCGGCCATGCCTTGCCTGAAGGAGAAGTCACTGACCAACCTATTGCTCTTGACCCGATCAACGCATTTATTGCCGCACCCGATCGACTGCCGGTTTACGGTGACGATCCCCGTAACCCAGGCTCCAAAAAAGTGTTTTCGGCTGCACCGGTCACTAACGATAACGGCGATATCACCGGCTATCTGTACGCTGTGCTCGGCGGTGAGTCGCATATGTCGGCGGTACGCGGCTTACGCAACAGCCTGATTATTAAGAACGGCGTGGTCGCGGTCGCCGCGCTAATGGCCTTCGCACTTCTGGCCGGACTTTTGATTTTCTACGTTCTGACCCGTCGCATGAACCGACTCGTTAACAGCTTCAACACCTTCCGCGACAACGGTTTCAGTGAGGTGGTCAATGCCGAACACCGTCTCAAGCGCCCTGATGAAATCGATACTCTGGCCGTCACGTTTAACAGCATGTCGAAAAAGATTGTCAGCCAAATGCATGAACTGCGCCAAACCGACCGTCGTCGGCGTGAGCTCATGCAGAACGTGTCGCACGATTTACGCACGCCGCTTTCGTCTATGCAGGGTTACATTGACACGCTCTATCTCAAGTACGATGAACTCAGTGAAGACCAGCGAAAGGAATACCTTGAAACAGCGGGGCGACACGGACGACATCTTGGAAAACTGGTCAAAGAACTCTTTGAACTTTCGAGCCTCGACGCAGGAATCCTCACGATTAAACGCGAGCCGTTTTCAATGGCTGAACTGGTTCAAGACATTGTGCAAAAATTTAAACTCGACGCCGCACGCCGCGGCATAACACTTGAAATAGACATCGAGAAAACCACCGCACTGGTTTCCGCCGACATTGGCATGCTTGAACGTGTACTGGAAAACCTGATTGACAATGCGTTAAAACACACGAACTCCAACGGCCTTGTGCGAGTGTGCCTCAAGAAACACAACGACCAAATTGTCACCACAGTGTTCGACAGCGGAACCGGAATTGCATCAGAAGATTTACCGCGCATTTTTGAACGTACATTTGTGTCGAAAAGCGGAGACCCCAACCGCCAGCTTGGAACCGGCCTTGGCCTGGCCATCGTCAAGAAAATGCTGGACCTGCACAACAGCAAGATTGAAGTAGCCAGTAAGCTAGGACAAGGTTCAGCCTTTTCGTTCTCTTTGCACTGCGCTTAGACAGCCTTAAACAGAAAAGCGCATCTAACGTGCAGGAGCGGCTTCCTGCGGCGATCAAATATCCAGCGTTTTTCTTGGCGTAGAAACCCTGGCTTGGGAGCGGCATCCTGCCGCGATGAAAAACTCAAACAGCCTGTTGGCTTAGAAAACTTATCGCGACAGGATGAGCCGAGCGGCCGTGCAGCCGTCCTTGCCAACGGACGGACAAGTAAATGCCTTTGGGTTTCTCCTACAGTTGGGTGCAACTTAAAGCAGCAACATGCCCAGTTGCGTGGCACCTTCCGAATAAGTACTTCACGTGGCCCGGAGTGCACGCGTATTCAGACGCACTCTAGTTTACTTCTTTGTAACAATCTCGTGATTTTCGGGTGACTTTATTGAGGCACATTGACTCTACCAACTAAAACAAAATCACACAGGGATTAACCATGAACATGTTTTCCAGACTAACCACCATCGCGTTGGCAACGCTTGCTTTATCACCACTAGCCGCTTCCGCCGACGGCTGGTATAGCAACAACGCACGCAGTTACGAAGTAACAGTCACTAATGTCAGCGCTACCACTTTCACACCACTACTCGTGGTGGCTCACAAGAAATCAATCAGTCTGTTTGAAACCGGAACCGAGGCCGGTGAAGAACTCGCTCTTCTCGCAGAGGGCGGCGCTACAGGACCATTTGTTGAACTACTTGATACGCTGCCACAACTCATTGGCGACGTTGAAACCACAGATGGCCTACTGGCCCCGGGTGAGTCTGTAACCGTAAGACTGGATACAACCCGACCGTTTAACCGTATCAGCGTAGCAGCTATGTTGCTGCCCACGAACGATTCTTTTGTTGGCCTGAACACAGTCCGGGCACCGCGCTATCGATGGCAAACGATTGATTACACCGCCATTGGCTATGACGCTGGCAGCGAGCCTAACGACGAGCTATGCGCTAACATCCCGGGACCACAGTGCGGCGGAGAAGGTCCATCACCTGGTGCCGGCGGCGAAGGCTACGTTCGAGTGAGCCCAGGAATCCACGGTGAAGGCGATTTAGCGGCCTCACAGTACGACTGGCGCAACCCGGTTGCCCGCGTCTCAGTGCAACGAATATCTTCAAACTAAAACCAATTTGCTCGAGTGGCCAGAGTGTCGAGAAAGCTCTGCCACTGTCTGCGAATTAAGCAAGATCGCACTCGCTCAACTTTGACGCAGTGAAGTTGAGTAACTGAATGACAATCTTTATAAAGCACGGCTCACGGTACCTCTCGAGCTGCTTCCGAAAAGAGTGTTTGCGCGGCGTGTCGACCCGGTCGGCACGCCATTTTTTACGGATCCTTTCTCTTAAAAAAAAACCTGCTCAAATTGAGCAGGTTTTTTTGGCCCAATGGTAAACACACCGGAAACACGTTTTAACTTAGAGATGTTCCATTACAGATGAAGCCGATGAAACGGTAATGCCACCTTCCGGCTCAATGTGCGTACTGGTAACCACACCATCTTCCACGATCATGGCATAGCGCGAGGAGCGCTTGCCCAAACCGAACTGACTCAGGTCAACCGACAAACCTACCGCCTCAGCGAACGCGCCGTCGGGATCCGCGAGCATTAAAATCTCGTCTGCACCTTGCGCCTGACCCCAGGCACCCATGACAAACGCGTCGTTAACCGAAATACAGGCCACGGTGTCGACGCCTTTCGCTTTAATGTCAGCCGCTGACTCAACAAAACCTGGCAAATGTGTCATTGAGCAGCCCGGCGTAAACGCCCCCGGTACAGCAAATAACACAACCTTCTTGCCGCTGAAAACTTCTGACGTAGAGATGTCCGCCGGACCCTCTTCGGTCATGTGCTTTAGAGCTACTGCAGGTATTTTTTCGCCTTTACTAATCGCCATGATATGCACTGCCTTTTTGGTTAATGTGGCTGAGAAGTTTAGCAAACTATCAACCACGCGTGATATAACCGTGACGATGAATTATTCGCCGCCAGCCGTCCCCACTTCGAGTAACAAACAGCGCCGGTTTTTTACTCCGAGAGTCGCCGTCGCGGTCATAATCGCCAACATGATCGGCACCGGTGTATTTACCTCGCTGGGTTACCAACTGGACGGCATCACCTCAGGCTTCGCTCTGCTAATGCTTTGGGCACTGGGTGGATTAACCGCTTTTTGCGGCGCTCTGTGCTACGCCGAGCTCGGAGCCCGGCTCCCGCGCTCCGGCGGCGAGTACAACTTCCTGTCGGTTGCTATACATCCCTCACTTGGCTTTGTATCAGGATGGATTTCTGCCACCATCGGCTTTGCCGCTCCGACAGCACTGGTGGCCATTACGTTTGGACGGTATCTTAATCTGGTCGTACCACAGGTTCCTCCAACCCTGTCCGCCTGCGTACTCATCATCGCACTTGCCCTGCTCCACGCCAGTTCGCGCGAGCGCAGCGGCCAGACCCAGTGGATATTCACGGTCCTAAAAGTGGCCATGGTCGTTGGAGGCTGCCTGGCAGCTCTCGTATTTGCGCCGCTTGAAACCTCGACTCGCTTTGCGGTGGGGACCTCCGAAGCCGCGGTTTTGGTCAGCACGCCTTTTGCTATCTCACTGATTTACGTAAGCTATGCCTATTCAGGGTGGAATGCCGCTACCTATATCTCCGGAGAACTTGAGAACCCTCAGAAATCACTGCCGCGCGTATTGGCCATTGGAACGGCGGTGGTAACTCTGATTTATGTGCTGGTTAACTACACGTTTTTGTCCATCGCACCGCAAGAAGTACTGGTGGGCAGACTCGAAATAGTCTACGTCGCAGCCGAATACGCCTTTGGCTCTAATGTCGCACGTATCGCAAGCGCGCTGCTGTCGCTACTGTTAATTTCCACCGCCAGCGCGATGATTATGGCGGCGCCGCGCGTACTGCAAATGATCGGCGAAGATTTCAAGGCGTTTGCACCTCTTTCGCGATCAAATGACGACGGTATTCCGTACGTAGCCATTTACGTCCAGGCACTCATAGCACTCGTTCTAGTAGTGACCGCCACCTTCGAATCGATCCTGGTTTTCAGCGGTTTCACACTGGCCGTCAACACGTTCGTTACCGTGGTCTCGTTGTTCGTATTACGGATTACGCAAGCCGATGAACCTCGGCCATTTTCCGCGTGGGGCTATCCGGTCACGCCGCTTACATTTCTGGCACTTACCGGCTGGACCATATGCCATATTGCGCTAAACCGTCCGCGCGAAGCGCTGTGGGGAGCGGTTCTGATCGCTTTCGGTTTTGTGGTCTATGCGCTCGTGCCAAAGCAACGCACCTGATTTGCGCAGCGCATCATAGATACACATGGAATTACGGCCTTCCCGATGGCGTTAGAACGCAAATAGTGGCGGCACGATAAATTAGTTTCATTTATAATGATCTCTTCGGACCAGAATCGGTCCGGTCTTCGATACACAGACAGGTCGCGTACTCCGTACGCGCGGTCTTGTGCGCTGCTCAACAGCGCACAGTATTCGCCCAGTTTAGTTGTCTGCAGGAGTAGCAGCGTGTCTCAAAAACCTCGAATGCGAGTCCCCGGCGCACCCGCGCGCCCGGGTGAAGAACCCGATTTCAGTTACTTGAACCTATCGCCCGCCGGAGCCGTAGACAAACCGCCCAGCTCTTCGTCTGTCGCCGACACCGAATTTCTGTCACGCCAGCTTGTACGCGTGCTGGACGACGACGGCATAGCCAAAGGCAGCTGGTATCCGGCTCTACCCATCGAATCAGTCAAACGCGGTTTGCAGCTCATGCTCGAAGTGCGCTCGTTCGACAACCGCATGCTTAAAGCGCAAAGACAAGGGAAAATCTCGTTCTACGTGCAGTCCCGCGGCGAAGAAGCTGTTTCAATTGCACAGGGCATGGCATTACGCACGGGTGACATGCTGTTCCCTACTTACCGCAACGTAGGTCTGTACTTTACGAGAGAAAGACCGGTAATCGACTTGATGTGTCAGTGCTTGTCGAACGCTCGTGACATGTGTCGCGGCCGACAGCTACCCATCATGTATCACTGGAAAGAAAAAAATATCTTCTCCATTTCCGGCAACCTGACAACTCAGGTGCCCCAGGCCGTCGGTTGGGCTATGGCATCGGCGATTAAAGGCGAAGAACATATTGCCGTAACCTGGACCGGCGAGGGCAGTACCGCCGAGTCCGACTATCACAACGCCCTAACGTTCGCGAACGTGTATCAGGCT
>JBGCFV010000030.1:0-17780 GCA_045107075.1 Gammaproteobacteria bacterium
GGCAGCTCATCACCGTCAAAATCAGAGGAAAAGGAGTAAATATAGATACTGCCATTCTGACCCGAAACAGGGAGCGACGTTAAGCCGTCTGTATTAGACAGTGCATAACGACTGTTTACCAGAGGATCCGGATTAACTGCCGAAACCTCCAACATGTAGATACCCGGCATGGCATCCTGCCCTATTTGAATCTGCACATCTGCCAAGTCGCCGTCGCCACTAAACGTGCTCGCCGACGAATATGCCAATACTCGCGCTTCTTGCTGATTGAGGTTAGAGTTAAGCGAAAAACCACTATTAATTAGTGATCCACCGCTGATACTCGTAATTGCCGTGCTCTGTGGCACACGAATTTCAGCATTAAAGCCTGAAGAAACAGGACTTCCAAAAATAGTCAGCGGTACGGTCACCGACTCTCCGACCCTTGCCTGCACAGAATCAAGAGAGATGACAGCCTGCGCGGTTGCGGCATTTGCAAACAGCGCTGCAACACACACCACTGTAGCTCGTGTTAATAGTTCGTTTTTTTTACTCATAGTTAGTTACCTATCGGTGGTTGTGCGCCATGCACTAATAAAATTACTTCCAACGGCTCGTTCACTCATCCTTGGCCTTCGTACCGAGGGAGAGTTGGATTTCGATGCCCGGACTGAGCCGGACCCGCTGATGATTCGTTTTTCATATAATCGTCCTCCTTAATTCGGCTCGGGCCCCTGTGGTGTTGGTGAAAAATACCTGGCCAACTCTTCGACGCTGTTTGGCATTGATTCCTTGATGTCATTTCCAAATTCCTGAAACGACTCTCCAATTCCTTGAACTCCATCCACGGTGAACTGATACGCCGAGTCCGTCCAACCGGCCACGGTCTCATTCGACACGACACGTATGGTCCCCGATATTGCTCCTGCCAACTTCGCTTTATCCACTGCACCGGTTAAATATCTTCCAGCTACAGCGCCCCCAACCAACCTGGAGCCGACATCAAGGCTTGCTCCGGCTACCGCGTGAACAGCGACGGAGCCCGCGCTACCTCCATCTTGATATTCGTCATAACCCGCCTGCGCACCAGCCAGTGTCGCTGCAACTGCATAGGCTGCCGGAGGTCCACCTAATCCTCCGGCCGCACCGATTGCGGCACCTTTAACAGTAGACGTGGTAACACGCCCGAGCGCTCCATCCGAAAACCCATTGTGCGCAACTTCATTGATAAGCCCGGTTAAAAGACCATACGCAGCCCCAATAGCAGCACCGGCAGGAACGGTTAGAACCTGTGGTGCGTTACCGTCTGGATCACGATATATAAGTGGGTTGTTTAGAACATACGAATATCGATTTAGAGACTGAGGATCCATCGAAAATCCCGAGCCCTCGGCCCTTCCCACAAGCTGATCCAACGGATCCACCGAAGCAAAGGAACCATACGTAGACTGTAAGTAACGAGCTTCGAAATAGAACCAGTCACTTTCTGCATCCAGTTCTTTACCTGTGTACGGGAAATCGATGGATCCGCCGACACTGCTTGCGTTAGACACCAACCTGGGGGTACCAAATGGGTAACTTACTCGATGCTCCGATACGCTGAACGTATCATCGACCGAAACATGCGCTGAACCCAGATGATCGAACAAGTAGTAGTTTTCTACAGCAAACGTGGCACCTTGTGTCGCACGTGCAACGCGCTTTTCTCTTAAATGCACGAACTTGTAGAGCTGCCCGTTACGCACTTCGCTGGACGCGTTTACGTAGAGCACCTCCTCTGAATTATCACCCGCAACACCGGTGACAACCTTTGATCGTCGGGTACTTCTATAGTCATAAATGTATTCAGCTTGCGCATCGTCGTTGGTAATCTGCGCCAGACGATCTTTGCTGTCCCATCCATATACCGTGGAACCTTCCGAAGCGACATTACCATTGTCGCTATATATGAGTTCCGGTAGCCCGCCAAACTGCGCCTGCGTCACGGCGTGAGGGCCTGCGGCATCACCAGCGGCTCTGCCAATTCGTCCACTCGTACCGCTCTCGCCGCCAAACGAAATCGTTCCAAGGTTCATCCCGGGCAGGTCGTCAACAAGGTTCGCGTTCTTCATGATCATGTTGCCGATACGATCGTATCGATAGTCAACCGTGCCATACACACTTTCGTTTTTAGCCTGCGTCAGGCGATAGAGAGAGTCATAGACGAATGACTGATTGGCGTCGTACTCAAGCGCCTCAGACGAGGATAGCCCGAGCTCGGCACCGATCGACGCAAGCTGAGCGTCACTTCGACCATCCACAATATCGGTGACGTTCGACACGTAGTCGTAAATATAGGTAAAGTCTTGCAACTTCAAACTGTCGGCGCTACGCGTGGTTGTCAATGTTTTAAGCCGCAGACGCGAATCGTAGGTGTAGCTTGAATTAAGTCCGCTGCCTGATGAATAAGACGAAATATTAGCAACAGGGTCGTAATTGAGGTCGGCGACTATACCCGGTATCGACTCCATTAAACCTCGATCGTTATAGGTATAGGTGATGGAACTCTGATCGGGGTAAACCAGGTTTCGAACGCGGTCCATTGAATCGAACGTTCGTCCGGTGTAGAAATTCCTCAGCATCTCGTTCTGATCTTTTACGCGCTTAATGGTCCAGTCATTGCGACCGCGATGATCATACGAGTTATGCTCTTCACCCGATTCGTCTCGCACCCAGGATAAGAACCCCATCGTATTCTGAGCGGTTATAGTGTTCGTACTTTGAGACGCTGCTACCACATCAGCCACGTCAATCTGACCATCTCCGTTAAGATCAAAATCAGGGTCAGGCACATCCCGACCGAGCACGGCGCGCTGAATTGCCGCCGGGCCGATTGAAGACCAGTAATCACCTTGATCAATCGGGCCGAATGGCGTGTCGTAGTGATACTCCACGTCTGCGGTATCCGTCGTGTTGTTCAGAAACTCTTTGCGGAGACGATTCGCACCGTCGTATTCGTACCGATTTGTCTGTCCTTGCGCATCGAGAGTAGTCATTAAATTGCTGACGTCGTCATACTCATACGTAATGACGCCGCGATCCGGGTCATTAACAAAGACCAGACGCTTTAGGCCGTCATATCGAAGCGTTTTCTCATTGTTCTGCGAATCCCGGTACCCTGTTACCTTGTCCAACAAATCGAAGGAATACGTCGTCAACCATTCAGCTGGAACAGCAAGCGGCTCTCCCAGAGGCCCGATTTTGACGATTTCCGTAATTTGTCGTACACGCCCACCAGTATCTTTAGCGCCGAGACCGTCGAACACGATGCGCTTTCCCGCTCCCGAATGGATAGAGCCAGGACGCGTCTGCTCTTCATCACTGTGTATTCGCATGAGCGGATGGTAAATTACGGTGCTAAACGATCCGTCTGGCTGGTTATTTCGTACCGGCCTCAACAGAGCGTCATACTCAATACTAACCAAGGAAGCGCTTAGATCTGGAGCTGTATAGTCAAGCAATCCGGTTTCAAAATAGGGCAAGATCTGCCGGCTCGGGACACCTCGCGCATTAAACTGCACAGCATCCGACACAACCACTTGCCCGGACAGTTCGCCCTCTGAACGAGTCATAACCGCCTGCCCTCGACCATCAAAAAAGGTACGTTTGTCGACGGTTCCGCCACCAGCAATTTCTCGGGTCTTGGTTTCAATCCAGTTAATCGTGCCTGAACCAGCTATACTTTGAGTCAGTTGGTAATCGTAGGTCATCGTCGGCGAAAGCATCGTATCGCCAGGACGGATTACAAATTTGGGTCGACCAAACACATCATACTGATAGGTAGTAGGGTGCCCATTGGTATCCTCTGACCGCGTGACCAACCCGAACCCATAGTCATAGCCCGCCTCAAGCGTGAGCAGCTGCACGCCGGTATCAATTTCTTCCTTGACCGGATAGATTTTATGTACTGGGTCGAATGTGTAAATGCGTCGGTGACCCGGTTCGACCCCGTAGAGACCATCGCGTCTCTCGGTCATGTTGCCGTAGCTATCGTAAACACCGGTAAAATCTATCAGCCAATCCTCATCTTCAATCCAGGATTGTTTTCTCGTCACGTTTCCAGAACCAATGATGCCCAGAGCCGTATTGTCGTTATAGAACCACAGGCTCTCGGATACTCGAACCCCATTCTCATCGCTCACTTCTATCGAAACGGGCTTATCCAAAACCCATCGAATGACGTTCGCTGGATAGTTACTCGAATAGATAGTTGTTGTTTTTCGCTCATCGTCCCAACCGCCATCCATGCGCCCGAGTTCCAGTACCGATGTCTGATTTCCGTAATTATCAAATTCGTATTCCCACGCGACGGATACAGGTGTGCCTTGTCCCTTTTCAAGAATGTTGCGAGTGGTATCGACCATAAAGGGATAAGTAACTCGCCGAGACTCACCGGAGGCTCCTGCAGCAAGCTCTCTCGTATTCCATTGAGTAGTCTGATCGAAAAACACCAAGCCCGACTCGGTTTTTGCCTTCACGCCAAGCAACAACCCTTTTCGCGCCTCTTGGGACTGGCCCGTGTCGAACATAAGCTCAGTGACAAGCGTCGGTGCTGAAACGTCGCCAATCTCTGTTTGATCGACCTTGCCGAATCCACGAAACTCGTTTTCAATACCGTCGTAATAGCCATCATGATACGCGTACTGTTTTTGATACGAACGCAGCCCATCAAATACGTCTACTTGATTAACAACAGGAATAGAAAATGGCGGAGGCGCATTCCAGTCGCTACCGGCGGCGATATCGCGCTGCATTTCATATACGCTTGGTGTATATCCAATTGACGTAAACTCGCCGATGCCGTTACTGATAGTGCTGAGTAAATTTGGAACACTGTTCCCTTCATCGGCCTCGTCAACAAACCCGTCACCGTCGTTATCTATCCCATCTTCACGTTTGCTACGGTTGTCTGCGAAAAGGCGGATGTAGGAGATACCAGCGGGTAAATCGCCGGGGGATGGAGAGAGCTGTGTGTAGAACAGAATTTCTTTTAGACCATCACCGTCAATGTCAAGCAGACGGTATGTAGATCTATCATTATCAAAGGTCTTTCCAAAAGAGACTGTCTGTCGAGATCCAAACTGAGTGCCGCCCTCGTTTAGCCAGTACCACAAGATAGACCCTGAAATCTGATACAGATCAGCCAGGCCATCGCCGTTAAGGTCACCGAGTTCAATACGACGAACAAGACTCGCCGCACCGCCATAGTTCGGACCATTAGTCAAAGTAAGTGAGTAGCCAAAGGTAGAGTCATCAAATTTACCCATCCCCATAGAAGGCCAGTACTTCGGGCCGCCGTCCGAGGCATCGCGAATATGCACCAAATCTGCCAGTCTATCTCCATTTATATCAGCCATAACTAGCTGACCGTTCGAGCCTGAGAACGTCTCCGGTGGTACGCCTCTAATGACGTCATTCGACGATGCAGGGACGGAAGTGATAGTGCCGTCACCGTTATTCAGATAGGTCGACAGCACGAAACCTGTGATACCCCCAACCGTATCTATTCTGGAGCGAATTGAATCGATTTTCTTATCAAAATTCAGGTCAAGTGCGCGAACGTCCTCGCCAGAAAACACGTTTGCAACCTGAACGCCACCTGGCAGAGACACTGGAATATTTCCCGCCTCCCAAGCGCCACCGCCGTTTAATTTTATTGCCAGGTCTTCGGGATCGGCAGACCTTTGAGCAACGACGTCACAGTCTCCGTCACCGTCAATATCTCTTACAAAGCTCCGGCTTGCTTGAATTTCAAAACCGAGGCTGTCACTTATTTCGAGCTCCTGCACCTCAAAGGATCCGGCTCCCATATTCAGGAAAATTTCATCTTTGTCGCCCGAAACAGTGACATCTCTTGAACGATAAAGATCCGGCAACCCATTACCATCAAAATCCATCAGCTCAGAACTCTCAGGGGAATCATCCGGCGATTCGCCCTCAAGCAATAGTTTCGCCCCCAATAGATCGGGTAAACCGACAAGTGAAGCGCTCGTTTGCAGTGACTGGTTTGAATAGGTGAATTCGGAAGGTGGCAGCGTAGACTCACCATCCGATCCAATGTAGGTCACTTGTGACAAGAGTGAAATCGGCCGATCGCTGTGGTAGTCAAAGCTGTAGCTTCGAATCGGAAGGTCGGACGACGTAATTTCAATGCCCGACAAACGTTTCGCGGTTACCAGTCGAAAAGTGGACCGATAGTCAACGACCGGGTCCGGGCGTCCATCTTCAAAGAGAAACGTAATAACGTGCGCTGGCGAGACAGTTCCTAAAAATCCGTATCGAATCTCGTCACAGTAAACCTGATTCTGGTCTTCGCTGTAGGTGTATAGAATCTGATTGCCATTCAGGTCCACGACTTCGGCTAGATGCCAAGAATAGGCAGCATTCTCTATCTCGGGATG
Organism: Gammaproteobacteria bacterium; assembly: GCA_045107075.1. Classification (GTDB taxonomy): domain Bacteria; phylum Pseudomonadota; class Gammaproteobacteria; order Steroidobacterales; family SZUA-146; genus SZUA-146. Next base: position 6,420 of record JBGCFV010000030.1, read on the forward strand.
CATGATGCGAGCCCCAACATCAGTACCGTCTACCCGCAAGCCCATGGCGTAAACCACTCCGTCTTTTCCAGTTATCTGCCAGCGATTATCGTCGGCGAAGAAAACGTAGCGAGAAAATTGACCTTCGTTTTTTAAACGAAAAGTCTGCACCAAGTCATCCGCACCACCGACAACCCGTACGAGTTCCGCTCCACTCTCGGTAACAAACGTATCCTCAGTAGACCCAGTTCCGTACTCCGGCAAACCCTTGTCCGACTGCCTTCGGATGTGCATAGAAGTAAGCTGCCAGCCTGTTCCCACAACCCCGTTGCCCATCCCACTGTCGTAGCTCAAGGCAAGCCTCGGAGTCGCTCCGTTCCGGCCCGGCGGCACATTTATGGGAATTGAGTGACGCGCCGACCCCGTGCTTAAGTTTGGTTCGAACGACTCTCCTAGACCCTCAATCGATCCTGGACCACTCGGCAGAGATATCGCGCCGGCGCTGACTCCTGACTTATTAGGAATTGCCGCAGACACACCCACAGTGAACACGGCTACCAGAGCTGCGGAAATTACTTTGATTAGACTTGTTGAGTAGTTACACATTGTTCCTCTCCAGTCTGCTATTCAGTCTCTGGCGTTGTCTGCAGAGTTCCACCGTTTCGTGATGCCCAGCCAATATCGAGCTGAATATCGTTAAGAAACTGAGGAATCTCCTCTATGGGTGCATCCAGCATGTTTTGTAATGCCGCAAAGAACTGATCGTTAGTAGAATCACTTTCCTCGATCACGATTCGCCACGCATCATTAGCCACGGACCGGTCTGTAAACGCCAGGGACCTATTTGGTCCTTCGCCAACTTCGCTCCCACTAATTAAGCCAATGATCGTATCGCTCACGGCACTGCCAATAGTTCTCTCAACAAGCGAACTTCCGGTGTTAATATCTCCAATAAGCCAGGTTGGTAACAGCTGTTCGTACGCAGTAAAAACAGTCAAATTCTCCATTGGCTCCTCTAGCTGGGATTGGCTGCTATCGGTAAAATCATCTGCGTCCCAACCGGTATGCTTCAGGTAGCTATTGCCCTCTTGAAAAATTCTCACGGCAGGAGCATTGGCTTGCGCCCCGGTCACGGGGTCAACGAAAACCGTGTCAGTTAGAAAGTCTATTTGAATACCCGGGCTACTTCCGTCGCCGCCACAATTCGGATTTTCAAACCCGGTTATTTTCGCGGTCTTCGCGCTCTTTAAATAAAACGGATTAGTCGCTCTGAACTCTGGGCTGTCGAGTTGCGGTGGAAAAAGGTTTGTATTAAACCTGATCTCAAGCGTGCGGTTAATAAGGTCCCCGTCATCATCAAGATCACCCCGCAGATTTCGACGAAGCTCGTCACGGAACAACACCGCTCGCGCCACAGCACCGGTAAATGTCCGACCTTCGTGTGAACTGTAGTACTCAAAAACTCCGATATCAGCTGTTCCGGTTTCGTCACCGGTCACGGGATCATAGAAAACCGGGTGTGACGCAAATATATCGTTCTTCATTGATATCTGTGACTGCGAGCCACAGGATGTCGTGCCTTGAGAGAACAGAAACTGTGTTCTTGCCAATGTGTCCATCGTAGTGGAAACGTAAGCTAGCTCTTCTGAACGCCTGGCTAAATAGATTCGCTGGTATAGATCGAGCAGCACGCCATCTGGCTGCCCTGTGGACTCGTTGGGTGGCAAGTTGGCGTAGTAATCGAGTGCTCTGAGGGTCACGTAAGACCAAACCTTGGCACGTTTCAATGCTTGTTCGGATTTCACAATGGAGTCGGACAGCGTGTCGCGGACATCTTCATTGTCCCAACCTACTACTACATTTTGGTCATTTCGCTCCAGAAGCGCTCGCGATCGCTCCAGATCTGAGATTAACGAAGTAACTTCTGCAACTTGGCGACCAAGCGCATTGATTTCTCGGTCGATATCTCTCTGAGCAACTGCATAGCTCAGTGCCAAGTTGTTCTGGGACAGTGCGAGATTATACATCGCATAACCTGCTTTGATCAGTCGGCCCTCTGCAGATGAGGCAGCATTAGAAACTACAATATCCGCTTGTTGCAGTGTTCTAATGTCGTTTATCTGTGCATCAATCACACCAACTTGACCCGCAGAGCTTCCCGAGCGTGAGCTTGAGAGAGCTGCATTGCGGAATGCGGTGCCAGCTGAGACGAGGGCGACCACGTTACCAGAAGCAACTGCGCCGACCAAACCGATTGTAGACGACAGCAGCGATCGCCTCTTGGCGTCTTTTGCTGCTTTGTCTGCAGCTGCCTGTTGTACGTATCCTCTTTGTTTGATCAGTAGACTAACCCGTTCACCGTCAGCTGTTAGGCGCTCAAAGATGTAGTCCGCAGTATCCAGATCAAGGTCGGCTAACTCTTGCGCCTCGGCCTCAAGTAACTCCATGCGTTCAACAAGGTCACTCATCTGATCGAGAGTGTCTTCAGCGCGCAGCTCGGCAGTGCCAATTATTCCGTACTGCTCCCCAATCTGTCCCTTATTACCTGAACTAAAGTTGTATCCGGAAGTAGATAGTTGAATACGTCGTTCATCTCTTTCTGAAATTCCGTCACCATCCAGATCAACATCGGGATATAAAAAGGTGTAGATATCGGCCTGGATACGCCCCTCGAACACAACATCACCGACCAGAGTTCTCAGCCTTTGTTCATATGTTGTTTCCAGAGCGTTAAGCCGATCCTCATACTGACCCTCACTGGAAGCGAACTGCCGGAGCTGCGCTAAAAGACCGCCCACGTTTCCATCGCAAGCCCCGCAAATTGTCGCTTCGTTTACTCTAAGATCGCCGATTGCACCGTCCGCCACGAGTCTCATTTCATTGAATGTATCGAGATTGTCATCCTGACCGTTTGCGCGCACGAAAGGAACGAAATCTGGAACAAAGCCGAACGGGTTATACCCTTGACGTAGAAGTTCAGATAACTCGCCAAGCTCGCCAATTGCTCGATTGACACCCAGGATTGCAGCCTGGTTAGTCAACTCATCGACCGTACTATCTGACTCACCAGGCTCGGGCAAATCGAACGTCGACTCGTTTATAAATGGAATGATTATTTGCATTGCCAAAGTTAGTCTGGCCTGCGAATTCTCAAGCGCATCCAGTATCGAATCACGGCTATCGGTGCCAACCTCGAGATAGAAACCCTGGTCAATCTTGGCGTGGCTCAAGGCCGATTCGTAATCGGCGATTCGACTCAGTGAACCAAATAACGTTCGCAACGTTTTCTTCACCAAATCGTTGTTGGACAGCTCGATATCGCCGCGCAAAACAGCACCCGGGCCATTGACATCGGAACTCGCGTACAGCCCAAGAATGGAAGAAATTGTTCCATCAAGCTCACTAATCGCATCCTGAATCAAAGAAATTTCCTGGCTAACCAACAAGGTCTGACTAGCCGACCCAGGAGCCGCGCTTTCGAAGCGGTTTAAAAACTGATTTCTTTGGAGCGTATCGGAAACCAAATTCGCCTTGAAAGCCAGCGCATGACGCACGTTCAAAACACCCTCAATAGCGGCCTCATTGCCGGGATCAAGATCTAGTGCACAGTTGTAGAAACCTTCGGCTTCAGCAAGCGCGGCAGCATCGTACGTGGGAAGCCCGTCAACCAACCCTATCAACGACTCTCGCCACTCTGGATCGCTTTGATCCAACAAACCTGAGCGGAAGATATTCTCATTGTCGTCACACAAGAACGCAGCACCTATATCGAAGGCCCTATCTGCCTGACTCAACAGATAGCCAAGCTCTCCAGTTGCGCTCCCATGGGAGACAGACGGACAGGATTGCACCTCATAAGAACTGCTCTGTTCAGTACAACTACTCAGTCCAATTGTCGTGGTATCTGATGACGCGACACTGCAGGAAAACGCGTCGTTCAATCGACTGCAGGCCTTAACTTGATACTCGTATTCGCCTAAACCTTGAGCGTCGCGAGTTACCGGGCTATTCGAATGCTTTGTGACCCTGGATGGTCCATCCGGGGGGATTTCGGTCAACTCGTACTCCGCTACGTTCCCTGAAACCGGAGCACCCCAGGATATGAATACATTGTCAAAATTGTTCGATGCGTTCACGTTACGCGGAGGCGAAGGAACCAAATTAAGAACAATGTCCATGTCAATTTCAGTCCAGTCATCACTGCACACAGTGGATGTGTAACATGAACGAACACGATATCGATACGTTCCGTTTTGAGTGTTATTAATCGGGAGAAAAGTATCCACTATGTTAATGGCCAAGTCAGAAAAAGAACTCAAGCTTGGAGATTCCGCTACCTGAACCTCATACTTGGTCGCACCAGAAACCGAGGGCCAAGTAAGCGTGTAATTCCCATCCAGCTCGTAATAGGAACCGCCCTCCTCTCCAGAGCATGTGCCAGTTAGACACCTGAGACTTGCAGGTGGAATAGCACCAAAAAGAGTGACGATATTCGAATCTTCATCGACGAAGACATCAGCTTCTTCACCATTTTGGAACTCTATAACGTCAACACACCACTGAGCATTAAACCTGTATCTACCTGGGGGCAGTGGTGTAAACGGCGGAATTGAGTCTGCTTGATCAAAGGTATCGGAAAAAACTTCAGTAAAAGAGCTCGACCCGATATCGGCTCGATATAACTCAACGAGGGCGACACTACTTCCACAGCTGTAGTCTATTGGATCAAGCACCAATCCGATTGATGTCTCACTCAGTTTCGTTGCAGTTGCTGTATCTCCATTTGCGGTTGCATCTAAAGCAGGAATTAGTGTGACGGCTAACAGCGCCACGAAAACATATAGATTACGGTGCATCTCAAACTCCAAATAATACTTTTTGCTCACCTAAGCCGGCTTTTCGGCAACGATGAACGAAATTTTCGTTGTTATACATTTGTGCGGTTTTCTTGAGAATCTGCCCTACACAGTTTCTCGCAACTGCACTTCTCTACGATCAGTTTTGGGCCATCAGCCGGTTTACGGATTAGGGTCTTCTAAAGGCAATAACTGTTCGGGCGCGTACCTGGTCAAACGGACCGTGCCAACCGAAACAGCTTCTGAACCTGATGTTGGAAACCCAACTAACCGATCGGTTAGGGTTCCGTGGTCTACTGCTGACGAAGATGCCGCTTCTGTCGAAACAGTTAACGTCAATGTGCGAGACAGGCTCTCACCTGAGGGATTAATCGAGTCGGCCGGACTTATTGGAATCACGGCACTTGTTAGAACAAATCCGTCTATCGACGGAGTTACGGAAAACGTCGTTCCAACTGGAATCAAAGCGGTCGGCGAATAGTCACTTCGCAATTCACCCGGATCTTGCCCAGGGCCAGAAATATTTTGCCTCAACAAATCCTTGGTGGGGTTGAACTCTTTAAGAGCCGACACCGTCGCTCCGGATGAGTTGACAGTTAAGGCGAACTCATAGTCGTAAGATAGAGCAATCCGTTCCCCCAAATCAGATCCAAAAGTAGCGCTTACTAGCCATTGATAGCCATCTAGCGGAAACTCGGAGCCATTCAAGAAGAAGACAAGGTCGGCAACATCAACACGCCCATCAAAGTTTTGATCAAATTCAAAGAGATCACTTGTCGAGAACGATCCGTTATTAAGTATCGCGTCGGATATATTTTGCTCGCTTGGTGAAATCTGTCCAAATGATGTCGTTGCCAGTAACAGAACGCATGTCATTAATGCCGATTGAATGGCAGCATTTAGATTTGATGTGCAGGACAAGAAGCCGGTAACTAGCGAATGCCGACGACCATAATGGTTTCCAAAAATTTTCGTGTTCAACAGTCTCTCCTTCGAATCGCATGTACTGCGCTTTAAACTTGCATCCAAGATACATCGCTCAATCTCGAAGACTGTTACCGAAGCGTTATTGTTATATGACTGAAACGTCACTCTTTCGTTATCAAACTGTTACCAGTCAAATAAGCCTTTTTTAATCAACGCTTTAGATACCGAATAGATGAAACCTGCGCACAACCAATTGCTGCACGGAGATGTACATTTCTTAAGAATACCGAACTAGTAACATGATTTATAACTCGGCGCTTGCGAGCTTCAATCAGCAAAACCAGTTGAATAGATAAAATAAGGGGACTGGCTGAACTTCGATAGTGAGAAGCCCAAGTAGGTGATAGGGTTGTTCCAGAGGTTCAAAAAGAATCTTCTATCCTGCGATAGAGATAGTTACGATGCTTTCATCTAAGCAATTAACACCTAAGTTAAAGGACATTCAGATTAGAAAAGGATAGTGAATGGGATACCACAATTGAGCTTGTTTTATAGAACGACCTATTTAATCTGATCTTTTACCTGAAGTAAAACTCACTTTTCATTTTCAACGACGTCAACCTGGTGGGCATTTTCCAGTCGCGCAAGTATTGCGACAGCGCCCCGCTTATGGAATCCACTACTGCCAACTGATTTAGAACCCCGCCGAAATTACGAGCAATGATCAGCCGACCTTCAGCTAGAGACTGACGCTCAACCGACAACGCTCCGTTCTCCAGATGTTCGGCGACAATCAGGACGTCATCATCTCTTGCCGATACGTCAACCATCGTGTACTGGCTTGAAGATACACTCACCGCTAGTACCTGAAGGGCCGGGCTCGCTGAAGAAAGCAACGCTCATCAACCCAAGATCGACGACGTTTACGACACCATCTCCATTAATGTCAGCTACGGGATCAAACGTAAAGAACACAGTCCGGGAGTATTAGAGGACAACGGTTGAATTAAATCGCAAACCGGAAAATGGGGGACCGACCCCATTCGGGGCCAGTCCCCTACAGGACTGTCTTGATCAAGTCTCGATTCTTTTTTAGTTGGTCTCGCAAAGCGAGGTCGTACCGCTCGGTCCTGGTGGGTTAAAGATTAGTGTCGTCATCAAGCTGACATCGACAAAGTTAATCGCGCCATCGACGTTTAGATCGACCAGTGGCTCGTTGGAAAGAAACGCGTCTGCAAGAATGCTGAAGTCCAAAAAGTTCACGATACAATCGTTGTTGAAATCGGCGTCGCAGTGGTTACCGTATCCATCCTGGTCTGTATCTACCTGAGAAGGATTGGCGACAGACAGACAGTTGTCTTCAAAAGAAATCACGCCATCACCGTCTGGATCATCGCCCACGCGAATAACCACCGTAGCCGGTAAACTGCGTACGCTCGGGTCGCCCACCGGGTTGGGCGAGTCATCGACGCGTGCGATTAAGCGATAGTCGAACGAATCGACTCCGGTGAAACCTGGGTCGGGAGTGTAAGTAAATGAGCCGTCGGCGGCCATAGTCACTTCACCATTTGACGGTGGTGCGTAATCTACCGACGACGTAAAACTCATATCAACCATTCGCTCCTGATTATCGATTCGACCGGGCTGACTTACGTCGTTGGCAAGCAAGCCGTTAAACGCACTGACCGAGAGTGCTCCCGACGTCTCGTAGGCGTCGTCAATGGCCAGCCGAAACGCGTTGTCACGCAAAGTACGCAGGTCGGCGAGCATAAATTCGACGTACGGAAACGACGGTGCATCAATCGCAAGAGCCTGAGTCAGTTCGTCGGACAAAGCTAACAGTCGATCTGTCAGGAAATCTCCAATGGTGGGTACATCGTAAGGCAAGTCAGCATGGTCAACTTCGACCGAATCAACCTGTGAGGCATACTCAATCATGGCGGCAATATCGCCAGACCGAAAACCCAATCCTGCGATGCTTGGCACTCCGCGAACCGCAGAACGAAGAGTTTCGCTACGAGTCATCGCGTCAGCAAGACCCAGCGTCAAATAGCCATCAAGCAGCGCGCTGCTGTTATCTAACCGTTCTGCAATCTGACCCAGTGGAGATTGCGGATCGGCCAGAGCGCTTAGCACAGCAGGACGCACCTGGGTTCTGCGTCCGACCAGCCCGAAGTGGGCATCTTCTATATAAGCACCAACATTCATAACCGATGAGTCGCTCAAAAATCGTAGCCGCGCCGAGCTTGGAATGATGCCTATCTGAACGTCTCCAGCTTCGACCGTCATACCCGTTACGTTCCCTGACCCTAAAGCGGTAATTAACTGCCCCAGTGCAGGCGTGCTTGCAATGCGAGTTTCGTAAAATTCGCGGAGCTCAATAAATGGGTAATCCACCCAACCGCCAGTGCTAAAGCTCAGGTACTCAAACTGAGCTGTGACGGTGCGAGTGATTGCATTTGTACGGAGGTCCTCGATTATAAGTGTTACGCGTCCATTTCCGCCGCCTACTGTAGAGGTTCTGATTCGGTAGATCGGTTTTTGTCCTAACGCCACCATGCGCGTCGCATTTAACCTCGCCAACTCGGTACGAGTGTAGGCGCTGGCGTCTACGTTCCGACTATCCGAAATCAACAGTTCGTAGCCGCGCAACGGCAACGCTTCGATCTGGTTAACCACAGTCAGTACTCTGCCAGGTTCATCACCAAGAACCCTGATTGTTGGAAGTGACGGAGCGAGAGACACCGTTTCTTGAAAAGCAGAGCCCCAAGGGTCCAGGCGTTCGCTACCGTTGTTCAATTCAGTTTCGAACAACTCGTTGTCAACAACGTCAGCAGCGGCGAACTCGGCTGGCACGGCGTCAGTTATTGCTGCTGTAAATAAGCCATCCCACAGGTCGGCGCGTCCGCGGGTCTCGGAAGCAAGTGTGGAGATGCGCTGTCCGTCATTAATAATCTCGGCAATGTCCGTCATAGGACCTCGCTCTAACTGCTGGTTCGATAACAGATAGGCGAAGTACCAAGGGTTCTCTCGCGCCAACTGCGAATAAGCCGCCGCGGCCTGCGACCACGGTGCCGGAGCGCCAACGCGGCTGGAGGTAATGGGTCCAATAACCGGGACATCGGCAAGCGTAGTCAATCCTGCCGGGATACGTCTAAGGTCGTTCAGCGAGCGAGCTATCGGTTGACCCTCCAACGTCGACTGTGCGTTTTCAAGTGTGAGAAGTTGTGAGGTAGGTCCGGCAAAGCTTATGGCTTTGGCCGTTGTCGTGGCGTAGGTGTGAAAAAAGCTCGCCGACGTCACGAAGCTGGGCGTCGCTTCGCTGTACAACAAGTCCACTCCAGTGTCTTGCCGGTAATCCAGAGCCAAATTGGTCTCAACGGACAAGGGCAGTAACAGTACATCTTCGGCAAAACCAAACAAGGCCGACTCGATTCGCTCGAGTGACGTGCGAGACTCGGCGATGGCGCTAGCAATGTCATCTACGTCTTGCTGCAGGTCGCCAATTTGGTCGCCCAACGCATCAAACCCGGTCACCATTGTATCGAAAACGGCATCCAGCTTGGCATCAACCACATCGAAACGTGCGTTCATTTCAACGCGCAAATCTTCAACCTGCTGGCGAAGTTCAACAATCTGATTAAAAATCTGTTCCTCAGGATCAGGCGCACCTGCACCAAGCGCACCGGCAAGACCCAGAGCATCCGCCACCAGGTCCACGCCTGATTGCGCCGCGCCCCAGTAATCGCCTGAAGCAAGCCCTCCCGCTACCCCAATAAGTGAGCCGGCCACACCAAGAGACTCCTTGGCCGTCTCCAGGTCTGAATTCATTTGAAGCTGTAGCCCGGCAAACGAGCGCGCTGTTGTCGCGACTTGGCGAACTTCCGGATAGTTTGATTGCTGCAACAATAGCGTGCGTGCAAAAATGGCGGCTCGTTCATCGGATATTGATTGAATCGAGTCAATTACCGCCTGCTGTCGTGCCTCCAACTGTGCAATCGCGGCGGCGTGGTCAGGGTTTTCAGGATCGGCGGCCGCCTGAAAAAGCGACACCGAATCCAATACAAGATTGGGTGACGGCTCGTTTCCATTCAGTCCTTCAATCGTGTTGGTCGCCAATGTTTGCAGGTCGTCTACCTTGGCAAAGACCTCGTTTTCAAGCGTAAGATGAGCGTTTTCCGTATCGCGCAGCGCCACAAATTCGCTGTACGCGGGTAATCCGTCAAGGCCCGCGTTAACGGCAGACTGATCCGGGTCAACTGTGCCAACCTTCGGTGAGTAGCCTAACGACTCCAGAAAACCCTCCGCCACCGCTGACAAGCCAGGAACACGTAATCCGTTTGCGCCGACGGAAGCTAAAACGGCGATTAATGCGTCAGCCGTTTCAGAACGGTTTATCAGGTTGCGTACGCCTGCAAGGTCGTAGCGCGCCATGCGTTGCCGAGACTGCTCGTAACCGTCGAGACCCGTGAGTTCAACACCGAGGAGAATCATAGCTCGCTGACCCACTCGTGTGTCCGTTCCAGCCAACAGTCCATCAGACGCAAGCAGCGTAGCGTTCATCGCATTGGACACTGCTGCGACTCTAATCAGTAGAGGATCACCAGCAACGGCATGCGATAGCTGCGTGTCGTAGCGCGTGACAAATTCGGCCAGCTGCTCAGGCGTTGCCAAAGGGTTACGCTCGGCGAACGCCCACAAGCCGGCAATTGACGCAATCATGCGGGGATTCGAGTTCGATTCGAGATAGTCCTGACGCGTGTATTCCATGGCGCGAACGGCATCAAGCATTACGGCATAGTCTTCCTCGCTGTCAACCGGGATCTCGATCGCGAGCGCCTGTGCTGAAAAGATGAAAAGTACGCAAACCATAACGATTTGCCACGGCCCGGATGCACGGTTTTTATTGTTATTCATGTTGTCTTCCCAATAGGCCGAATTCACAAAACTCTATGCACAGCATGAGCTTAGAATTCGATGTGATTAATGGTACGAGTTGATGTATCACTTTTACCCGCTGAAACAACGGGCGTTACCTATAGAAGCAGGATCTGGAGTGGAAACGGTTCACTTAAATTAAAGTCGCGGACATTCACCTCGACCAGCAAAGCTGCAATATCGAGAATATCGGCGAATGTCGGCGAATATCGGGGACAGGAATATCGGGGACAGACCACGGTTTAGAATATCGGGGACGGACCACGGTTTAAGGAAAACGTGGTCTGTCCCCTGTTTTATCGCTTACATGACAGCGTGTTCCGCACCGGTACAACCGAACCCCGATAACGCTACGGCATCGTACGCCGCTGTGAACAAAGTAGCCGACGACTATTTGGCTCATATAATTACAACGAATCCGGAAGCGGCGTATTTTTCAGGCGTCGAACTTGAACGACACGATGGCATGCGTAGCAATACCCCAAAAGATATGACCATGTCGGCGGCGGCCGTTGATGCGATGCTGGCAAGATTAAAATCAGTCAATCCAGAGTCGCTATTGGGTCATTCAACCTGGATCACTCAGGCTCTCTTGCTGGAAGAACTGGAAGGACAAGTAGTCACTCGCGTATGTCGGAACGAACTGTGGGACGTAAACCAA
>JBGCFV010000031.1:0-92967 GCA_045107075.1 Gammaproteobacteria bacterium
GGTAATTGTCCGCGCTCGCCATGACTTTAGTTGTCAGCGCTTTCGCTGACAGTAGTTGTCCGCGCTTGCAGTGACGAGGAATAAGAAAGGCTCAAGCACAAGTTCTGGTGGGTTAAAGCGAGTTAATACGCTCGAGCAAAAGATGCGTCCGGTGCGGTGAGTTCGCTCGCATCATGGAGCGGGCCAGCTTTTCAACTTTTCCTACGTCAGCGGTCAGAATAGCTCGCTTAACTTCCAGAATGTTGGCTGGGTGCATGCTGAAGTGTCTAAGTCCAAGGCCAAGTAGCAAACGGGTATAGACCGGATCACCGGCCATCTCTCCGCACAGAGATACGGGCAGGTCGTGTTGGACGCAGGCTTTCACGGTTTCATTAATTAAAAACAATATGGCCGGGTTTAAAGGATCAAGCAATGGCTGCACGTTTGCGTCTTCGCGATCCATAGCCAGCGTGTATTGCGTAAGGTCGTTACTTCCAATGGCCATGAAATCAACCAGAGGAGCGATTAAGCGCGCCGAGATCGCAGCGGAGGGTACCTCTACCATGACACCAATTGACATGTCGGGATTGTAGGCGAAGCGTTGACGTTCAAGGTTGGCTTTGGTGATATCGACCAGCTGAAGAATGTCCCGCACTTCCTGTACATTGGATACCATGGGCAGCAACATCGACAGCGGTCCGTAATGCGAGGCGCGTAGAAGTGCCCGCAGCTGAGGAAGGAATAGTTCGGGGTGCCGTAAACACAGGCGAATAGCTCTAAGTCCGAGAGCGGGCTGTTTAGACACAGGTATATGTTGCTCGAGCCCGGGCATCCGTCGGCTGGACCAGACGTCCATGGTGCGTACGACAAGCGGTGCGCCTTTGAGTTTTTTAATGAGCCCCCGGTAAACCCGAAGATGTTCGGCTTCGTCAGGAAGTTCAAGGCGATTAAGAAACAGTGACTCGGTGCGAAATAGCCCAACGCCCTCGGCCCCGCTTCGGGTTGCTTTTGTGACTTCACCCACGTCTTCAAGATTAGCCAGTACTTGCGCTGGTTGTTTGTCCTTTGTTCGTGTGGCCTGAGATTTAAGCTGATCGAGCTGTTTGCGTTCTTTCTTGGCGGAAAATTGCAGTGACTTGAAGCTCTTGGTGGTGGCGGCGTCTGCGTTGGCGATAATCGTGCCCTGCTTGCCGTCGATAATCAGCTCATCGCTTTCATCGAGAAGTTCCATGGCGTGTGTAGCGCTGACAATCAGTGGTATACGCAGGCTTTTTGCAATGATTGTCGTGTGCGACAGCGTGCTGCCGCCCTGTGTCACAGCACCAATTAAACCGGCGTGCTGTTGTTGTATCAAGTCTGAAGGGGCCAGATTTTTACTCACCAAAATGAATTGCTGAACGGCTTGCGTCGCCTTTTTTGACTTGGACGGGCGGGTACTCAAATGTTTCAGCAGGCGGGCAATCGTTTCCTCGACGTCCATGGAGCGTTGTCGCAAATAGGGGTCTTCAATTGACTCGAACATTTTGAACAGCTGATCGCGCTGAACCGCAAGAGCCCATTCGCACGAGTATTTGTGCACCGAAATGTAGTTTTCGATAGGTTCTACCAGAGCCGGGTCGTGCAGCATGGCGATGTTGCTGTCGAGAATGTTTGCAACCGTGCCGCTGCCGGTGGGCGGGAGTTGCTGTTTGGCGCGAGTCAGTTCCGCTTCAGACCGGCTAACGGCTTTACGAAATCGGCTTAATTCGGCGCGGCGTTCACTGGCTTTGATTTTCTTACGCCGTGCTCTTGGCTGAATTTCGTGTAGCAGGCGTACGCGACCCATGACAATGCCGCGGCTGACCCCGGTGCCATTAATCAACATGGTCATGGCCGATTCTTCGTCAGGCAGATTGACTCATGGCATTGGTCAAGGAGTGCGTCAGCGGCTTCGTTGGCCTCAGGTCCTACTAGACAAATGGTCAGCTGGCTGTCGTGCGTTGCCGCGAGGGTTAAAAGCCCCATGATGCTCTTGCCATCGGCGCTACGGTCTGAAGAAGTAACCGTGACGCGACAGTCGTATTTTTTGGCGACAGAAGAAAACTGGGCAGAAGGGCGCGCATGAAGGCCTCGGGGATTGCAAACGCGTACGCACAGTTCTTTCATGCCCATCCTGAAGTAGCTAATACCTGCTCTTAGTCTAGCATCTGAGCGTGCTATAGCTAAAGTGGGTTTGAATTAGCTCGTCGGATTCACGTGCAAGCGATTGAAGCACGTTATTCAATTGACTGACTGTTGGTGCGTGTTTTTTGGTGTGTCGGAGTGGCTTCCAGTCGCGAAAAGGTGTTTCAGTTGTGAACGGGGCGCGTAATTTATCGCGGCAAGATGCGGTTCCTACAGGCAAGTCGAGGAGGTGTTTTCGATTGAAGGCAACCGTCGAGGTGATCTAACCGAGCGCGGAGTGCCGGCAGCTGACGCTGTCATATTTCTTCGCGAAGTGCTCAGTCAATTGATCAGCAACATACACAGAACGGTGTTGACCTCCGGTGCAGCCGATGGCAACGGTTAAATAACTGCGGTTGTTGGCTTCAAAGTCGGGTAGCCATTTTTCCAGGAGCTCAATGATGTCCTGGATCCGTTCGGCCACTTTTTGCTGAGTCTTGAAAAACTCAATGACCGCCGTGTCACGACCGTTATAGGCGCGCAGGTTTTTATCCCAGTACGGATTGGGTAGAAAGCGAACGTCGAATACGAAATCGGCGTCTGACGGCACACCGTTTTTAAATCCGAACGAACCAATTTGCAGGGTTAGTTTCGACGCTGTTTCACCGGCCACACGCGAGCGCACAATTTCGCGCAGATCGTGCACGCTGGTTTCGCTGGTGTCGATAATGTGGTGGGCTTCGCGGCTAATCGGATCGAGCAGTAGGCGTTCGGCTTCGAGAGCCTCGCGCAGGCCGATGCCGTCGCGACTTAGCGGGTGCTTGCGCCGTGTCTCGCTATAGCGCGTTAACAGTTCGGCTTCACCGGCATGCAGGAAAATAACGGTGTGCTCAATGTCGAGTTCGCGCAATCGGGCAAACAGATTGGGTACATGGGATATGTCGGTCGCGCGATTTCGTGCGTCGATACCGACTGCGGTTTTGTCAAAAACCGAATCATCAGCGTCAATGGTGTGCTTTACAAAGGTTTGAAGCAGGCCAGCCGGAATGTTGTCCATGCAGTAGAACCCGAGGTCCTCCAGCATATGAAGCGCTACGGTCTTGCCGGAACCGGAGATTCCGCTAACGAAAATCAGTTTAGCCATCTTAGTCTTCGATGCTCGCGGATAGCTCTATGAGTGCTTGATGAATGTCGGTGCTACTTACCAGGTGGCTGACTTTCCCACGCACGTCTGTGTTGGCGAGTAACTGGGCGATCGCAGATAAATCTTTTAAATGCTGTTCATCACTGTTTTCCGGAACCGCCATGGCGAAAATCATATCGACTCCTTCATCACCTTCCAGGTCGAAATCGATTGGCTGCGTTAGCATCAGGAAAGCGCCCACGCTGTGTTCGAGTTCTTCAACGCGGCCGTGAGGAAGAGCAAAGCCCTCACCAAGACCGGTCCCACCCAGCTTCTCACGCTGGTAAATGGTGTCGAAGACTTCAGCTTCGGTTAAGGAATCTTGATCATTGGTGAGCAGGCGAGCGACGATTTCGAGGCAGTGTTTCTTGGAGCGGGCGGTGACGTTGCACAGCACTCGCTCGGGTGTAAGCAGATTGGCCAGCGTTGTTACGCTGGCCGTGTCTACGTCTGACGAACCGTCGGGTTCGTCATATGAGGTTTGATTTTCGGGCTTCCCTGGCATGATGATCTGTTATTTTTTCTTTAGATTTTTTAACTCGCCGATCCAGTTTGTCGACGAGGCTGTCAATTGCAGCATACATATCTTGCTCAACCGAGTCGGCGTAAATTGTCCCGCCGCGGTATTGTACTTTGGCTTCGGCCTTGTGACGCAGCTTTTCAACCGTGAGGATGACGTGCGCGTCGGTGACCATATCAAAATGCCGTTCAAGGCGCTCCATTTTATCTTCAACGCTTGTTCGAAGAGCGGCGGTAATATCTACGTGGTGCCCGGTAACTGTTACTTGCATTGCTGACTCCTGTGGCTTCAGCGAAGCAGCGCGATTTTTTTGCGCTCGCTTGACGCCGGTATGTTCATTGATTCCCTGTATTTAGCGACTGTGCGCCGAGCAACATTAATACCAGTGTCTTGCAGTGCCTGGGCTATTTTGCTGTCACTCAACGGCTTTTTGGCCTCCTCTTCGTTTATGAGCTTGCGAATTTTTGCCCTGATAGCTACTGACGATAGTTCATTCCCGTCGGTGGTGCCAATGTGGCTGGAGAAAAAGTAGCGAAATTCAAAGATACCCCTAGGGGTACGCATGTATTTGTTAGTGGTTACGCGCGAAATCGTTGATTCGTGCATTTCCAGTTCCTCCGCCACATCGCGCAAGATCATGGGAGACATGGACTCATCCCCGTCTTCGAGGAAGGCTTGCTGTCGTGCAACAATGCATGATGCAACGCGAAACAGCGTTTCATTACGAATTTCAAGGCTGCGTACCAACCAGCGCGCTTCCTGCAGCTGGCCGCGCAAAGTGCTGTGCTCGGCACCTCGGGCCAAATTGCTGGCGTAAACCTGATTAACGCGTAGCGACGGCGTCGTGCCGGAGTTCAGTTCAATGACCCAGCGCCCGTCCTGTTTCTTGACGTGAACGTCAGGAACAACGTAAGCGGGAGGTTGGGTGTTAACCGTCGACCCCGGCCGCGGATGCAAGCTACGCACGAGTGCGGCGGCAATTTCGAGTGACTCTTCATCAACCTTGAGTCGACGCCGCAGAGCGGCGTACTGACGTTCGGCAAGCAGTTCAAGGTGGTTGGCTACCAGGTCTCTTGCGAGCTCACGTTCATCCGTGTCGTCGCTGAGCTGCTGCAGTTGTAAATCAAGACACTCGCTCAAACTGCGTGCCGCGACGCCGGCCGGGTCAAGCTTTTGGATTTTGTCGAGCACTCGCTCAACGTCTTCGTGGCTGGCTTTAATGGGTTGTTCGCGGCCAACGCCCGATGCAAGGGTGTCGACAATGGTGTCGAAATCGTCGATCAGGTAGCCGTCGTCGTTAATCGCGTCAATAATGGCGCGACCGATAGCGGCTTCAAATTCGGTTACATTCTCAAGCTCAAGCTGCCACAGCATATGTTCGTGCAGCGTTTGACCAGAATGATCAACAAAGTCTTGTTGAATCGGTGCCTCGCCCCCAGAGCTGTTGTAGTTGGGCTCGGCCGCGGTGATCTGTTTGTCCCAGGTTTCTTCGTAGGTGGCTTCGACTACTTGTGTGTCTGTTTCGGATGCAGCCGGTTTTTCGGCGGCAGCGTCAAGTGTTTTGACCTCGGCTGTGTTGCTGTTGTCGTCCTCAACCGTTTCAAGCATGACGTTGCTTTCCAGCGCTTCCTGAATTTGGGTTTGAAGTTCCATCACAGGGAGCTGCAGCAGGCGAATAGCCTGTTGTAGCTGGGGCGTCATGGTCAGCGACTGACCAATTTTTAATTGAAGCGTGGGTTTCATGGTTGTGGAGTACGTTCCGTCGTGCTTCCGTCGGTGAGTAAGTTAAACGCGGCTGAACCGACGCGTGTGTTTTTCGATCGCATGGTCATAGTTATAGTCGAAAATCCTCTCCCAAGTACACTTCGCGTACTTGTTTGTTGGCCAGCACTTCGGCCGGCGACCCTTGGGCAATTACTTTTCCGTCGCTCAGAATGTACGCCCGAGAGCATATTCCGAGAGTTTCCCTGACACTGTGATCGGTGATCAAAACGCCGATACCTCGATCCGTGAGTTGACGAATAATGCGCTGAATATCGAGCACAGAAATAGGGTCAACTCCAGCGAAGGGTTCGTCGAGCAGAATGAACCTGGGTTCTGCTGCGAGGGCCCTGGCAATCTCTACCCGCCGTCTTTCTCCACCAGACAAGCTCATTCCAGCGCTGCCTCGAATACCGACAATATTGAGCTCTTCCAGTAATTCTTCGAGTATTCTCTCCCGATCTACCCTTTTCAAACCGCGACGTGTTTCAAGGATTGAGAAAATATTCTGTTCAACGGTGAGTTTTCTGAAAATTGACGCTTCTTGGGGCAAGTAGCCGATTCCAAGCCGCGAACGCTTGTGCATGGGGGCACGCGTTAAATCCTGACCGTCCAGGACGATTTTGCCGTCGTCTGCGGGCACCAGGCCCACTATCATATAAAAAGCGGTGGTTTTGCCGGCCCCGTTAGGTCCAAGGAGGCCGACGACTTCCCCTTCGTTAACTTCAATTGAAATGCCCCGAACGACCGTGCGTGATCGATAGCGTTTCTTGAGGTCTTTGGCTTGCAGTATGGTCATTCGTTACTCAGGTGTGCCAGGCTGATCTTCGTCACGCTCTGGAGTGTTGGTTTCCGGCACTTGCCGGTTTTCATCGGCATCGTCTGCCTCTGTTGCAGACTGGCCGGTCTGATCGTCAGCCGTCGGATTAATGGTTATATACACCTTGCCGTCGCCTTGCTCGTTTGCTGCCGCGAGAACCTGACGATTTTGTAGATTATAAGTGATTTGGTTACCGGTTATTCGATTGGGCCCCTCACCCAGTTCCGCATCACCCGACAGGCTGAGGTTGTTGGTGGCGGCATCGTAGGTGATCGAGTTAGCTCGCCCCTCAGTGCGTTTGCTGTCCTCTGTCGCCGCACGGCTCATTTCTATCGGCGTTCCCGTTAGTTCAACTTTCGCAATCGCGTTGCTGGAAAATACCAGGTCAGCCTTTTCGGCGACCACTCGGGTGCCGTTGTCCTGATTGTCGGTGTATTGAAGAGGAGTGCCCGTCAGAATGGCCTGTTGAATTTGTTTATTAGCAAAGCGCAGCGTCATTCGGGTCGCGTTAAGCGCCGATTCGGGAGCATTTAGTTTGACGTTGCCGCGAAAAACCCAGGTGCTGTCATCAAAGTCGAGAGTGGACGTCTCGGCATGATTGGCAACAATGCTGAGTGCTCCTTGCTTTATAGAGATGTTGGTGAAGGTTACTTTGCCGGTGCGCGCATCAGCACCGGTTGAGTCGGCTTCCATTTCAATCGGCAAAGAGGAGTTAGCCAGCTGCGCGTGTGACAGCGGGGCCAGCGCAAAGACGCTAAAGACGGCTAAAACTAAACAGGCTGACGTTCTCATGGTTGGTCTCCAAACGTTCCGCGTACCTGAGATAATAGACTGATTTTTTTAGCACTCAAATCGGCCTGCATGCCTTGGGCTTTGAGTTCGCCGCCAGCAATCATAATGCTGACTTCATTATCCGTGCTGGCCACGTTGCTGGAAATGTCCAGATTGAGCTCTTCTGTTCTAATAGTCGTGCTCTGAACGTCCGTTTCCCCGGACACAATGGTTACGCCACCGTTTAGTTTCAACGTGTCACGGGTAGCGCCCATCGCGCCGCGCCGCGCTTCAATAGTCCACGGCTCTTCGGCCTCACCCGCGTACAGTACGGTGAGTTCAGTCAGTACTACACTACCGTTTTCCGGAATGTGATCGATGCGCTCGGCGTTGAGAGAGTATATGACCTCACCTGTTTCGTTGGTGTCACTGATGGTGGCGTCGAGCAGGTAGTAGCCATCATTTAATGCGCGCTTGGCTTCGCTTGAGTTGTCTTCAGGTTCCGGGTTTAAGAGCCAGCCACTGCCAATGACGAGCAATATTAACGTGATCAGAGTGGCGTAGCGCAGCATCATTTGGACGCTTTGTGTAAGTTCGCAATGGCGTCACACACTTCGCGAACTGCTCCGTGACCACCGTCGCGTGACGTTATCCAGTCGGCGCGCTCGCGAAGCTCTCGTACACCGTCGCTTGGTGTGAGCGCCAGCGCACCCAGTTCCATCATTTTAAGGTCGGGAATGTCGTCGCCCATAACGGCTGTGCCGTTCTTGTCTATGCCCAGCGCTTTTTGCAACACTGAGAGCTGGTCGACTTTGTTTTTAACGCCGAGGAAAATATGTTCGACACCGAGCTCGGATAAACGGATAGCGGCACCTTCCGAGCGACGGGCGCTGATGGTGGCTACGTGAATGTTAAGGTCCAGAAGCCGGCGTATGCCGTAGCCGTCTTTGACGTTAAACGATTTACCTATTTCACCGTTTTCGCCATACAGCAAGCGACCGTCGGTGAGTACGCCATCAATGTCCAGTACCAATAGTCTGATGCCTTTCAGCTTCTGCTCGAGTTCGTTTAGAGAGCCTTTGAACGTGCCTTCCATCAGACGACTCCGGCGCGAAACAGGTCGTGAATGTTCAACGCACCAACGACTTTGTTGCCGTCGTCAATAACGGGTAGTGCGGTGATGCGATGAGTCTCCATTACATGCACGGCTTCAGCAGCCATCATGTTTGGGTTTGCTGATTTACAGTCACGAATCATGACGTCGCCAATTGCGGTTTCGTGGATATTCAAGCGTGCGTCGATGACACGTCGCAAGTCGCCGTCTGTAAACACGCCGAGCATGTTGTGGTCGTTGTCCACAACAATGGTCATGCCCAGACCTTTTTGCGACATGTTGAGAAGGGCTTCGCCCAGACTCGAGTTGCTGGCGACGGTAGCGATGTCGTCGCCCGAGCGCATGACATCAGCGACGCGCATAAGTAGTTTTTTGCCCAGCGTTCCACCGGGGTGAGATAGCGCAAAATCTTCGGAGGTAAAGCCACGACACTCAAGCAGTACAACGGCCAGCGCGTCGCCCATAGCGAGCGTTGCCGTGGTGCTTGCGGTGGGCGCCAGGTTAAGCGGACAGGCTTCTTCCTCAACGCCTACGTTTACGTGTGTGTCAGCGGTGCGCGCAAGCGTTGAACCTGGTTTACCCGTCATGGCAATCAGAGGTACGCCGAGCCGTTTAATGGTAGGCAGCAGTGCCAGAAGCTCGCCGGTTTCTCCTGAATTGGAAACCGCTACGACGACATCGGCAGGAGTAATCATACCCATATCGCCGTGTGAGGCTTCGCCCGGATGGACGTAAAAAGCCGGCGTGCCGGTTGAGGCAAACGTAGCGGCAATTTTGTTGGCAATGTGTCCTGATTTACCCATGCCCGTTACGACTATGCGGCCTTCACATTGCATGCATAGCGACGCTGCACGATGAAAGTCGTTATCGAGATGTGGCAGTAAACCTGTTACCGCCTGAGCTTCGATATTCAGTACTTTGGACGCAATTGCGCGAACGTCTTCTATGCTGCCTATTTGAGCCTGTCGATTGCCGGATTGTGTGCTCACACAAACTCTCCGTAAATGATGTATGACTGATAGACCACAAAAATGGCTAACAGTGCGGCGCCTTCCAGACGATTTATACGCTGGCCACCTTTACGCCAACCGTAGGCCATGACAAACAGCAAGACAGTCAGACCAATCATTACAGGGAAGTCTCGCTCGATTACCTTGGCATCGAGTGCTGTCGGTTGAATGATTCCGGCAATGCCCATGACGGCCAACAGGTTGTACATGTTGGAGCCAATTACGTTGCCAATGGCGAGGTCATGTTCGTTCTTGAATACGGCTGCGATAGAGGCCGCAAGCTCGGGCAGGCTGGTGCCAATAGCCACCACGGTAAGTCCAATAACGAGGTCTGAAATACCCAGTGTTTTGGCGATGCCCGTAGCACCCCAAACGAGGAGCTGCGAACCGGCTAGCAGCACAATCAAACCGACGAGTAAAATGCTCACCGCCTTTGCGAGCGACAAGTCATGACGAATTTCGGCATCCGCTTCGGCGACCAATTGATCAGAACTGTTGCTACTGGTCTCGAGATGAACCAGCCAGAAGAGCATTAGCACGAGTCCTCCGACCAGTGCCAGTCCTTCAAAACGACTGAGATAAGAGTCGAGAAAGGGCATTAACGCGAGCAGGGTAATGGCGAGTAGCATGGGCAGCTCGCGCCGCAGCGTTTGTGAACGAACAACCAGCGGCATGATCAACGCGGTGAGTCCGAGTATCAGGCCAATGTTGGCGATGTTTGAGCCAAGCGCGTTGCCCGCGGCAAGTTCAGGGGCTCCTCCGGCGGCCGCACTGATCGACACCATTATTTCGGGCGCCGAAGTGCCGAATCCGACGACAGTCAGACCGATCAACAGCGATGACACGCCGAGACGATGTGCGGTGGCAGCAGCGCCAACGACAAACCGATCGGCGCCCCAGATCAGTAGGGCAAAGCCGGCCAACACGGCCGTGATCATTAGCGGCATAAAATTCACGTATAGCGACGAGATATGGGAGGGAGAAGATACCACAGGGCTGCTTGTTCCGACCACGACACGATAGAAGGAAAGGCTTGGTTTTCACCCATTTTTCGCTACACTTGCAACCGCTGACGTCGTATGTCGCAAGACAGACGTCACTCGAACGGGTTTGGTAAGCCGGGCGTGGTTCTTGTGCTCTGGCTAAAGTCAGGCAGGCCGAGTGATCGTACAGTCAGTTAAATGGCTTTTGTCCCGAGTATTCACGGTAAAGCCCGAGTATTAACGGTAAAGATTGAGCCACAGATTAAAAAGCAAGCCACTCGGGCGGGTGGCTACCTGAAGAGATATTGGAGATACCATGACCCCTGAACAAATAACCGCGCTAATTGAGGCCGGAATGCCTGATGCGCAGGTAATCGTTAAATCTGATGACAATACGCATTTTGAGGCGCAGGTGATTAGTTCTGCGTTTGACGGGGTTCGTAGTCTGCAACGTCATCAAAAAGTCTACGCGACGTTGGGTGAGCTGATGGGCCGTGAAATTCATGCCATGGCATTGCAGACATTCACCGAAGAAGAATGGCAGGCCCAGTAGCGACTGAAGCGTTAAACAGCTTTCTGTCAGAAAGCTTCTGATTATTCCATGCGGGGCGGATGCAGGACTAAATCGCCACATTTGGGTGTTACGGTCAATATCGACAAGCGGTCTGGGCGGCTTTTCTACCTGATTTGTGTTGGGTTTTGCGACGGTTGAAGGTAAGGCCACTCGCCCGCAATCAAAAACAGGCTCTCTGAACCAATATTTCCCTTGATGAGGTGAACGGTGGACAAACTACATATAGAAGGTGGCAATCGCCTCGACGGCGATATCCGCATCAGCGGAGCGAAAAACGCCACGCTGCCCATACTGGCAGCGACCCTGCTGGCCGAAGGCCCGGTGAGCGTAGGCAATGTGCCGCATCTCGACGATATTACGACGACCGTCGAGCTTCTGGGTCAAATGGGCGTCTCCGTCACAGTCGATGAAAAACTGACCATTGAAGTCGATACCTCAACGATCAATAAGCTCTACGCCCCGTACGAATTGGTTAAAACCATGCGCGCCTCCATTTTGGTGCTCGGTCCGTTGCTGGGACGGTTTGGCGAAGCGGTTGTGTCGTTGCCGGGTGGCTGTGCCATCGGACTGCGACCGGTGAATATCCATGTTGACGGGTTACGCGCTATGGGCGCGGATATTACGGTTGAGAATGGCTACATCAATGCCAAGTGTGAGCGTTTGCAAGGTGCCCATCTCGACCTGGAAACCGTGACCGTCACGGGTACCGAAAACCTTATGATGGCAGCCGTCTTGGCTAATGGGCAAACGATCATCGATAATGCGGCTTGTGAGCCAGAAGTCGTTGATCTAGCTAATTTTCTTAACAAACTTGGCGCTGATGTTCAAGGCGCAGGCACTCCTCGCATCGTGATTAACGGGGTGGAGAAGCTCAGCGGCGGTCACTACGACGTTCTGCCTGACCGAATTGAGGCTGGAACATACCTTGTGGCCGGGGCTATTACGCGAGGTCGGGTCAAGCTCAGAGACGTCGACGCCAGTCACCTCACGGCCGTCCTCGACAAGCTGCGCGAGGCGGGTGCGACTCTCGACGTACAAGAAAACACGATTGAGTTGACCATGGATGGCCGCCCGAAGGCCGTGGACATCACCACCGCCCCATATCCAGCATTTCCGACAGACATGCAGGCACAGTTTGCGGCGCTGAATGCGGTTGCTGAAGGGCGTGGAATCATTACGGAAACAGTGTTTGAAAACCGTTTTATGCACGTGCTCGAAATGCAGCGAATGGGCGCCCAGATTACGCTTGACGGTAATATGGCTATCAGCGACGGCGTTGAAAGGCTAACAGCGGCACCTGTGATGGCCACCGACCTTCGTGCCTCGGCCAGTCTGGTTCTGGCGGGTCTGGTTGCGCGCGGTGAAACCGAAATTTCGCGCATTTACCACATCGACAGAGGTTATGAGAGCATTGAAGAAAAGCTTCACCGCCTTGGTGCGAAGATTAAACGCATCCCGGATTAGCCAACGTTGAAATTGGCTCCAGGCTGTTCAATGACACGGACTCTCGCTTGAAATTTTTTGCCATCTCTTACGACCATCAGCACGACTTCGTCTCCCGGGGCCACATTGCTGATGCGATTTATGGCGTCTTTTACTCTTGGTACCGGTTTGTTGTTGACCGACACGATAATGTCGCCCGGTCGTAGACCGACCTCTTCCGCGGGAGAGCGGGGTTGGACGCCGGTGACGACAATGCCACCGGTTTGCACGCCCAGAGACTGCAGGAGGTGTGGGGCGACAGGCTCGGCCGAAAGTCCCAGCCAGCCGCGAATAACCCGCCCGTGTTCGAGCAGCTGATTGGTCACTCCGCGCACAAGATTAACGGGAATAGCGAAGCCGATGCCCTCCGACCCCGCCGGGTTAATCACGGCCGAATTAATGCCAATGAGCCGCCCATTTGTGTCCACCAGTGCACCACCCGAATTTCCCGGATTAATGGAAGCATCGGTTTGGACAAACTGCTCAATGCGGTTGAGATTCAAGTCGTCGCGGTCGGTAGCGCTGACAATACCCTGAGTCACGGTTTGACCAATGCCGAAGGCATTGCCGATAGCGAGCACCACCTGACCAATGCGTAACGTATCGGATCGACCCATTTCAATAGCCGGGATGGACGTGACGTCAATGTCCAACAGCGCCAGGTCGGTATCCTGATCAATGCCCATGACCGTGGCGGGCTTAACGGTGTTGTCGGGTAGAACCACGAAAATGTTCTGAGCCGTTCGAAGTAAATGTTCGTTGGTCACGATGAGACCGTCGGAACGAATAACGACGCCAGAGCCCACGTTGTTGGTTACTTCCCGCCGGCTGACCACTCGCCGGTTAAGGCGTTGGCTTAGGTCTGTTACTGCAATCGGCTTGGTGGTGTAAATGTAGACGACAGCCGGCGAAGCAATCTCTACCGCATCCGCGTAGCTGGACGCTCCGCCTTCACGAGGACTCGGACCCCGATTAAATAAAACCACAAGAAATGCTAATGCGAGGCCAACAACGGCCGCTTTAAACCAATAGATCAGCAGTGAATACATCGTATTATTTGTAGCTAAAGTTCGCATTGCTCGAATCGGTTATGAAATCCAGTAGCGGATAGTATGTGGGTGTAGGCATTGCAGCAAATCGGTGTGTATAATGCGACCAATCGTGGAGAAGGGCGACGACACCACGCGCTGGCTGTAACCTCCAGTGTCTTTAGCAATTGCGTGACAGCAGAGTTTTTTTATCCGTAGTAACAAAGGGTTGTGCAGTATTTCCTTCGCTGCCGGCATTACGGGTAACTCGTTTGCGCGCTGGAAAGACACAATCTGATGGTGAATGCCTGCGGGATACTTCGTGCGCTTCATCCGATATCCATCGACTTTGACACTGGCTGACTCCCAGGGGAAGAACTAAATGAGTGACGGCGAAGTAGATTTGGGCCGAAGAAGGCTGCTGACTGTAGCAACTTCGGTAACGGCAGGTATTGGTGCAGCAGCACTGGCCGCCCCTTTTGTAATGTCCTTTAAACCCAGTGCCCGTGCCAAAGCGGTTGGCGCGCCGGTTAAGGTAGACTTGAGTAAACTGGAACTGGGGGCAATGCTTCGGGTTGAGTGGCGCGGAAAACCGGTTTACATCATTCGTCGCAGCGAGCAGGCGCTGAGCACACTCTCTCGAGTGACTGGCGAGCTGCATGACCCAGGCTCTGAGCAATCAGACCAGCCCGACTACGCCAAAAACGATACTCGTTCTCGCGACCCGGAACTTCTGGTTTTATTGGGTGTGTGTACTCATCTGGGCTGTGCGCCCGAGTTTCGCCCGGAAGTGGGTTCACCGGGCGCTGACAAGGAACTGGTAGGCTTCCTCTGTGCCTGCCACGGCTCAATGTTTGACATAGCCGGCAGGGTGTTCAAAGCCATGCCTGCGGCCGCTAACCTGGAAGTGCCGCCTTACCGTTCTCTGGACGATGGCTGGCTGCTGGTTGGTGACGATGGAGGAGTTAGCTAATGAGTAACAATCCCGCAACTGTGGGTGGCGGACGCGCGCAGCGTCTTGGCCAGTGGGTCGACGATCGACTTGGTTTTTCCGGTTTTTGGAAAGCACACGTAAGCGAATATTACGCGCCCAAGAACTTCAATATTTGGTACTACTTTGGTTCATTGGCTCTGCTGGTTCTGGTGATACAGATTGTCACCGGTATTTTGCTAACAATGAACTACAAGCCGTCTGCCGCTGATGCGTTCACGTCCGTCGAATACATCATGCGCGACGTCAATTGGGGGTGGCTGATTCGCTATATGCACTCAACCGGCGCATCCGCTTTTTTTGTTGTGATTTACCTGCACATGTTCCGCGCTTTGCTTTACGGCTCGTACCGCAAGCCGCGTGAATTGCTGTGGGTTATCGGCATGTTTATTTACGTGATCCTGATGGCCGAAGCTTTTATGGGCTACCTGCTACCCTGGGGTCAAATGTCCTACTGGGGCGCTCAGGTTATTGTCTCCTTGTTTGGTGCCATTCCGGTCATTGGTGAAGGCCTGTCCGAGTGGCTCCGCGGAGACTACTTCATCAGTGACATTACCCTGAACCGCTTTTTCGCATTCCACGTCATTGCCTTACCGCTTGTTCTGCTTATGCTGGTTGTCGTTCACCTTGGTGCGCTTCACCAGGTAGGTTCTAACAACCCCGACGGCATTGACATTAAGAAGAACAAGGACGCTAACGGCATTCCCGTCGACGGCATACCGTTTCACCCGTACTACTCGGTGAAGGACTTCTTCGGCACAGTCGTGTTCCTGATCATCTTTTTCATGGTGGTGTTCTTTGCTCCCGAAATGGGCGGCATGTTCCTCGAGCACGCCAACTTTGAGCCGGCCGACCGTCTGAAGACACCAGAGCACATCGCGCCTGTTTGGTACTTCACGCCGTTTTATGCAATTTTGCGCGCACTACCTGAAAAGCTAATGGGTGTGATTGCAATGGGACTGGCTATTATGTTGTTGTTCGTATTGCCTTGGCTCGACCGTAGTCCGGTGCGATCCATGCGCTACCGCAGCATGATTTCAAAAGTAATGCTGGGGCTGTTCGCTATCAGTTTCCTTGCGCTGGGCTACCTTGGCCTGATGCCTGTGACTGATCTCTACACAGTCCTCTCGCGAATATTTACAGCGTTTTACTTCATATTCCTGGTCACCATGCCTTGGTGGTCACGTATGGGTAATCACAAGACCGAGCCGGAAAGGGTGACCTATGCAAGCCACTAGATCCCAGTTGAATACAGTATGGGTAGCGGTCGTGCTGCTGGTCGGTCTCGTCGGCATGTCTTCGCCGGCACTAGCCGCCGGCGGTGCTGCGGGCGTAATGCAACACGCCAACAACGAGCTTGAGAACACCGGTTCTTTGCAACGCGGCGCGCGTAACTTTATGAATTACTGCGTTGGATGTCATTCAATGCAGTACGTTCGTTACAACCGCATTGCTCAGGATCTTGGGCTCGATGAAGACCAGGTTCGCGAGAACCTGATTTTCGGCGTGGACAAAATTAATTCAACGGTCACAACCGCTATGACCAAGGAGCAGTCCAAAGCGTGGTTTAACGCGGCACCTCCCGATCTGTCTTTGACAGCCCGTTCGCGCGGCTCCGACTGGATTTACACGTATCTCAAGAGCTTTTATCTGGATGATTCGCGTACGTTCGGCGTCAACAACAAGCTACTCGAAGGTTCGAGCATGCCGCACGTATTGTGGGAGCTTCAGGGTTTCCAGAAAGCCGTTTACCGTGACGAGGCTTTTGTCGACGAAGAAGGGCAAGAGCAGACCCGCCAAGTGTTCGATCATTTTGAAATGGTCGAAGAAGGTTCGCTTTCTCCCGATGAGTTCAGCGGGTTTGCGCGCGACATCACCAACTTCATGGAATATGCCGCCGAGCCTATCAAGCTCAAACGACAGCGCCTTGGCATGATGGTGTTAGCTTTCCTCCTCGTTTTGGCTGTGCTGTCTTACGCGCTCAAAGTCGAATACTGGAAAGACATCCACTAATCACCTTTTATTAAAAAGCTGCGCGAACAGACGCAGCGATTACAAAGCAAGTAACTCTTGCGGAGGCAGGACCTATGGCTATTATCGCCAATCGACGTTCAGTGATGACGCTTTTTTCGCGACCTACGTGCCCACACAGTCATCGGGTGAGAATTGTACTGGCTGAAAAAAGTATTAATGTCGAAATCGTGGATGTTAGCGGACCACGGTTGCCGGAAGATTTACTTGACTTAAATCCTTACCATAGTGTCCCGACGTTAGTGGATCGTGAGTTGGTGTTGTACGACTCACGCGTTATCGTTGAATATCTTGACGAGCGCTTTCCTCATCCGCCACTTATGCCTGTCGATCCGGTTACGCGTGCCCAGTTCCGCCTGGCGCTGTATCGTATTGAAAAAGACTGGTACAGCCTGGTTGAAGAAATCGAGGCCGCCGCCGATCGCAAGAAGAATGCACGCGCGCGTAAGATCTTGAAAGAAAGTATTCTGGCAAGCTCTGACGTGTTCACGGCGAACAACTATTTTCTCAGCGACGAGTTTTCGCTGGTTGATACCAGTATCGCTCCAGTGCTTTGGCGTCTGCCAAGCTACGGAATTGATCTTGGGCCAGAAGGAGCTGCTATCGAAGCTTACATGGAGCGCATTTTTGAGCGCCCGTCATTCCAAAGCAGCCTGACCGAGCTAGAGCAAGAGATGCGAATGTAGAAGCGTTCCGGTTTTACGGTCCGCCAGTCCGATCTGTGAGAAAACAGTGTCTGATGTTGAACTTACATCGCGAGTACCTTATTTGTTCCGAGCGATGCACGAATGGATACTCGATAACGAACAGACGCCCTACGTTGTTGTAGACGCGTCAGCTAAGGGCGTGCGGGTGCCTGATCAGCACACCGTCGATAATCGCATTATTTTGAATATCAGCAATACGGCCGTAGAGCATTTGGACATGACAAACGATTCTGTGTCGTTTGTTGCCCGGTTCGGAGGTGTGGCTGAGTCTATCTATTTACCCAGTTACGCTATATTGGGTATTTACGCCAAGGAAAGCGGTGAAGGCATGATTTTCGCCGCGGACGAAGGCAGCGACGAGCCCGATGACGACCGCCGTAAAGAGCGGCCGGTCAACAAACCGAACCTGCGCGTCGTAAAATAGCCCGAGCAAACCACTCTCGGTTGAGTCCACATAACATGGACGATTCTGCACGCAGAAAGTGAGAGTCAGCTACTGCCCTTCCATTTGGCTTGCGGATCCGTTCCGGTAGCTGACCCTCGTTGTTAATAGCGACGGAACCTCGGGTTTTCCCTCATGTACCTGCAAAGAAGTTTGCCTGTCGTATGGCGGTTTATGCAGCTGCATAAAAAATGCGAGTCAGAAGCTGACTCGCATTTTAAGTGTTTAGGGCGGGCTGTATGGCTGGCTTGTCGAACCTCTTTTGCTTTGTGAGAAGCGTGTCGGCGGGGAACCAGGCCGCTAACGTTTTTTATAACCACGTGACCAGAGTTATCGGTCACCGCATACAGTAGACTTTTCTTCTAAACGAGCTGTGATCCCAGTACCGCGCCAGCTAATGCACCTATGAAAGCGGCAATGGCGACAGGAATCACATTGTTCTTTTCTACGGGCTTTTTTTCAGTTGGTATCGCCGCGGCGAATGGAATGGGATCGCGCCCCTCCGAATTAGGGTTATCACCCATGATCATTTCCTCCTATAACGGGTTCATTTGGAAACTAGAGACTAGGTCGTTGAGCGGTTAAATGCGAGTTTCGCGCAGTCTTGCGCTAAAACCTGCGTGGTAGCCGCCGGGATACCGTGCGTTCCCCGGACGAAGCTCTCCTTGTTTGTCATTTAATTTTCACTGAACTCGCCATTTAACAGTGTGGTACGGGGCCACATACATTCGTCTGCCTGCGCCGGCACGAGCTGCGGGTTTTACCCTATAGTCAGGAATTTGCAAGACAGACGTGGCGGCGCATAACATACTGACATTGATTAGTTTTGCAGAGATCGTTCTATGTCGAATTCGGTAACCCAGCTGTTAGGTGCGTGGCGCGAAGGGGATGAGGCTGCCTTGTCCGAGCTCACGCCGCTGGTGTATCAGGAGCTCAGACGGTTGGCCGGCAGTTATATGCGCGGTGAACGTAAGGGTCATACTCTTCAAGCGACGGCAGTGGTCAACGAAGCCTACATGCGCATGGTCGATATGGAAGTGGAATGGCAGAACCGCGCGCACTTTTTTGCTATCGCCGCGCGCCTGATGCGCCGTATTCTTGTGGATCACGCTAAAGCGCATCGGCGACAGAAGCGCGGCGGCAAAGACACTACTTTGTCTCTCGAAGAAGCTTTGGTGATGGGGGATGAGCGCGAACCCGATTTAATTCATCTAGACGAAGCTTTGAGCAAGCTTGCCGAAGTCGATGAGCGTAAGAGCCAGGTTGTCGAGCTGCACTTTTTTGGTGGTCTGACCTATGACGAAATTGCAGAGGCGCTCAGTATTTCCGCAGCAACTGTACATCGTGACTTACGCATGGCCAAAGCCTGGTTAAACAATGAGCTCCAAAACTGATTCAATCTCAACTCAGCAGTGGGCGCGGCTGCAACAAATATTCGATCAGGCGATGGAGCTGCCCGAAGAGGAACGCTCCGCCTATCTCGATTCCGCTTGCGAAAACGACAAGCGTTTTCGAACTCAGGTTGACGCTCTGGTCGTTGCGGCCGAGGCTGATCAGGAGCTTGTTGGAGACCTGATTAGAACAGCAGCCGACCAGGTGCTGGAAAAGAACACCAAGAAGCGTTCAAAAATTGGGTCGTTCAAAATTATTGATGTGATCGGCACCGGTGGAATGGGTGTGGTGTACCTCGGCAAACGTGTTGACGAGGAGTACGAGCAACAGGTTGCAATAAAAATTCTGCATGATGGTCTTGATTCCGACGAGGCCTTACTTCGTTTTAAAACCGAACGACAAATTCTGGCCAATCTTAATCACCCGAACATTGCCCGGTTACTCGACGGCGGGCAAACTGAAGATGAGTTGCCGTATCTCGTCATGGAGTACATTGACGGTATTCCTCTTGTGGAATACTGCGACCAAAGGCGTTTA
The DNA here is from genome assembly GCA_045107075.1 of Gammaproteobacteria bacterium. Classification (GTDB taxonomy): domain Bacteria; phylum Pseudomonadota; class Gammaproteobacteria; order Steroidobacterales; family SZUA-146; genus SZUA-146. Next base: position 19,468 of record JBGCFV010000031.1, read on the forward strand.
GGTATTAATGAACGACTGGATTTGTTCAAGCAGGTTTGCTCGGCTGTAGCGACGGCCCATCGCAGCCTGATTGTTCACAGGGATATTAAGTCCGGTAATATTCTGGTCGACTCTCAGGGTACTCCCAAGCTGCTTGATTTTGGCATCGCCAAAGTACTTAGTAATCGCTTTGAGCAACGTGATTTGGCCGAAACCCAGCTGGGTGACCGGCTCTTAACGCCTGATTATGCCAGCCCCGAGCAAGTGCAAGGTCATCCAATTACGACCTCCAGCGACATTTATTCTTTGGGTGTTTTGCTTTACCAGCTCTTGTGTGGAACTCGTCCATTTCGACTGGTGGATAAGACACCTGCAGAGATGGAAAAAATCATTTTGGGTGAGGCGCCGGTGCCGCCGAGCAAGGCGATTGGAACCATTCGCGGACGCAACGACGCAGCTCGTGCGGTGGCGGCCGACCGTCGTGACATGTCTGTTGATCGGTTACAGCGACGTTTGTCAGGAGAGCTTGACTACATTGTGTTGATGGCACTGAAGAAAGAGCCTCAACGCCGTTATGCTTCAGCTGGGCAAATGTCTATTGATATATCTCGTTATCAAAAAGGCCAGCCTATCGCGGCGGTTCGTGACACGCGACGCTATCACGCAAAGAAATTTGTTCAGCGAAACAAGATTCCGGTTGCTGCGGCTACCTTGTTGTTAGTATCGCTATTGGGCTTTTCCGTAATGACGTACCAGCAATCGAAATTAATCGCGATTGAGAAAGGTGTGTCCGAGAACGCCCTGGACTTTCTGACTCAGATTTTTGAATCCAGTAATCCGGGCGCACTGCAGAAAGAAGTGGTCACCGCAATCGACTTACTGGACGTGGGCGCGGCGCAGGTTGAGCGAGAGCTGCAAGACCAGCCTGCACCTCGCGCAACTCTGCAGCGAATAATTGGCCTCGCCTACGCCAGCAACGGTAAGAAAGCCGAGGCGTACAAACACTTGGAAGCGTCGATGAAGACGCGAACTGAAGTGTATGGAGCGGATCATCCGTATACAGCTGATTTGATGCAGAACATTGCAGGTCAGCATAAGTTGGAGGGTCGTCATAAACTGGCAATATCACTACTTGAGCAAGCTCTTGTAGTGTATCGAAACTCCGTGTCCCGCAAGTTTTTTAAAAACGACAGGTCGAAAGGCCAACATGCCGAAGCCAATGCCATGTTCGATTTGGCGTCTACGCACGCACAAATAGGAGAACTCGAGATAGCTGAGCGTTACGCTCGCGATGCAATCGTCGTTGCCGGGCAAATTGATGACCGGGAGCGTTTTGGTGGTGACGAGCCGCATATTTGGGGCGAGCTAGCCACCATACTTACTTTGCGCGGTCAGCACGCAGAGGCTGAGGAGGCAATGCTAAAAGCGATCGAGATTGGCAAGCTGAATTTCGGTGAAGATGCTTTAGAAGTAGCTGATTTGATAGACAAGTACGCGTCGCTAAAGCACGGTCAAGATAAGCTTGACGAAGCAAGCGTCTTGTATCGACGCGTGATCTCAATTCGCGAGGGCAAGATGTCGCCGTCTTCAACCGAGGCTCGCAAAACCATGCAAAACCTGGGTCGTCTACTGCGAGATCAGAAATTGCATGCTGAGGCGCTAGTGATTTTGTTGGAAGTCGATGCTAGAAACCGGGAGTACTTTGGCGACGAGTTGCCGTCACAGGCTGGCGCAAACCTTATCGAGGTCGGTCGTGTACATCGGGCGTTAGGACAGTTTGAGGAAGCGGAAAATGCGCTGGATGAGGCGTATGAGATTTATATGCGTACCTCCGGAAAACGCAGTTCATGGTTTACCGAAGTGCTGCGTGAGCAAGGCAATCTGTTTGTTGCTATGGGACGGCCGCTAGAAGCCGTAGTCAAATTCGAAGAGTCGATCGCGATTTTAAGGGGGTTGGTCGGCGACGAGCATTGGCAAACGGTTGTGAATATGAGTGAGAAAGCCGAAGCGCATATCGCACTGGGGCAGTTTGACGTAGCGGCTGCGTTACTCGATACCGCGATGCCTGTGCTCGAGTTTAAACTGGGTTCTCATCACCGCCTTTCACGTGCTGCGGCAGATCGCGTTGAACGCGTACAGGCGAGCATTGGCGCTGACTCTACCAGCGTAGAGCTCTAACGTTTTTTTATCCCCATTATCAGGCCAGGCTGGCAGCCGGAAACAGTTTGCCTGGGTTGAGTATGTTGTTAGGGTCAAACTGTCGTTTAACACGAATCATGAGTTCCATCGTGTCGGGCTCAATTTCGAGGCTGACGAATTCTTTCTTTTCGTAGCCAATGCCGTGTTCACCGGACAAAGTGCCGCCGAACTTGATAACCAAATCAAAAATTGCAGCGAGGCAGGGCTTGGCCTGAGTCATTTGCTGTGGATCGTCGGGATCGATTAACAGATTGACATGAAGGTTGCCGTTACCGGCGTGACCAAACGCGACAATACGAACGCCGAATGTTTCAGCCATTTCCTGTAGTGTTGTGACGAATTCGCCCAGTTTTGAAACGGGCACGACAACATCTTCGTTAATTTTTCTAGGAGCAATGGTCTTTAGAGCAGGCGAAAGTGCCTTTCGGGATTTCCACAGCTCTTTCGTTTCCTGTTCGCTGCGGGCACCGCGACACTCTAGTAGCGCCGGGTCCTGCACCGCTTTTTCAATCGCGCTAACAGCATAGTCGAGCTGTGCTTCAGGACCGTCCACTTCTACAATCAGCATGGCTTTGGCTTCCGCTGGAATGTCCGTGCCACTGTAGTCACGAATTAGTTGTAGACAATCGGCATCGATAAACTCGACGACTCTTGGAACGACACTTTGCGCCATAATGCTCGACACCCCTCGGGCCGCGGCTGAGGCACTGGTGAAGAGCACGCGCAGCGCACGAATGCCTTCTGGTAGGGGTGTTAGTTTAAGGGTGGCTTCAGTGATTACAGCGAGGGTCCCCTCGCTGCCGATTAACAGTCGCGTAAAATCGTAGCCGACGACACCTTTGGTCGTATAGCAGCCGGCTTTGATGCGTACGCCGTCACCAGAGACCGCCAGCAATCCCAACGTATTGTCTCGAGGCGTGCCGTATTTTACGGCTCGGGGCCCCGAGGCGTTGCAGGCTAAGTTTCCGCCGACAGTTGAATACTCGGCGGATGTCGGATCAGGTGCCCAGAAGAATCCGTGTTTGGCGGCTTCTCTTTGCACGCTACCGTTGGTTACTCCCGGTTGAACTACGGCGACACGATTTGCGGGGTCTATGCGACAGGCCGTCATTTTTTCTGTTGCCATTACCAGTCCGCCGTTCTCAGGTACCGCAGCACCTGCTGTGCCGGTACCAAGCCCTCTGGCCGTAATGGGTAGTTTGTGCTGGTTGCACAACTCGACAATGCGTTGAACTTGCTCATGGGTTTCCGGCATAACGACTACGGCGGGTAGACCCTGGCGCCGGCTGTTGTCGTAGCTGTAGGCCCAGCAGTAAGCCGGGTCAGTCCGGATATCTTGCGCCGGTAATATGTCTTGCAGCGCGCTTAAAACGCGAGCGTCCAAGGTAGGCGTTGAGACGGCTTCCACCATATCAGTCGCCAAGAATAGCGCGATCAAGAAGGAAGCACAGGCTGTGTATCAGTAAAAGATGCACCTCCTGAATTCGAGCTGTAGAGGTGGACGGGACTCGTAGCTCTACGTCCGTATCACGTAAAAGAGGCGCCATTGCTCCGCCGTCTCTGCCGCTAAACGCAATGACGTTCATGCCTACTACATGCGCTGCCTCGATGGCGCGGTTTACGTTAGCCGAGTTGCCTGACGTTGAAATGGCAAGAAGTAAATCGCCGGGACGCCCCAAAGCTCTAACCTGTTTAGCAAAAATTTCGTCGTAATTATAGTCGTTCGCAATAGCGGTAACGGTCGACGCGTCGGTCGTGAGCGCAATAGCTGCCAGTCCTTCTCGATCGCGCTCGAAACGATTAAGCATTTCCGAGGAAAAGTGCTGCGCGTCACCGGCGGATCCGCCGTTACCACAGCTCAAAACCTTGTTGCGAGACTCTACGCAATCGCACAATAGTTGTGCTGCTTCAGCAATGCTGGGTGCCATGGTTTGGCCAGCGCGTTCTTTGGTCTTGATGCTCTGTTCGAACAACTGGTGGATCAAAGTCTCTTCGGTTTTCACTTAAGTTTCCTCACCGTGGGCGGTAGAAAGTTAGTCGGTTAGCGCAAAGGCGTTTTGCACCCACTGAATGTCGAAGTGTGCGGTCGTAACGGCAACGACGTCAAATCGGCAACGGGTGTTGGCGTCTTTGGCTTCAAAAGCCAGGTAATGCTGTGCTGTTCGAATAAGGCGTTTCTGTTTATGTCGTTCAACGCTTGCGATGGCACCGCCGAAACGGTTTGAAGAGCGATAACGAACTTCAATGAATGCCAGGTGTAACTGGTCACGCATAATCAGGTCGATTTCACCAAACCGACAGTTGTAGTTGTGTCCGATCAGCTCGAGCCCTTTGTCCTCGAGGTAGCGCGCCGCAGCTGTTTCCGCTCTTGCACCCAGCGTGTGTCGGCGTCGGGGTTTGAATCCTGACATAACCGGTTCCCAGTCGGCAGAATGGCGGCAGTTTAGTATTTGTTAATCTGGCCAAGTCGCTTTTTTCGTTGTTCGCAAAATTCGATTTCAGGCCGTGTGATGATGTTCGTATTTAGTTTTATAAACTCGATTGAATTGCTTCAAAAGCCGGTTCATTGACCACCCTCAATTTGTTCAGGAAGTTCGTCAATGTCAGTCACCGGAGGCACATATTGAGCCGCACCTCCAGAGATGGTGGCGATATCGAGATCGCGAGTAACACGATTACCGGGTGCCAGCGCGAGTCTTCCAGTCAGGCCGTCGTAACCTTCTGTGAGTACCTGTTGCTTACCGTGTAATTCGGGTAACAACCCGTATGCGTCCATGCCCATCGCATAGAGCCGGCCAAAACGTTTGATACGCTGCGGCCACGCATTGCTGAGCGCTGTGCGCTGATTAATGATGTCCTGATTCGCTGATACAACCCATGGGGTGTCTGCAAACGTCACACCGTCCAGGTCTTTACGATTGCGACTGACGTCATTCTCATATATCGATGAGGTCGACAGCACCGGCAGGTCGTTCGCGTAGTGGTAGTTGAGCTGAGGCCGAATCAAGCGGCCTTCTTTGGCGCCCGCTACCAGAAAAATAAACTGTGCGTCTTGTCGGCGGCGTGGTTCAAACTCGAGTTTTTCTCCTACTACAGCGCTGAGCTGTTGGTGACGAGCCTTGCTGCTGTTGAGGTTAAGCAGATTAGTGATTGGCATGGCGAAATCTTTTTCGGCCGGGTTGTAGCGTCCGGCGTCAATCATTTTTCCGCCACCCGCTTCAAACTCCGCCGCAAAACTGGCTAACAGCCGTTCGCCCATCGACGTTTCCGGGACCATAGCAACGCTCAGCATCATGCCTTCACTCAGTGCGTGGCGAGCGATAGCTGCCGACTCGTGTTCAGGAGAAAGCGAAAATTGAAAAAAGTTTACCGGCACAGCCGTGCCTTCTCCCAAGTAGTTCAGAGCTAGTGTCGTCGTGCTGACAGTGCGACTTTCAATAAGAGAATTCACGTTCGACTTGCTCAGTGGTCCGACGATAAAGTCAGCGCCGTTATCAATCGCTTGTTTGTAAGCGTCCACCGCTGGCATAGCCGACGTGTCATAAATTTGGACTTGCGGGCGAGATTCATTGCCCGCGTCGTTAAGGTACGCCGAGATGAAGCCGTCTCGAATGGCGACGCCCGGGCCACCGAAGCGCCCGGTAAGCGGCAGTAACAGAGCGACCGATTCAGGTTGCCCGCCGACCGCATCCGCGAATTTGTTGTCGCCCAGATTGGTCGTTAGAGCGGCTGCCATGTGCTTGCCGTAGTCTTGTTTCCAAGCGCGCAGCTGTACGTTTAAAGCCGCCTGATTTCGTCTGTTGTCCCGGTATAGTCTGGCTAGCGCTAGCCACCCTTGCGTGTTGCGATTGGCGCCAACCGGTGTCTTGAGTGCGTGGCCTTTACGTCCAAGATCACGCAGTGCGAGCCAGATCAGTCGACGATTTTGGTCGATGTCACCGCGACGTCGCAACCACGCTTCCCGTTCGCTTAATGTCTCAATAATACCGGTCGCGTCGCCGGTCATTGTTTGAGCGCGAGCTTTGAGTTCGAGAAATGCCGGTAGCTGCGGCTGATTAACTTTCGCTCGCAGCCGGTTCAAGTCGTTGAGGGCGGAGCGAGCCTGGCCACTAATCATTTTGTCAGTGGCTAACAACATACCAATGATAGGGTCGTCGGTCGGAAAAGCGCCTCGAACTTTGCGCAGCGTGCCCAGAGCCTTCATGGATTCACCGTGATTAAACCAGGCGCGTGACGCGTCGAGTAAATACTCGTCTCGCTGAGCAGAGCTTGTAGCACCGGCGGCGAGACGTTCGTAGCTCCGGGCGGCTTTGTCGTAGCGACCAGCTGCCAGGTCTTTGCCCACCTGAGAACCGGTGTTGGTTGGTTTGACCGTTGCTGAATCCGGAATGCAAGCGCTCAACGCAACCAGTACGCAGCACAGCGTGACGAGGCGACGGCCAGCAGTAAGCAGGGATTGGGTTTGTTGAGTTGTTACCATGTCGGGCATCCGGGTTGTTAGCAGCACGAGAGTGGCACAATGGTACACTCAAACCCATGTGCAAATCCTGCCAAAAGGGTCAATTTTGAGGCAATGAGCGTGCCTGCCTTCGCTGGGCTATTTTCCCCGGGCCAGGCGCCTGATTTGTTAAATGTTATTTAGGTAGAGAAGTGTCATGGCGTCAGCCGGTTGTTTATACGTAGTAGCTACGCCAATAGGTCATTTAGACGATATGAGTCCCCGCGCGGTCGACACACTGCGGTCCGTAGACGTGGTGGCGGCCGAAGATACGCGCCACAGCGGTCGATTGTTGGCGCATTTTGGCATTGACACGCCAATGGTGTCGCTCCACGACCACAACGAAGACTCGCGCTCCGATCAGCTCGTGGCCAGAATGGAGCAGGGCGACTCGGTCGCGCTGATCAGCGATGCGGGTACGCCTCTTATCAGCGACCCTGGCTATACCTTGCTAAAGAAGGTGCGTGAGCGGCAAATCACCGTGAGCCCCGTGCCGGGCGCCAGTGCGGTGATTTCCGCGCTCTGCGTGGCCGGTCTGCCCACCGACCGGTTTGTCTTTGAGGGTTTTCTGCCCGCTAAATCGGTAGCGCGAGTGCAGCGACTGGAGGGGCTCAAGCAAGAGTCGCGAACAATGGTTTTTTATGTGTCGCGTCATCAGGCCACTAAGCAGCTCAGTGACTGCCTCGAGGTATTCGGGGCGGAGCGGTCAGCTACGCTCGCGCGCGAATTGACCAAAATGCACGAAACAATTAGTCACGGAAGCCTCGAAGAGCTCGTTGTATTCTGGGACCAGAATCCAGAGCAACACAAAGGAGAGTTGGTGCTGGTTGTGGCCGGCGCTCCGGAAGCCACTACTGATTCATCCGGTCTGGATGCATTGCTCACGGTGTTGCTGGAGGAGCTTCGACCCAAGCAAGCGGCCAAACTGGCTGTGAAACTGACTGGCTGCAGTCGTAATGAAGCTTACCGGGCCGCGTTAGCCCTGAAAGCTTAAACACTCGATTCGATTGCCGGTTGATTGTGGCTTTGTTTTTATAACCGGGCCGCACAGACCCAGTTATTCTGCCTGCGTAATCCGATCTGTTTTTTCGGCTGTAAATCATTGAAAACATGGGCTAATTTTAGCTGTTCTAGGTGGCTTACCTAGAGACTGCGCGGTATACTCTGGGCCGCGGGAATAAATTGGGTACTAGCGAACGCTCAACGGCGGTGCACAGGAAGTGCACAAGTTGCGTAAGCGGGTCGCTGATAGGTGCGATTGATTTCTTAAAAGAGCCGGGCAAGACTCCGGCCGTTCCGTTTCTGCATGGGGATTTCGGTCCGTACAGACCTGCTATCGGATGGCATTCGTTATACTTGGCCGTGTGCCCGTGTAAATCGAATGCAGGCTGAAATCTAAAAACGAGTTGGTTCAGGGGATTTACATGAAGTTCAAGAGTTTTTGTCTGCAAGCTGTGGTCGCGATAGCCGCGGTGTCTTTGTCGCTTGCGGCAGCCGTAGAGGCTGGGGCAGTCGACGTTATTATTTCAGGTGAGGTTACGGCTCCAACTGGCGCATTCACTGCGTTGACGCCAATTGGAACAGAGGTATCAGGGCCAATTACGGTTAATGATGCCGCGCTCGCTGCAGGTCTCATTCAGGTGGCCGATATCAGTAACGTTGCTGTGAGGGTTGGCGGATTTTGTTTCGCTTCTGTTCCTGATCCGAACAATCCGCCCGAATTTCCTTGCGGCGACTTTACTCCCGATACAAACCCTACACTCGTTCCCGTGGAGTCTATCGATCAGGCTGCCATTACCGGAACCAATGGTGTTCTGGGCGGTTCGTTCTCGATTACCGCATTTTCGCCTACATTCATGGTTTCCATTCCAATTGCTTTTGATCTTGATGCAGGCACGTTTTTCGCTCAAGGCGGCGCGTTGGGTACCGTAGCAGGCGATTCCATTTTGACTGCACCAGCGTTACCGCTTCCGGAAATAGACACGACACCTGCAGCAGGCTCGACCTTGGCCTTTGGCGAAGTGATCGCCGGTACTGGAGCAGTGGTCCAAACTGTCACCATCAATAACACCGGTGACGCGGCTCTAACCATTACGTCGGCAACAGCCTCTGGTGGGCTTACGGATTTGGTCGTCACAGACGATTGCATGGGTACGATCGCGGCCGCAGGCACGTGTGCGGTAACGGCAACACTTACGCCGACTGTTGCTGGTGCAGTAGCCTCAGTACTTACTATCGTATCCGACGACGCTGACGAAGCGGTTATCACATTTCCGATTACCGGCAATATTGTTTTGCCGGCCGGTTTGACGTCCGACACGACCATGGCGATGCCGCTGTTGATCGATTCTGTTGCCATTGGAGGAACCGAGACGGGAATCATTACGGTGACTAATACCGGCGGAGTGGGCGCGCTGTTGGGCACGGCTACTATGCCAACCGGGCCTTTTTCGATTACTACCGATAACTGTTCGACTCAGCTGCTTCCAGGGGGCGCTGACTGCACATTCGTAGTGGAGTTTGCACCGACGGAGTCAGGGCAGTTCGCGTCAAACTTCACTCTGCAAATTGCTGAGCCTTTGCTGGCAAACGGGGGCGGCGCCATTTCGACCAATATGTTTGTTATGTCCTCCACTTTGGACCCAAATATCGATCCGGCAACCACGTCATTAGTTATTCCTAACACAATGGTTAACTCGACAAATAGCGAAACGCTTTTGATTACTAACAGTGGCGCGGCCGACCTCGAGATCTCATCGATAGCAGGATTAGTAGATCCGTTTTCGGTTGCCTCAGAGACCTGTACGTCCGGAGCTATTGCGCCAACCATGACATGCAGTATTGTAATTGAGTTTGCACCTACCGCACTGGACGGACTCACAATTGGCACGTTGAGCATTACCAGCAACGATCCAGACAATTCTCCACTGGCAATTACTGTTTCGGCCGTGAGTACAGAAGAGCTTGTACCCGATATTGCTGCCACAGCAACTCAACTGATTTTTCCGACACCGCTGTTAATTGGCGAGAGTGAATCTCAAGTGGTCACCATAAGTAATATGGGTACGGCCGACCTGACGATTGATGTTTTACTCTTTACTCCGTTAGTCGATAGTAGTTTCAGCCTGGCTAACACGACCACTTGTATGGAAGGCGCTACTCTGGCGCCCGCTGAGCAGTGCACTATTGTCGCCATTTTTGAACCCATTTCGGGTGGTGCTCTAAACGCCGAAATTACTCTAACTACCAATGACCCCGATACACCGCAGCTTACTATTGGCCTGAGCGGAACCGGCGTTGTTCCAGAGCCCAATATCGTACTGAGCGCGACATCACTGGATCTGGGCGTGGTCAGTATTGGTGACAACTCGACGGGCACGGTTACCGTAACCAACATGGGTACCGCTAATCTGAATATCAGCTCGGTGACGATTCCGGCTGGCGACTATAGTCAAACAAACGACTGCGGAGCCGCGCTTCTTGCGCCCACCGATACGTGTACTGTAAACGTCACGTTTACGCCAACGGCTGACGCGACAATTGCCGAAACGCTGACCATTGTGTCAAACGATCCTGATTCGATGATGAGCGCTGTGAGTTTGACGGGGCGCGGCGTACTGGCGCCTGAGCCAAACATAGCCGGTTCCGCCAGTTCACTCGACCTCGGTAACGGCTTGTTTGGAACAGTGCTGAATGGTTCTGTCGTGATTTCTAATAACGGTAACGCTACGTTGACTATCACTGGCGTCACTCTAGGCGGCGCCGATGCAAGCGAATTTACCGCTGGCGGAGACTGTGTGGGCATGCTGGCGGAAGCCGCGACGTGTACCGCGACCGTACAGTTTATGCCCGCTGCGCCGGAAGGTGCCAAGTCGGCCGTACTGTCGATAGCATCAGACGACGCGGATACACCCAGTTTCGACATAGCGTTGACCGGCTCGTCAGAAATGCCAGTGCCCGAGGCCATGTTTTCCGCTACCTCGTTAGATTTTGGTGACGTTACTCTCGGCGATTCGGGCTCCCAGATAATAACCGTTTCAAATATGGGTACCGGCGAGCTGACGGTGAGCTCAGTTGTTTTGACCGGTGGTGCAGGTTCTGCCTTTGCCATTGGCACGGAAAACTGCATAGCTGCAGCTGTTGCAGTTAACAGTTCGTGTGATGTCAGCGTTACTTTCACGCCAACGACGGTTGACGACTTAACGGATACGTTAACCATCAACAGCGATGATCCTGCGATGCCGGCGGCATCCATTTCACTTACGGGTGCAGGAGTTGCGGTGCCGGTTCCGGACATTGCAGTCGACGTTGCGTCTTTGGCCTACGGTTCTGTGCTGTTTAGTGATGTCGGTGAACTTACATTGACCGTGACCAACAACGGCACGGCCGATCTGAATATCGCGTCCTCTACCATTGCACCCGCTGGCGAGTTCAGCGCGACCACAGCGTGCGGTGTTGTTGTGCCCTCCGCGAGCTGCACAATTGACGTGACTTACAGGCCCACTGTTCAGGGCGATGTATCGGCTACTTTGACCATTGCGTCTGATGATCCTGATACACCTCAACTTGATGTATCGCTAACCGGTTCAGGTGTTGCCCCTGAGCCGGAAATAGAATTTTCTGAAAACGCTTTGGACTTCGGATCAATTGTTGCGGACATGACAAATTCGATTGACCTGATTATTTCAAATACCGGGATGGCCGATCTTGTTATCAGTAGCCTGACCCTATCGGGCACTAATCAGTCACTGTTTTCGCAGGTCAACGATTGTGCAACGGTCGTCATGAACGACAGCTGTACCGTGACAGTAACCTATGCGCCGACCGATGCCGGCGCTGCAGTCGCTACGCTTACGGTTGTTTCTAGCGACGCCGACGAGGCGTCCGTCGACATTGGTCTTACCGGACTGGCAACGCCGGTGCCAATGCCTATGATTGACGTTCCTGCAACGTTGGACATCGGCGATGTCAATGGCGGAGAAACAGGAACGGGTACGATAGCGGTAAGCAACAATGGCACGGCCGACCTGACCATTAGTGATGTGTCTATCTCGGGTGCTAACGCGGCCGATTTTAGTCAGGCCAACGCTTGTGCGACCGTTGCGGCGGGTGCGAGTTGCGATATTACGATTGAGTTTACGCCTGCGTCCGCAGGCGCCGCGAGCGCTAATGTAGTCATTACATCCAATGATGTGACAAGCCCTTCTACCGTTGCTGTAACAGCAAACGGTCTCTTTCCGATCCCGACATTAAGCGTGTCGACTCTGGACTTGGGTGGAATACGCATTGGGCAGAGCGGTAACGCACCGGTCACAATATCCAACACGGGTAATGCTGACCTTGTTGTATCGAGTGTCGTTCTTACCGGTGTCGACGCCGCCGACTTTACGCTAAATAACGGCTGTGCAAACGTAGTGGCTGGTGCGTCCTGTGTGATCACCGCAACTTTTACGCCCCAGTCAGAAGGAGACAAGATGGCTTCAATTACCATTACGACTAACGATCCGACGCAGCCGGCTGTCGTCATTCCCTTAAGCGCAACGGGCGCTCCAATGGAAGAGGTTGTGGTTACCGTTGAGTCGAAGGGCGGTAACGGAAGTTTTGCATGGCTTGAGTTGGCGGGTTTGTTGCTGTTAGCCGGGCTGGCGCGTCGCCTTCGCTTTAAGACAGTCATGCTGGGGTTGGCGCTGGTAGCGTCGCCATTGGCTTTAGCCGACAACCACAGTGGCGCGAGTAAAGACGGTTACTGGTATGCCGGAGCTGGCTTTGGAAGTTCTGATGGCCAGGCTGACGTTGGTTCTATCGAGCGGGGTATCGAAGACGCCGGTGTTACGGCCATGTCATTTAATATCGACGACACGGACAGCGGTTTCAAAGTGTTTGGCGGCTATCAGGCTACCGAGCACTTTGCAGTTGAAGTTGGCTTTGTAGATCTCGGTGAGGCTGACGTTGACTTGCAGCTGGGCGATGTTGCGCTTGACGAGCTGCCGTTAATCTCTCGAGCCGTTTCTGGCAATTTGTCGCTGCTCGGAAGTGGTGTATTTGGCTCTGTTGTGGTGAAACAATCCATTGGCGAAACCTTCGGCGTATTCGCGCGCCTTGGCCTTGTAAGCTGGGAAGTGGACACGGCGATTGCCGGTAGCACCAACATGGGTACTTTAAATGTTCGGGAGACTGAATCTGGCACTGATTTTACCTTTGGCCTGGGAGCGGAAGCCTGGTTCGGTTCCGAGCGCAAATTTGGCCTGCGCGGCGAATGGGAGCGATACGAACTGGGTCAGCAAGACGCGGAGTTTTTGTCTCTGGGTGTTCTCTACCGATTCTAACGATGTGACCCGGAAGCGCTGTTTCCGGGTCCTTCACTATGATTTCTACCTGTTCCAGTTTACGGAAAACGTATAAGCGGGTCAGGTATAAGGCCGTCAATCCCAAATCGTCTCGTGGTCGAAATAGTCATCTGCTGCGCCGCATCGACTTGAGTCGCTATATTGTGCGTTGGCTTTGTGCTTGGCCGGTAGCGGTACAAGTGACGTCAAGCGCGCAGTAAGTCTGCCCGTATCCTCGCTACCTAACGGCTGGACGCGTCTAGATATATTTTTTCTACTGTTTTAATTCTGCTTTAACTGCTATCAGGTGCTGCGATGTATCAATCCGTTGTGACTGCTCGTGCTGGTTCGTTCCTTGTCATGTTGTGTCTTTGCGCCGCGCCGCTGTCCGCTGCGCAGGTGTTGGAAGAAGTGTTTGTCACGGCTCAAAAGCGTACCGAATCACTTCAAGATGTACCGATTTCAATTACTGCGGTTTCAGGGGAAGAGATTGTCCGTTCGGGCCTGGGAAATATGGACGCGCTGCAAGGTCGAATTCCAAATTTTCAAATCTCGGAAGCAGCCGTTTCCACCGAGATTTATATTCGCGGTGTGGGCAGTAGTGCCAACGACGGTTTTGAGCAGTCGGTAGGCATTTTTGTCGACGGTGTATTTGGTGGAAGAGGGCGTCAGTTCAGAGCGCCTTTTCTGGATCTCGAACGCATTGAAGTCTTGCGTGGACCACAGGGTGTTTTGCTTGGAAAAAATACCATCGCAGGTGCCGTAAACATTACGACGGCCAGACCGACAAGTGAATTTACCGGTTATATCAATACCCGCTACAACGACGCGCTTGAGGAGGGGGCTGTGGCGGTTGTCATGTCTGGACCTCTTAGTGAGGACACGCGTGCCAGAATTGCCATCTCTGGCTTGAAAGGCGACGGCTACCTCATTAACACGGTCGATAAAACGGCTGAGCAGCAGCGCGAAGAGTTTGTTGCGCGCGGCACGCTTGAGCACGATTTTAGCGATACGTTAACGGCGCGTTTGAAATACGAAGCCGGTTCGTTTGACACCGACGGTTCCCGCTTCGTTATAAACGAGGTCGGCGTATTTGAGGACGTGTTTCTATCGTTCGATGAAGATTTTTCTCAGACCAACTATCGGTCATCAAAAGGGGGCCTTGGTGGTGAGGCTGAATTTGATAAAACCAAAACAGTGAATTCGGTTTTGAATATTGACTGGGAGTGGGATAACCATACGCTCACTTCGGTGACCGGGTACTCAAATTTCAAATTCAGGCGGCGACTCGACAGTGATTTCTCGGCCATACCGCTGCTCATTACTGAAACGCTCCCCGAGCAGTTCGAGCAGATTTCGCAGGAGTTTCGTTTAGCTTCCGATCCAGGTGGCCGATTTGATTACATAGCCGGTCTTTACTGGCAAACCAATCGCTACGACACGCTGCGTCAAACCAGAATTGACGGAGACACGTTGGCCGAATTGCTACTGGGGCCATTGGGCAATGCTCTGGGCGGCGCGGCGCGAACCACTACTGGCAGGACGTTTCAGAAGTTTGATCAGGAGGCCGACAGTTTTGCCGTATTTGGTGAGCTGACCTGGCACGTTTCTGATCGACTCAGAGCTAAAGCCGGTCTGCGTTACTCGGACGAGGAAAAAAGTGCCACTCAGCTTGTTCGCTTGGAGACACTTGACGGCGAGGTCAATACCGATCCCGTGAGTATTCAACTAACCGGTTTGTTTTTCGGGTTTGAGAACCACCGTTTCCAGGGTGACCGGGCAGAGAGCGATGTGTCGCCGTCGCTTAACCTGCAGTTTGACCTCACAGACGACATGATGATTTACGGCACATGGGCACGTGGCTTTAAGGCGGGTGGTTTCAACGCGCAAGAACGCAGTGACGATATTGCTTTGTTTGAATTTGAAGAGGAGCAGGCGACTACGTTTGAGCTTGGTTTCAAGGGGCGTTTTTTTGGCGGTGCGGCACGCATCAACGCTACGGCGTTTCAGTCAACCTACGACGACTTGCAGGTGAGTTCGTTTAACGGCGTGACGTTTGTGGTGGGTAATGCGGCGCAGTCTGAGTCGACCGGTTTCGAGATTGACGGCGCATGGGCGCTGAGTGACAGCGTAGAGATTGGCGGAGCGCTTGCAACGCTTGATTCGACGTACACATCGTTTCCAAATGGCCCTTGTTTTGCCGGCGATGATAGCCCTGAATGTAACGATGTTTCCTCGGCGGGCGCGCGCGATCTAAGCGGTGAAAGCACGCCGTTTAATGCCGATTATTCCGGTAACCTTTATGTGCGTGGATCAATTGAGCTTGAGAACGAATACGCCATGACGTTTGATGCTAACTGGACGTTTACCGATGGCTACTTTTACAGCGCCGATCTTGATTTGGCCGATTTCGAAGAGGCACACGGCCTTGTTTCTATTCGAGTAGGTGTTGGACCAGCTGACGGCCGCTGGGAGTTCGCGCTGCTTGGGCAAAATTTGACTGAGGAGTTGACGAACGGCGGCTACGGATCAGACATTCCCTTGTTGACGGGTGCGCATTTTAGTTCTTCTATTGCACCACGACGATTTAGTTTGCAATACACCCATCGATTTGGGGCTTACTAAATCGATTGGTTCTGATCTTGCCAGCGCAACCTGCTACGCATTGGCTGCCGGTAAGTATAAGGCGTGCAATAAGTGACTGCTCGTGCCTGATTCCCATCTAAATCCATCGATTAGCGACACGAACCGTAAATTTAGTTACGCTATTTAAGCGTTATGTGAAATACATCGGTGTGTTTACAGGTTTCGTGGGCTATTATCTTATGTCGTCTAAATCAGGCTTAGCTCTGATCGGCGAAACAACGTTGTTACAAATAAAAATATATCGGGGATACATATGTTTAAGAAAGTTCTCTCTTCGCTGGCACTGGCTCTTGTCGCGACTTTTTCGCTGAGCTCTAACGCCGCTACTTTGACATACGAAGGTGGCGTTACTGATGCCACAGGTGCGTTTATCGCATTGACACCACCGGGCTCAACACCTGTTGGCGGTCCAATTGTTGTTGACGACGCTGCGTTGGCTGCCGGTTCAATCGGAATTGCTGACATTCTGTCAATCGACGTAAACGTCGGTGGTTTCTGTTTCGCAACTGCGGGCGGTGACTGTGGCGGTGCTGGTACGCTTGTGCCTATTGAATCCATCGATTCAGCTGCTATCACGGGTACCGCGGGTACGCTGGGCGGTAGCTTTTCTGTGACTGCATTCTCACCTACGTTCATGGTTTCGATTCCAATTTTCTTCGACCTTGACGCTGGTACCTTCGCTGCAGACGGTGGCGCGCTCGGTACGGTAAGCGGCGTTGGTACTTTAGAAGCAGCTCCTGTGCCTGTTCCTGCAGCCGTATGGTTGTTCGGTTCAGCACTGCTAGGTCTGATGGGTCTCCGTCGCGCCTAAGCTGTACAGGTTGTAACGACCGAAAAACCCCGCCATTGGCGGGGTTTTTTTATGCCTATTCTGAACGAGCACTGATAGAAGCGAATGTTTTTTTGCTTTCGTGTTAAGGTGCGCGCAAGAGTCAGCCAGGCAGTCGCGCCGACATTGCGTCGTCGAGGAAAGTCCGGGCTCCACAGGGCAAAGTGCCAGGTAACGCCTGGAAGGCGTGAGCCTATGGAAAGTGCCACAGAAAATATACCGCCTAAGCACTCGTGCCGGTAAGGTTGAAATGGTGCGGTAAGAGCGCACCGCGTTGATGGCAACATCAATGGCAGGGTAAACCCCACTTGGAGCAAGACCAAATAGGAAAGCTGTGACTTCGGTCGCGTCCGTGGCCCACGGAGCTTTCGGGTAGGTTGCTTGAGGGCCGTGGTGACGCGGTACCCAGATGAATGACTGTCCATGACAGAACCCGGCTTATCGGCTGACTCTTTTTTCTCTTCTGAAACCCATTATTCTATTAAAAACAATACGATAGAGCGGCTTCGCTTGCGCATTATTGCGCATATTCGACCACCCGAAATGCCCGTTTTATCCGGCACACTCATTTGCACGTCAGGGTTGCGGAATTTGATTAACGAAGAGTGTCGGTGGTGCGACCGAGGTGGAAAATCTTGGATCAGGCCTGATCTTAAGATATCGCCGTAGGTACTGCTGCCAAGCCCCTGATTTTAGAGCTAATACCTGTTGAAATATTGTTCGATTTCGGTTCTAAGTCACTGTCATCAATGGATTTTCCATAGAAAGCGGTTGACCCGACCCAAGAGCGTAAATATAGTGGGAAGAAGTGGGAAAATGTGGGAATTAGTGGGATCGATACGTCATCCTGAAGATCTGAAATGTTTCGTGGAGCCAGCAAAGTCACCCTTGATGCGAAAGGCCGTATGGCCATTCCTACGCGTCATCGCGCCGCTATTAATGATAGCTGCGAGGGTCAAATGGTGGTCACGGTTGATCGGGACTATTGCCTGCTGGTGTATCCGCTGCCTGTTTGGGAAGAGCTTGAGCGCAAATTGGTCAAGCTCCCGGGCCTTAATCGCAGAGCGCGCAATTTGCAGCGTCTGTTGTTGGGTTACGCCACTGAGGTTGAGCTGGATGGTCAAGGTCGAATCCTTGTCTCTAAAGAACTGCGCGAGTTTTCCGGTATTACCCGGTCGGCGATGTTAATGGGACAGGGTACCAAGTTTGAGCTATGGGATGAAGAGCGATTAACCGCGCGTCGTGATCAGTGGATGCAGGACAGTCAGGAAGATGATGCTGACTTGCCTGACGAACTCTCTACGCTGTCGTTCTAGCGTCGTGAATCATCATTCTCCCGTACTGCTCGCTGAGTGCCTTGAGGCGCTGGCGATCAAGGCCGATGGCGTATACGCCGATGCAACGTTTGGGCGCGGTGGCCACAGTTTGGCCATGCTTGAGCATATTGGTAGCGAAGGTCGATTAATTGCGATCGATCGCGACGCCACTGCAATTGAATACGGTAAGACACATTTTGCTGAGCAACATCAGCAGCTGCAGCTTATTAAAAGCGAGTTCGCCCAGCTGGGTGACGTGATCGCCCAGTACGCGCCTTCCGGTCTTGCTGACGGTGTGCTTCTGGACCTTGGCGTGTCGTCACCGCAGTTGGATAACGCCGAGCGCGGTTTTAGTTTTCGTAATGACGGCCCGCTCGACATGCGTATGGACGCATCTGCCGGGCAGAGTGCCGCGCAGTGGCTGGCGAAGGCTGACGTACAGGAAATCAGGAACGTGATTAAAACTTATGGTGAAGAGCGTTTTGCACATCGCATCGCAGCGGCGATCGTCAAGCTTCGCCAGGAAAAACCGTTGACCCGTACGCGTGAATTAGCCGCTTGTGTTGAGTCGGTAGTACCGCGAAGAAAAGAGCAGCGTATTCACCCGGCAACCAAAACGTTCCAGGGGATTCGGATTTATATCAATGACGAGCTTGGTCAGCTGCGCAAGGTGCTCGACGACATGCTTGTACGGCTAGCTGTTGGAGGTCGCTTGGCGGTCATTAGTTTCCACTCGCTTGAGGACCGCATCGTCAAGCGCTTTATGCGTGATCAGGCTCGTAGCGACATCATGTATTCCGGCTTGGATTACGTGCCAGACGAAGCCAAGGCGCGACTGAAGCTTGTGGGCAAGCAAATTCGGGCAACCGACGAAGAAATTGAGGTGAATCCGCGCTCTCGCAGTGCGGTGCTGCGTGTCGCGGAGCGACTCGCATGAGCCTGCGTGTTTTAGGTGCAAAACTGCTGGTGCCTGTGTTGGCGCTGAGCGTGTTAGTGAGTGGAATTGGTTGCGTTTACGTACGACACGAAGCGCGATTGTTATTTGTGCAGTTGCAAGAGCTCCAAACCGAGCGCGATCGACTGCAAATTGAATGGGGAAAGCTGCGTATTGAGCAGGGGACCTGGGCGTCACACGGGCGCGTAGAAAACATGGCACGCAGCGAGCTCGAAATGGTCGAGCCGCAGCCTGGTTCTGTTATGGCGATTCGGTAAGTTTGTGGTAAAGAAAAAAGTACAACAAAAGGCACAACAACCTGTCTACTCTGTCTGGCGTGGCAATTTTGCGCTGGGCCTTTTTGCGTTGATGGCCGTTTCGCTTATCGGCCGCGCCGGATACCTGCAGGTTATTGCGAAAGACAAGCTGGTGGGTCAGGGTGATGCCCGACATTTGCGCGTGGCCAAGCTTTCGGCCCATCGCGGCACCATTTATGATCGTAACGGAGAGCCGCTTGCGGTCAGTACGCCGGTGGATTCGATTTGGGCGAACCCTCAGGAGTTTGCTCAAAAGGTCGATCAGGTAGAGACGTTGGCCAATGCCGTAAATCGTGACCCGCAGTGGTTGCTTCGTCGTATCAGCCAAAACATGCATCGTGAATTTGTTTACCTGCGCCGCCACATGCCACCAGCGGAAGCGCAGGCTGTTCTCGATCTTGGGTTGCCAGGCGTGTACACCCTGCGCGAATACCGGCGTTACTACCCGGCGGGTGAAGTAGCCGGACACGTCGTCGGTTTTACGAATGTTGACGACAAGGGCCAGGAAGGAATGGAGCTGGCGTTCGACGCCTGGCTGCGCGGTGAGTCTGGCGCCAAGCGTGTCATGAAAGATCGCTTGGGGCGCGTTATTGCAAACGTTGAGAGTATTAGTGCTCCCGAGCCTGGCAAAGATCTGATCACATCAATCGACTTGAATATTCAGTACCTGGCGTACCGGGAATTAATGCGCGCCATAAACTCACACGATGCCAAGTCAGGTTCTGTTGTAGTAGTAGATGTACCGACTGGTGAAGTGCTCGCCATGGTTAACCAGCCGGGTTACAACCCGAATGACCGCTCCCAGTACGCTGTTGCTGACTATCGAAATCGCGCAGCGACCGATATTTTTGAGCCGGGCTCAAGCGTAAAACCGTTCATTGCTGCGGCCGCTCTGGAGTCAGGCAACTATACGCCTCATACTCCCATTCCGACCAATCCGGGCTATATGAAAGTCGGCCAGCTACTGGTCGAAGACGTGGTTAATTTTGGTGATCTTGACTTGACCGGAGTGCTGACTAAATCCAGTAACGTGGGTGTTGTAAAAGTTGCAATGTCACTTGAGTCCGATCAGCTTTATCAAACGCTTTCACGTTTGGGTATCGGGCAGCTGACGACAAGCGGCTTTCCGGGAGA
Organism: Gammaproteobacteria bacterium; assembly: GCA_045107075.1. Classification (GTDB taxonomy): domain Bacteria; phylum Pseudomonadota; class Gammaproteobacteria; order Steroidobacterales; family SZUA-146; genus SZUA-146. The sequence goes on from JBGCFV010000031.1 coordinate 39,646, forward strand.
GTCAGCGGGTTTGCTAACCAACTATCAGCACTGGGGTTCCATCACTAAAGCGACGCTCGCCTATGGTTATGGTTTGTCGGTGACTCCGCTACAGCTGGCTCAGGCCTACGCTACGTTAGGTTCTCATGGAATTCATCGCCCCGTGTCTTTTGTCTTGCGCGATAACGACAATCTGGACAAGCGTGTGATGGAGGGCGACATTGCGGTGCAGGTTATCGAAATGTTGGAAACCGTTACGCAAAAAGGCGGTACCGGTACCCGCGCGGCGGTTGACGGATACCGCATTGCCGGTAAAACGGGGACCACCAAAAAATTTACCGCTGGTGGATATTCCGACGATAAGTACGTATCCGTGTTTGCTGGAGTCGCGCCCGCCAGTGAGCCTCGCTTCGCCGTTGTTGTTGTTATCGAAGAACCAAACGGTGACAAATATTACGGTGGTGACGTAGCCGCGCCTGTGTTTTCCAACGTAATGAACAACTCGCTGCGATTACTCTCAGTTGCGCCTGATACCGAAGACCCGGAGCAGCAGCGCAAGCTTGTACAAGATCACTTTAGTCGTCAGCTTGAAATACAGGCAGAGGTCAAATGACCGCAGCGACTACCTGGCATCGCAGTCTAACGCATTTGCTTGACGGGATCGTCGAGCAGAACGTGCCTGAGTGCGCTATTGAATTTGTCACGATGGATAGTCGCCTTGTGAAGCCCGGTAGTCTGTTTCTGGCGACCAACGGCATCAAGCGCCATGGCCTTGAGTTTGCACAGCAGGCATTTGCAAACGGAGCTGTGGCTATTCTATTTGAGCCAGCCAAAGGCGTCGTCGCTCCGTTTGCACCTCCTGGAAAAATCGTTCTCGCGGTCAATCATTTGAGTGCCCACATTGGCGTTATCGCTGCACGTTTCTTCGACGAGCCATCGCTCGATATCAAAGTGTGTGGTGTTACAGGAACAAACGGAAAGTCGACCGTAACGCATTTGATTGCCAGTGCTCTCCACTTGGCAGGGCAACGGTGCGGACAAATGGGCACGCTTGGTTTTGGTTTGAACGATCCACTAACAAAGAGTGACATGACGACGCCCGACGCTGTATCGGTGCAGCAACGTCTAGGCTGGTTACGGGAGCAGCGCGCCACGCACGTGGCAATGGAAGTGTCATCACACGCGCTCGACCAGCACCGCGTTAACGGCGTCGCTTTCGATGTGGCTGTGTTTACTAACCTGAGTCGCGATCACCTGGACTACCATGCCGATTTGGATGAGTACGCGACAGCCAAAAAACGCCTGTTCGAACAGTTTCCGATAACGCATGCGGTGATAAACGCCGACGACGCCCTTGGCCGCGAACTTATTCAGTCAACTTCGTTGCAAACGCCGGTTACAGTCGTTAGTGCGCAGGGCCCGGAGTCGGTTAAAGAGGCTCGTAATCTAATCAGAGCAGTTGATATCGAAACGCACGCCGACGGATTGGCATTTAATGTATCAAGCGCGTTCGGTACTGGCCGCGTTCAGTCGACCATGTTGGGTAACTTTAATGTGCTCAATCTAATCTCGGCGCTGGGTGTTCTGTTGCACTGGGGCGTGCCGTTCGATCAGGCTCTGGCGGCTCTTGGTCGGGTCAAAGCGCCAGCGGGCCGTATGGAATCTTTCGGGCGTGAGGATGGGGCTCGATTTGTTGTCGACTTTGCCCACACGCCGGATGCTCTTGCCAACGCGATAAAAGTATTACGTCAACATTGTAAGGGGCAGCTGTGGGTTGTTTTTGGTTGCGGTGGCGATCGCGATCGCGGCAAGCGACCGCAAATGGCAGCAGCTGCACAAAGTGCCGATCGTGTGATTGTTACGAACGACAATCCACGTTACGAAGATCCGGACGTCATTATTAGCGAAATAATGCCGGGCTTTTCGGATGCGTCAAATGTCGTCATTCAGCAAGACCGGTCCGATGCTATTGAATATACGATCGAAAACGCCGGGCCCGATGACGTTGTGCTGATTGCCGGAAAAGGACACGAAGACTATCAGCTTGTGGGCGGTGAACGCATTGAGCTGTGTGACCGTGGACTAGTTAACCAGTTCTTGCAGCAAGTCTCGGTGGAACAAGTATGAGTACGGGCCGCATGAGTGAGTTTGCTCAAATTTGCAGCGGTGCGCTGGTTGGGGATGACTGTATTTTTACAGGCGTCTCCACAGATACGCGTTCTTTGAAAGCCAATGACTTGTTTATTGCTTTACAAGGACCTTCATTTGACGGTCACGAGTTTTTGCAGCAGGCACAGCAGCTTGGTGCTTCGGGTTTTGTGATTAGCAAAGACGGGTGTGAACGTGTACCGCATGTACGCGTTGACAACACGCGTAGAGCCTTGGGTACGTTTGCCGCTGCATGGCGTAAGCGATTCACAATTCCGGTGGCCGCGATAACCGGTAGCAACGGAAAGACGTCAACCAAAGAAATGCTCGCCTCGATAGTGCGGGTAAAGAACGAAACGTTGGCTACTACCGGAAACATGAACAACGACATTGGTGCGCCTCTTACGCTACTCAAATTGAAACGCAGCCATCAGGCGGCTGTTATCGAAATTGGTACGAACGCACCTGGTGAAATCGAATATTTAACCTCTCTGGTTGCCCCGACCGTAGGTGTTATCACCAATGCCTCATCCGCTCACCTGGAGAAGCTGGGTTCAGTGGAAGGTGTGGCTGAAGAGAAAGGAGCGTTGCTACGCGGGTTGGATTCAAGTGCGACGGCCGTGGTTAACGCCGACGACCGCTTTTCGGATTACTGGAAAGAACAGCTGACTACCGACAACGTGCTGACGTTTGGCGAAGCAAGAGACGCAGACTTTCGTTTTTCAAACCTTGAACAGTCTGTCGACGGTGGGTCGGCAAAACTGCGCTTTAACATGCATACGCCTAACGGTACTCGCCGCATAGTGGTCCCTATGGCGGGGCGTCACCACGCGCTCAATGCAGTCGCCGCTGCGGCAACGGCCCAGGCTATGGGCGTCAGTCTCGATGATATTGAGGCAGGGCTAAGTACATCGAATGGAATTGCTGGCCGCATGCAGATTCACCTTGCGAACTGTGGCGCTCGAATTATTGACGACAGCTACAACTCGAATCCGGCTTCGGCTAGAGCCGCAATTCATTTTCTATCAGAACAAAAAGAAGCGGGTTGGCTGGTGTTGGGCGATATGGGAGAGCTCGGGAGCAATGCGCCGGACATGCACGCCAGTATCGGCAAACTAGCGCGTGAACTGGGTGTTGAGCGTTTGTTTGCCGTAGGCACGCATAGTCGTGCGGCGGTCGCAGCATTTGGTAACGATGCCCAGTGGTTTGAAACGCTGGACGAACTCAAGGATGCATTGGGCGCAGCATTGACACAGGATAAGAATGTGCTGATCAAAGCGTCTCGCTCCATGCGCCTCGAAAGGCTGGTTGAGTCGCTGTGCCTGCCCGTTACAGAGAAAGCATCTAACGAAAAGAATGGAGTTAGCACATGCTGATGATTCTCGCCGAATACCTCGAGCAGTATTACTCCGGGTTCAATGTGTTTGGCTACCTGACGATGCGGGCGATTTTGGGTGCGCTAACAGCTTTGCTGATGTCATTTATAGTTGGCCCAATCATGATCAGGCGTCTTAGCGCGTATCAAATTGGTCAAAATGTACGTGACGACGGTCCGGAAACGCATTTTGTAAAGGCCGGAACGCCGACTATGGGCGGTGCGTTAATTCTGGTGTCTATCGCGATCAGTACTCTGTTGTGGTCGAACCTGAGTAATCGATTTGTCTGGATTGTGTTGTTTGCCACGTTGTCGTTCGGCCTGATCGGATTTGTTGACGACTACAAGAAACTGGTGCTCAAAAACTCCAAAGGCCTTAGTGCTCGCGGCAAGCTCGTTAGTCAAACGATAGCGGCATCTATTACCGCGTTCTGGTTGTACTCAACGGCGGTCGACCCCACGGTCGAGCTTGCTTTGTACGTGCCCTTTTTCAAAGATGTGATAGTGCCGCTCGGTGCGTTTTACTTGTTGACCACGGTGTTTATGATCGTCGCGTTCAGTAACGCTGTGAACTTGACTGACGGCCTGGACGGTTTGGCGATCATGCCTACGGTGATGGTTGGAGCTGCGCTCGGTATTTTTGCTTACGCGTCCGGTAATGTGAATTTCTCAAACTACCTGAGTATTCCCTACGTGGCGGGCTCGGGAGAAATTCTTATTTTCTGCGCTGCGCTTGGCGGAGCAGGTCTCGGCTTTTTATGGTTCAACACCTATCCCGCTCAGGTCTTCATGGGTGATGTAGGCGCGCTTGCTCTTGGCGCTGCGCTGAGTGTGGTCGCCGTTGTCGTTCGTCAGGAGTTAGTGCTGGCGATCATGGGTGGTGTTTTCGTTATGGAGACTGTCTCCGTTGTGCTTCAGGTGGTGTCCTACAAGTTAACCGGGAAACGTATTTTTAGAATGGCTCCGATACACCATCACTACGAACTAAAAGGGTGGGCCGAGCCAAAAGTTATTGTTCGATTTTGGATTATTACCGTGATTTTGGTGTTGGTCGGTTTGGCTACGCTTAAGTTGCGATAGAGGGTATCGAGAGTTTAATGGCGACAATGGATAACGCATATCAGGATGCTACGCAAAGCGGCGTAGATCTGGTCGTGGGCCTAGGGGCCAGCGGCTATTCCTGCGCGCGTTTTCTGGCGCGACAGGGGCGTGACTTGCGCGTGGTTGACAGTCGTTACGAACCACCCTTTGCAGGCCAGCTGCGAGACACTTTGCCCGAGGTCGACGTAGAGTTTGGCGAGTTTGATGATTTGCCGCTCGATGATGTTGACCGGGTGATAACGTCCCCGGGTATCCCTTCGAGCGTGCCGTTGCTTAAGCGAGCGTTCAAGCTGGGCTTGCCTGTTATAAGCGACATTGAGTTATTCGCTCTTGCGGCACCCTCTCAAATATTAGGCATCACCGGTTCAAACGGCAAGAGCACGGTAACCAGCTGGATCGCGCATCTGCTCGAAGAAGCGGGCATGAGTTGTCTGAGCGGTGGCAACCTTGGTGTGCCAGCGCTTGATTTACTGGATGGCGAGATTCCTGATTACTACGTGCTTGAGCTGTCCAGTTTCCAACTCGAGCGTACTCATAATTTGCATTTGAAAGCCGGAGCTATTTTAAATATTGGTACGGATCACGTAGATCATCACGGAAGTGTTGAAAACTATCGTCGGGCCAAATGGCAAATGTTGCGCCACTGTCAAACGGCCATTCTTCATGCGCCGCTCATAGGTTCATCCGAATTTGCCAAAAGCGTCGACAAGAGGATGACCGAGGTGGTGCTCTATGGAGCCGAGCCGGACAATGGTATTACGTATCATCTCGCGCATTCTGAAATAGAAGGCGAGCAGCAAGACGGTACGCTGACGCAAAGCTGGCTATGCCGAAACGGCGAGCGCTTGTTGCCCACGTCGGTGCTGAAAGTATTTGGGCATCACAATCATCTGAACGCACTAGCCGTGCTTGCGTTGGCCGATTGCTGTGGTCTTGAGTTCAAGAACGTCGTGCATGGCATGACGTCTTTTGCCGGACTCGACCACCGCATGCAGTGGGTAGGTGAAAGCCGTGGTGTGACCTGGATAAATGATTCTAAAGGCACTAATTCAGACGCTACCATTGCAGCCTTAAAGTCCGTAACCAGCGACGTTGTGTTAATTGCCGGTGGTCAGGGCAAAGGCGATAATTTCTTGTCACTTGCACAAGTTCTCGCTGATGCCAGGCACGTTGTTGGTGTTGTCCTGATTGGTGAGGATGCAGCTGCCATTGAAGGTGCGCTTCGTACCTGTAATTTCAACCGGCTGATGGTTAACGCAGCATCAATGGACGAGGCTGTTACCAAGGCGGAAACGCTGGCGAACGGTAACGGCACGGTGCTGCTGTCGCCCGCTTGTGCAAGCTTCGACATGTTTGAAGGCTATCAGGCGCGCGGTGACGCTTTCGTACAGGCCTGGAGGGAGTTGGCATGACTAACTCGTTCTCTGATCGTCTCACCGACCTGTTTCGCTGGCGCCTCGATCCGGTCATGTTGACGGTGGCCGGTGCGCTACTGGTCATTGGTTTGATGATGATGTCGTCCGCTTCGATCTCCATAGCGGAAAAGAATTTCGGCGATCCACTTCACTATCTGCAAAAACAAATGGTCTTTGCCCTGATCGGCTTGGCGGGTGTCGCAGCCGCCATGTCAGTGCCCGCACGTTTTTGGGAATGGTCCGGATATCTTGCCTTAATGTTGGCATTCCTGGCTTTGATTGCAGTCTTGGTGCCAGGGATTGGTCACACCGTTAACGGCAGCACGCGTTGGATTCGACTCGGCTTCATGAATTTTCAGGCATCAGAAGCCGCTCGCCTTCTGATGTTGTTTTACGTCTGCAGCTATCTTGTGCGTCACAACGAACAAGTGCGTCAGAATTTCATGGGTTTTGCCAAGCCGATGTTTTTTGTCGTGTTGGCCAGCTGTCTTCTTCTGCTTGAACCTGATTTCGGTGCTGCAACGGTGTTGCTTGGCGTTACTTTGGGCGTTCTGTTTATCGGTGGTGTTAAATTTCGTCACTACGCTGTTTTGGTTATAGCGGCGGTTGCGGCTATGGCTCTTATGGCTTTTTCATCCCCGTATCGGGTGGCGCGATTAACGGCCTTTCTCGACCCATGGCAGGACCCGTTCGGAGGTGGCTTTCAATTAACACAATCATTGATTGCGATTGGTCGTGGTGAAATATTCGGCGTTGGCCTTGGCGACAGTGTGCAAAAATTGTTTTACCTGCCAGAGGCGCATACCGATTTTGTTTTTGCTGTGCTTGCTGAAGAGTTTGGTCTGATTGGTTGCGTCACGGTGGTAGCGTTGTTTTTCGCTCTCGTGGCACGCGGTTTTGCCATTGCCCGACGCGCGGTTCGCATGGAGTTGTTGTTTCATGCCTATTTGGCTTTTGGTATTTCAATTTGGTTCGCGCTGCAATCGTTTATCAATATTGGCGTCAACATGGGAGCGCTCCCAACGAAAGGCCTAACGCTTCCTCTCATGAGTTATGGCGGAAGTAGTTTAATCATGTCTATGGTTTCTATCGGTCTTTTACTGCGCATCTATCACGAGGTCGTGGGCGTTGAGACTCAGGTGGACATGGCGCCTCTAACGGCTAGCAACGCGAGCCGCAAAGCAGCTGCCAACGCAACGAAAGCGGCGGCTAAAAAAGCGGCTGCACGCAAAAAAGCCAAAGCGGCTGAGCCAGCTAAAAAACGGAGGCGCGCCGCATGAATCGCATTATTGTAATGGCAGGTGGTACTGGCGGGCATATTTTTCCGGCATTGGCGGTGGCGCAAAAGTTGCGTCTGCAAGGCTGCGACGTGTCGTGGCTGGGTAGCGTTGGTGGCATGGAGCAAACGTTAGTCTCTAATGCTGGTTTTGAAGGTGACTGGATTGCCGTGTCCGGAGTACGGGGCAAGGGGTTGTTAACTAAATTGCTTGCGCCTTTCAAGCTGTTGGGCAGCGTATGGCAAGCCTTGGGAATTTTACGTCAGCGCAAACCGCAAGCGGTTTTGGGCATGGGCGGGTTTGCGTCGGGACCAGGAGGGCTTGCTGCCTGGTTGTTGAGGTGTCCTCTGGTTATTCACGAGCAGAACGCCGTTGCAGGAACTACCAATAAGATTTTGTCACGGCTTTCTCGAAAGGTATTTACGGCCTTTCCGGGAGCGTTCGGAGAAGGTTTGGCATCCGAGGTTGTTGGTAATCCTGTGCGCGATGAAATTATTGCGCTACCGGCACCTGCGCAACGCTATGCCAATCGCGATGAGAAAATTAGAGTGCTCGTACTGGGGGGTAGCCAGGGGGCATTATCGTTGAACGAGTACGTGCCAACTGAACTTGCTGCTTGGTCGGCATCACGCGCTATTGAAGTGCGGCATCAGGCGGGACAAAGAACGATTGATCGTGCGACTACTGCATACCAAAGGTCTGGTCTCAAGGCTGACGTTGTTCCGTTTATTGACGACATGGCTGAAGCCTACGGTTGGGCCGATCTGGCCATTTGTCGTTCAGGTGCTCTCACCGTGTCTGAGTTAAGTGCCTCGGGAGTAGCGGCGGTTTTAGTGCCGTTTCCATACGCTATCGACGATCATCAGACACACAACGCGCGCTTCCTTGTTGATACGGGCGCGGCGCAGTTACTTAGCGATAAACAATGTGTTCCGGGCGCTTTGGTTGGCCTGTTGAACGAGATGGCGAGTGATCGTGACAGCCTGTTGACTATGGCGCGAGCTGCACGCACACAAAGCAAGCCCGACGCAGCTGACAAAGTCGCATCGACGTGCATGCAGTTTGCAAACGGAGTAGCGGCATGATCGATCGTATGCGTCGCATTAATCGCATTCACTTTGTCGGCATCGGTGGTGTTGGCATGGGTGGTATCGCAGAAGTGCTGTTGAACCTGGGTTACGCCGTACAAGGCTCTGACTTGAATGAAGGCGCGGTTACACGTCGGCTGTCAAGCCTGGGTGCCAATATTATGAAGGGGCATGCGGCCGAGCACGTAGTTGAAGCTGACGTGGTGGTGGTGTCTAGCGCAATTGCAACGGGCAATCCGGAAGTGGATGAGGCGCATGCGCGCCGCATTCCGGTTGTACGAAGGGCTGAAATGCTGGGCGAACTTATGCGCTTTCGTCACGCCATAGCTGTAGCTGGAACTCACGGTAAAACCACTACGACCAGTTTGATCGCGAGCGTGCTTGCAGAAGGTGGGGAAGATCCAACCTTCGTCATTGGCGGTCAGCTGATAAGCGCTGGCAGTAACGCCCGCTTGGGCGCAGGCAAATACCTGGTTGCGGAGGCCGACGAAAGTGACGCCTCCTTTATCCACTTGCAGCCAATGATGGCGGTGGTGACAAACGTTGACGCAGACCATCTTGAAACATACGACAACGACTTTGAGAAACTCAAAGTTGGCTTTACCGACTTTCTGCATAATTTGCCATTCTATGGTTTGGTCGTGCTCTGCGGCGATGACGAAGGAGCGATGGATCTCGTTCCCAACATCACCCGGTCGGTGGTGACCTACGGAACTGGGCCAGACGTTGATATTCGCGCCGTGAACGTCAAGCGTGACGGGCTGGTAATGCGTTTCGATGTAGAAAGTGAAACGCACGAGACGCTGTATGTGCAGCTTAATTTGCCGGGGATGCACAATGTACGCAATGCGCTTGCGGCCATTGCAATTGCTCGTGAGCTAGATGTTCCTGACGAGGCGGTAGCCCGGGCTCTACGCGAGTTTGCCGGTATTGGTCGACGCTTTCAGGTGTATGGAGATATCGCTACACCGAAGGGTGAGGTCTACATGGTGGATGACTACGGTCATCACCCGACGGAGGTGGACGCAACAATTCAGGCGGCTAATCGTGGCTGGCCCGAGCGTCGGCTCGTGGTGGTTTTTCAACCTCACCGCTACACGCGTACGCGTGATCTGTTTGATGATTTCGCGCGCGTGCTGTCAGAGGCTGACGTGCTGCTTTTGTGTAACGTTTATCCTGCAGGCGAGGCGCCAATTGCGGGTGCCGATAGCCAGTCGCTCGCTCGTGCTATTCGCACACGCGGCAAAGTTGAACCTATTTTAATAGACGAGCTCGACAACTTGCCCGACGTGCTTAGCAGCGTTTTGAAGGGCAATGATTTGTTACTTACTCTGGGCGCCGGCAGCATCGGTGCGACCGCCGCAGGTTTGCCCGAAGCACTTGGCAAGCTGTCATCCGGGGGTAGCTCATGATGACCCAGCGCGTTCAGACACTGGATGATATCCGCTACGACGAACCCATGAGTCGGCATACCTCGTGGCGTATTGGTGGTCCGGCTGATGTGTACTTCAAACCTCGTGACCGTGGCGAGTTGGTGCAGTTTCTTCAGGAGTTGGAAAAGGACGTGCCCATTCTTTGGGTTGGTCTTGGCAGCAACCTGCTTATTCGTGACGGCGGCTTTCGCGGTGCCGTTATTGCGACTCACAAAGCTCTTGGCATGCTAACGCACGACAACCACGGAGTTGTGTACGCCGAAGCGGGCGTGGCCTGTGCCAAGGTGGCCAAAAAATGCGTGCGCTGGAAATACAAAGACGCCCATTTTTTTGCGGGTATTCCGGGTACGGTGGGCGGTGCCCTCGCTATGAACGCCGGTGCTTTCGGCGGTGAAACCTGGGACTACGTTCAGTCAGTCGAAACCGTCAATCGCGACGGCGTTGTAAATACCTATACCCGTGAACATTTTGATATCGGCTATCGTCATGTTGCGAGTACTCGTGACGAATGGTTTTTGGCTGCGTCGTTTGCGTTTGAACAAACAGATCAGGAGCTTGGTAACGACATTAAAGAGCTATTGGTCCGAAGAAAAGAGTCCCAGCCAATTGGATTGCCAAGCTGTGGCTCAGTGTTTCGCAACCCGGAAGGTGACTTTGCTGCCCGTTTAATTGAAGCGGCTGGACTCAAGGGCCATGTCGTGGGTGGGGCTCAGGTGTCTCCTAAACACGCCAACTTTATCATTAACACCGGAGACGCTACTGCGGCTGACGTCGAGGCGCTCATCGCTTTAATCAGATCGACGGTGAAAAGTGAGTTCGATCGAGAGCTCATACCGGAAGTTCGTGTTGCAGGAGAACAGGCATGAAGCGTCTGCCTCCTCCATTAATCACAGATCCGGGCGAGTTCGGCAAAGTGGCTGTGCTTATGGGTGGGTGGTCTGCCGAGCGCGCGATATCGCTGCAAACGGGTGAGGCTGTCCTTAATGCGCTTAAGCACGAGGGCGTTGATGCGTACGCAGTAGACCCTCGCGACAATTTTCAGGACGCGCTCGGCGACGGTGAATTTGATCGAGCTTTTATTGCGCTTCATGGACGTGGTGGAGAAGACGGCACGATACAAGGCGCGCTTGAGTTTTTGAAACTGCCCTACACAGGTAGTGGCGTGCTCGGCTCGGCTATCAGTATGGATAAAGTCCGCACCAAGCAGTTGTTTGAAGCCAGCGGTTTGGCTACTCCCGGGTATTTCTTGCTGGAAAGCGCAGAGCATCTGAACGCGGCGGCTGACAAGCTGGGGTTTCCGCTGGCTGTTAAGCCTGCGCGCGAGGGTTCGAGCATTGGCTTGAGTAAAGTTACTCAGATTGGTGAGCTGGCCAAAGCCTTCGATATTGCACACGCACTCGACAAGCAGGTGCTGTTGGAGCAGTGGATCGAAGGGCCGGAATACACGGCGGCCGTGATTAACGATCAGGTGCTGCCAATGATTCGAATCGAGACGCCGAAGGTCTTTTACAACTACGAGGCTAAATATTTTTCTGACGACACGCAGTATCACTGTCCGTGTGGTCTGGATGACGAGGTAGAAGCGCGTTACGCGGAACAGGTGCTGCAGGCGTTCGAAGCCACCTCAGCGAAGGGTTGGGGGCGAGTGGATTTTATGACCGACGAGCATGGTAAGGCCTACATGCTTGAAGTAAATACCGTGCCAGGCATGACTGCCACAAGCCTTGTGCCAATGGCCGCAAAACAATTGGGTTGTTCGTTTGAGCAGCTTGTGTGGCGCGTACTGGAAACCAGTTTGATTGACGTTCAGGAGGATCGCAATGATCGGTAAGCGCAAGAAAGCCAACCGTTTGCGGCCTGAAAAGAAAGAGCGTCGCAAGCCGCAGCTGCCACAGTTTCGTTTCCCGGGCGTGCAATTGCCCGTTCGTGCGCTATCCATTGCCGCCGTGGTTGGGATTGTGTGCGTAATTGCATGGCGTCTTGCGGATCGGCCGGTGGGCGCTATTTTAGTTAACGCACCTTTCCAGCGTGTCACCGCGATGCAAATCGAAGAGGTTGTACGGGCAGAGCTGGGCAGAGGTTTGTTGACCACGGATCTGGACGTGGTGCGCCAGAAAATCGAACAGTTGGCCTGGGTGGACGAAGTGCGTTTGCGCAGGCGTTGGCCAGACGCGCTGGAAGTCGGCGTAAGCGAACAGCAGGCGGCTGCCCGTTGGGGTGATAAAGGTTTGCTCAACACTCGCGGCGAGTTATTTATTGAGGATGCGCGCAGAACTGTAAAAGAACTGCCGCATTTAGTGGGTCCGAAGGGTGAGGAAGGCCAGGTGGCGGCTCGCTATCTACAGCTGCATGCAACGTTGGTGCAACACGGCTTTCAACTGAGCTCCGTAACGCTTGACGAACGAGGTTCATGGAGACTGCGCCTGTCATCAGGCCTCGAAGTGAGGCTGGGACGCGAGCAGGTGGACGAGCGTGTAGGCCGCTTCTTGACGATGGTTACACCGCTGCTCGCAGGTCGCGCCGAATTGGTCGATTACATCGATATGCGTTACACCAACGGTTTTGCCATCGGCTGGTCCGCCACCGATAACGATTTATCTGGGGAAAACAAAGATGCCTAAACGTAGCGAGAGAAACCTGATTGTCGGTCTCGATATTGGCACTTCAAAAGTAGTCGCGATTGTCGGCGAGATTAACGAAGAAGGAGAAATCGAAGTCATTGGCATCGGTACCAATCCTTCACGCGGTCTTAAGAAAGGTGTTGTCGTAAACATCGAGTCAACCGTGCATTCCATTCAGCGTGCGGTGGAAGAAGCCGAGCTAATGGCCGACTGCGAGGTGCATTCTGTTTACGCCGGCATTGCCGGGTCTCATGTGCGTAGTTTGAACTCGCACGGCATCGTTGCGATTCGGGATAAAGAAGTTACCGCTTCAGACGTCGAACGTGCCATTGATTCAGCTCGCGCCGTGGCTATTCCGGCCGATCAGAAAACGCTGCACGTGCTGCCGCAAGAGTTTGTCATTGACGGACAAGAGGGCATTAAAGAGCCGATTGGTATGCATGGCGTTCGACTAGAAGCCAAAGTACATATGGTAACCGGGGCAGCTAGCGCCGCGCAGAATATTGTCAAGTGTGTGCAGCGCTGCGGCCTTGAAGTGGACGATGTCGTACTTGAGCAACTGGCATCCAGCTATTCGGTGTTGACCGAAGACGAAAAAGAGCTGGGTGTGTGTCTGGTTGATATTGGTGGTGGTACGACCGACATCGCCGTGTTTGCCGGAGGCGCCATTCAGCACACGGCGGTCATTCCTATCGCGGGTGATCAAGTCACCAACGACATTGCAGTATCAATGCGTACGCCAACCCAGTACGCCGAAGAAATTAAAATTCGTTACGCCTGTGCGTTGTCACAGCTTGCGAATCCGGACGAAACCATCGAAGTACCCAGTGTGGGTGATCGACCGCCCAGGCGTTTGGCACGACAGACGCTCGCTGAGATTGTTGAGCCGCGTTACGAAGAGTTATTCAGTCTTATCAGTGAAGAGCTGCGTCGGTCCGGCTTCGAGCCAATGATTGCGGCCGGCATTGTGGTCACGGGCGGAACGTCAAAAATGGAAGGTGCAGTTGAGCTGGCCGAAGAAGTCTTTCATATGCCTGTACGTCTCGGCGTACCGCAGCACGTTTTCGGTTTGGCTGACGTAGTACGAAATCCCATTCACGCAACCGGTGTAGGTCTGCTGCTGTATGGATGTGACAACCTCTCGCAGCGCGGTTCAGAGGGAAGTTCGGTCGGTTTAAAAGACGTTTGGGAACGAATGAAGTCCTGGTTCAGGGGCAATTTTTAACTTTTAGTTAGGGGCCTGATGTCAGGCCCTGATGTTCAACATTTTCGAAATTTCGATTTACATATTTTAGCGATTACACATTTTATTAAATTAGGTACACAGGAACTCAACAGGGGACAGACATGTTTGAATTAATGGACTCATACAGCGAAAACGCTGTAATAAAAGTGATTGGTGTAGGCGGCGGTGGCGGCAATGCCGTTGCACACATGGTGCAGTCGGGCATAGAAGGCGTCGAGTTTATCTGTGCCAACACCGACGCGCAGGCACTTAAAAACGCCAAAGTGAAAACGGCTTTGCAAATTGGTTGCGATATAACCAAGGGACTAGGCGCTGGCGCTAATCCAGATACAGGTCGTCAGGCGGCACTGGAAGATCGTGATCGCATTCAGGAAGTGATAGAAGGCAGCGACATGCTCTTTATTACGGCCGGAATGGGCGGTGGTACAGGTACGGGTGCAGCTCCGGTTGTAGCTCAAATTGCCAAAGAGATGGGTATTCTGACCGTCGCGGTGGTTACCAAGCCATTTGATATGGAAGGCAAGAAACGCAAATTGATGGCCGATCAGGGCATTGAAGAGCTAGGCAAGTACTGCGATTCACTCATTACTATACCGAACCAGAAACTGCTCACCGTTCTGGGCAGTGACACAACGCTTCTCGACGCATTCCGCTCGGCTAACGAAGTTTTGCAAGGTGCTGTGCAAGGTATCGCTGAGCTGATTACTTGCCCTGGTCTGATCAACGTCGACTTTGCCGACGTTCGTACCGTCATGTCCGAGATGGGTATGGCGATGATGGGCTCCGGTCAGTCGGAAGGTCCGGATCGTGCTCGTGAAGCAGCCGAAGCGGCGGTTTCCAGTCCGCTTCTTGAAGACATTAATCTGTCGGGCGCTAACGGCATTTTGGTTAACGTGACGGCTGGTACAGATATCTCTATTGGTGAGTTTGCAGAAGTCGGCGATACGGTAAGAGAATTTGCCTCTGATGACGCCACGGTAGTGGTTGGTACCGTAATAGACTCCGATATGGGCGATTCGATTCGGGTCACGGTCGTAGCAACCGGTTTGGGAACGCCGGCCGCGACGGTTGTAGAGCCTGAGGTACCGAGTATGAAGGTTGTTGCACCGCGCAATGCATCTGGTGAGCCGAACTATCGGGTACTCGATCGACCTACTCACGAACGTCGTCGAACGGCTGTGGGCGAGAGTCCTGTGTCGCTGCCGGATCAAGACGATCTTCTTGATATTCCTGCATTTTTACGACGACAGGCGGATTAACGGGCCGGGTGCGGCGATTTAGCCGTGCCTGTACCCGACATATTAACGGCGCCTGTGGGATAGTCACGGGCCGTACGCTTGCTCTTTGTAAAGCGGTTGTGTAATGTTCCGCGCCATACCGTGGGCGGGGTTATGGCCCCTGCTTACGAGCGCACGAAATTCTTAGGCACATGCGGATAAATGCGCCAATTTCGGAGTCTGAGTCTATTCGAGAGTGAATTGGACGGAGATTTCGCTTGGTTAATTCAATGAGGCTGATTTTATGCTGAGACAACGCACTTTAAAGAATACCATTCGCGCCACGGGCGTCGGCCTGCACACGGGCGAAAAAGTGTTCATGACGTTGCGTCCTGCCGCGGTTGACAGTGGGATTATTTTTCGTCGCATCGACCTTGAAACACCGGTCGATATACCAGCGAACGCCAACTATGTCGGTGACACCCAGTTAGGCACAACGCTTGTCAAAGACGATGTACGCGTTTCTACCGTGGAGCACTTGCTCTCCGCGTTTGCCGGGCTTGGCATAGACAATGCGTACGTAGACGTAAGTGCACCTGAAGTACCGATTATGGACGGCAGTGCCGGACCTTTCGTGTTTTTGCTTCAGTCCGCTGGCATTGAACATCAGAACGCCGCCAAGAAATTCATTCGCATTAAAGATAAAGTGCGGGTCGAAGATGGCGACAAATGGGCGGAATTTGTCCCGTTTGAGGGTTTTAAGGTCGATTTTTCAATCGAGTTCGATCACCCAACATTTAAGAAGCACAGTCAGTCAGCTTCCATCGATTTTTCTACTACGTCTTTTCTGCGCGAAGTAAGTCGTGCGCGGACGTTCGGTTTCATGCGCGATATCGAAGCCTTGCGCAGCAAGAATCTGACGCTGGGCGGCACTTTGGACAATGCCATCGTGCTCGACGACTACCGCGTTTTGAACGAGGACGGACTTCGCTACGAAGACGAGTTTGTGAAACACAAGATATTGGACGCTATTGGCGACTTATACTTGCTGGGTCACAGCCTGATTGGCGCATTTAGAGGCCACAAGTCAGGCCACGAACTCAATAATATGCTGTTGCGAACGCTAATGGCGTCGAAAGACGCGTGGGAAGAAGTCACGTTTGACGACGTAGCGGAAGCGCCTATATCGTTTGCCGGTACAGTAGCGCCAGCCTAAACCCAGACCCAGAGCGGTCGATAAAAACCGTTTCCTATTTTACGTAACGCCAGCCCATGGGTGTTGGCTGCGTGCCGCATTCCAGGCTCGTGGCCTTTTCTGATATTTTGGGTGTGATCTCGACGCCACATTTATGTAGAATGCTCTGGCAGATCGGGGTAAGGGTATGACTCGGTCGACAAGCAGGGTACTACAACTCAAAAATAATCCGCTGCGATCACGTATCGGGCCTGAAATGGGGCCGAACTTTAACAATTACGGCGTTAGCCTCTAAATTGTGATCCGCGGCTAGGTTTTGCAGCAGGGTTTGTGCGTAGAATCGAATTCTGGTGGCCCAAGGAGCGGAATCACACAAAACCGTTAGCGCGTTGTCTTCGAGGCGCGCAGCGACGACGTGACGCCGCATGGGTTCGGCCAGAAGACCGGCCACCTGATCACGCAGTGTGACGTGGCTCTCTGCTTGTTCCACAAGCGCACTGAGCTCGGGGCTTAGCCCAAGCAGCACAGATTTAATAGATTTAGGCTCTTTTGCCGACATGACCGGACCATAACACGGGGTTAGCAGCAGTAATAATGATGAATGTAATTTTGTTTACCCGGCGCCGAAACGGCGCGTCCAGTCAGTACGACCTGTCCAAGCCCAAGCTACTTGCCGGTATTGCCTCATCCTTCCTGCTTGTGGTGGCCGGGCTTTTTATGTCCGGTTTTTTGGTAGCCGCCTCCAAGCACCAGATTGATCCGGAAATCCATATCGCTCAAATGCAGTCCGAGCTAGCCGCGAAACAGCGCGAGCTGGATTTAGCCCGAGCTGAAGCTCAGGAAAACCTCCAGGCTCTGTCAGTGCGCATTGGCCAAATGCAGGCCCATGTTATCCGGCTGGATGCACTGGGTCAGCGGCTTACTCAAATCGCCGATCTGGGCGAAGGCGAATTCGATTTTACGAAGGCCCCCCCTCGCGGTGGTCCGGAAATGCTGCTGACTCGCGAAGCCATTAATTCAGAAGATTTTTTAAACGGCCTCGACGATTTGTCCCATCTCATCGCCGATCGAGACAAGCAGCTGGGCGTGTTGGAAAGCCTAATGCTGACCAAACACCTCGAAGCCGAAACGCATCCGGCGGGTCGTCCCGTCAAAGCCGGCTGGATAAGTTCTTTCTACGGCACTCGGCGCGATCCCTTTACAGGTAGTCGTGCTCGACACACCGGCGTCGATTTCGCCGGGCGAGAGGGCGCTGAAATTATGGCCGTTGGTGCCGGCGTAGTTAGCTGGTCTGCCGATCGCTATGGCTACGGCAACATGGTCGAAATTAACCACGGCAATGGTTACCGTACGCGCTACGCTCATAATCAGGTGAATATGGTCGAACTGGGCGAAAAGGTCGAGAAAGGTCAAATTATCGCTCTTATGGGCTCGACCGGTCGGGCGACCGGGCCAAACCTCCACTTTGAGGTTATGCATAACGGCCGAGCCACCGATCCTGTTAAATTCATTAAAGCGCAGGCCGAATAACCCTGATTCGAAGCCTCGACACTGATACAATTCCGACCTTTATCAGCTTGTTGTGACCACGACGAGCCTCCTGTCCGTATGCGGGCGGCTGAGCTTAATGTGTGTAGCCTTCAAGCACCCTTGAAAATCCCGACCCGCGCGCCCATGTCTGTTCTAAGTAGACACGTGCGCGGCACAGCTTAAGGATCCCAGCGTGGCCAATATCCTGACAAAAATTTTCGGTAGTCGTAACCAGCGTACGATTAAGTCCTACAACAAGATCGTCAAAGCGACGAACCAGTTGGAAGCCGAATTCAAAGAAAAGTCTGAAGAAGAGCTCAAAGAGTTAACCGAATCTTTAAAAGCCAGAGTAGCCGGTGGAGAGAGTCTTGATTCGGTCATGAGCGAAGCCTTTGCCGCCGTTCGTGAAGCATCTGTCCGCACTCTGGGTATGCGTCATTTCGACGTACAGTTAATCGGTGGTGCAACGCTTAACAGCAATCAGATTGCCGAAATGCGCACGGGTGAAGGTAAAACCCTGGTGGCTACTCTACCGGCTTACCTGAATGCGCTGACCGGTCGCGGTGTTCACCTGATTACCGTTAACGAATATCTCGCCAAACGAGACTCGGAGTGGATGAGACCGATTTACGAGTATCTGGGAATGTCGGTTGGCGTCATTTACAGCAGTCAGCCAGCGGTTGAAAAACGCGCCGCCTATCGTGCCGATATAACCTATGGCACAAACAACGAATTTGGCTTTGACTACTTGCGTGACAATTTGGCCCACAGTATTGGCGACAAGGTTCAGCGTGAACTGAATCTGGCCGTGGTCGATGAAGTCGACTCCATTTTGATTGACGAAGCCCGTACTCCACTGATTATCTCCGGCCCGTCTGAAGACAGCCCGGAAATGTACGGCCAAATTAACAGCATTATTCCGAAGCTCGATGCGCAGCTCGAAGAAGATGGGCCTGGCGACTTCAGTATTGACGAAAAAGGCAAAACGGCGCTGCTAACCGAAGCGGGTCAGGAGCGCACCGAAGGGCTATTGGTGGCGGCGGGTTTGCTGGCTGAAGGTGAAAGCCTGTACAGCGCGTCAAATATTAGTCTGATGCATTATTTAACGGCCGGGCTACGAGCTCATGCCGTTTACAAAAAAGATGTCGAGTACATAGTGGATAACGGTGAGATCGTTATTGTTGACGAGTTTACCGGTCGCACCATGCCGGGACGCCGGTGGTCCGACGGTCTGCACCAGGCAATTGAAGCGAAAGAGGGAGTGCATATAAAGCAGGAAAGTCAGACCTACGCATCGATCACGTATCAAAACTACTTCCGTTTATACGACAAGCTTGCCGGCATGACCGGTACAGCGGACACCGAAGCCTACGAGTTCCAACAAATTTATGGACTGGAAGTCGTCGTGTTGCCTACGCACAAGCCAATGGCGCGAAAAGATCTTCCCGATTTGGTGTACATGAGTCAAAAAGACAAATTCGATGCAATCATCGAAGATATCAAAGACTGCATGGAGCGCAAGCAGCCGGTTCTGGTGGGTACAACCTCTATTGAGACTTCTGAGTATCTGGCCAAATTGCTGAAAAAGGGCAACGTGAAGCACGAAGTCTTGAACGCCAAACAGCACGAGCGTGAGGCGGACATTGTGGCTAACGCCGGCCGCGCCAGCGCCGTGACCATCGCGACCAACATGGCTGGTCGTGGTACCGATATTGTGTTGGGTGGTCGAAAAACGTTTGAAGAGGAAGACCTCTCTGAAGACGAGCAGCAAAAAGCGCAGGAAGAATGGCAAGTGCGCCATGAAGCTGTTCTTGAGGCTGGCGGCCTACACATTATTGGTACCGAACGTCACGAATCACGCCGCATCGATAACCAGCTGCGCGGACGATCGGGTCGACAGGGTGATCCGGGGTCAACGCGTTTCTTCCTGTCAATGGAAGATAACCTGATGCGCGTTTTCGGTGACCCCGAACGCAACAAAGCCTTGCTGTCACGCGTAGGTATGCAGGAAGGTGAAGGTATTGAGTCAAAAATGCTTACGCGCCAAATCGAAAAAGCACAGCGCAAAGTGGAAGCGCATCACTTCGATTCGCGCAAGAGCCTTCTTGAATACGATGACGTAGCGAACGAGCAGCGCGTAGTGATCTACGAGCAGCGTAATGGCATTATGGCCGAAGACGACTTGTCTGATGCAGTGAACGGTATTCGTGATGAAGTGCTGAGTGGTGTTGTCGAAGAATATTTGCCGGCAGGTGCTGCAGACCTTCAATGGGAACCTGACAGACTTGACCAGGTGTTACTGCAAGAATTTGGCACCCGCTTTAAAATTGAACAATGGCTAAGCGAAGATACTCAAGTCAAGTCGTCCGACGTGGCCGAAAAAGTCATCAGCATTATTGACAAAGAATACGAAGAAAAAGTTGCCACTATCGGCGCAGAGTCTATGCGCGCCTTTGAAAAATCAATGATGTTGCAGCAGCTTGATAATCATTGGAAAGAACACCTCGCGGGTATGGATCATCTGCGTCAGGGTATTCATCTTCGTGGCTACGCACAGAAGAATCCAAAACAAGAGTATAAGCGCGAAGCGTTTTCCATGTTTAGTGACATGCTCGACCGATTTAAACGCGATGTCACCAGTATTCTGTGCCGTGTCAAAATTCAGAGCCCTGAGGAGGCCGCTGCGGTTGAAGAGCAGCGCCGTCAACAGCAGGAAAGAGAAAACATTCAAATGCGTCACGACAAAGCGGGAAGCGCAGCGCAAAAGCCGGCCGCGGCTCAGCCCGATGCACCGTTTGTTCGTGACGAGCGCAAAGTGGGTCGTAACGAACCTTGTCCTTGCGGTTCCGGCAAGAAGTACAAACAGTGTCACGGACGTATCGGATAGTCGCTGCGTCGAAAGAGTCGTTGGTGGCATTCTCGATTCGAAACCGCGTGTCGTATTAGCTGGTTTCCAGCCCCGACAGATACGCAATCCGACGCAATTGCAGGAGCGGCTTCCAGCCGCGAAAAGCGTCACAGTTTTGGACGGCTACGCGCGTTTCATCGCGGCAAGATGAGCTGTGCAGCCTGTTCGGCCACCGGCCCCGGACAAGCAAATGCCCTTCGCGGCAAGTGTTAATAATCACAATGGGGTCTGCGTGACAACTCAACTACCGGAGCTTCATGTCGTTGCTGCTGTCCTGCAGCGGGATAATCAATACTTTATTCAGCAACGCCCGCCCGGCAAGCATATGGCCGGGCTGTGGGAGTTTGCCGGTGGCAAGGTTGAACAGGGCGAATCGGCTTGGGCTGCGCTTGTTCGCGAACTGAATGAAGAGCTTGGCATTCAGGCTACCCGGGGAGAGCCACTTATTCAGTTACGCCATGCGTACCCGGACCGGATTATTGATCTCGACGTCTGGCGTGTAACTGAATGGGTAGGTGAACCGGTTGCTCAGGAGCAGCAGGTTACGGGCTGGTTTTCCTTACACGATATTCTGACAATGCCGCTATTACCTGCCGACGGACCCGTGTTGACGGCCATGTCGTTACCCCACAGTGTACTGGTTACCCCGACGCTTGTTAATCACAGTCAATTCTTCGAGCAGCTAAAAGAATCCGTTACGCGACATCAGTACACGCTGTGCCTCTTGCGCCAACAAGACATGCTTGAAAAAGACTACCGCTTGCTGGCAACGCAGGCTTGTGAGGTGCTCGACAATTTTGGCTGTGCCCTAATTTTAGAAGGTGTTTCAGACGAGCGTGTTGGACTTGCAAGCGAACTCGGAATAGAACGGATTCATGTAGAGGCATCGAGCCTGGAACATATTGGTCAATATAACCATGTGAAATGGTCGGCGGACTGTAGTTCCGTCAAAGAGCTTGATCTTGCTGTGGCGGCTGGTGTGGACTTTGCTATTTTGAATTTAGTAAATGAGTCTGCCGAGAGGCCTGAGTGGGCAGCGTTTCGCGACGCGATTAGTACACGCAATATTCCGGTATTCGCTCTGGGCGGAATGGATAAAGACGATGAGGTTCGAAGCCGTTTGGAAGGTGCGCAGGGAATTGCCCTTAACCGATGGTAATTATCAGAGGTACGCTGTTTGGTAGCTGACTCTGGACCGAGTCTAGCGAGTGCTGGCAACGTTTGGGCACCGTATGGTGCGGCCACTGTTGAAATCGGGCACGATCATGTCGCGTGCGTGGAATCGAATTCGATCGTGTTGATCACTGATTTTTTCAGGTGAGAAACCTTTTACGCAGCCTGACGTTAGGAGCGCAAGAGCTAAGCATGTGAGCAGTAATCGGGTGGTCATGGAGAACTTGGACAACGCCCATTTAAAATTGTTCAGGCGATTTGGTTACGTCGTCACCGGGAATGCGATGCTCTTCGCCAAACCATTCTCCCAGATCGATTAGCTGACACCGCTCACTGCAAAAAGGTCGAAACGCATTCTTGTCGCTGAATTCAGCAGACGCCTTACATGTCGGGCAGGGTACGTGTTTGGCTGAGTTCACGTTAGCCACAACACGTTAGCAAGAACGGGACGTCTTCGGTGCATTGGGTAGGTCGGCTGTCTACGTCTTTAAATTCGTAAAAGCGCACCGTGAAGCGATGCGCGCTGCCGCTTATTTCAGGGAAGAGATTAGAACGGTCTGGTAACGTGACACGTAACATCTGGCAGCTAATGCCGCGCTCCAGTACGTGTTGATACATTCCGGCTTTGGCAAGTTCTTCTTTCGGGCCGCTGCCTTCACGCAATAACCAAAGCACGCGGTCAACTCCGTCGCGCAGTGGAGACAGCGTTTGCATCCACGTCGCATAGTCGTTCTGTCGGTTCTCAAGCGGCAAGCCGAGCCAGTGTTTGTAATCCGGCAAATCAAACTCACAGGTTCCACCCGGGATGGCGCTACGATGTTTAATCGCATTTAGAAACATGCTCTCGCGCAAAGTGGTTGTCGCACTGGCGTGGCTTGTGTCCAGCCCGTTACGAAGTTTGTCGAGATCGTGTAGCAGTGCATCCAGTCGCGACGAGTCGACACCAGGCTGACTAGAGTACTTTTTGAAGTCGGCGGTCAGTCGTTCAAGTTCTTTGGAAATCTCCTGGCGAATGTCGCCTCGTCCAAGAATGGCCAGTATGTCGAGCAGGCTGGATACTGTAGCGCGCCCATCCCACGGCGAGTCGCCGTCGGCGTGATGCGCCGTCTGCTTAAACAGAAAATCGAGCCTAAGAAACGTCCGCAGCCGCTCGTTGAGAGGTTGTTCGTAGGTAACGCTGTTTGTCGCTGAGAGCGTCGCTTTGATTTCGGCTGTTGACCGCATGTGTTGGGGTTTCGCTATTCAAGTTTGATGCAGGTTTAACCCTTTGATTACGGCAGTATACTGTAATTGGAAGCTGTGTACTCGTGGGTATTTATTCAGTGCTTTGTGCAAGAGCGCGGTTAAGGTAACACTGATGGAGACGATAGACTTGTGGAGCCAGAGCCTCAGTTTCGCCATTGTTGTCAATGACATCGTCGGCCGCTTCAAGTCGACGCTCTTTGGTGGTTTGAGAGTTAATGATGCGCAGGGCGCTTTCGCGCGTTTCGTTATCTCGCGTGCACACGCGCCGAATCTGCGTTTCAACTGTGCAATCAACAATTAATACGCGGTCGACGCGGTCACGCCATTCCCCTTCCACCAATAACGGAATGTCCAGAAGGTGGTATGGGCCCGGGGCGTCATTGCTGCGCTGAAGCATACGCTGGCCGATCATTGGATGCAGTAGTCCGTTGAGCTCTTTTTTCTTGTCGGGGTCAGAAAAAATCAGGTTTCTCAGCTGTTTACGATCCAGCGTACCGTCTTCGGAGAGCACTTCGGTGCCGAATAATTCGATGATTCCGTTCAGCCCGGGGGTGTCCGGCAGAACCACTTCACGCGCAATCAGGTCGGCGTCGATTACCGTAATACCCAGTTCAGCGAAGAGCTGTGCCACGGTGGACTTGCCACTGGCGATGCCGCCGGACAGTCCGATGCTCAGACTCATCGGCCGCTAAGCCATTCCGGTGAAGTTGAGGTAAGCCTTTAAAATCGGCTCACCAAAAATCAGCGCGACCCAGCCTGCCGCCGCAAGGTACGGACCGAACGGAATAGGGATTTCGCGACCGTGTTTGGTAAACACGATAAGACTTATTCCAACCACAGCGCCTACGACGGCTGACAGTAGAATAACCATGGGCAGATAGATCCAGCCGAGCCAGGCGCCCAGGACGGCGAGTAGCTTGAAGTCACCATATCCCATGCCTTCTTTGCCTGTAACCAGCTTGAACAGCCAGTAGACTGACCACAGGCTGAGATAGCCCGCGGCACCGCCGATAATGGCATTGGAAGGTTCTATAAAAAGAGTTTGTCCTGGAATCGACATGTGTCCCAGCGACAATAATAGACCAAGCCAAAGCAGGGGCAGCGTAATGCTGTCGGGCAATAGCTGAGTATCGAAGTCGATGCCGCTAAGCGCAATGAGTGCCCACGTCAGCAGGATAGCGGCAAGTGCCTCGTAGCCGGCTCCAAAGCGCCATGCCACGATCGCTGTGGCAACGCCGGTGAACAGTTCTACGAAAGGGTACCGGGCTGAGATGGGCGTTTTGCAGCCCGAGCATTTTCCTCGTAATACGAGATAGCTGATGACGGGAATGTTCTCAAGAGCGGTAATTTGATGTTCACATTTTGGGCACGCCGAGCGCGGGACAACCAGATTGTACTTGGGCATCTCGGTGGGTTCATCGCCGTTCAACTCTGCGCACTCGGCCTGCCAGCCGCGTTGCATCATGATGGGCAGGCGGTGAATTACCACGTTCAAGAAACTGCCAACGAGCAGCCCGAATAATCCGGCAACCACGATAAACGTAGTGGGGCTGGCCTGCATCAACTCAAGCATTGTCGTCCTCTAAGATTCGACCGGTTGGGTCTGTGAAGTTCGCCGCCGCGGGGACGTGCTAAGAGACCACCGAACCCATTTTGAAGATAGGCAGATACATGGCGACCACAAGTCCACCAACAAGCACACCCAAAATAGACATGATGAGCGGTTCGAGCAGGCTGCTCATACTGTCAACGAGGTTGTCGACTTCTTCTTCATAGAAGTCCGCAACCTTGCCTGACATATCGTCGAGTGAACCCGACTCTTCACCGATCGCGATCATTTGCGTGACCATGTTGGGGAACAGTTCAGTGTCTTGCATGGCGCGCTGAAGCCGCTGGCCGGTAGAGACTTCGTCACGAATTTGGTACGTAGCGTTTTCAAATACGATATTACCGGTAGCACCAGCGACCGAGTCCATCGCTTCGACCAAAGGCACACCCGCCGCAAACATGGTTGAAAGCGTGCGTGCGAAGCGCGCAATAGCCGCTTTGTTGATGATTTGACCGACAATAGGCAATTTCAAAATGAGCCGATCAAGAAAATGACGAAACTTGCGAGACCGTTTCTTGAAGTGAATAAAGGCAAAAACAATCGCTACCAGAACGACCACAATTATCCAGCCCTTGGTGCGCACGAACAGCGACATATTGATAACGGTTTGTGTAAACGAAGGCAGGTCAGCGCCGAAACCGGAGAACAGGCTTTCAAACTGTGGGATCACAAATATAAGCAGAATCGTTGTTACGATAATGGCGACCATGACAACGGCAGCCGGATAGAACAACGCTTTCTTGATTTTTGCTTTGATGGCTTCGGTTTTTTCTTTGTACGTTGCGACTTTATCGAGCAGCGTTTCCAGAGCACCGGCTTGCTCGCCCGCGCCGACCAGGTTCACGAACAGGTCGTCAAAGTGAAGCGGGTGGCGCGCAAGACTGTCAGCCAGGCTGGTGCCGCCTTCTACGCTCGTTTTAATATCTAAAACCAGTTCCTGCATGGCGCGGTTTTCGTGCCCGTTACCAATGATTTCGAACGATTGCACGAGCGGCACACCAGACGCCATCATGGTCGCAAGCTGACGACTAAACAGCGCAATATCGGTCGTGGTGATCTTGCCGCCTTTGAATAAATTCGACTGCTTCTTGATCTTGACTGGAACAAGGCCTTGTCGGCGCATCTCTGAACGAACAGCGGCTTCACTGGCTGCGACCAGCTTACCCTTTACGCGTTTCCCTCGACGATCGGTGCCTTCCCAAGCGAACGGAAATTGTTTTGATGCAGCTGTGTCTGACATATAAGGGTGCCTTCTAAACTCTGAGCAATGTGATAACGTCTTTAGTGTTCAAGCGTTACACGGTTAATTTCTTCAATGCTGGTCATGCCGACGCGCACTTTTTCCAGCGCCGCGCGGCGCAGGTCCCAGATGCCTTCTTTGTCACTCTGGTCCGCTACCTGCTGGGCGTTACCGCCCTCCATAATGATGCGACCCATGTCATCGGATACTTCCATGACCTGGTATATGCCGACACGACCTTTATAACCATCGGAGCATTGCGAGCAGCCGACCGGACTATTAATGGTTACGCCTTCGTTAATTTGTTCTTCAGTAAAACCTTCCAGCAAAAGCGCTTCGCGTGGGACTTCTTTTGATTCTTTACAGTTGTTGCACAACCGACGAGCGAGTCGCTGAGCGATAATCAGGCTGACAGACGTCGCGATGGCGTAAGGTTTCACACCCATATCGACAAGTCGCGTGAGTGTTTTGGGCGCGTCATTGGTGTGCAAGGTAGAGAGTACAAGGTGACCCGTCTGGGCCGCTTTAATAGCAATTTCGGCGGTTTCAAGGTCACGAATCTCACCCACCATGATGATGTCCGGATCCTGACGAAGAAACGCTTTCAGAGCAGAGGAGAACGTCAGCCCAACTTTGTTGTTTACGTTGACCTGATTAATGCCGGGCAAGTTAATCTCAGCCGGATCCTCTGCGGTAGAAATGTTGCGGTCTTCGGTGTTTAGAATATTGAGTCCGGTATAAAGCGAAACGGTTTTACCGCTACCGGTGGGTCCTGTAACCAAAATCATGCCATATGGCTTGTTCAGGTTGTCCATGTAAATTTTCTTTTGGAACGGCTCGTATCCCAGCGCGTCGATACCGAGCTTGGCGC
Organism: Gammaproteobacteria bacterium; assembly: GCA_045107075.1. Lineage (GTDB taxonomy): Bacteria > Pseudomonadota > Gammaproteobacteria > Steroidobacterales > SZUA-146 > SZUA-146. Next base: position 66,317 of record JBGCFV010000031.1, read on the forward strand.
TGCTCGGATCCAGAATTCGCATTACGATCTTTTCACCAAAGAGCGTTGGACATGTGCTGACACGAAAATCGATAGCGCGATTTCTCGACAGCTTCATTTTGATGCGGCCGTCTTGAGGTACGCGGCGCTCAGCGATGTCCAGGCGTGCCATGACTTTTAAACGAGCACATATTTTGGTTGCCAGGCCAACGGGCGGCGTCGCAACTTCTTTCAGAATGCCGTCCTGGCGTGTTCGTATGCGGAACGTTTTTTCATACGGTTCGAAGTGAACGTCAGACGCGCCTTTTTTAATGGCGTCGAGCAGTACCTTGTTAACGAAACGAACAACAGGAGCGTCATCAACATCGTCGCGCGTAATGCCGTCTTCGAGTTCAGGATCACCGCCAGTGACCTCAAGGTTTTCAAGGTCGAAATCGTCGTCGACGAACGTGTCGAAGGAGGACGAATCCAATGCTTCAATGGCTGTCGTGACGCGCTCATTCAGTTTGTCGTCTTCGACTACAACGGCTTCGACAGAGTAGCCGGTGGCAAATTTGATTTCGTCAACGGCTTGTAAATTAGTAGGATCGGAAACAGCAACAAAGAGTCGTTTTCCGCGAAGGCTCAATGGCAGTACGCGATGTTTGGTCAGAAGGCTTTCACTAACCAGTTTGACCACTTCCATGTCGACGTGCATGGCGCCGAGATCGAGCACGGCCACACCAAATTCGCTGGACGCAGCGAGGGCAATATCTCGGGCGCTGGCAATCTTGTTCTCGACCAGGTGGTTTACCAGTGACAGTTTGCTTTTACGCGCTTCGGCTTTTGCCTCGAGCGCGATCTCTTCACTGAGGATCCCGTCCTGAACCAATCGCCGCGGTAAACCGCTTAGAGTCGCTTTGGGTGCTGTAACGGCCATGTACTTCCTATGTTAATTAGATGCTGCGGCTTTGCGTCGAAAGCCTTTGATACTAACCAATATTACGTCGAATTTGCAGCTTATGACAGATCTTAGCAACTTATGGTCGCGTCATCCGTGCTTGGATCACAGTTGGGATTGAAATCTGGGAGGGATGTTTGGCAGCAGGTCATGCTGCATCGCAGCAGTTACTGGGCCGGGATTTAGGCGGGATACGTCGAAGGCTTGCGGTGCCAGCGGAATGAGCTCAAGGCGTGTGCGACCGCGCGCTATGTTGATCCAGTGACTGGTTTACCGGTTGTTGCGCTACACGCGGCCGTTAGTGTGGGTCGAGGGATTATCGACAGGCGGCTGGAAGGTAGCGAGCCGGAAATGTGCCCGTTTCACAGGTCCATTTTAGACCGGTAGGGCCGTCATCTACGCCCACTCGTGTGCCAATCACACTAATGGTTCCAACGGCAAAGCCGGATGCCATTTCGCCCAGCGTGTAAGTGAGCGTTACCTGTGGAGTACCGTAGGCCACAGTTACAGTAGCGGTGAAGTAGTCGCTGCGATCGGCCGACACGTTGACGCCAATATCGGCGGGCGTAGTGGGTGGTACAGACGAGAGCTGGAAGTGCTCGCTATACTTTCGTTGATCGTCGCGAGACAAAACGTTGAACTCGGACATTTGGGATCGTGTGATGTAGTCCTGGTAAGCCGGAATGGCGATAGCGGCAAGAATTCCGATGATTGCAACAACAATCATGAGTTCAATCAGGGTGAAACCGTTCTTATTGTTAGGCTTGGCTTTGTGCATTTCAGATCCTTACGACAATTCTTATTCATAAGTACCCTAATTGCTGATTCTGGCCCCCCCCAGGGCTGGAACACATTATGTCGTGTTCACGATCAGCGGCGAAATTACTTACGACGTATCGTTTTTTTACTACTATACCGGGTATTAAAAAAGGCGACCGATCTTTTTTGATCGGCCGCCCCTTTTAGGTCCCTCAAGCGAGTGAGGTCGCCGTTACAATCCTGTCAATCTTAAGGCTTACAAGAAGATGGCAGGAATTTGGTTGGGATACCGGTGGTCGCGTCAGATGCACATTCGAACTTGAAGACTGATACGGTGCCAGCGGCAATGTCGGCCACAACTGGTGGAGTGAACGTAATAGCTCTGTTTGAGATCGCGGCGCCAACTGGTCGCTGACCGGTCAAAAGCGAAGCGTTGTTTGCCATCGTTGCGGTGATAACACCTTCAGCACCAACTGTGAACGAAGCGTACTGACCTACAACCGCTGCGTTAAGGCCGAGGTCGGCAAGAGCTGTACCGGTCGTCGGAGGGTATGAGCCGTTGGTCTGGGCATATTCTGCGATTGCTGTCTTAGCAGCTGAAACCAGAGTCATTGCTTCACCAACCTGTGCGCGCTGTGTGTAGTCCTGGTAGGCCGGAATCGCGATGGCTGCAAGAATACCGATAATCGCTACAACGATCATGAGTTCGATTAGAGTAAAACCCTTTTGGATAGTTTTCATTTAAAGTGTCTCCTAGACATCGTAAAAATTAGGGGCCAGGTAAGTGACCGTGGCTGTCTTGACTAATGCAATGCCTGTGCCAACTTTTTGACGGGTAATTTAAGTTATTGAAATATAAGTTATAATTTATTTTTTCGATGTTTCGAGCCTCAAATACACCACCTGATTTCAGTGACAACTTGCCGTTAAGCGTCACATAGTGACAATTTTTGTCACCTCGCTCTGTCAGTCCTGAGTCAGATAAGTTAAATGCGCCGGGCCGCAAGGTCATTGCGTCATCAGGCGTTAAGAATCGATGTCGAGTTTTTTGATTCGGTAGCGTAGCTGTCTAAAGCTCATGCCCAGCAGTTCGGCTGCTTTCGTCTTGTTGTTCTTGGTCTGGGCCAATGCATTAATGATGGCCTGCCGCTCGACGCCCCCCAGTTTATCCTGAAGGTTGCTATCTGCTTCACGCTTATTCTCGCTGGCTCTGAGCAGTAAATCTGAGGTGGCAATAGTGTCGTTGTTACATAACGTGGCTGCGCGTTCCAAAATGTTCTCAAGCTCGCGCACGTTGCCGGGGTAGCCGTAACGTTTTAGTTCCAGCCGCGCGTCGTCGGCCAGTGCAAGCTCGGGCTTGTCCATTTGAATAGAGAGTTTGTTCAAGACAAAGTCGGTGAGCAGCGTAATGTCGTTATCGCGTTCACGCAGCGGTGGCACCGTAAGCTCGATGACGTTGATACGGTAGTAGAGGTCTTCACGAAATTTACCGTCATGTACCAGCTGCGCAAGATTTTTGTGGGTAGCGCTTAGAATACGAACATCGACTGGTTGTTCTGCGCTCTCTCCAACCGGGCGGATGCTTTTCTCTTGAATGACGCGAAGGAGTTTTACTTGCATGTGTAAAGGCAGGTCGGCCACTTCATCCAGAAACAGCGTGCCACCCTCAGCGCTGCGAATGACGCCTTTCTTATCGTCCACCGCTCCGGTGAAGCTGCCTTTCTTATGTCCAAACAGTTCGCTTTCCATTAGCTCGCCGGGAATGGCACCGCAGTTAATCGCGACAAAGGGAGACTGGGCGCGCGGTCCGCTTTCATGCACGCTGCGCGCGACCAGTTCTTTACCCGTGCCTGACTCACCGCGTATGTGTACGGGGGCCTGGCTGCGAGCGACCTTTGAAATCATCTCTCGTACTCGAACCATTGCAGCCGATTTACCAAGAAGTTTTCCATGAGGTAAATCGTCATTCTGTGTTTGTGTGGTGACGGACTCCAGCTTCAGCGCGGTGTTAATCAGCTTGCGAAGCATGCCCAGGTTGACGGGTTTGGATACGAAATCGAACGCGCCAAGCTTCAGCGCCTGAACAGCCGTTTCCATGTTGCCGTGGGCGGTAATAACAGCCACTGGAAGCTCCGGTTTATTCGTCCCGATCCACTCAACCACATCGAGGCCGGTGCCGTCAGGCAGGCGCATGTCGGTGAGGCACACGTCGAAGTCCCTTTTCTCAAGCTCTCTTATGCCGTTGGCAACGTCGTTGACCGCTCGACTGGTGATATCCATACGTGACAGGGTGATGCCGAGTAGCTCGCATATATCCGGTTCGTCATCAATGATCAGGGCAACAGGTTTACTCATGCGCGTTTCTCTTTGTCACTGCCCGTTGGATGTCGCAGGGCGTACTGGTTATTGCGGTAGATCGTCAGGTGACCCATCGTTCGGGATCCGAGAAGACAATGCGAAAACGGCTGCCTCCTTTGGCTCTTGGTTCATAGCCTAGAGTTGCCCTATTGCACTCGCACAGCTCGCGTGCGATGAACAAGCCAAGGCCAGTGCCGTCAGCGGCGTTGGTGAAAAAAGGCTCGAAAACATGTTCTACCTTATCCTCACTTATGCCGGGTCCCCGATCCTTAACTTCGAGATAGGGGCGTTGATTTCCGTGTAGTCGACCCGAGGCGATGGTGAAACCTTCATCTGAGGGTCCGCGACCGTAGCGACTCGCATTTTCGCACAAATTCCACATAACCTGCTGGAGGTGGCCCGGGTCCACGCGCACTTGCAGTGCGCCTGCGGATTGCTCGAAGTTAATTGGCGTGCCCGCCGCCTGAGGTTCGTAATCGGCGATGAATTCCGTTAGCCAGCCGTTGAGCTCTATTTTTTGCGGTCGTGTGTGGTCCCGGCGAGAGAAACGCAGCACGCTGTCGATAATATCGCTGACGCGATGGCAGTGACTATCGATAATGTCTGTCAGCCGTTTATCCTCTTTGGCTATTCCTGGCGCTTCGGACAGCAGTTGGCTGGCGTGGCTAATGGCGCCGACCGGATTGCGAATCTCGTGGGCGATACTGGCGCTTAGTCGACCCAGCGCGGCCAGTTTGGATTGCTGTACTCTTTCAGACAGTTCGGAAGTGTTTTCCAAAAAGATGTTGGTTGGCGAAGGCGATTGTTCGCCGATCGGCGCAAAATGTGGCGTGAGCACAGTAGATCCGTCGGCGGCTCTCATGCTGCCGTAAGCTGCCGCTACGCCGGGAACACTCTCGCGCCACGCCAGGGTTAACCGGTGCAGTTCCGGCGACAGCTCTTCCAATGGGCGGCCGCTCGAAGCGTAGGGTACGCCCAACAGGCTGGCTGCCGACTCGTTAATAAGGCGTACGCTGTCTTCTTCGTCAATCACCACAATGCTCTCGCGGAGATGTCGAATAATGTACCGATTGAGTTCGTTCAGATTCGCCAGATCAAGGCCACGCTGCGCCGCCAGTTGTTCTGACTCGCGCAATCGTCGCGCGAGTGGATAGGCAGCTACCGCGATCAGGAAAATGGTCGCTCCTAGCGCGCCGGCCGGAGTGAAATCGGCCAGTTCCGTGATGCCTTCGTACTGGGACACCAGCTGTTCAAGCAGTATGGCGATCGCACCCATCGCCGCAAATACCAGTGCGCCTTTGCGCGGCAAGGCCATGGCGGTGGCACCTACCGAGACGATTAGCAGGTTGCCAAGCCCGCTCTGAATACCGCCGCTGGCGTGAAGCAGAAGGCTGATCGCAAAAATGTCGACTAGTAGCATCCACTGTAGCTGGGCGACGGCTCGAGGCTTGCCTTGACGCATTCCGGCCCAGCCGAGCACGCTGAAAATCAGGTACACAATAATAGTGAGAAGGAACAGGTGCTGATCGTGAGTACCGACAACGGGCGGATTCGAAATGAGCAGATACAGTATGAGCAGAACAATACACGTCAGAACGCGATAGATGCTCAGCAGATTGACAATGCGCCAGGCAAACGACGGCTCGTCGGAGTCGGACTGATGCATATCCGGATCGGTCGTGAGGTCTTCGGTGGACATAGGCGGGATACGCGATTCCTGTGACGGGCGAGGCGGCCCTAAGCGCTTGATTACGTATACTAATGGCTCGGGAACACCTGATCAATTCATTGACGCGGGTTCTGTGACCTGTTCGACATAATTAAGTTAGCGCGGGCCTCGAAGAAGCCTGACGGAGATTGCCACGCTCGCTGCGCGGACTCACCATGACATCGGTTTGAAGGGACTCGCAGTGATATCGATTCTGGCGAGTTTGCCATGACCGGCTCTTACGCCGCGACTTGGCGTTAGGTCTGTTGCGCGTTATTGGAGAGTTACTCTAGGGGTCAGCGGCTTCAGATCACTCCGAATTCCTGCGAAAACGGAACAAATTCGAGGATTTTTGCCAATTGCAGAGCATTCGGACACAATACGCGTCCTTATTCAGCGCATTCCGGCGCCGTCACGGGTGAGTCCATGAATTTACACGAGTATCAATCAAAACAACTCTTTGCCGACTACGGCATTCCAGTTCCTGAAGGCCTTAACGCGCGCACGGCCGAAGACGCCGCGCAGGCCGCACGCCAGCTTGGCGGTTCATTATGGGTCGTTAAAGCCCAGGTTCACGCGGGAGGCCGCGGCAAAGCCGGCGGCGTCACGCTGTGCAAGACCGTCGAAGAAGTGAAAGAAGCTGCAAGCAAAATGCTGGGTCAGCGTCTGATCACGCATCAGACCGACGCCGCAGGTTTGCCCATCAACAGCGTATTTGTTGAGCAGGGCTCAGACATTGACCGTGAGCTGTACTTCAGCATGGTCGTTGACCGTGAAGCCAAGCGCGTCGTCATGATGGCGTCTGCTGCCGGTGGCATGGACATTGAAGAAGTGGCTGAGAAGACCCCGGAGAAAATTGTCACCGTGGCCATTAACCCGGCTACCGGTTTGCTGCCATACCAGGCGCGACTGCTGGGCTTCGCTCTTGAACTAAACAAGCAGCAGCTTAAACAGTTCAGCAAAATTGCGGTAGCTCTCTACCAGCTGTTCATTGACAAAGACGCGAGCCTGATGGAAGTCAATCCATTGATTACCACGGGGGCGGGTGATGTTTTGGCGCTCGACGCAAAAATAAACATCGAAGACAACGCACTGTTCCGTCAGCCGAAGCTGCTTGAATGGCGTGACCCCGCGCAAGAAGACGAAAACGAAAATCGCGCTCAAGCCCACGACTTGAACTATGTTTCACTCGACGGCGATATAGCCTGCATGGTCAACGGCGCAGGCCTCGCCATGGCGACCATGGACTTGATTAAGCTTCACGGCGGTGAGCCCGCAAACTTCCTCGACGTAGGTGGTGGTGCAACGGCAGAGCGTGTTTCGGAAGCGTTCAAGATCATTTTGTCGAATGACAAAGTTCGCGCCATTCTGGTGAACATTTTTGGCGGCATCGTACGCTGTGACCTGATCGCCGAAGGCGTGATTTCAGCTGTTAAAGACGTCGGTGTATCGGTTCCCGTCGTGGTCCGGCTTGAAGGCACCAATGTCGACAAGGGGCGCAAGCTTCTGGCCGACAGTGGATTAGATATTATGAGCGCTGACGATCTGACGGATGCGGCGAAAAAAGTCATTAAGGCTGCGGGGTAAACGACATGAGCGTACTGGTTAATAAAGACAGCCGAATAATTTGTCAGGGCTTCACAGGAACTCAAGGCACATTTCACTCTCAGCAGTGTCTTGACTACGGCACGAAGCTGGTCGGTGGCGTGACACCTGGTCGTGGCGGTGAAACCAATTTGGGCCTTCCCGTTTTCAATTCGGTGCATGAAGCGATGCGCGAAGTTCAGCCTGATGTCAGCATGATTTACGTGCCGGCCGCCTACGCTGCTGACTCGATACTGGAAGCTGCGGACGCAGGTATTAAACTGATTGTATGCATCACCGAAGGTATCCCGGTTTCCGACATGGTCAAGGTCAATGAAGCGCTGGCTGATTACGACACCCGACTAATTGGACCTAATTGCCCCGGCATCATTACACCGGGGGAGTGCAAGGTTGGCATTATGCCGGGCTTCATTCACAAGCCTGGCAAGATTGGCGTGGTTTCCCGCTCAGGTACGTTGACGTATGAAGCGGTTTATCAAACGACCACCAATGGTCTGGGTCAGTCGACTTGCATTGGTATTGGTGGTGACCCAATTCGCGGTCTCAACTTTATCGAATGTCTTGAGCTGTTTGAAAACGATGATCAAACTGAAGGCATCATTATGGTTGGCGAAATCGGTGGCACGGACGAAGAGGCAGCAGCTGACTACATTAAAGACAATATGAGCAAGCCGGTTGTGGCCTACATTGCAGGTGTAACAGCTCCTGCGGGTAAGCGCATGGGTCACGCCGGTGCGATTATCTCTGGTGGTAAAGGCACAGCCGCCGAGAAATTCCGCGTGCTCGATGCCGCGGGTGTCACCACAGTGAAATCGCCAGCCGATTTGGGGTCCGCAATTAAAGGTCGACTGGGCGGCTAAGCGTCGCGCTAATTCGGTATGTCATCCAACAGCTCAGCAAAGGCTAACGGTACTCTGCGCGTTGCATTAGCGCAGTTCGATTCTTCCGTGGGTGACATACCGGGCAATACGCGACGCGTTATCGAGCAAATCGCGCACGCGCGCGACGTGCTCAAGGCCGACATTATTGTTTTTCCGGAGCTGGTCTTGACGGGCTATCCGCCGGAAGACCTGCTGTCGCATAACGGCTTTCGGGTAAAAATTGACCAGGCGCTTGTTGAAGTGTCCGAGGCCAGTTCGAACATTGGCGTGATTGTTGGTTACCCTTACTACGCAACAGCCGAAAACATTTATAACGCTGCGAGTTTCTATTATAACGGCACAACTCTTACGACCTATTTCAAGCAGCATCTGCCGAACTATGGCGTATTCGATGAAAAGCGCTATTTTCTGCCTGGCAGCGAAGGCGTCGTAGTTGAATTCAAAGGGTTGCCGATAGCCATAACAATTTGCGAAGACGTGTGGTTCTCATACCCTGTCAAGCAGGCTGCTGACCTCGGTGCAAAATTACTCATCAATGCCAATGCCTCGCCATACAAGCTGGACAAACAGCTTGAGCGCGAAGCAGTGGTCGTTTCGCGAGTACGTGAAAGTGGTTTGCCAATTGCTTACGTCAACACAGTAGGCGGGCAAGACGAGCTGGTTTTTGACGGCGGCTCAATCGTCGTTAACCGCGACGCCGAAATTGTTTATCGGGCACCCGCAAATGAAGAGCGTCTTGATATTGTCGAGTTCGACCTGGCCACCGGTGAGCCGGTCGTCGACGTCAAAGAACCACCGTCCATCGCCCCCATTCTGAAGCACACAGCCAGCGTTTATCAGGCGATTGTTTTGGGTGTTCGCGACTACGTGCGCAAGAATGGTTTTTCCGGAATTGTTTTGGGTTTGTCGGGCGGAATCGATTCGGCTTTGACGCTCGCAATCGCCGTCGACGCACTGGGTTCTGAAAACGTTCAGGCCGTCATGATGCCCTCGCGTTACACGTCAGACATGAGTAAGACTGACGCGCATCAACAATGCGAATGGCTGAACGTTGAATACCACGTCATACCCATTGAAGGCATGTTTAACGCCACGCTGGACGGCCTGTCCGACCTGTTTGAAGGGTTGGCGCCCGATGCTACGGAAGAAAATATTCAGGCGCGCTGTCGCGGAATATTACTCATGGCTATATCCAACAAGACCGGTCGCATGGTTCTGACAACAGGCAACAAAAGTGAAATGGCCGTCGGTTACGCTACGCTTTATGGCGACATGGCCGGTGGCTTCGCACCCATTAAAGACTGCAGTAAAACGATGGTCTATCGGCTTGCCCGTTACCGCAACGAGTTGGGCGATGCGATTCCGGAACGTGTCATCACACGCCCGCCGAGCGCTGAATTAGCGCCGGATCAGAAAGACAGCGACTCATTGCCTGAGTACGACATTCTCGATCCTATTCTCAAAATGTTTATCGAAGACGATATGTCCGTTGATCAAATAACGGCAGAAGGTTTTGATCGTGAAACGGTAGTGCGCGTGCTCGCCATGATCAGACGGAACGAGTACAAACGTCGCCAGGCACCACCCGGTGTCCGTGTCAGCGAGCGCGCATTTGGCCGCGATTGGCGTTATCCGATTACTTCCGGATACAAATAGCGCAAACAATTCGCCCGATCGGGGATCTTTCGTAAAGCGCACAGAATTCGCATCCTCTGGCGAATGAGCGTTTACACATAGACGATAATGCGTAATTCATCGCGGCAAGAGGCCGCTTCCACGCGCCTAGTATTTCACACCCGGGTGCCAAAAGAACAAGCCGGTCAAAGCGGCATTCTGCCGCGTTACGGAGGGCTACTGTTTCGAGAGGTTCTGGTCCAGGACGCGTTGAGCGTCCGAGGCGAGGTCTGTGAGTTCGAGGTTGTTGTAAGCCGCAATTTGAATGCGTAATGCCTCTAAAACAGCATCCGTTTCCTGGAATTCATCAATTACCCGTTTCGCCCGGTTAGCCGCCGCAATGTTGGCGCCGCGGCGCAAGTAGTATTCGGCTACTTCCAGTTCGTATTTGGCCATCGCGTTGCGCAAGTACACCATGCGTTGGCGTGCGTCTTCGGCCCACTCGCTGTCAGGATAGCGTTGGATAAGTGTGCTAAAGGCGTCAAATGATTTGGCCGCCTTGTCCTGGGGTCGCGCATAAGGGCTGACCCTGAATACCCGCTCCAGGGCGGTCAGGCCTACAGGAAAGTTCGCCAGTCCGCGCATGTAGTAGGCGTAATCGGCTTTTGGGTGTCGCGGATTTTCTCTGATAAAGCGAGTAGCGGCCTCAACGGCGCTCTGGGTGTTGTTGCTGCGAAAGTGCGCGTACATCAGGTCCAACTGCCCCTGGCGAGTGAACTCGCTGAATGGAAAGCGCACTTCGAGCGCTTCGTAAATTTGTATGGCGCGACGGAAGTTCTTGCTTTCCATGCGTCCTTTTGCCAAATCGTAGAGTTTTTCGGCGGTTAGAACGTTCGGTTCCCCGTCTGCACCTTCACCTTTTTGGCTTGCGCAGCCAATCAGGCTCGCCAGCATTAACATAACCAAAGAGGCTTTAATGAACGAGGTGCCCCGTGTGGGCATGTAGGCGGACAGTAACTTCATAAAACGATTGTTCCTGAGTGCAGCGTTGGGCGGCAGTATACCGTAAACTCGCGCCATGACAGACGTTCGACATTTAGAAGGGGTAGTCCCCCAAAACGCCAGTGGTCTACGTCTTGACCGAGCGCTGGCTCAGTTGTTCCCTGAATTTTCGCGTAACAGGCTTAAGGCCTGGATTCTCGAAGGCTTGGTGCTGGTCGGGGGCGAAACCCGTCGACCAAAAGACCCGGTCTACGATGGCGAACTGATTCAAATTGATGTCAAAGTCGAAGACGAGCCGGGCCTGCAGGCCGAGGCGATGGAGCTGGCCATTTTGTATCAGGACGAACACGTTCTTGTGGTCAATAAGCCAGCTGGTCTTGTAGTTCATCCCGGGGCCGGAAACCCGCGCGGAACGCTGGTTAACGGCCTTCTGCACTACGATCCACAGCTGTTCGACCTGCCGCGAGCCGGTCTGATTCACCGTTTGGACAAAGACACATCCGGGGTTCTTATTATCGCGCGGACACTCGAGTCGCACACTCGACTGACCGCGGCCATGCAGGCACGAGAAATCGGACGTAGCTATTTGGCCATTTGTGCCGGACGTCTTTCCGGTGGCGGCACGGTCGACGAGCCTATCGGTCGTCATGACGGTGACCGCACTCGCATGACGGTGCGCAGTGGAGGGCGTCACGCTGTCACTCATTACCAAATACTGGAACGGTATCGCGGAAACTCGCTGGTCGCTGTCAAACTCGAAACAGGACGAACGCACCAAATTCGCGTGCATTTTGCGCACATCGGGCATTCTTTGGTGGGTGACGGACAATACGGTCGTCCAACCTTTCCTCGCGGTGCCTCGCCGGAACTTAACAATCGACTTAAAGCGTTCGGGCGACAAGCCCTGCATGCGCACAAGCTAGAGTTCGCGCACCCCGTAACCGACGCTCCACTTTCCGTGTCGGTCCGGCCACCGCTCGACTTTCGGGAGCTGTGTGCCGAGCTGCGGCTTGATGCTGAAGACATTGACAGTGACTGAGCGGAAACCCCAATTTATCGCGGCCAACTGGCGTGTTCCTGATTGGGTCAAGGCCGTGACAACCACCCGGATTGGTGGGGTCAGCGAGGCTCCTTTTGATCAGTTTAACTTAGGTGATCACGTGGGCGACCGGCCGGAACATGTACTGCAAAATCGTAAGGTTCTGCAGTCGGAGCTGGAACTTCCCAATGCGCCAATCTGGCTTGACCAGGTGCACGGAGTTCGGGTTGCCGAAGTGAGTAGCAGAGCGGTGGGCGAAGCGCTGGAGGCCGACGCCGCTGTGACGCGTGAGCGAGGTTGTGTGCTGGCTATTATGACGGCAGATTGCCTGCCGATTGTTCTGAGCTCACCGGAAAACAACGTAATCAGCGCGGTACACGGCGGCTGGCGTGGACTCGCGGGAGACATCATTCAGAACGCGGTGATCGCTATGGATTGTCCTCCATCTTCTATTGAAGCGTGGCTGGGCCCGGCCATTGGGCCTGAATGCTTTGAGGTGGGTGACGACGTGTGGGATCAGTTCGTGTCCCAAGATTGGAAAATGGCGGAGTGTTTTCGGGCTACAAAAGATCAAAAATTCATGGCCGACCTTTACGCCATTGCACGCCGTTCACTGTCGACGCTTGGCATCACAAATATAGTCGGTGGCAATCACTGTACGTATACTGAAGACGACATGTTTTATTCTTATCGCCGATCACCGAATACGGGCCGCATGGCCACTTTAGCCTGGATGACGCCATAACCTATGAGTAACATACTTTTCTGGATCATCCTGTTTACGGCGCTGGGTGGTCTGTTGTCGGCTGTGTTGGCAGGCGGCTTTCTTTTGGCGCCGGCCCGCTTTCGCAGAGTAGCTATTCCGCACCTCGTCAGTTTCGCGACCGGCGCACTTTTGGGTGCCGCGTTGCTTGGCTTGCTTCCACACGCGATAGAAGAGGCCGGAACGGAGAATTTGCACAATGTGGGTATTGCGGTACTAGCGGGTATTTTGCTGTTTTTCGTTTTAGAGAAAATGGTGCTGTGGCGTCACTGTCACTATGACGAATGTGAAGCCCACGGCCCAAGCGAGCACCAGCGTGATCAATCCACGGCGCAAATGATTCTGGTAGGAGACGGCCTGCATAATTTCCTGGATGGCCTTCTCATTGGCGCTGCTTTTCTGACCGACTTCGAGCTAGGTGTGGTCACTACCATTGCCGTGGTCGCGCACGAAATTCCGCAAGAAATAGGTGACGTAGCTGTACTTCTCGAAGCGGGCTACAGCAAGACGAAAGTCATGCTAATGAACGTTTTGGTGAGTTTGACTACGGTTGCGGGCGGCGTGATTGCCTGGGGTTGGCTGGAAGAGGCCGAAGCTATTCGACCGTACGTAATTGCCGTCGCGGCGTCGAGCCTGCTGTATGTCGCCGTGGCCGATCTGATCCCCGGGCTGCATCGAAAAGTGGGCGGTTTTGCCAGTCTCTCGCAGGTGATCTTCATCGGCTTGGGCGTGCTGGTTATCTACTTTAGTCACGCTTCAATGCATGGTTAGGGTATGGCTAGGGCATGACCGGTGTAGATTAATCTTTGCAGGTAGGCGCTACCCAGCATCTTGTTATCGCGGGCGACGCATTTCTATGTTTTGGATAAAAGCCAGCCAGTATTTTGTCATCGCGAGCGTAGCGCGGCGATCTGTTTAAATTAATCTCGGCGAGTGCTGCGGGAGATTGCCGCGCTACGCTCGCAATGACGGTTTGAGCAACGCAAATCGACCTTAATGGGTAGAGCCAGTTAGTATTTCTTGGTCGCGAGCGATGCTTGTCGAGGTGATTGAATAGAAGTCAGCCAGTATTTCGTCATCGCCAGCGCAGCGCGCCGATCTGTTTGAATTAACCTCGGCGAGTGCTGAAGGAGATTGCCGCGCTTCGCTCACAATGACGGCTTCGTAGCCCTTGATCAACGCCTGATTGCCCGTAGTGCCCGGACTCGGACGACACCGGCTTTTGCGTCTCCAGTTCCGGGTGAGTATCCCGATACTTGAAATATCTTCAATTGCCCTCAATTCTTAAGCTCAGCACAGCAGATTATTGATTGAGGTCACACCATGCGCATGGATAAATTAACCAGCAAGTTTCAGATGGCGCTCGCCGATGCCCAGTCTTTGGCCCTCGGCAAAGACCACCAGTTCATTGAGCCCGCTCATCTTATGGTTGCCATGCTTGACCAGCAGGGTGGTACGGCGAGACAGCTCATGGCCAAAGCCGGTGTCAACGTCAATTTGTTGCGTTCACGTCTCGGCGAGTCTCTGGACCAATTGGCAAGCGTGACCGGAGCGGGCGGAGAAATTCACCTCTCTAACGATTTAGGCAAGCTGCTAAATCAGTGTGACAAGCTAGCGCAAAAACGTAACGACTCTTACATTTCGAGCGAGCTTTTCGCGCTGGCAGCCGTTGACGATAAAGGTGTTCTGGGTAAGCTGTTGAAAGAGTGTGGAGCTGTTCCAGAAGCGCTTGGTAAGGCCGTCGAAGACTTGCGCGGTGACAGTGTTGTCGACGATCCGAATGCGGAAGACTCACGGCAGGCACTTGAAAAATACACGCTAGACCTGACCGAGAAAGCCGAGCAAGGCAAGCTTGATCCTATTATCGGTCGCGACTCGGAAATTCGCCGCACCATTCAGGTGTTACAACGACGCACCAAAAATAATCCGGTTCTGATTGGAGAGCCCGGTGTCGGCAAGACCGCCATTGTTGAAGGATTGGCGCAGCGAATTGTGAATGGTGAAGTGCCGGAGGGTTTACGCAGCAAGCGCATCTTGTCACTGGATCTCGGTGCCCTTGTCGCCGGGGCCAAAGTTCGCGGTGAATTTGAGGAGCGACTCAAAGCACTGCTCGCCGATCTTGCCAAGCAGGAAGGTGAAATTATTCTTTTTGTCGACGAGCTCCATACCATGGTTGGAGCTGGCCGTGCTGACGGCGCGATGGACGCCAGCAACATGCTCAAGCCCGCGCTGGCTCGCGGTGAGTTACATTGCGTTGGTGCGACAACCACCGACGAGTATCGGCAGTACATTGAAAAAGACGCGGCGCTTGCACGGCGCTTTCTCACCATCATGGTTGACGAGCCTACCGTTGAAGACACCGTCGCGATTCTGCGCGGTTTGAAAGACCGTTACGAAGTCCACCATGGCGTCAACATTACTGATCCCGCGATTATTGCAGCAGCGACCCTGAGTCATCGATATATTTCTGATCGCCAGCTGCCGGACAAAGCCATTGACCTGATTGATGAATCAGCCTCACGGATTCGCATGGAAATTGACTCCAAGCCCGAGGCGATGGACCTGTTGGAACGTCAACTCATTAAGCTCAAAATTGAACGTGAGTCGCTAAAGAAAGAAGATGACGACGCGTCGCGCAAACGACTAGATGAACTGGAGTCGACCATTGATGCCGTCGAGGGCGAATTTGCCGATCTCGAAGAAATCTGGAAGGCCGAGAAGCTCAGTGTTGAAGGGTCCGCGAAAATAAAAGAACAGCTGGACCATGCCCGAACTGAACTTGAAACGGCGCACCGCGCTGGTGACCTGGCTCGTATGTCCGAGCTTCAGTACGGCCGTATTCCAGAACTCGAAAAACAGCTTGAAGAGTCAGAGGGTGAGGCGAAGCCAGCGACTACGTTGCTTCGAAACCAGGTGACTGAAGTAGAAGTGGCCGATGTCGTCGCCAAGTGGACCGGTATTCCGGTTGACCGCATGATGGAAGGTGAGCGCGAGAAGCTTCTGCGCATGGAATCCGAGCTCGGCAAACGTGTCATCGGACAGCGCGAAGCTATGGTCAGCGTATCCAACGCGGTGCGTCGAGCACGCGCTGGCTTGAATGACCCGAAACGACCGAACGGTTCGTTCTTGTTTTTGGGCCCAACCGGTGTCGGTAAAACAGAGTTGTGTAAAGCGCTCGCGGAATTTCTGTTTGACTCGGAAGACGCCTTGGTACGCATCGATATGTCAGAATTTATGGAAAAGCATTCGGTCGCCCGACTCATTGGTGCACCACCGGGCTACGTAGGATACGAAGAGGGTGGCTATTTAACTGAAGCCGTAAGGCGTAAACCTTATTCGGTAATTCTGCTCGATGAAGTTGAAAAAGCGCATCACGACGTTTTCAATATTTTGCTGCAGGTGCTCGACGACGGCCGGTTAACGGACGGGCAGGGGCGCACCGTCGATTTTCGTCACTGTGTTGTCATCATGACGTCGAACCTTGGCTCGCAAATTATTCAGAATCTGTCGGGCGAAGAGAATTACGACGCCATGAAGGATGCCGTGATGGAAGTGGTTGGTCAGCATTTTCGACCGGAGTTTATTAACCGCATTGACGATACGGTTGTGTTTCACCCACTTGATCGTGACGAGATTCGCCAGATTGTGGATATCCAGATTGGCACGCTTTCCAAGCGACTCGGTGAGCGCGAGTTAGGGCTTACCTTGACTGACGGTGCGCGCGATTTACTGGGCGACGCAGGCTTTGATCCCGTGTACGGCGCCAGACCTTTGCGTCGCGCTATTCAGCAGCGTCTCGAAAACCCGCTGGCGCAGAGAATTTTGTCCGGTACCTTTGCCGCCGGTGACCTGATTGAGGTGGGTGTGGAGGATGGCGCTTTGATATTTGAAAAATCACTGCGTCACTGACACACTCGCGCCTCATTGTTTTGTAACGAAAGAAGAAAGTTTCATCATGCCAATCTATGAATACCAGTGCTCCGCCTGCGGGCACGAATTTGACGAACTGCAAAAGATGGCTGATGAGCCTCTGACCAAGTGTCCTGGATGCAAAAAGAAGAAGTTGGTTAAACTGGTATCCGCTCCGAGCTTTCGGTTGAAGGGGTCAGGCTGGTATGAGACCGATTTCAAGAAAGACAAGCGCAAAAACCTGGCCGAAGACTCGAATAGCCCCGGTAGCTCAGGGGATTCAGGCGGCTCTAAAGAAAAATCGGCAGATTCAAAATCAAAGAAAGCGGAATCAAAACCGAAAAAAGCCAAGAAAGCTAAATCGGCCGATTAGCCTGTAGAGACGGTGTCACTGCGAGCTCGCGGAGCCGGCCTGGCTATCTCTGTCAATGTCGGTATTGGTCATTGCGGGTCCGCGGAGCGGGCGTGGCAATCTCCGTCAGGGTGCTATGAGTCTTTATTATTCAGCCTGGTCTTAACGTCGAGAGATTGCCGCGCGCTTTGCGCTCGCAATGACAGAGGACGTTCTGCGCTCACGCAGACAATGTCGGTGCGGGTCATTGCGAGTCCGCGGAGCGGGCTTGGCAATCTCCGTCAGGATGCCGAGTATCTTCACTTCATTCATCGTTTTACCTAATCATTACCGTGCTCACGAGCAAGGAGGTTAATGAGCAGTTCCGTCACGAGCAGCTGTAAGTATCTGAAATCAATAAGCATCAATAACAGGTGCTCACCGTCGAGCGACGTTAATCCAGCTGCAGCCTGTTTTTTCAGTGGGCAACCAGCATCCGAAGCGCTATACAAGCTCGTTCTACTTGCGCCCACACTGGCCACCCCGTACCATTCTCGGTCTTTTGTTGCTCTGCGATATAGCCAGAGCCCATGCTTTCTATCTGAGATAACAACATGCGCACTCATTACTGCGGGGCCGTAACCTCCGAATTCATTGATCAGACAGTGACCGTCTGTGGCTGGGTCCACAATCGTCGCGATCACGGTGGCGTCATTTTCATGGATTTGCGCGATTCGAAAGGCGTTCTTCAGGTGGTGGTTGATCCGGATACGCCCGATATTTTCGCTATTGCAGAGCAGGTGCGAAGCGAATACGTCCTTCAGATCACGGGTCGCGTACGCACCCGTCCCGACGGCCAGATAAACCCGAACATTCCCACGGGCGAAGTAGAAGTGCTGGCCAAAGAGCTGGTGTTGTTGAATTCATCCAAAACGCCACCCATTCAACACGACGATAATACGGGCGAAGAGTTACGCCTCAAGTATCGCTATCTCGACCTGCGTCGTGACGAGATGCAGGCTCGACTTAGGTTACGCGCTGGAGTCGCCAAAGCACTCCGTGATTATCTCGACGAGCGAGAGTTCGTTGAAGTTGAGACACCCATGTTAACGCGCGCCACCCCAGAGGGTGCTCGCGACTACCTGGTGCCATCGCGTACACATCCCGGCAGTTTTTTTGCTTTGCCACAGTCACCTCAGCTATTCAAACAGCTGCTCATGATGTCGGGCCTTGATCGGTATTACCAAATTGTTAAGTGTTTCCGTGACGAAGATTTGCGTGCCGACCGGCAGCCGGAGTTTACCCAGTTAGATATCGAAACGTCGTTCATGTCCGAAACAGATATCAAAGCGACGTTCGAAGAAATGATGTGTTTTGTGTTCAAGAAGGTCATGGACGTAGATTTGCCACGGCCGTTTCCTCAAATGAGCTATGCCGAGGCGATGAGTCGCTACGGTAGTGACAAGCCTGATCTTCGTATCAGCTACGAGCTGGTTGGTGTGTCCGACCTCATGGCCAACGTCGACTTTAAAGTGTTCGCAGGTCCCGCCAACGATCCGAATGGTCGCGTAGCGGCGCTATGCGTGCCAGGCGGTTCGACGTTTAGCCGCAAGGTGCTGGATGATTACGGTAAATTTGTGGGTCGCTACGGTGCCAAGGGTCTGGCCTACATTAAAGTTAATGATGTTGCCGCCGGGCGCGATGGCTTGCAGAGTCCCATTGTTAAGAACCTGACCGATGATGCGTTGTCTGGCGTCGTTGAGCGTACCGGTGCAAAAGATGGAGACGTTATTTTCTTCGGAGCTGACAGTGCACGAGTCGTTAACGACGCGCTGGGTGCGCTGCGTATTAAACTGGCTGAGGATCTTGGCACGGTAGAAGACCGCTGGGCACCGATGTGGGTAGTTGATTTCCCAATGTTCGAGTGGGACGACCGCTCCAAGCGTTGGGCGGCGCTTCACCATCCGTTTACTGCGCCGCGAGTTGATGACGTCGAGGCCCTGCAAAAAGATCCGGGTGAAAGCGTGTCACGTGCTTACGACATGGTGCTTAACGGTAGCGAAATCGGCGGTGGTTCCGTGCGAATTCACGACCAGTCCATGCAGGACGCCGTGTTTAAACTGCTGGGTATCGACGACGAAGAAGCCAATGAAAAGTTTGGTTTCTTGCTTGAAGCGCTCCAGTACGGCTGTCCTCCACACGGCGGTATCGCCTTTGGTCTTGATCGACTGGTGGCGCTGATGGCAGGCGTAGACAGTATTCGTGAAGTCATCGCGTTCCCGAAAACCCAGTCGGCCCAATGTCCGCTCACCAATGCACCCGGACCGGTTCCGGCCGACTCGCTCAAAGAGCTATCCATCCGCGTGCGTAAGCCGGTGGCTACGGAGTAGGAACGGGATAAGCGGTTTAAGCGTCATCGCTTGCTGAGTCTCACTTCACCTGTGCTGTTCAATTCAGGTGGATTGCGTGCCCAAGTAGTCTCCCGGGCTTGGCCTGTGGGTGAGTAGCGGCTTCCAGCCGCGATGAGGCGTTCAAACAAATTAGAACACGTCGCGTATTTCATCGCGGCTGGAAGCCGCTCTTACGATTGAAATCGATTGAACGTTATTTCCGCCAGGCACAAAAAAACCCGCGCAGTATCCTGCGCGGGTTTTTTGTGTTCGAGCTGAACCGCCAGATTTACATGGCGTTAGCAATCGAGATGGCGTATACGTTCGCTTCTCGAGAGGCGTCCATCACGCGTATTAGCGTGTCTGTGCTGGACTCTCCGTCAGGCAAAATTACGACGGTAGCTTCCGGCATTTCAGCGTGGAGACGTTCGATGTTTGCCGTGACTCGGCGTATGTCTGTTTTACGTCGGTTCACAAAGATGCCGTTGTTGGCGTCAATCATGATCAGAATGTTGTCTTTCTCGTCTTTAGTTACCGCTTCCTGATTGTCAGGTCGGCTAACGTCGAGGCCGCTTTCTTTCACAAACGTGGCGGTTACGATAAAGAAGATCAGCAGAATAAAAACTACGTCCAGCATAGGCGTAATATCGATTTCGGATTCTTCTACTTCTTCTACTTCACCTAAATGTCGACTCATATCGCGCTCCTTCTCACTCGCCGCGTTTTTGTGTGTGCCGCAAGCTGCGGCTCATCAAGCATTAAAGCATAGTCGCGTTGGTGGGTGTTTGCCAAGCGTAACGGCGAAAATTGTTTGGAACCCACCTTGGCTGCCGGCAACACTGTTTGTTCAGACAAGCCGATGTGTGTTGTCAAAATGCCCGTGCGTTCGTATCAGGCCGGATCTAAGTAGTTTAGAGCCTTGGCGTTTAGTACGAACATGTACGTAGATATTAGATCATTAGCGGTCGTTTTGGAAGTTGCGCCGCAGCATATAGCAACGAAATTGAGTCGGTGCGGGACTTTGCGCAGTCTGGCGCTTAATTAGTCCAGCAGGAGCGCGCAACATGTTGCGACCGCGTTCCCGTTATTGTGGAAATGTGCGCCAAGTCTGTACGTTCGTTCAGTGAGGTCAGTCTGAACCTGCAAGTGTCATTGAACGGGTTGTATGAAGCCTAAAGACGCCGATGCTATGACTCTTCCAGTTTCTTGAGTTCGTATAAAGCGTCAAGCGCGGCCTTGGGAGTCAACTCATCCGGGTTTAGTGCATCGACGGCGCGTTCCACTGCGGAAGGTGTTGCCGCGGTTTCTTCGGCGTCGTCCAGGCTGAAGTCCAGGTGCCCCTGCGGAGACATGGGGTCCGAGTGCGATTGCTTTTCCAGTGCCGTGAGGTACTTGCGTGCCCGTTTAATTGTGCTGCCCGGCACGCCGGCCAAACGAGCAACCTGAAGGCCGTAGCTTTGATTGGCCGGGCCTGATTTGACGCTGTGCATAAACACCAGTTTATTGCCGTGCTCGGTGGCCGTGAGATGAACGTTGGCGACAGTGTGTAGCTGGTCAGCTAATTGGGTGAGCTCAAAGTAGTGGGTGGCAAAGAGAGTAAACGCTCCCACCCGTTCGGCCATGTCGTGAGCGCATGCCCAGGCCAGAGACAGTCCGTCAAACGTACTGGTGCCGCGGCCAATTTCGTCCATTAGCACCAGGCTTTGGTCAGTGGCCGAATTTAAAATAAGTGCCGTCTCGGTCATTTCCACCATGAACGTAGAACGGCCGCTAGCCAGATCGTCCGACGCCCCAATGC
The DNA here is from genome assembly GCA_045107075.1 of Gammaproteobacteria bacterium. Classification (GTDB taxonomy): domain Bacteria; phylum Pseudomonadota; class Gammaproteobacteria; order Steroidobacterales; family SZUA-146; genus SZUA-146. The sequence goes on from JBGCFV010000031.1 coordinate 87,393, forward strand.
GCGTGAAAATGCGGTCGACAGGGCCGAGAGTAGCTCGGGTTGCGGGCACAAAGGCACCGATGTGAGCCATCAACACAATAAGCGCGGTTTGGCGCATATAAGTCGATTTACCACCCATGTTGGGGCCGGTCACAATGAGCATGCGCCGCTGGTTGTTCAGTCGCACGTCGTTCGGCACAAAGTCGGTTTCAACGGCCGCTTCAACAACCGGATGGCGACCCGCTTCAATATCAACGCACGGCGTGGCAACAAGCTCAGGTCGACAGTAATTTGCTTCGTCGGCCTGCATGGCGAAGCTTGTGAGTACGTCAAGCGCGGCAAGAGCCTGTCCGGTAGTTTGAAGTCTGTTTAAACTATCAGCGAGCAGGCCAAGTAGTTCTTCGTAAAGTTTTTTTTCTGTGGCGAGTGCTCTTTCTTTAGCCGACAGTACCTTGTCTTCGTACTCTTTTAGTTCAGGTGTGATGTAGCGCTCCGCAGCTTTGAGCGTCTGGCGTCGCTGATAGTCAATGGGGGCTTTGTCGGAGTGAAGTCGACTCATTTCAATGTAATAACCGTGTACACGGTTGTATCCCACTTTCAGCGTCGACACGCCGGTGCGTTCGCGCTCGCGAATTTCCAGCTGAGTTAAAAAGTCGTCGGCGTTCGCCGCCAGGGCGCGCAGCTCGTCAAGTTCTGAGTTGTAGCCCGGAGCAATCGCTCCGCCATCACGAATGAGCAGCGGCGGTTCTTCAATAATGGCACGTGTCAGAAGTTCGGCGACGTCGCCGTGAGGACCGCATTGTTTGCGCAGCTCGATCAACCGGGAGCTGTTTGCCGACTGTGTAAGTTCCAAAACCCGAGGGAGAAGGGCTAGCGTATCGCGCAGTTGGCTCAGGTCGCGCGGTCGCGCAGAGCGAAGTGCTATTCGTGCAAGAATACGTTCGACGTCGCATACCTGACGCAGCTCGTCGGCCAGCGACAGCCTGTACGGCGCTGATTTAAGTTCTGCCACTGATTCGAAACGGGCGTTAAGTTCGTCGTGATTGCGAATAGGGCGATTAATCCAGCGACGCATTAAACGTGTGCCCATCGCAGAGCCGGTTTTGTCGAGTACCGAGGCCAGAGTAAAGTCTGTGCTGCCCTGCAGGTTGACAGACAGCTCCAGGTTGCGGCGAGTAGCCGCATCAAGGTGCAGCGCGTCGTCACGGCGTTCAACGTTAAGCGATTGCACGTGAGGCAGTGCCGATTTTTGTGTTTCACGCACGTACTGCATAAGCGCGCCGGCCGCGCCAACTGCTGGCGTCAGGCGGGCAATACCAAAGCCGCTTAAGTCGCGCGTGCCAAACTGTTGGTTGAGCAGGGTCGTGGCGGTATCCGCATCGAAATGCCACACGGGTCGGTGGGTATAGCGTCCTCTAATGCTGTCGGGCAAATTCGACTCATCGTGCACCAGAATTTCCGCGGCCTGAAGTCGCTCAAGTTCCGCGGCCAGAGTGTCCATGCCAACTACGTCACACAGAGAAAAGCGACCGGCTGATACGTCAAGCCAGGCGAGTCCGTAGCTCGGCGTTTTGTCATTGGCAGACGGTTGCTCACAAATGGCGAGTAACAGATTTTCACGACCCGCTTCCAGAAGAGCCTCTTCAGTTACGGTGCCTGGCGTCACAATCCGCGCGACCTGACGGTCGACCGGTCCTTTCGACGTGGCCGGGTCACCCACCTGTTCACACACGGCAATCGACTCACCCAAGCGCACCAGTTTGGCTAGATACGTGTCTACAGAATGAACGGGCACCCCCGCCATCGGGATCGGCTGGCCGCCTGATTTGCCCCGGCTTGTAAGCGTTATATCAACAAGGCGCGATGCTTTTTTAGCGTCTTCGTAAAACAGCTCATAAAAATCACCCATGCGATAAAACAGCAAAATATCGGGATGCTCGGCCTTAATGCCCAAATACTGGCGCATCATCGGTGTGTGTTGAACGGCGTCTGTAGTCATATTCGATTAAATTAAAGGCTCGGGGCTTATGTTTGTGCGCTGTATTCCCTAGAATAGCGGCGCATGGAAGGCGAAGAATAAGTGATTATGCACAAACAGGCACGCGACTTATGAAGGTAATGCACGTAGAGGCGGGACGTCATCTGTACGGCGGTGCGCGCCAGGTGCTTTACCTGGCTGAAGGGCTGGCCGCACGCGATATCGAGTGTGCCGTGGTTTGTCCCACCGGAAGCGAAATTGCGGCGCGATTAGCGCACATGGGCATTCCGGTATTTCCAATTGCCATGGGCGGTGACCTGGATTTCCGTCTGATCGGTCGTCTTCGCAAGCTAATCAAAGAATTTCAGCCAGACGTGATACATCTCCACAGTCGGCGCGGTGCCGACTGGTTTGGCGGACTCGCTGCCAGACGGTTTAGTTCGATACCGGTCATTCTGTCAAGGCGTGTCGACAACGAGGAATCGGTGCATCTGGTGCACTACAAGTACCGCCTGTTCGACCGTGTGGTGACCATTTCGAGAGCCATTCGAAGCGTGCTGGAAGAGGCTGGCGTGCCTCCTGAAAAGCTGCGCGTTGTGCATAGCGCGGTCAAAACGTCTACGTGGGAACGACGCTGGGATCGTTTGTCTTTTGCGAAAACCTTTTTCCCTGAATCCAGCACGAGTCCAGATTCAAGAAAAGCTCCGGTCATCGGTATGGTGGCCCAGCTGATTAACCGTAAAGGTCATCGCTTTGTGCTGGAAAGCATTCCGGCCATTCAGAAAAGTTATCCCAATGTACGTTTGGTGTTTTTCGGCCGGGGTCCCGAGCTTGCGCGGTTGCAGATGCAGGCCGAGAAACTGGGCATTGCCGATGTTGTGACGTTTGCAGGTTTTCGTAAAGACATTAATCACTGGCTAGGCTGTCTGGACGTGTTTATCCATCCACCGCTGACCGAGGGCTTGGGCGTGGCGGTGCTACAAGCCGCAGCCGCCTCTCTTCCTATCGTGGCGAGCCGCGTAGGCGGGGTCACCGAAATTATTGAAGACAGAGTTAATGGCTTGCTCATCGATCCGGAATCGCCGGAGCAAATTGCCGAGGGCGTGTTGACGCTGCTCAACGACCGTGAGGCCGCTCTTGAAATGGGCAAAGCGGCTCATCAAAAAGTGGTTGAGCAGTTTTCGGTTGATGCCATGGTGGAGGGCAATATCAAAGTGTATCGCGAGTTACTGGAAGAGGCCCGCGATGGTTAGTCGTCTGCTTCTGTGCGCTTACCATCGTCAATGCCTTTATCAGGCTGCGAACGGGGCATGTAGCCGGTGACGGTTGACTCGGCTTTCACTAACTCTGCGCTGAGTGACGATGCCCTGCAGGAGCAGGCGTCGCGTCTCGGCGCTTTGTTGCTGAACAAGCGCCTGAGCGTGGCTACCGCCGAGTCCTGCACAGGCGGCTGGATTGCCAAAACCTTTACCGATGTATCCGGTAGTTCGGCCTGGTTTTACGGCGGTATCGTTTCCTACAGCAATGAGGCCAAGCAAAATTTGCTAGGCGTTACAGGCGACACGCTTGCCGACCACGGTGCTGTCAGTTCGGAAGTGGTCAGTCAAATGGCTCTGGGGGCGCTGGATGCACTGGGCGCTCAATGTGCGGTCAGCGTGTCTGGAGTGGCGGGTCCGGGGGGCGGCACGGCGGCCAAGCCGGTTGGGCTTGTCTGGATTGGCGTGGCGGTCAAGGGGGGTGTGGCTTCCAGCGTGGACACTACTAGCCTTGCGCGAAAACATCATTTCGACGGCTCTCGTGACCTTGTCAGGCGCGCCACTGTTGTGGCTGCTATTGAGCTGATTGCCGAAGTCCTTGAATCTGCCTGACTCTTTGTCTATCCATACAGTGGTTTTGCGCGTCAGCTCGGAAAACTGGGCTGGATCGACTGCGATCGGCGTAATGGGGTGGGCAGCCTGACCGGATCACGATACTATATATGGGGTATAGGGTGGGTAGCGGGTACCAGATAGGCCGTGATGCGACTTTTTCGGTAAATTAACCAAAAATAGTGTTTATTTATACAGTAGTTTTTGGAATAATCATTCCACGTTGATCGTCACCGGAAGCCCTACATGTAGCCATGGTCAATGTGTTTACCGGTGACGATTGGCGACCAGGTGCTTCCAGACAGGCCGCGCACCTACTCATTACACGGCGTCTCAGGTGGAGTTCAGACCATCTGCGAAGGAAGGCAAAGAACGATTCTCGGTCGCCGCTTCTGGCGACCACTTGATAGCACATTATAAGTATTCGGGTGACTTAAGATGGATGATAAAAGAAAGCAGGCGCTGGCCGCCGCACTAGGGCAAATTGAAAAGCAGTTTGGTAAAGGGTCCGTTATGCGTTTGGGCGACGACGGTGCCATTCCTGATGTTGAAGCCATTTCGACCGGCTCGCTGACTCTCGATATTGCGCTGGGCATTGGCGGACTGCCAAAAGGCCGCGTAGTTGAAATTTATGGTCCTGAGTCATCGGGTAAAACGACTCTGACGCTGCAGGTTATTGCCGAAGCTCAGAAACTGGGTGGAACCTGTGCGTTTGTCGACGCCGAGCACGCGCTCGATCCGACGTACGCTGAAAAGCTAGGTGTTAACACCGAAGACTTGCTGGTATCACAGCCTGATACGGGTGAGCAGGCACTCGAAATCACCGACATGCTCGTACGTTCCAGCGCTATCGACGTGGTGGTTGTCGACTCCGTTGCGGCGTTGACTCCCAAAGCTGAAATTGAAGGTGAGATGGGCGACAGACACGTCGGTTTGCAGGCGCGACTCATGTCTCAGGCGCTGCGTAAATTGACCGCCAACATTAAGCGCTCAAACACGCTGGTAATCTTCATTAACCAAATTCGTATGAAAATTGGTGTCATGTTTGGCAGTCCTGAAACCACTACCGGTGGTAACGCGCTTAAGTTTTACTCATCTGTGCGACTCGACATCCGTCGTATCGGCGCGATCAAGAAGGGCGACGAAGTGGTCGGTAACGAGACTCGCGTCAAAGTGGTCAAGAACAAAGTGGCACCGCCGTTCAAGAAAGCCGAGTTTGAAATTCTGTACGGAGCGGGTATTTCGCGCGAGAGCGAACTGATTGACCTGGGTGTTGCTGAAGGCCTCGTTAAGAAGTCGGGTGCCTGGTACAGCTACGGTAAAGAACGCATTGGTCAGGGTAAAGACAACGCGCGTCAGTATCTCATTGAGCACTCTCACATTGCTGAAGAACTCGATAAGGCCCTTCGCGAGAAGTATTTGCCTAAGCAAAACCCGCCAACGGTAGAGCTTGAGGCTGTTCAAGAAGCTTAACAATATGGGTGAGGCGACAGCCTCACAGGTGCGTCGCCTGGCCATGGACTATCTGGCCAGACGTGAGCAGGGTTTCACCGAGCTGTTGAATAAGCTTCAGCAGCGCGGTGTGCCTGACGCCTTGGCTTTAAGTGAGCTGCAAAAGCTCGCCGACGAAGGGTTACAGGACGACAGCCGTTTCGCCGACATGTACACGAGGGCCCAAGCCGCGCGCGGCAAGGGTCCTTTGTATATCCGTAACGGCATTAAGGGTCACGGTCTTGAGGGGCACTTCGCC